>JAHJOK010000047.1 GCA_018820205.1 Alphaproteobacteria bacterium
GCCCGCGCCTTCTTCATGCGTTTGCCGGACGCCGTCACGGATCAGGATCCTGTCGCCCGCGCCGCAGTGGACCGCCGGATCGAACAGCTTCTCGATGACACGGCCGCCCGGTTGATCTCGGGCGGCAGGCCGCAGCGCGGGACGGCCGAATGAGCGTCCATCCTATCGTCGGCGAACGGAAGCTGGAGGCGCTTCGCCACGCGCTGGGGCCCGACATCCTGGAGGCGCTCACCGATCCGCTTGTGGTCGAAGTCCTCGTCAACCCGGATGGGCGCCTGGTCCTGGATCGCGTCGGGACCGGGCGCGCCGATACCGGCCACGAGTTGGAGTCAGAAGCCCGGGAACGGGTCATCCGGTTGATCGCGGACTATGTCGGGGATCCGGTCACCCGGGAGAATCCACGTCTGGCAGGGGTACTTCCGGTCACCGGGGAGCGGTTCCAGGGGTTTCTCCCGCCGGTAACCGCCGCGCCTGCCTTTTCGATCCGGAAACGACCCGCCGTGATCTGGACCCTGGATGACTATGTCCGTGACGGCGTGGTGACGGAGGGGCAGGCCGAGGTCCTGCGCGCCGCGGTGCGGGATCGCCGGAATCTGCTGATCTCGGGCGGTACGGGTTCGGGGAAGACGACGCTGGCCAATGCGCTGCTCGCAGAGCCGGCGTTTGCGAACGACCGTGTCTTCCTGATTGAAGATACGCCCGAACTTCAATGTTCCGCGTGGGATCTCGTCGCCACCCTCACACGCCGCCACCCTGTGCCGATCGGGGTCGTCGACCTGGTCCGTGACGCTTTGCGCATGCGACCTGATCGGATCGTCGTTGGAGAAATGCGCGAAGGGTCGGCGGCGCTCGAAACCCTCAAGGCCTGGAACACCGGGCATCCGGGCGGCCTTTCGACGATCCACGCGAATTCCGCCCGCGAGGCTGTGTCCCGGATCGAGGATCTGATCGCCGAGGTCGGGCCAGCGATCCCGCACCGTATGATCACCCAGTCCATCGACATCATCGTCCACATCCGCCGGACCCGGACGGGCCGGGTCGTCGATGACCTGCTGCCCCTTGAAAGCTGACGAGGGTACCGCGCGCTGGAGCTGAGAGGCAGCTCCCCCATAGGCCTGAAATATCCGCGTGATTGCAAATCGTGCGGATGTGTGGTTCGTATTCGACGAAAATATCGACGAATACGATCACAAGGATGCTCATTCGTGACTCAGAAACGCGAAAAATTCCGTGAACTGGCGGAAGGTCGCACCACCAAGGCGCTCGATGCGATCGCCCGGATCGGCAACCTGTCGAACCGGCAGGTCTATGAGTACGAGGACGTGGAGGTGAAGAAGATCATGCGGGCGCTGCGTGACGCCGTCGCGGAGGTCGAGGCCCGCTTCGAGGCTCCCCGGACCCGCAAGTCCGGCTTCAAGCTGTAGGCCGCCATGACCCAGTCCAGCATCACCCCGATCCTTATCGACGATGTCGATTTCCTCGTCTCGACCACCATCGAGCGTTGCCCGCGCACCATGATGGTGCGGGAGTTGGCCAAGAACGCAATGGAGGCCGCGTCCCTCGCGCCCGAAGGCAGTCGTCAGGTCATCTTCCGCACTGTGACGTTCAACGACACGCCCAAGCTTGCGATCTGGAACACCGGACCGGGGATGGACGCCGCCGAGCTCTACCGGATGTGCGATCTAGCCTCGTCCATCCGCAAGCAGAAGGGCCTGGACGCGAACTTCGGGATGGGCGCGAAGGTGGCGTCCCTGCCGTCCAACCGACTGGGGATGGTCTATCGCTCCTGCAAATCCGGCGCGGTCAATGAGGTGATCCTCTGCGAGCGCGACGGGCGGTACGGGCGTCTTCGGCGAACGCTGGAGAACGGCGACCTCGTCGAGGTCATCGATGTGACCGAGCTGGCCGCCGAGGAAGGATACGACCTGACGGAGGACTGGACGGAAGTTCGCCTGCTGGGGAACGAGGCGGATCAGGAGACCGCCCGTGCGCCTTACAACGGCGATCCGGTGGTCGATGCGCAGTGGCTGGCCACCTACTTGTATCACCGGTTCTACCGCCTGCCTGAAGGCGTGCGCGTGACCCTGCTGGCTGGAACGCACAAGCTCGGAGACGGGACCCGGGCTTTCGAGCCCCTGCCGCGACGCGCCGCCGCCGGAGCCTTTGAGCGGACCGAGACGGTCGAGGCGCCGGGCGGCGTGAAGATTCACTATTTCTACGACCCGCCCTATGAGAAGTCGCCGAGCCATAACCGCTCGATCAGCGGCGCCATCCAGTCGGCCCTGAGTCTCGCCGGCGTCGTCTATCGCGACGAGCTTTATGATGTGAAAACCGGGCGCGGCTGGTCCATCAACGCCCCCCTGTTCGGCATCCCCTTCGGATCGAAGCACATCTCTGTCCATATCGAACTGCCGGACGACGCAGACGTGCTGCCGGAGGCCTACCGTCAGTTCCTGCGATACCAGGCTGGTGAGCAGGACACCGTTCAAGCCGCCCATTTCGGCGACCTCGTCGCCCAGCATCGCCCCCAGTGGCTCATCGACGTCATTCGGTCGTTCGCGCCGGAGAGCACCTCCAGCGACGACATCCGTGACGAACTTCAGAAGCTGCTCTACGACCTGCGGGTTCGCCGGGTCTCCCCGAGGCCGACGACCACGGGAATCCGTCTGGTCGATACAGCGAGCGGCGTGGGCGCCCAACCCCAGCGTGACGGCGAGGGCGGAGCCGGCGGGGCCTCCAGGCCGAAGACAAAGCATATCGATCTGAACCTTGCCCCGCAGGGGTCGAAGGCGGCCGATCTCTGGAAAGACCGCGAACGCGCGCCCGAGATCGTCCTGCTGAGGACAGCCGAGGAGATCGAGGAGAAGCAGCTGAAGGGGCGGGCCGGTCGGTATTATGAGAACGGCCAGCTGTTTCTCAACATGCTCTATCCGTCGATCGGCGAGATGAAGGATGCGCTCGAGGCCTCCTATGCGACCGTCGCCGACCTCGACACCATGCGTGAAGCCGCCGTTAGACAGGCGGAGAAGAGCATGGTCCTGCGCGTCGGTCGGGCGGTGGTGTTCGCCCTGGCCAAGCAGCTCAACAAGGAATGGGATCCCGACGCCGTGCGTCACGCCCTCGCGCCGGAAAGCCTGAGCCTGGCGGCCGACGATTTCTACGACTCCATCCAGAGCGCCCGTCGAAGCATGGGGCGTCAGTTCCGTCCCAACCGACAGGGGGAGGAGGCGCAGGTCGAGGACGAGGACGACTTCCTGCGCGAGACCGCCTGACTCGGCTCAGAGACTGTCGGCGCGATCGTCGACATCGATGGACGACCGCCTCGACCGCGTGTCCGCCGTCTTCCAGGCGGTCGCGGACGTCTTGGCGGGCCCCTGTTTAAGGGGCCGCCGGCATCCGCCGGTCCCATGCTGATCCGTCGCAGGCCACGCCCGACAATATTCGGCGGTCCGACAAGCTTCTGACGTCATGCGCTTCGCGCTTTCGGGAGGCCTGGCGTCGATCCGATTCTCTCGTCGGCGCCCTGTCGCGCATTCCGGCGAAATCCGGACGCATTGAGGTCTGAAGTCAATGATGACGGGCCCTCCGGGTGAATCGAAGAAAGTCGCGGACGACTTGCGCCGTTGCAAGACTTTGATGGACGGTCGCTGGATTTCGAGGGCGATCTAGAAGCAAGACTCCGCCGTAAAAATATATTCACAGGCCGCGTTGACAGGCTGTGGATGGTTTTGCTTGCTGTGGATCGTCAACGCCGACCTTCCGGCCCGACCACAGGAACTCAAACCATGCGACGTTTACTTCAACGTGGCCTTTCGGCCGCGACGGTGACTTGCGGCCTGTTCTTTGCCGGACAGGCCCTGGCGGGCGGATCCGGGATGCCC
>JAHJOK010000048.1 GCA_018820205.1 Alphaproteobacteria bacterium
CGGATTTCAAACTGCTCGCGCGACTTCTTGTCGACGTGCGGCGAGCGGTTCACGGTGAACTTTTCGATCAGGGTCGGCAGCGGGATCGGACCACGAACAGTGGCGCCGGTGCGCTTGGCTGTATTCACGATCTCGCGCGTCGAAAAGTCGAGGACGCGGTGATCGAAGGCCTTGAGCCTGATGCGGATGCTTTGATCCATATCGGTCGTATTTCCCAAGCAGGCGAACCTGCGTCCTGTGAACCATTTCAAAGACCGGAGCCTTTAGGCCGCAAAGGCCCTCAGGTACGCACGTTTCGCAAAAACGATCGGCCCACGCAGCGAACCGCGAAGGCCGTTGAAGTCCTGGGTCGCTGCAAAGAACAGGTCCGAGGTCGTTCCCGCGAACCGCGTCTGCACCCGAAAGTGCACAGCCGGTCCAACAAGAGTTGGCGCTTATGACGATTGATTCCGCTTTGGTCAAGCGGCGAGAATGGGGCGCAGTCAGTCGTCGACGAATGTGTCGCCGTTCCAGCGCAGGCGCCGGTCCGAACAGGGAGTGACGTATCCGCAAGGGGGATTATCGATCAGGGTCGCGGGCGTGGTCGAGAGGTCGATCGCCGCCCAGTGTTCGGGCTGTGAGCGGAAAGCATGCTCCACGGCGTCTTCTCCGCTGGTTAGATAGACCTCGAAGCCGGGCGCGGAACGCGGCTCCCCGTCCTGATCGTCGCAGGGATAGGGCAGGTCCAGCACCCAGTCGCGGCGGCTGTCGCCGTTCAGGTCCGGCGTGTCCCGAAGCGCGCCCCAGCGCGATTCGAACCCGGCGTCAGCCATCGACGGGCACGTGACCCGCGAGACGCGCCACGCCGACGCGACCTCGGCGGGCACATCTTCGCGAATGTCCGGCGTTTCCAACCAGGCCCGAACCGGTGTCAGACCGGGCGCCAGCAGGGTGCTTCCGGCTGCCGTGGGCCGTTCGACCAGGCGCCGGAGGTCCGCATCCCAGGCGAAGGCGTATCGGCAGTCGTTGCTGTCGGGCACGCAATCGCCGTGGTGGACCTGGACCTCCAGGCCATCAGGCTGCAGATCAAACTCGAGAATCTGATGGTCCAGCGCCATCACATAGTCGTCGCCGTCGCTGACATAGAGCGTTGCCAGACAGCCGCCCGTGCCACACCAGCTCGAACGTCCGCCCTTGGAATAGTCGACCAGCCAGTCGGCTTTGCCGTCGTGCGACACGTCGACCGCTGAAATCATCCCTGCGGGCACGTCGGTGACGAAAGGCGGATGGTTCATCGGTTCGGCTCGATTGAAATAATCGCCGTTGATCTCGTTCAGGACCATCCACGTCAGGCCGGCGGGCGGATCTGACGGCCCGGTCGTCTGTGCGACCGTCGCCTGCGGCGTCAGGACGACCATGAGGGCGGCAAGGGAGCGGAGCATCAGTGGCCTCTCGGGTATCGGACCGGCGTTGCGCCACGGCCCGGAGAGCATTGTTCCGTCAGACTGCCTGCCGCGCAACCGACCAAATCCGACGCCGCACAAGCCGACGGCCCGGGGGTTCCACGCGCCCGGGCCGCCTTCAGTTCAGCGAATGACCGGAGGGATCATTCGCCGATGTGGACCCGGCCGCCGCCCATGATGGACTGTGAGACCGAGCCGGCGACCCGGCCGACGCGGACATCGCCGCCGCCGACCATGCTGGCCTCCAGGCTGGCGACCGTGCCGGTCACCGTGATGTCGCCGCCGCCGGCGATGGAGGCCTCCAGCGGGCCGGCATCCCCCTGGATGATGATGTCGCCCGAACCGCCGATGGAGGCTTCGATCGAACGAGGATTGCCGCCGTTGACCCGAACGTCGCCAGAGCCGCCGATGGCCGCCTCGACCGCACCGGTCGCCCGGGCGACGATGATCGTGCCCGAGCCGCCGATGGCGGCGTCCAGATCGCCCGTGGCGCCGGCGGTGATCGTGCCGGAGCCGCCGATGGCCGCCTCCAGGCTGCCGGACGTGCCCGCGCGGATATTGCCCGATCCCCCGATCGACAGGTCCGCGGACCCCGAGGTGTTGGCGACGGTCCAGTCGCCGCAGCCGCCGCTGCCCAGATCGATCGAGGTCGCGCCCCGGCCGATAGCGCCGTAGACGGCGGAGTCCTCGGTAGAGACATCGACGCGCGGCGGGGTGCGGACGACGATCAGGGGCGCGGCCGACAGATCGACCCGACCATGACCGCGCACCTCGACCGAAGCGCCGTCGCCAGGCTGGCGAGCGTCGTCCGGTCCGCTGCGGCACTGACGGAAGGCCCGGCGCGGCAGGGTTCCGTCGATGCGGATTTCATTGCGAACGCGGGTGACGGTCGGCAGCGGCAAACCGCCAGACCCGGGCTCGATCTCGACGGCGACGTCGGTGCGATCCTCGACGATCACCACCATACGGGCGGCGGCGCGGCGCACGCGCACTTCCTGGTGTTCCTGGGCGTAGGCGGGGGCGGCGGCCGTGAACGTCGCGGCCAGGGCGGCGGCGATGACGGCGGCGGACTTGATCGTGTTCTGGGTCATAGTTCCTCTCCAAGGCTTGAGCGAAACCTGACCCCGCGATGAACGGAAGTCATTTTAACTCGACGTCATGACATCGAATTAACCGACGGACGGCCTCAGGCGTTGAGCGCCGCGGCCCCGTCGGCGACCCCGACGGCGGGTTCGAAGTCGCGCTCGAAATGCGCGATCCGGCTTTTCAGTCCGCCAACGCGGCGCAGGGCCAGAGAGGCCGCCCAGCGGGCCGCCAGTTCCGGCGTCGACATGCCGTCGGTGAAACGGGGACGCCCTCCCCGGCTGCGGATCACCGCATTGGTATAGATCGCGCCATTCCTGAACCGCGTCGGCCAGGTCTGGAAATCCATCGACAGGCTGACGCAGAATTTATCCAGGTTCTCGACCCGGTGCGGCGCATACAGCGGCCAGGTCAGGGCCTCGCCCGGCTCCAGATCCATGACCTGGGCATCCGCTTCGAACGCGCGGGTATAGGGCAACTCCTCGGTCGTCTGACGGGCCACGACCTGCTCCATCGCCTGTTCCGGCAGATGCGCCTCGTCGCCCGGATAGATGAACAGCCGTTTGCGGCCCCTCAGATGGAACAGGATCACGCCGGCCGCATCGAAATGATAGGGCACCTTGGCCACCGGCGAGGAGATGATCAGCTGACCGGCATTAGTGACGGCCTTCATCCCCGGATAGGTCGCCTGCACCTTGGTGAACTCGCCCATCGCCGCCGTCCACAGCTCGGGACAGCCCTTTTCCGCCTGCCGCAGGTTGACCCACAGCCGGCCTGCCTGGATCGCCGCCAGAAGCTGGTCGCCCGACAGGCCGCCGCGCGCGCCGGTGCGCAGGCTGACCTGACCCTCGTCGTCGTAGTCGTACAGGTTGATGTCGAACAGGTCGGCCGGATAGCGATGCAGGATTTCCGCCAGCGCCTCGTCGGTGGCGAAACCCTGGTCGACCAGGGCGTGCGGGTGCTTCTTCGCCTCGGCGATGGGGCCGGGGTAGCGGGTGCGGCGGGCGGCGCTCGGGTTTTTCATGATCTCGGTCAGGCGGCGTGGGACGCGCCGGTCGCCTTGCGGACCGCCACGACGGCGGCGGCGGCGGCGCCCTTCAGGCGGTTGGCGGGGGTGACCTCGCAGGCTTCGATGGCGGCCCAGCGGCGACGCACGCTGGTGCGCAGCCGCTCGCCCCGGCCTCCGGCGGCGGTGTTCAGAAGACCAAAGGCGGCGTCGGACAGCAGCGATCCCATGCCGGGCCTCAACACCACGGCCTCGCGGACGGCCTGCGTCGCATTGCAGAAATACTTCTTGTAGCCCTCGCCCCCGAAGCCGAAGTCGAACACGCGAAAGCCCGCCTCGGCCCCCAGCCGCATCGTGTCCATGGTCAACAGGATGCCCGGCGAACAGCGGGCCAGGCCCGGCTCATAGGCCGGGAACCAGAAATGGTAGCGGTCGCCGGCGTGCAGCGAATATTCGATCGCCGTCAACTTGCCGCCCGCCCACAGCGCCGCCATCGAGGCGCCGAAGCCCTCGTATTCACTGGCCATCAGGGCGTGCAGCAGGTCACGGGTCCAGCCGCAGGCGAAGATGTCGTGCCGACTCGTGCGGGCGTATTGATCGCGCTTCAGCCCGATCAGGTGATCCAGCATGGCCGGATCGGTCAGGCCGCGTTTGACGTCGGCCTGCCCCAATTCGGTCTCCAGGCTCCGACGCGCGCGCTCCTTGTCCTTGAAATACTTACCCCAGGTCCGGCGCCTTTCGGCATACCAGGCGTCGTAGCCCTCCTCGGGCAGGACGGTCATCAGGGTCTCGCGATGGGCGCCGACGCCGGACGGTCCCACCCAGGCGGAAACGCTCAGCCGGGGCGCGCCCAGCAGTTCGGCGACCTCGGCCAGAGGCGGCGCATCGCCCGGCATGGCGATCACGCCGTGATAGTCGTTCATCGGCGCGCCCAGAGGCTGGATCGACGACCCGCGCCGCTGGTGCGGGAAATAGCCGATCGTCCGACCGTCCCGCGTCAGGATCGCCACCGCGGCCTGCGGCACGATGCGGGACGCGATCTCGGTGAACTCCCAGGCGAAATAGGGGCTGGCCAGATCGCGGTTCGCCTCGACCATGGCGCGCCACAGAACGCGGTCCGCGACCGTCAACTGACTTGCCTTGACGATCTCGATCTGTAGCGTTCCGGGCATTGGCGTCTCCGACCCGCGCCTCTCAGCAAGGCGCGTTCCGCTCGCACATCTATCCGATGCGCCGTTTCGGGACGGTGTAGCGGCGTGGTGAACGAAAGGTTGGCCGGGAGCCGCCGTCGCGCTGGAGCGTTGGTGCCGCGACCCACAGGAGCTTGACCATGACCGACCCCGCCCGCCCCCCGCGTCAGACCGAAAACGAGAACCAGCGTCCCGACGGAGACGGCCATGAGCCCCGTCCGGCGACGGAGCCCCGGGGCGAGGAAGGCTCCAGCAATTCCGGGGAGACGGCGACGGATCCCGCCACCGGCAAGCCGAACACATGAGGACGGCGACGGCGCTCGGCGCCCTGTTTCTGATGGCCGCAAGCCCCGCGATGGCCCAGGCGCCGGCGGGATGTCCGGTCGATCCGGCCATCGTCTCGCCCAACGAAGGCCTGACGCGCAGCCGGGAGGCCGTTGCCGGGGGCGACCTGACCATCCTGGCGATGGGATCGTCCAGCATCGAGGGAGTGGGCGCCAGCCGGCCTGATCTCGCTTTCGTCCCCCTGCTGGAGGCCGGGCTGGAACGTCGCCTGCCCGGCGTGCAGGTGACCGTGATCAACAAGGGCATCGGCGGCGAGACGGCGCTGGACACCCGCCTGCGCTTCGAACGCGAGATCGCCGCCAGCGATCCGGATCTGGTGATCTGGCAGCTTGGGACCAACGACATCCTGCGCGACCGGCCGATGGACGACATCTTCGCCGATTTTCGACGCGGCGAAGCGGTGCTGGATGCGGCCGGCGTCGACGTCCTGCTGATCGATCCGCAGCGCCTGCCCGAGGCGACCACAAACGAAGGTTTCAAGGGCCGCAATCCGGCGCTGGCCGAAATGTCCCGCCTCATCGCCCTGGAAGGCGGCCGGGTCGGCTACGCCGTGCTGGGCCGGTTCGAAGCCATGTCCGACTGGACCGCCCTGCCCCGCGGCGGCGTCGGGCCGGACGACCTGCACCTGAACGACGCGGGCTACGCCTGCTGGGCCGAGAACACGGCCGAAGGTCTGGCGACGGCGCTCAGGCCGTAGAATGTCCCGCTCCCGCAAGGGGCGAAGGACAAGCAAAAAGGCCCCCCGGCTTTCACCGGGGGGCCTTCTTTGTTGTCAGCCTGACGGCTGCGACGCGGTCGCAGTCGGCTTGAGGCGTCCTACTCGACGATCTTGGCGACGACGCCGGCGCCGACGGTGCGGCCGCCTTC
>JAHJOK010000049.1 GCA_018820205.1 Alphaproteobacteria bacterium
CGCAGAAGTTGGCGGGTTCCTTGCCGTACAGCTTGATGATGTCCATCGTCGCCATGGCCAGGCCGGCGCCGTTGACCATGCAGCCGATGTTGCCGTCCAGCGCGACATAGGCGAGGTCCCACTCGGACGCCTCGATCTCCTTGGCGTCTTCCTCGGTCTCGTCGCGCAGTTCCTTGATGTCCTCGTGGCGGAACAGGGCGTTGCCGTCGAAGCTGACCTTGGCGTCCAGCACGCGCAGATGGCCGTCGGTCATGACGATCAGCGGATTGACCTCCAGCATCGCCATGTCGGTGTCGATGAAGGCCTTGTACAGGATCGGGAACAGGCTCTTGCCGTCCTCGGCCGCCGCACCGTCCAGCTTGAAGGCGGCGTTGATTTTGGCGACGTCGGCGTCGGTCACGCCGGTCGAGGGGTCGATGGCGATGGTCTGGATCTTTTCGGGCGTGTCGTGGGCGACGGCCTCGATGTCCATGCCGCCCTCGGTCGACACGACGAAGGCGACGCGGCCGACTTCACGGTCGACCAGCAGCGAGCAGTACAGTTCGCGGTCGATGTCGGCGCCGTCCTCGATATAGAGACGGTTGACCTGCTTGCCGGCGTCGCCCGTCTGGGCGGTCACCAGCGTATTGCCGAGCATCTCTTTCGCGTGGGCGACGACTTCCTCGATCGACTTGGCCAGGCGGACGCCGCCCTTGGCCTCGGGGCCCAGTTCCTTGAACTTGCCCTTGCCGCGCCCGCCGGCGTGGATCTGGGATTTCACGACATAAAGGGGTCCGGGCAGCGACTTCGCCGCCGCTTCGGCCTGGTCGACCGAGGTGATAGCGACGCCCTCGGCGACCGGCGCGCCAAAGCCCTTCAGGACCTGTTTGCCCTGATATTCGTGAATGTTCATGGGGAGACCGCCGCGATCGCTGGGAAGGATAGGTCGCGCTTATAGGCGGCGCGCCTTCGCAGGCGCAACCGCCCAACCGTCAATCCACCCAGTCGCGTCTCAGGCTGCGCGCCGAGATGAACAGCAGGATGGCCGCCAGGGCGTAGAACCACTGACCGACATAGAGCGAGTAGCGCAGCGCCTCCTCGGCGAAGCGGGGCGTCAGATAGTCCGACACCGCGCCCAGCAGATAGATGCCCAGGCCGATGCCGACCAGGTTGTTGATCAGCAGGAAGCTGGCCGAGGCGGTCGATCGCATATGCGACGGCACCAGATGCTGAACGGCGGTGATCAGCGGCCCCAGCCAGGCCAGCGACAGGGCCTGGGGCACCAGGAACAAGGCGAAGGCCAGCCATTTGTCCTCGACGTTCATGGCCAGGAAGAACAGCGGCACTGCAATCAGAAAACCGATCGCCGGCACCAGCGGATAGGCCGATCGCTTCTCGCCCTTGCCCAGCTTGTCGGCCAGCCAGCCGCCCAGCCAGATGCCCGCCGTGCCGCCGATGAAGGCGATCCCGGCCATGTACCAGGCGCGTTCCGCCCCCTCCATGCCCATCGAGCGCTGGAAGAAGCTGGGCAGCCAGAAGGCGGCCCCATAGCCGTAGACCGACGAACAGGCGGCGCCGAAGCCCAGGAACCAGAAGCTGGGTTTCTTCAGCAGGATCGCCCAGACCTCGCCGAACGAGGCGGGCTTCTGGGCCGGAGCGGGCGTCGCGATGACGCCCTCCACCGGAGCCGGTTGATCATAGCGACCGCGCACCGGATCCTTGACGGTCAGCTTCAGCAACGGGGCCAGCAGGACCCCCGCCAGGCCGATGACGATGAAGGCGGCGCGCCAGTCGATGGCCGCCGCCAGCAGACCACCGAACAGATACCCCAGGCCAGTGCCGATCGAGACGCCGAAAGAATAGACCGCCAGTGCGCGAGCCCGCTGGGCCTTGGGGAAATAGTCGGCCACCAGCGAATAGGACGGCGCCACGCCGCCCGCCTCGCCGACGCCGACGCCCATGCGCGCGCCGAACAGAAAGGTGAAGCCCGTCGCCATGCCGCACAGGGCGGTGAACCCGGACCAGACCGCCAGGGATGTCGCGATGATCGAGGTGCGGCTGATCCGGTCGGCCAGCCAGGCGATCGGCAGGGCCAGGGTGGAATAGACAACGGCGAAGGCAGGACCGCCCAACAGGCCCAGCTGGCTGTCGGTGAAATTCATCTCGGCCTGGATATAGGGGGCCAGAATGGCCAGCACCTGCCGGTCGATGAAGTTGAAGGTGTAGACCACCGTCAGCAGGCCGAGGACGTAATAGCGATACGCGGGGCGTTCGAGCGGAGTCGGCACGGCGCCTGCGGGCATTGTCATCTGGGCTTCCTCTGGACTCTCGTTCCTTGGTCGCGACCGTAGCCGCGACCGGACGCGCTGCAAAAGAAAAAGGGCGGCGGTTCGTCGAACCGCCGCCCCAGTGGCCTCATGAGTGGATCAGTAGCGCACGGTCAGCTGCGCCGAATAGGTGCGCGGCGGGCCGTAGAAGGCCGAGATCGAGTTGTTGAACGTGGCGCCGGCGAAATTGTAGCCGCCGACCTTGTATTCCTCGTCCGTCAGGTTCTTGCCGTACAAGCCCAGCTGATAGTGGCCGCTCGGCGCGGTCCAGATCGCCGCCAGATCCACCAGCGTATAGGCGTCCTGGTCCAGGATGGGATCCGGCGCGTCGAACAGGTGGTAGTCCGAGCGATAGGAAACTGACGGCGTGACCGTCAGCTCGCCGCCGCCCACATCGCCGGCCCAGGTCACCGACCAGAAGGCCGACCATTCGGGCGAGTTCTGCGGTTCGCGGGTGTCCGAGATATCGACCGGCGTGCCCGTCACCAGGGTGATGAATTCGTCGAACTCGTTCTTCAGATAGCCGACCGAGAAGTTGGACGACAGGCTGTCGGTGATGAAGGCGCGGCCTTCCAGTTCGAAGCCGTAGATGGTCGAGGCGCCGGCGTTGTCCACGACCGAGGCCACGCCGACGGCGGGCGCCGTCGCGACCTGCTGGGTCGTGATCTGCTGGTCCTTGTAGTCCGAATAGAAGGCGGCCGAGGCGAACGACAGACGCCGATCGAAGATCAGGCCCTTCAGTCCCAGCTCATAGGTGGTGACGGTTTCGGGGTCGTAGCCGTCGACCGTCTGGGGCACCAGGGCGGCGTCGCCGCGCATGTCCCAGCCGCCCGACTTGAAGCCCTGGCTGATCGAGGCGTAGCCGGTCATGTCGTCGTTGAAATCGTACGACACGCTGGCGCGCGGCGTGAATTTCTCGAACGTATCCTCGGCCGTATAGTTGGTGCGAACCTGCAGGATCGGACGCGGCGCGCCGCCGGTCAGGGGCGAACGGCTGGCCCCCAGATAGAAGAACCGCTGAACGCCCGCATCCTTGTCGTCCTTGGTATAGCGACCGCCGATCGAGGCGTGCAGACGCTCCGAGAAATCGTAGCTGAAGTCGGCGAAGGCCGAGAACGACTTGGTGTTCACATAACCCGCGGCGGCGATCGAGACGCCCAGGTTGCCCGCGATGGTGTCGAACACGCCCGAGGACTCGCCGTCCAGGTAATACAGGCCCGCAACGCCGGACCAGTTCTCGCCCTGGAACAGGGCCTGCAGTTCCTGGGTGAACTGGTCGTCGGCATAGATGGCCGGAACGTCCAGGGTCGGCAGCGGCGTCTGGTCGAAATCGATGACGGTTTCGGTGTCGCCGCTGCGCCAGGCCGTGATCGACTTCAGCGTGATCATGTCGTTGACGACATATTCGGCCGTCAGCGAGGCGCCCTCGGTCTCGACTTCCTGATTGCCGCGGAAGCCGGCGTTGGTGTCGTAGATATCTGCCTGGGGGGTGAAGCCGCCGGTGGTCGAGTTGACCTCGCGGTGGCCGTGCCGCGGGTTCGAATCATCGACGACCCGGTCGTAGGCCAGACGCATGAACAGCTGGTCGGACGGGGTCCATTCGGCGCTGGCGCGGAAGGCGGTGACGTCCTTGTCGTAGTGTTCCTCGCCCGTGGTCAGGTTCGTGCCGAAGCCGTCCCGGTCGTATTTGGCGAAGGCGAAGCCGGCCGCGAAGGTGTCGCCCAGCGGGGTCGACGCCTGGATCATGCCCTCGCGCTGGTTGTAGTTTCCGACCGTGCCGCGCGCCATCAATGTGGGTTCGGCGTCCAGTCGGCGGGTGACGTATTTGATCGCGCCGCCGATGGTGTTGCGGCCGTACAGGGTGCCCTGCGGTCCGCGCAGGACCTCGATGCGCTCGATGTCGAAGATGTCGAGCACCGCGCCCTGCGGACGGGCGACGTAGACGTCGTCGATATAGAGACCCACGCCGGGCTCGAAGCCCCACAGCGGATCCTGCTGGCCGACGCCGCGGATGAAGCTGATCAGGGTCGAGTTGGAGCCCCGCGCGATCTGCACCGTGGCGTTAGGCGTCTGCTGCTGCAGGGCGGTGATGTCCGTGGCGCCGGTGGTTTCCAGCTGTTCGGCCGTCAGGGCCGAAACCGCGACGGGGACGTCCTTCAGCTGTTCGTCGCGGCGGCGTGCGGTGACGACGATGTCGTCCAGCGAACTCGCGCCCTGTTGCGGCGCGTCCTGCGCCATCGTCATCGACGAGGCGGCGCTCCACGCTGCGCCGGCCAGCAGTACGCTCTTCATGATTCTTGTCATGCGAAGACCCTTCCCAATGTGTTTCCAAGCTGCGGACGCTTTTATTCAGCGTTCGATGATTTTCCGGGAAACTGACCCCCTTTGGCGCCGGTGTCAAACGGCCACGCTTTGCACCCGGCACGTCCGGCCAAGGTGTGGCGCCGTTGCACCGAGGCGGTTTTTGGCGCCTAGCATGACGTCATGAGCAAATTGGACGCCCCGCCCCCGATCGTCGCGCCCGCCAAGCGCGGGCGTCCGCCCAAGAACAAGGCCGAAGGAGTCGGCGGCGATACGCGGGAATCGATCCTGGATGCGGCCGAGGACCTGTTCTCGAAGCACGGTTTCTATGGCGTCACCATCCGCGAGGTGGCGCGCGAGGCGGGCGTCGATACCGCCCTGGTGCACTACTATTTCGGGGCCAAACGCCAGCTGTTCGACGCGGTGTTCCTGAGACGGGCCGAAGTCTGGAACAACGAACGGGTCGAGGCGATCAACCGCCATGCCCTGGCGAACGCGGGGTCGATGACGCTGGAGGGCCTGCTGCGCGCCTTCCTCGAACCGCCGTTCCAGTGGTCGTTGAAGGGCGGGCCGGGGTGGAAACACTATTGCGCGCTGGTGGCCCAGACCAACGCCAATCCGACGTTCGGCGGCGAGACCATGGCCCGCTATTTCGACCCGGCCATTGAACGGCTGATCGAGTTGATCAAGGTCGTGTTGCCGGATGCGCGACAGGTCGATCTGTACTGGGCCTGGCACAATCTGTCGGGCGCCCTGACCCTGACCCTGGGCGAGACGGGGCGGCTGGACCGGCTGTCGGGCGGCCTGTGCCGGTCGGGCGATCTGGAGACCGCCTGCGACTATATGGTCCGCTTTGCCGCGGCGGGCATTCGCGCGGTCTGTCCGCCCGACCCTGCGTCAGACGCCTGACGCCACCGTCGATCGCGGTTTGAGCGGGCTCAGCGCAGCGTGAAGGCCTGTGCGGCGCCGGATGGCGGCAGGGCGAATGCGGCGGCCGCGAAAGGCGGCGGTCCGAACCGGCCCCTCGCGTCGCGGGAAAAGCCGTAGGCCTCTCTGGGCAGGCCGATGGGCCACAGGGTCAGTTCGCCATTTGCATCCAGGTCGTGGAAGGCCGCGACGGCATAGCGGCCGGGCGCCAGCCCCGCGATGACGACGGTCGTCGTCAGGCCGGTTCGCGGCACGGTCCGGGTCGCCACGGCCCCCTCGCCCCGACGAAAAGCCTCCGCGTCGCGATAGACGGCGATGGCCAGCGATCCCCCGGGCGTGCGCGCCGTCAGGTTCAGGGTCAGATCCTGCGACAGGGCGGGACCGGCCATCAGGAACGCCGCCGCCGCGATTGCCAACTTCATCGAAACGCCTTCTCGTGGTCATGGCCGCTCGAGGCCCACGAAAGCACCAGTCGGAGACGACCGTCCAGTCATGACCGCGCCGCGCCCCGTTTCGTCCCTTTCGGCAAGTCGGCCGTCCCGACTGGGTCTGGTCCGCGCGCTGGGCATCGCGGCGGCTGCGGGGCTCGTGCTGGCGCTGACGGGGGCGTTCGGGACGGTCGGCGCGCCCCTTTGGCTGCGACTGGTCTATTGGGTTCCGGTCATGCTGGCCGGCGCGATATGGGGTCAGGTCTGTTCGATGCTGATCGAACGCTGGGTGGATATCGACGAGCGGCCGTGGGTGGGGGTGATCGTCCTGACACTCGCGATCAGCGGTCCGGTGTCGATCCTGGTCTGGTTCGTCACCGGGTTCGTCTTCGAGGGCCGGGCCTACCCTCTTTCCCTGCTGCCCTTGATGGTCGGGCCGGTGGTGACCGTGACGGCGACGGTCAGCACGATCAACGTCTTCCTTTCCAAGGCCCAGCCGGTCCAGACCCACGCCGCGATGTCGGGGTCCGCAGCGGCCCGGTTCCCGGATCGGCTGCCGATGAAGCTGAGAGGGGCCGAGATCCGCGCGGTGCAGGCCGAGGACCACTATCTGCGAATTCACACCGACCGGGGGTCCGACCTGATCCTGATGCGGCTGTCGGACGCGCTGGATGAACTGGAGGGTCTGGAGGGCGCCCAGACCCACCGCAGTTGGTGGGTGGCCAGGGGGGCCGTTCGCGACGTGGCCCGCGGAGACGGCCGGGCGACCCTGACGCTGGACGGCGGCCTGACGGCACCGGTAAGCCGCCGCTATGCCCGGGCCCTGCGTGAGACCGGCTGGTACTGAACCCTACCCGCGCCAGGCTCCGTGGAAGCCGGCGGGCAGAGCGACGTCAGCGCGCCAGGTGGCGACCGGGCCGTCTCGAACCCCGGCGATGTCGAACACGTGCAGTTCCGTGACGCCCTCGGCCAGATTGATCGACGGGGCGACCAACCAGGCGTCGCGTTCGCCGGATTTCCCGGGCTTGGGCACGAAGACGGCCTCCTCCATGATCTGGTCGTCGCCGAAGCTGAACGCGTGGTTATCGCCCGTCCTCCAGTCCTGAACCGCCAGCCCGTCGGGAAGCGGTCGGCCCCCGCGCTCGCCTGCGACATGGACCGTCAGGTCGCGGGCCAGACCGGCGCGGCGCGGATCGCTTTTCGGGAACTCGGCGGCGACCCCCGATGTCGTCATGTCGGCCCGGCCGTCGGGGCGCAGGGTGATCAGTTTCAGAACGCTGGGCTGGCCCGGAACGGTTCCGCGACCCTCGACCAGAATGCGGGCGCCCTCGATGGCGAAACTGTTGTCGACATTGGCGGCGACATCGAACCGGATCGTGCCGTCCTGCTCCTCCCACGCATCGCCCAGGTGGAAGAAACTGAAGCTGGGCAATTCGTAGATCCGGGTCGAAGTCAGGTCCGCCTTGTCGACCACCAGAACCTGGGATCCCAGCTCGGGCCGCCAGGCGAACTGGGTCATGAATGGCATGGCGTGGTGGTCGAAGATCCACGGCTGCAGCACGAAGATCAGGTGGCGCTCGGTGGCCGTGAAATCGTGCAGATAGCTGGCGCGCGGCAGGGTGACGACCTGGGCGTCGATCAATGCGCCTGACGCCTGAAGATGCCAGACGATGGCCTGATCGCCGTTCATGCCGACGTTCCACACCGTGCCGTCGGGCGCGAACCGCGGGTGGGCCTGGAACGGCATTCCCTTCAGGTCGTCTCGCAGGGTGACGAAGTGTTCCGTGGCCAGGGTCGAGGCGTCCATCTGCACCGGCGAGCCGCCCTCCCACAGGGCCCAGACCTTGTCGCCGGTCACCATGACGGCGGTGTTGGCGGCATTGGCGTCGTCGGCTGACCCCAGACGCGCGCGTTCGTCGCCGACTGTGCCGAAGCCGGGGGTGACCACCGCACCCAGGGCCGTCTCGGTGCGGCGCTTGGACGTGTCGGCGAAGCGCGCCGCCAGGGTCACGCCGCCGTCCCTCAGATCGAACGACCGCATCAGGCCATCGCCGTCGAACCAGTGGGTGGCGCTGCCGCCCGGCCGCCTGAACTTGCCCGGACCATTGCGGAACAGCGTGCCTTCCAGCCCGGCCGGGGCGCGGCCGTGGACCAGTCGCATGGCGCGCGGCGCGATATCCCCTTCAAGGTCGGCGGTGGCCAGAGCCCAGGGCGCGGCGACGTCCTGGGCGATGGCGGCGCGCACCGTCTCGGGCGTGGCGACGGCGGCGGACAGGGCGGCGGCGCCCATCAGGAAATGGCGGCGTGAGGGAGGCATGGCGGGTCTCCAATAGGCGGGAAAATGGGCTCAAACAGGGAACGACCGCGTCGCGCGCGATAGCCCCTGCAAGAAAGTCTGGGCTCGGACAGCTGACGACCGCGCCGTCGGCGTTTGCTCTCTTAAAATTCAGCGAATGCTGATCGTCTGGGCGGTGTCGCCCGAGACGGTGAACCGGGCGCGATCCCACGAGGCCGGGCCCATATTGCCCCGTGCATTGTTGGAAAAGGCATAGGGTTCGATCGGCGCGCCGAAGGGATTGGCGTCCAGCCGGCCGTTGCCGTTGGTGTCATGAAAGGCCTTCACCGCGTAGTCGCCGTGCGGCAGACCCTGGAACGTGGTCATGTGCTGGCCGGAGGCGACGTCGATCATGGCGGATCGGACCGGCTGCCCACCATTGTAGGTCGCCGCGTCATACAGGGCGACCATGACCGCGCCGGTCTCGACCCCCGTGTCGAACGTCAGGGAAAGGGTCGCGGGCTCGCCGGCCACGGCCGGGACGGTCGTCAGGGCAAGAGCGGCGGCGACGAGAGCAGTGCGGATCATGGCGGCTTCCAGTTCGGGGTCAGTGAGGCCCGGCGGGTCTCGATGGCCCGACCCTTCATCCCGGCCCGCGCCAGCCGCCAGTGGACATGCGGCGATGCACGGCCCGGCTTCGTGAACGGCGACTGTCGTGCGCTGGCGAAGCGCGAACGCACACCTCGTCGCGAGGGCGGCGCGAATGCTCAAACTGGCGGCGACGCGCTTTTGAGCGCAGGATGACTGCGGGGGCAGATCATCCAACCGGAGACATCGTCATGACCGCGCGTATCGTTCTCTCATCCGCCGCCGTCGTGCTGGCGCTGACCGCTTCGGCCTGCGCCACCGGGCCGCGCGACCGCTCGCACAGCTATACTGCACAGCTGGATGAATTGACCGAAAGCTGCCGCGCGCGCGGCGGCATCCTGATTCCGATCCCGGGCGCCGTCAGCGGCCGGCCCCAGGCGGACTACGCCTGCCAGATCAGCGGCGGCGCCTCGCGCATCGACTGAGGTCGCGTCCCCGGATCTATTCCGGGTCGGTCAGTCGGATTTCGAACAGGGTCGGCCAGTTCTTGCCCGTCACGAACAATCGCTTGCCCGCCGCGTCCCAGGCGATGCCGTTGAGCACCTCGTCGGCGGGGTCATCGACCGGGTCGGGCAGCAGGCCGCTCAGGTCGATGACGCCGGTGACGACGCCGGTCGCCGGGTCTATGCGGACGATGAAATCGGTCTGCCAGATGTTGGCGAAGACCTCGCCCTCGATGAACTCCAGCTCGTTCAGTCGGGTCAACGGGCGCCCCATGAAGGTCACCGGGACCGATCCGGTCTGGGCCAGGGTCACGGGGTCGAGGAAGCGCAGATGCGGCCCCCCGTCCGACAGGATCACCCGGGTGTCGTCGTGCGTCAGGCCCCAGCCCTCGCCGGAATAGGAGAAGGTCCCGGCCGGCTCCAGATCGTCCAGATCCCAGACGAAGCCATGGCCGCCCTGCCAGGTCAGGGTGATGAGGCGGTCATCGACCGCAGTCAGGCCCTCCCCGAAGAACTGTCGGTCCAGGTCGCGCTTTTGCAGCACGACGCCGTCCTCCAGCCGGACGCGGCGAATGCTGGACGGGCTGCGGCCGGTGCTTTCCAGCAGGTCTCCGTCGTGAAACTCGAGCCCCTGGGTGAAGGCGGTCGGATCATGCGGATATCTGGCGACGACTTCATAGCCGTAGACGGGCGGGCGTGCAGGCTGAGTATCGGCCGTTGCGGTCGCGGCCCGGGGCTCGGCGGCGGCCTGAGAAGTCTGGGCGGCGCCCGTCGAAGCAAACGTCAGGCTCGCCAGCGCTGCGGCCGCCGCGAACAGACGGTGCGGCCGCCGGGACATCAGTGCCCGCGGTCCGAAGCGGCGTCGGCCTCGGCCTGGACCGCGCGGGCCTCGGCCTGGTTCGCGGCTTCTCGCGCCCGACTGGCCTTCTCCTGTTTCGAGGTGGCCGAGCGCCCCAGCATGTTCAGGGCCTCGACCCCGGCCGAGAAGGCCATGGCCGCATAGATATAGCCCTTGGGCACGTGGAAGCCGAAACCGTCGGCGATCAGCACCAGACCGATCATCAGCAGGAAGCCCAGAGCCAGCATGACCACGGTAGGGTTCTTGGCGATGAAGTTTGCCAGGGGATCGGCCGCCAGCAGCATGACGGTCACGGCCGCGAGGACGGCGACCACCATGATCGGCAGGTGTTCGGTCATGCCGACCGCCGTCAGGATGGAGTCGATCGAGAAGACCAGGTCCAGAATGATGATCTGGACGATCGCCGCGCCGGCGTTGGAGATGACGACGTCCTTCTTGTCCAGCACGTCGTGGGACGGCGTGGGGTCGACCGTGTGGTGGATTTCCTTGGTCGCCTTCCAGATCAGGAACAGGCCGCCCGCGATCAGGATCAGATCCTTCCACGAGAATTCATTACCCATCACGGAGAACACCGGCTGAATCAGGCCGACAAGCCAGGCGATGATCGACAGCAGGGCCAGGCGCATGACCAGGGCCAGGCCGATGCCGATACGCCGCACCCGCGAGCGGTGCTCGGGCGGCAGTTTGTTCGACAGGATCGAGATGAAGATCAGATTGTCGATCCCCAGTACGACCTCCATCACCACGAGGGTGACGAGGGCCGCCCACGCGGCCGGGTCGGAGAACAGGGGAATGATGGATTCGAACATCAGGCTTTCTCGAAAAACGGCTGCCCCTGTAGCGCATGCGGCGAGACAGAGTTCAAGCGGTCGCTACGGGGCAGGCTGCGACGAAACGACTTCCGGAACCTGATCGACCAGGGCGCCCGCGCCGCCGCCCGCGACGACCGCCGCGCGCACGGCTGCATGACTGGCCAGGCTCTGGGCCTCGACATAGATCCGCCCTGCTTGAGGATAGGCCGCGCGGATACGCGCTTCCAGCCGCGCGACCGTATCCTCCACCTGCGCGGCGGTCAGGTCGTCGCGAAAATCCAGGCTGAGCGCGACCAGGATTTCGTTGGGCCCGAAATGCATGGTCCGGGCGTCGTTGAGACCCTCGACCCCCGGCTCGGCGCGGGCGATGCCTTCGATGCCGCGACGGGTCTCCGGATCGGCGGCCTCGCCGGTCAGCAGGCTCTGGCTCTCGATGGCCAGGAAGGCGGCGGTCAGAGCCAGAATGACGCCGATGACAATGGATGCGACGCCGTCCAGAACGGGCATGTCCAGCATATGACTGCAGGCCACGCCGACGAGAGCGACAACCAGACCCAGCAGGGCGGCGGTGTCCTCGAACAGGACGGTGAAGACCGTCGGATCCTTGGACGAGCGGATGACGCTGAAGAACGGGCGCCCGGCGCGCTCGGCGTTGAAGGCCTTGAGCGCCACCAGCCAGGATGCGCCCTCGAACAAGACCGACAAGCCCAGAACGACGTAGTTGATCCACGGATTCTCGATCGGCTCCGGGTTCTGGATGCGCTCCACCCCGTGGGTGATCGAGATCACGGCCCCGACGCCGAAGATCAGCACCGCAACGACGAAGGTGTAGAAATAGAGCTGCAACCCGTGGCCGAAGGGATGACTTTCGCTGGCCGGGCGGGCGGCCCGTTTCAACCCGATCAACAGGATGATCTGATTGCCGGTGTCCACGGCCGAATGGATCGCCTCCGACATCATCGCGGCAGAGCCCGTCAGCAGGGCGGCGACCAGCTTGGTGCAGGCGATGGCCAGATTGCCGGCCAATGCGGCGAAGATGACGTTCTTGGAAGTGGAGGCTGCCATGTGAGGGATCGGGGACCAAGGGATTGGGAACTAGCAGCAACGAGGAGATGTCCGATCGGTTCTGCGACAATACGCTCCTGGTTCCTGGCCCTTCTTCCCCGATCCCTCGCTCCAGCCTCGGTTGCGACGGGGAAAAGCCCATGCTATCAGGCGCCCGGCTTCCAGGGGGCGTTTCGGCAGAGACGGCCCTTGGCGTGCTTTCCTAAAGCATTTCAAGCCTTTGACCGGCGCGATCCTCGCGACCGGTCGTTTGAACAGATACGCATAGCGGACGGACAGGCCTTGGCTGACGATTTCAGAACGACGGAAGTCGGCGCGCGCTACGCCCAGGCGCTGTTCGACCTGGCGCTGGAGACCGGCAAACTTGACGCCGTGCGCGCCGATCTGAAGTCGTTGCAGGCCGCCTGGATCGAAAGCGCCGACCTGCGTCGCCTGGCCACCTCGCCCGTCGTCGCCGCCGAGGACCAGCAAAAGGGTCTGACGGCCATCGCCGACAAGGCCCGGTTCGACGGCACGACTCGCAATTTCCTCGGCCTGCTGGCCCAGAACGGCCGGGCCCGCGACCTGGGCGCCGTGATCACCGGTTTCGAGACCCTGTATGCCGCCCACACCGGCGTCGTCGCCGCCGAGGTCGTCTCGGCCGTGGCCTTGACCCCCGCCCAGACCACCCGGATTCGCTCGGCCCTGTCGCAGGCGCTGGGCAAGGATCCCGAGATGACCGCCCGCGTCGATGCGTCGATCCTGGGCGGGCTGAAGGTCAAGGTCGGCTCGACGCTGTTCGACGCCTCGCTGAAGACCAAGCTCGACCAGATGAAGTTTGCCCTCAAAAGGGCCTAAGCCACACCGATTGACCGTCGGCCCGGCGCCGACGCCCAAGAACGACGAAAGCCAGAGAGCCCGACCATGGACATCCGCGCCGCCGAGATTTCGGCCATCCTCAAGTCCCAGATCGCCAATTTCGGCGTCGAAGCCGACGTCTCGGACGTGGGCCAGGTGCTGTCGGTCGGCGACGGCATCGCCCGCATCCACGGTCTGGACAACGTCCAGGCCGGCGAGATGATCGAATTTCCCAAGGCCGGGGTTAAGGGCATGGCCCTGAACCTGGAGCGCGACAACGTCGGCGCCGTGATCTTCGGAGCAGACACCGCCATCGCCGAGGGCGACGAAGTTCGCCGTCTGGGCGAAATCGTGGACGTCCCGGTCGGCAAGGGCCTGCTGGGCCGTGTCGTCAACCCGCTGGGCGAGCCGATCGACGGCAAGGGCCCGATCCAGTCGACCGAGCGTCGCCGCGTCGACGTGAAGGCGCCGGGCATCATCCCGCGCAAATCGGTTCACGAGCCGATGCAGACCGGCCTGAAGGCCATCGACACCCTGATCCCCGTCGGCCGCGGCCAGCGCGAGCTGATCATCGGAGACCGTCAGGTCGGCAAGACCGCCGTGGCGATCGACACCATCCTGAACCAGAAGTCGATCAACGTCGAAGGCGCCGCCGAGGGCGACAAGCTCTATTGCATCTACGTCGCCATCGGTCAGAAGCGCTCGACCGTGGCCCAGATCGTCAAGACGCTCGAAGAGCGCGGCGCCCTGGAATACACGATCGTCGTCGCAGCCACGGCGTCCGAGCCGGCCCCGCTGCAGTTCCTGGCTCCGTTCGCCGGCACCGCCATGGGCGAGTTCTTCCGCGACAACGGCATGCACGCCCTGATCGTCTATGACGATCTGTCGAAACAGGCCGTCGCCTATCGCCAGATGTCGCTGCTGCTGCGCCGCCCGCCGGGCCGCGAAGCCTATCCGGGCGACGTCTTCTATCTGCACAGCCGCCTGCTGGAGCGTTCGGCCAAGCTGAACGAGGACAACGGCTCGGGCTCGATGACCGCCCTGCCGCTGATCGAGACCCAGGCCAACGACGTTTCGGCCTATATCCCCACCAACGTGATCTCGATCACCGACGGCCAGATCTTCCTGGAATCCGACCTGTTCTACCAGGGCATCCGCCCGGCCGTGAACGTCGGCATCTCGGTGTCGCGCGTGGGCTCCTCGGCCCAGATCAAGGCGATGAAACAGGTCGCCGGTTCGATCAAGGGCGAGCTGGCCCAGTATCGTGAGATGGCGGCCTTCGCCAAATTCGGTTCAGACCTGGACGTCTCGACCCAGAACCTGCTGGCCCGCGGGGCGCGCCTGACGGAACTGCTGAAACAGCCGCAATATTCCCCGCTGACCGTCGAGGAGCAGGTCGTTTCGATCTACGCCGGCACGCGCGGTTATCTGGACAAGATCGCGATCGCCGACATCGCCCGCTTCGAATCCGAACTGCTGGCCCGGATGCACTCGGCCCATCAATCGACGCTGGACGCCATCAAGTCGACCAAGGCCCTGTCCAAGGACCTGGAAGCCGAACTGAAGGCCGCCATCGAAGCCTTCGCCAAGACCTTCGCCTAAGTCTGACCCCGGAAAGCTGAAAGAGTAGCGCCCGATGGCCAGCCTCAAGGAAATGCGCAATCGGATCGGAAGCGTGAAGTCCACGCAGAAGATCACGAAGGCCCTGAACATGGTCGCCGCGGCCAAGCTGAAACGCGCGCAGGATCAGGCTGAGAGCGCCCGTCCCTACGCCCGCAAGATGGCGGCCGTGATCGCCAATCTGGCGGCCGGCGTCTCGGGCGACGGCGCACCCAAACTGCTGGCCGGCACGGGTTCGGACAAGAAGCACCTGATCGTGGTGGCGACCGGCGACAAAGGTCTGGCGGGCGGGTTCAACACCAACGTCATCCGGGCCGCGCGCGATCGGATCAATACCCTGATCGCCGCCGGCAAGGACGTCCGGATCATCGCCGTGGGCCGCAAGGTTCGCGACGGCCTGACGCGTCTGTACGGCAGCCGGATCATCCGGACTTTCGAACTGAGCGAGCACAAGGTCATCGGACTGGCGGCCGCCGAGCCGATCGCCGAGCTGATCACATCCGAGTTCGAGGCCGGCAATGCCGACGTCGTCACCCTGTTCTACAGCCGCTTCCAGTCGGTGATCGCCCAGGTGCCGACGCCCAAACAACTGATCCCCGCCGTGGTGGACGGCGATGCTCCGCCGATCGATCTGAACGGCGCCGTCTACGAGTACGAGCCCTCGGAAGAGGAAATTCTCGACGTCGTCCTGCCACGCAACATCACGACCCAGGTACTGGCCGCCCTGTACGAGAACCAGGCCAGTTTCTTCGGGGCCCAGATGGGGGCGATGGACAACGCCACCCGCAACGCGGGCGACCTCATCAATGCCCTGACGCTCAGCTATAACCGAAAGCGCCAGGCCCAGATCACTACCGAACTGATCGAGATCATCGCCGGCGCGGAAGCGCTCTGATCCTCCGATCCTGACAGACCAGACCGAAACGGACCCCAGATGACCGACACCGTCGCCAAGAAACCCGCCGCCCGGAAGCCCGCCGCTCCCAAAGCGCCCGCCGCCGCCAGAACCCCGGCCGCCAAAAAGGCTCCGGCCGCCGCGAATGCCGTGGCCGGCGGCGCCACGGGCAAAATCGCCCAGGTCATCGGCGCTGTCGTGGACGTCGAGTTCACCGGCGAACTGCCGGCGATCCTGAACGCCCTGCACACCCAGAACGTCGACCAGAAGACGGGCGAACCGTTCACCCTGGTCCTGGAAGTCGCCCAGCACCTGGGTGAGAACGTGGTCCGCACCATCGCCATGGACACCTCGGAAGGCCTGACGCGCGGCCAGCCGGTGACCGATACGGGCACGTCCATCCTGGCGCCGGTCGGTCCGGGCACGCTGGGCCGCATCATGAACGTCGTCGGCGCGCCGATCGACGAACAGGGCCCGATCAAGACCGACATGTACCGCCCGATCCACCGCGAGGCGCCTTCGTTCGAAGAACAGTCGACCTCGTCGGAAATCCTGGTCACGGGCATCAAGGTCATCGACCTGATGTGCCCCTACACCAAGGGCGGCAAGACCGGCCTGTTCGGCGGCGCCGGCGTGGGCAAGACCGTGACCATGCAGGAGCTGATCAACAACATCGCCAAGGCCTACGGCGGCTACTCCGTCCTGGCCGGCGTGGGCGAGCGCACCCGCGAGGGCAACGACCTGTATCACGAGATGATCGAGTCGAACGTCAATGTTGATCCGACCAAGAACGGCGGCTCGACCGAGGGTTCGAAATGCGCCCTCGTCTATGGCCAGATGAACGAGCCTCCCGGCGCCCGCGCCCGCGTCGCCCTGACCGGCCTGGCCCAGGCCGAATATTTCCGCGACGAGGAGGGCAAGGACGTCCTGCTGTTCGTCGACAACATCTTCCGCTTCACGCAAGCCGGTTCGGAAGTGTCCGCCCTGCTGGGCCGCATCCCCTCGGCCGTGGGCTATCAGCCGACGCTGGCCACCGAGATGGGCAACCTGCAGGAGCGGATCACCTCGACCAAGAAGGGCTCGATCACCTCGGTCCAGGCCATCTACGTCCCGGCCGATGACCCCACCGACCCGGCGCCCGCCGCCTCGTTCGCCCAC
>JAHJOK010000050.1 GCA_018820205.1 Alphaproteobacteria bacterium
CTGCCGTCGCAATGCCGGCTTCCTGCTCACGCAGGATCCCGATGATCTGCTCTTCCGTGAACCGTGATCGCTTCATTCTGTCCGTCCTTCCGAGGGGCGGACTCTAGCTATTCCTGGAGGAGTTTCAGGGGGTCACGTCAGGGGCGCTGGCGACAATTGTTCAGCCAGTGCTCGATGCGGCCCATGAGTGTGAACGCTTCGGGCGCGGCACGACCCGAATACCGGGACGGTGAAGCGGACTTTTATCGCCGTTTGGGATGACCGCTTTCCACCCCGAACCGACCCGTAGAGGGTCTGGTTCCGGGCACGTTTGAGTGTCCGTTTGCCGCCTGACAGCCGATGACCGATCTCGACCCATTCAAGGAGTGAACGATATAGGGGCGACTGAGATGGCCGCGAGGCTTTGGCCGACGACCACTCACCCTTTCTGCCTTTGGGAGCCGGATTTCTTGCCCATCAATAGTAGAAAAGCCCGGCTATGAACCAGTCGGCTAGTTTGGTGACTAGATAGCCGACCACGCCCATCAACACATCCCGCCAGAAGCCGCCACCGCGTTTCTGCAGAGCGATCATTTCGTCGATCTTCCCCTCCAGTGAAGAGATTTGGCCATACCACACTGGGCTGGACATGGAGGCGACATCGCGTTCGCGCTTCCATTTCGTGGCGACTGCTCGGACACGCAGACGGCGCAGAGCTTCCAGAACACCCGCAATCAAGAAGACAGCGGCCCCCACCAGCGCAAGTTCAGTTAGCGCCACGAACATCAGATTGCTCCCATGGTAAGTCACATCGCTACCTGCCATCCTCCGCGCCCGCTCGGATTGTGAGCCCACTCGGGGCAGTATTCCGTGACCAAACGACTAAGCGAGTAGCTTCGTGGATCGACGTCCGCTACCCACCCCTAGCGGCGGTTCATGAGGTCTGCTTTCGGGCCGTGGGACAAACGTCCGGTTTTGGGCTGGGTGGCAATGTCGTGGTTCGACCCCAAGCGGACATCGACTTCCACCTTCATCGTCGGGCGAATGCTTGCACGAGACGACAAAGAACATCCGATACCGGAAAGACTCCGGCCCCGATTTCGAGAACTGGTGGCCGCATTGGCGACCGGGGATTTTCAGCTTGCAGCACACGGGATCGATGGGGTTGCGCCTATCGACGCGCGCTTGGCCGATTTTATCGCCGACCAGATAAATGCTTACGGTGCCGCGCTCGCTCCGCTGAGCGACGAGGTTTGGCAAGGGTCCATCTACGCGTGGGACGGGCCGAACTGGCAGTTCCTGATCGATCTGACCACCACGGAACAACCCGTCAGCGATTTGGTCCTCCACGCCCGGCTCCCAGATGTTGAGGACGGTCAGATTGAAGTCTGGTCGGTGCACGTGCCCTGAGTCCGCTATCCAAGACCGAGGTTGCACGCCCCAATCCGCGTAGCAGCCCTGCTCGGCGGCGTGTCTATCCGGGTAATGCGCGACAGCATTGGGAGACAAAGAAGTCGCCGATTTGTAGGCGTAGCAAACGACTCCGCCGTCTCTCTTATGTTCGAGCCGAACCCATCCGTATTTCGTACTATGAGACGATAGCGACCGCATACGGAAGGATAGCACACCTCCACCTCAGCTAGATCAACGTCCGCTTCCCACCCTTAACAGACCTTGGGCCTGTCCGCTTCCGGACAGCGGCGCTCGAGACTTGCTCGTCTAGAGCTCAGCCCCCGAAGACCACCCGCCCGCCGACCACCGTCGTCTCCACGCGCCCCTGAAGCCTGCGCCCGTCGAACGGCGAGTTCTTGGACTTGGACCGCAACGCATCCGCATCCACGATCACCGGCGCGCCCGGGTCGAACAGGATCACATCCGCCGGCGCTCCGGCCTCCAGCACCCCCGCCTCCAGGCCCAGCAGGGTCGCCGGTCCGTGGGTCAGCGGACGCAACACGTCGAGAATATCCAGCCTCTCCTCGTGATGCAGGCTCAGGGCGGCCGGCAGCAGGGTCTCCAGCCCCACCGCCCCCGGCGCGGCCTCGGCGAAGGGGCGGCGCTTGTCCTCGGCCGGCGCCGGCGTGTGGGCGGATGTGATCGCTTCGATCAGGCCGTCGCGGACAGCCTCGATCAGAGCCCGGCGGTCGCTCTCGGGCCGCAGCGGCGGCTCCAGCCGGAAGAAGGTGCGATAGTCGCCGATGTCGATCTCGTTGAAGCACAGGTGGTTGATCGACACCGACGCCGCGACTTCCAGCCCACGCCCACGCGCCCGCGCCAGCACCTCCAGCGCCCCCTCGGTCGAGACCTGATCGACCAGAAACCGCACCCCGGTCTGTTCCACCAGGGCCAGGTCGCGCTCCAGCTGGATGCGTTCGGCGATCGCGGGCGCACCCGACAATCCCAACCGCGTCGCCAATTCGCCGGACGTCGCCACCGAACCCTCGCTCAGCCACGGATCGGCCGGGCGGCAGGCGATCAGGGCGTTGAACGCGGTCGCATAGGTCATGATCCGCGACAGCACCCGGCTGTCGGCGATGACCCGGTCCCCGTCGGTGAAATACAGCGCGCCCGCCTCGTGCATCAGGCCGATCTCGGCCATCCGTTTGCCGTCGCGCGCCTGCGTCGCCGCCCCCGCGACGCGCACATTGACCAGATTCAGCGCCGCGCCCCGCCTCTGGATGAAATCAACCATGGCCGGATCATCCACAGCCGGATCGGTATCCGGCTGAATGACCACCGTGGTGACCCCGCCCGCCGCCGCCGACAGGCTGGCCGACTTCAGCGTCTCCTTCGGCTCGGCGCCGGGTTCGCCCGTCCGCACCCGGATGTCGATCAGACCGGGAGACAGGCACAGGCCGCGCGCATCCACGATCTCGGACGCCGACACCGCGACCGACCCCCGCTCGACCTGGGTGATCACCCCGTCCTCGACCACGACCGATCCCGGCCCGTCGTAGTCGGACGCCGGGTCCAGCAGCCGCGCGTTGATGAAGGCCAGCGAACTCACGCTGCATCCTCCAGCCGCGCCGAAAGACTGGCCAGCACCGCCATCCGCGCCGCGACGCCCATTTCGACCTGATCCTGGATCAGCGACACCGACAGGTCGTCGGCCACGTCGGAATCGATCTCCACGCCCCGATTCATCGGCCCGGGATGCATCACTTTCGCCCCGGTTTTCGCCCAGCCCAGCTTCTCGCGATCAAGCCCCCAGAACCGGAAGAACTCGCGCGTCGACGGCACCAGCGCCCCGTCCATCCGCTCCAGCTGCAGCCTCAGCATCATCACGACATCGCAGCCCTTCAGGCCGTCCTTCATGTCGTGAAACACCTCGCATCCCCATCGGTCCGCGTCGCCGGGCACCAGGGTCGGCGGCCCGATAAGCCGGACCCGCGCCCCCATCATCGACAGCAACGCCACGTTCGACCGCGCCACCCGGCTGTGGGCGATGTCGCCGCAGATCGCCACCGTCAGCCCGCCCACGTCCCCGAACGCGCGGCGCAGGCTCAGCAGATCCAGCAGCGCCTGCGTCGGATGCTCGTGCCGACCATCCCCGGCGTTGACGACCGCGCATCCGACCTTCTGCGACAGCAGGGCGGCCGCGCCCGACGCCCCGTGCCGCACCACCAGAATGTCGGGCTTCATCGCGTTCAGCGTCACCGCAGTATCGATCAGGGTCTCGCCCTTTTTCACCGACGACGCGCCCACCGGCATGGTCACCACGTCGGCGCCCAGCCGCTTGGCCGCGATCTCGAACGACGAACTGGTCCGGGTCGAATTCTCGAAGAACAGGTTCATCACCGTGCGACCGCGCAGGGTGTCCAGCGCCTTGGACGACGACCGGTTCAGATCGACGAACGCATCGGCCAGATCCAGCAGCCCCAGCACGAACGGCGGGTTCAGATCGGCGGCGGCCAGGAAATGGGGTGTCGGAAACGCGACCAGCCGGTCGGCAATCAGGTCATCGACGGCGGCGTGGGCATCGGTCATCAAAGCCCGCGTATAGGGCCTGTCTAGCTCAGATGGAATAGCGCCATCAGGATCGGAATCGTGACCACGCTGGCAACGGTGGTCGCCGCGATGATCCCGGCCATCAAGGGCGCGTCCCCGCCCATCTGGCGCGCCAGCATGTATGAGGCGGCCGCCCCCGGCGTCGCCCCGCACAGCAGCGCCACCGCCTGGGCCAGGGCGTCGCCCCCGAACCACCGGCACAGCCCCCACATCAGCGGCGGCATGAGAATCAGCTTCACGACAGACACGGCGGCGATCGTGGTCCGGCTTCTTGCCACGGCGGCGAAGCTCAGCCCCGCCCCGGCGACGATCAGCCCCATCGGCAGGGCCGCTCCGCCCAGCAGGGCCAAGGTCTCGGTCAGCCCCGGCAGGCGCGGCGCCCCCGACAGGTTCAGCACCAGCCCGATCAGACAGGCCAGCAGGATCGGATTGGACGCCATCGCCTTCAGCAGGGCCAGCGGCCGCACGCCCTTCTGGCCCCGGCCCCAGCGCGCCAGAACCGCCACGCAGCTGATATTGGTCACCGGAATGATGCAGGCGATCATCACCGCCCCGACCGCCAGCCCCGGCGCCCCGAACAGCGACTGCACCACCGGCAGGAAGACGAAACTGTTCCACCGGATCACCCCCTGAAACACGCTGGTGTAGGCCGGGCCGTCGAACGTCATCAGCGGCTTCAGCGCCAGCGCCGCGATCGACACCACGATCACGGAAACCACCGCCGCCCCGCCCGCCGCCGAGGCGCTGCCGCCGATCAGGTCGGCGTTCCAGATCGCCGGGATCAGAAAGCCGGGATACAGCAGATTGATCGACAGCTTCTCGATCGGCCGCCAGGTCTCGTCCGGCAGGAACCCCGACTTTCGCAGGCCGTATCCCATGGCGATCAGGGCGAAGACGGGCGCCAGGCCCAGCAACAGCGCGCTCACGGCTGGCTCTGGCTCACCCGCACCCGGTCCAGCGCCCCCTGCAGGATCCAGGCGGCGGCCGTCCGGTCCACCACCCCCGCCCGGCGTTTTCTCGACAGGTCCAGTTCCCCGATCAGGAACCGTTCGACCGCGCTCGTCGAAAGCCGCTCGTCCCAGAAGGCCACGTTCACCGGCCGGAACCGTTCCAGATTGCGCGCGAACGCCCGGCACGACTGCGCCCTCGGCCCCTCGGTCCCGTCCATGTTGACCGGCAGGCCGATCACCAGCCCCGACACCTTGCGCGCATCCATCAATTTGAACAGCCGCTCGGCCTCGGCCGTGAATTTCGACTTGCGGATCAGCTCCAGCGGCGACGCTATCATCCGCGTGGTGTCCGAAACCGCCACCCCGATAGTCGCCTCGCCCAGATCCAGCCCCATCCACGCCGTGTCCGGCGGACAGGCGGCGGGCAGGTCGAGAAGGTCGAGGACGGGCATGCGGGGGCGGTAGGCGTTGCTATTCCGCCTGTCAAAGGAGACTGTCGCCGATCATCGGTTCGGGAGGGATCCATGTCCGCGCGTTCTTCTATCCTCAGCATCGCCGTCTTCGCCGCCCTGTCGCTGTCCGCCTGCGACGCGACCTCCGCGCCGGACGGGACGGCCGCCGAGCCCGCGTCTTTCGCCCCGCCGACCCAGGCGGCGTCCCTCACGCCCTCCGGCGCGCCGGAAACCCTGACCGTCGCCGACGCATCGGAAGGCGACGACGGCCTGCAATGGGCCGCCGGCGTGGTCCGGGTCGATCCGATCCCGGGCGAAAGCGCCAAATTGTTCGGCACGGCGGGCGGCGATCCGGCCATGAACGGCCTCTACACCTACATCGCCTTCTTCCACTCCCCGGCCGAGGGCTGGGCGGTCTACAGGATCGGCGACTTCCTCGATTACACGGTCCTGTCCCACGCCAACGGGCGGGTCGACCTCGACGTTCAGGAGAGCACCTATGACGAGGCCTCGGGCGAGATCGGCGACCGCCGCCGCAAGATCATCGTCCAGTGGACGCAAGGCCCGAACGACCAGACGCCGACGGCGGTGACCGCCACCCCGGCCCGGTGAGTCCGACGGACGGCGGCGATCTCAACCGCGCGACGGTCGCGGGATACGACGCCAGCGCCGAAAGCTATGCGGCCGAGACCGATCACGAACCGACAACCGATCACCTGGAGGCGCTGGAACGGTTCGTCGCGGCCGTCGGCGTGGGCGGGCGGGTGCTCGAGGCGGCGTCCGGTCCCGGTTGGGATGCGGATCGGCTCGAAGCGATGGGCCTGAACGTCCGCCGCACGGACGCATCGCAGGGATTCATCGCCTTGCAGCGCGAACGCGGCCGCACCGTCGAACGCCTGAACCTGATCGAGGACGACCTCGCGGGACCGTGGGACGGATGTGTCGCCCTCTACGTCATCCAGCATATCGACCGCAGCCTCGTGGACGGCGTCATCGGCCGGATCGCGACGGCATTGCGCCCGGGGGGAACGCTGCTGATGTCGTTCCAGCTTGGCGAGGAGGAACGAATCTCGGAAGATTCCGCGGGGACCTATCAGGTCGTGCAGTGGACCGAGCAAGCCATGACGGAACGCCTGTCGCGTCACGACCTCTCCGTCCAGCGGCGCTGGTTCTTCCGGGGCGCCAAGGCCGCTTGGCTGACGGTCATCGCCCGGCGCACGTGATCCTTGAGATTCCGGGACCGGACGGCTAATCCCGCCCTTCCCCTTTTCGCTGGAGCCGTGATGGCCATCGACGCAGAGACGGTGCGCAAGGTCGCCCACCTCGCCCGCATCAAGACCCCCGACGACCGGCTTGAACCGCTGGCCGGCGAGTTGAACGGCATCATGGCCTGGATCGACCAGCTGAACGAGGTCGATGTGGCGGGCGTCGAGCCGATGACCTCCAACGTCGCCCAGCCGCTGCGGCTGCGCGACGACGTCGTCACCGACGGCGCCAAAGTCGAGGCCGTCCTGTCGAACGCGCCCAAGTCCGCCGACGGCTTCTACGTCGTGCCCAAGGTGGTCGAATAGTCATGAGCGACCTGACCAAGCTGACCCTGAAAGCCGCCGTCGACGGCCTGAAAGCCAAGGCCTTTTCTTCCGAAGAGATCACCCGCGCCTTCGTCTCGAACATCGAGGCCGCCAACCCGACCCTGAACGCCTATGTCGTGACCACGCCGGACAAGGCGATTGACATGGCCAGGGCCTCCGACGCCCGGATCGCCGCCGGAACCGCCGGCCCGCTGGAAGGCGCCCCCCTGGGAATCAAGGACCTGTTCTGCACCGAGGGCGTCCAGACCACGGCCGGGTCCAACATGCTGCGCGGCTTCGTCCCGCCCTATGAATCCACCGTCACCGCCAACCTGTGGCGCGACGGCGCGGTCATGCTGGGCAAGCTCAACATGGACGAGTTCGCCATGGGCTCGTCGAATGAGACCAGCGCCTTCGGTCCCGTGGTCAATCCCTGGAAATCAAAGACTTCCAACGCCGATCTGACTCCGGGCGGCAGCTCTGGCGGGTCGGCCTCCGCCGTCGCCGCCGACCTGTGCCTGGCCGCCACGGCGTCCGACACCGGCGGCTCGATCCGCCAGCCCGCCGCCTTCACCGGCACGGTCGGGATCAAGCCCACCTATGGCCGCGCCAGCCGCTTCGGCATGGTCGCCTTCGCCAGTTCGCTGGATCAGGCCGGGCCGATCACCAGGACGGTCGAGGACGCCGCCCTGATGCTGCAATCCATGTGCAGCTTCGACGTCAAGGATTCGACCAGCCTCGACATCCCGACGCCTGACTGGTCCGCCAGCGTCGGCAAGTCGGTCAAGGGCCTGCGCATCGGCGTGCCGCGCGAATACGTCATCGACGGCATGCCCGCCGAGATTCAGGCCCTGTGGGACCAGGGGATCGCCTGGCTGAAGGAGGCCGGCTGCGAGATCGTGCCGATCAGCCTGCCCCACACCAGATACGCCCTGCCGACCTACTATATCGTCGCCCCGGCCGAGGCCTCGTCCAACCTGGCCCGCTATGACGGGATGCGGTTCGGCCATCGGGCGGAAAAGGCCTCGTCCCTGACCGACCTCTATGAAACCAGCCGCGCCGAAGGCTTCGGCGCCGAGGTCAAACGTCGTCTGGTCATCGGCGCCTATGTTCTGTCGGCCGGGTTCTACGACGCCTACTACGTCCGCGCCCTGAAGGTCCGCCGCCGCATCGCCCAGGATTTCGAGAACGTCTGGGACAGCTGCGACGCCATCCTGACGCCATCGACGCCGTCGGCCGCCTTCGCCATCGGCGACAAGCAGATCGACCCGGTGACCATGTATCTGAACGACGTCTTCACCGTCACCGCCAACCTCGCTGGCCTGCCCGGCATCTCGGTCCCCGCCGGTATCGACGCCAACGGCCTTCCCCTCGGCCTCCAGGTCATCGGCAAGCCCCTCGACGAGGCCACCGTCTTCCAGGTCGGCGCAGCTCTGGAACAGGCCGCGGGCGGCGTCGGCCGCGCCGAGCGTTGGTGGTAGCGACCCCGCCTGTCCTCCGCGCGCGCCTCGCCCGCCAAAGCCCCCCACCACCAACCCAACTCCGTGCATCCCCGCGAAGGCGGCCCAGCCATATTTCCGTGCATCCCCGCGAAGGCGGGGACCCAGGTTTGAGCCGGAGCGCGGCCGCCAACCGGCTCGTTCCAGCTGTCATCTGTGTGCGCCGGAACAATAACCTGACCGCCTCGCGCCCCGCCAAAACCTGGGTCCCCGCCTTCGCGGGGATGCTCGGTGTTTGGTATCCGGGCCGGTTGATCCACACCCGCCCCGATTTTCCCAACCCATTCAACGCCCACCACGAATAACCGGCCTCCGAACGCGCCCTGCATCAAACCGGGCGTATCCTTCTCCCCGGTCCCGTCGCTGGGGAAGGGCGCAAGGCCTTGCGAGCTTGTCGCGGCGGGAACGGATGGAGCGGGGGTTCGTGAGGATCGGCGGTCGGGGGCTGTGTCTCCCGGTCCCGGACCTCGCGGACGATGGGGGTTACGCCCCCAGGAAAGACGGTCAGCAGGAAACTGGCCGTGTTCAGGGGATCGGCTTTCGCGAGCACGCCGACCTTCCCGCCGGGGGCTTGTAGTCGGCAAGGCGTTAAGAGCGTCGCTGGTTCGGGACTGCAACGCGGTCCAGAGCCGACAGCACCCGGTCAGACCTTCCGTGCGGCGCGTTCAGCCTTCGTCGAAACGGTATTCAAAACTCAAATCCGGACGAGGGTCCGGAACGCGCCGCCCGCCCTTCCCATCAACTCCGCCACACCGGCAGGAGGCGACGCCCCATGGCTGGTCACCCGGAGCGGGGCGGCCTATACGCCCCGATCCGCAACAGAGCCCGCCCTTGCCCTTTCCGTTCGACATTTCGGCCACCGAAGGCCGCGCCCGCACCGGCGTGCTGAAGACCCCGCGCGGCGACATCCGCACCCCCGCCTTCATGCCCGTCGGCACCGCCGCCACGGTCAAGGCGATGACGGTGGATCAGGTGAAGGCGACCGGCGCCGACATCCTGCTGGGCAACACCTATCACCTGATGCTGCGCCCCGGCCCCGAGCGGATGGAGCGCCTCGGCGGCCTGCACAGGTTCATGAACTGGGACAAACCCATCCTGACCGACAGCGGCGGGTTTCAGGTCATGTCCCTGGCCGGAATCTCGAAGGTGAAGGAGGACGCCGTCACCTTCTCCAGCCATATCGACGGCTCCAGACACGTCCTCTCGCCCGAGCGTTCGATCGAGATTCAGGCCGACCGCATCGGCGCCGACATCTCGATGCAGCTGGACCAGTGCGTCGCCTGGCCCGCTGAAAAACCCGCTGCCAAGGCCGCCATGGAACTCAGCATCCGCTGGGGCGCCCGCTCGAAGGCCGCATTCGGCGCGCGTGAGACCCAGGCCCTGTTCGGCATCCAGCAGGGCTCGACCTTCGAGGACCTGCGTCGCCAGTCGTCGGACCAGCTTCGAGAGATCGGCTTCGACGGCTACGCCATCGGCGGCCTCGCCGTCGGCGAAGGCCATCAGGCCATGTGCGAGGTTCTCGACTACGCCCCCGACATGCTGCCCGCAGACCGGCCCCGCTATCTGATGGGCGTCGGCAAGCCGATCGACCTGGTCGAGGCGGTCTGGCGCGGCGTCGACATGTTCGACTGCGTCCTGCCCACCCGCGCCGGCCGCCACGGTCAGGCCTGGACCTGGGACGGCCCGCTGAACCTGAAGAACGCCCGCTTCGCCGAGGATCACGACCCGCTCGACCCCGCCATCGACGGGCCATCCTCGACTTACTCGAAGGCCTATCTGCACCACCTGATTCGGGCCGACGAAATCCTCGGCAAAGTGCTGCTCAGCTGGCACAACATCGCCTTCTTCCAGGCCCTGACCGCCGCCATGCGCGACGCCATCCAGCACGGCCGTTTCGAAAAGTTCCGCCGCGATTTCCACGCGCGCCATACGTCGAACTAACGGGGGGAACTGACCATGCGGATCGAGAAATCAGGCTTCCACGCCTACAACACCTATGTCGAAGAGCCGCCCCGCTTCGAAGGCAACCAGACCGCGCTGCATCGCCACGTGATCATCATCGGCGGCGACAAATATTCGTTCTTCGCCCACTGGTCCGGCAAGTTCGCGCACAAGGGCGAACGCATCTCCTTCGACTGGGACTGGGACCGCACCGGCGAGTTCCGCAACATCGACAAGCCGTCGTTCGAGGCCTTCGCCAAGGACGGCACGGTCCAGATCAGAGGAGACCGCACCGACAAGCGCCGCTAGCTACCGCTGCGACCGCCCGGTCGGCCGGAACCACGCAGGCGAGGCGGGCGGCGCACAGTTCGCCTTCATCCCCAGCCCCTTCAGAAAGGCCCGCCGCAGCCGCCCCGCCTCGACCGCGTCCTGCACCGTCTTGGACCGCGCCTGCGCCCCCGACAACGCCCGCACCCAGCTGCGATACGGGATGAAGTCCGTCGCCGCGTTGCGGATCGCATCCAGCGCCGCTTCGGCCAGCGCGTCCTGCGTCCGTTCGTTCAGGGTCGGATTGTCGGGGGCCGCCGGCTCGTCCCGGTCCGGCCCCAGCGCCTCGTCCAGCCGCGCCACCTCGGCCCCGATGGTGGTGCACTGGTTCAGGTTACGCCGGTCGTACGGATTGGCCTGGGCCTGCAGCAGCACCGTGGGGATCTGCTCGCGGCGCACGTTCAGATCGGTCAGCGGCGTCATGGCCGCATCGCCGAACCCGTCCCGCACCTGCCCGGCCGCAGAACAGCCGCCGAGCGCCAGCACGCAGGATACAACGATCAGGCCGCGCATGTCAGGCCTCACTTGAGAAAGGATGGTACGTCCTCTCGGGCTCGAACCGAGGACCCTCTGATTAAAAGTCAGATGCTCTAACCAACTGAGCTAAGGACGCGCACCGTGCGGAAACGGCCAGGCCGTTTCGCGGTTGCGCCTTCTGGTTCATCGCGCCGCCCGGGTCAAGGCCCCGTCTCGACCCAACTGACATCCCCGGCTAGCAAAGCGACATGAAACCCCTTTCCGGAGTCCGCATCATCGAGTTCGACGGCCTCGGCCCGGTCACCTTCGCCGGCATGGTCCTGGCCGACCTGGGAGCCGAGATCGTCCGCCTGACCCGGGCCGACGGCGCCGGGGCCTTCGGCGATGTCGGCGGCGCCGTTCTGCATCGCGGCCGCAGCGCTGTCCCCGTCGATCTCAAGAACCCGGCGGACCGCGACCGGATCCTGGACCTGATCGCCACGGCGGACGCGGTCATCGAGGGCTTTCGGCCGGGCGTGCTGGAGCGGCTCGGCCTGGGGCCCGAGGTCTGCATGGCCCGAAATCCTCGGCTGGTCGTCGGCCGCATCACCGGCTGGGGCCAGACCGGTCCGCTGTCCAGCAGCGTCGGCCATGACATCAACTACATCGGCCTGACCGGCGCCCTGCACGCGATGGGCGAGCCGGACCGCCCGCCCCGACCGCCGCTGAACCTTGTCGGCGACTATGGCGGCGGGGCCATGCTGCTGGTCGTCGGCGTGCTGGCGGCAGTGATCGAGGCCAGGACCACCGGTCGGGGCCGGGTCGTGGACGCCGCCATGACGGATGGCGCGGCGATGATGTCCAGCCTGTTCTTCGCCCTGACCGCCAGCGGCCTGTGGTCGGGCGAGCGTGGCGCCAATCTGCTGGACGGCGGCGCGCCCTTCTACCGCTGCTACGCCTGCGCCGACGGGAAATTCATCGCCGTGGGGGCGTTGGAGCCGAGGTTTTACGCCGCCCTGCTGCACGGTCTCGACATCGACCCGGCCGAGGCGCCGCAACTGCCGATGACGACCTGGCCGGCGTTGCATGGCCGGTTCGAAGCGCTGTTCGCGACCCGGTCGCGCGACGACTGGTCGGCCCGTTTCGCCGGCACCGAGGCCTGCGTCACCCCGGTCCTGAGTTTCCAGGAGGCCGCCGGCCATCCGCACAATCAGGCGCGCCAGACCTTTGCCGGGGCTCCGGTCCAACCGGCGCCGGCGCCGCGTTTCGATGGGCATGTCGAACCGGTCGCGCCCGGGACCGCCCTGTCGCTGGACGAGGCCTTGGCCCGCTGGCGTCAGGCCACGGCGGACTGACGCTCCTCGACCGGAGCGGCGCACGCCTCGGCCAGGGTCGCGGCCAGCAGCACCGGATCGATCGGCTTGGTCAGGAAGGCATGAACCCCCGTCGCGTCCCACGCCGCCCGGTGCACATCCATGGCGTTGGCGGTCAGGGCGATCATCGGCGTGCGCCGGTTCAATCCCTCGGCCCGGATGCCCGCGGCGGCCTCCAGCCCGTCCATCACCGGCATCTGCATGTCCATCAGGATGGCGTCGAACCTCTGGGACCGGGCCGCCTCGACCGCCTCGGCGCCGTTCTCGACCAGCACGATCTGACACCCGTGGGGCTCCAGCAGCAGCGTAAGAATCCGCCGGTTCACCGGATGATCGTCGGCCGCCAGGATGACCTTGCCCTGAAGCTCCTTCTGCGACGACGCCCTGCGACGCGGCTCGGCGGCGGGCTTGGCCACGGCCTCGACCGGCAGGCTCAGCACGAAGGTCGAACCTTCCCCCACGACGCTTTCGGCGGTCAGACGCCCGCCCATGATTTCGGCCAACCGCCGGCTGATCGCCAGCCCCAGGCCGGTGCCGCCGTATTTGCGGGTCGTGCCGGCGTCGACCTGTTCGAAACTGTCGAAGATGTGGGCCAGCCGCTCCGGCGGGATGCCGCACCCCGTATCCGTGACGGCGAGGATCAGACGGTTGTCGGCGTCGCGCCAGTCCACGGCCACGGTGATCGAGCCGTCATCGGTGAACTTCACCGCATTGGACAGCAGGTTGAACAGCATCTGCTGCAGCCGCAGCGGGTCAGTGCGAACGCAATCGGGCACGCCGGGCTCGATCTCGATCTTCATCCTCACGCCGTTGGCGGCCGCCTTGGGCTCCCACAGCCGGCCCAGCGAGCCGAGCTTTTCGCGCAGGTCCACGACCGAGGATTCCAGCTGCATCTTGCCGGCCTCGATCTTGGACAGGTCCAGCACGTCGTTCAGAAGACCGACCAGCACGTCGCCCGCGTCCAGCAACATCGAGACGTGCTCGCGCTGCTCGCGATCCAGCCGCGTCCGGCGCAGGAGGTTCGCCGCGGAAATGACCGCGTTCATCGGCGTTCGGATCTCGTGGCTGATGACGGCCAGGAATTCGGATTTGGCGGCGCTGGCCACCTCGGCCTTGCTCCGCTCGGCGCGCGCTTCGTCATTGGCGGACTGCAGCGCGCCCATGGTCGCGGAGCTCTGACGCACGGCCACGACCAAATGCATCATGTAGAGCACGCCGCCCACGGCGATCAGCATTTCGTGCGGTTTGCCTTCCGCCAGCGCGCCGTAGATCGGCAGGCCGAGGAAATACAGACTGTGGGGGATCACGGCCGAAAACAGCAACGGCCTGACATGGTGCATGTGCAGACTGACGTGCAGCAATCCGCCCGCGACCTGGATGATGGCGAACAGACGACCCGCGTCGCCGCCCGCCGTCCACAGGTAGGCCGAGATCGCCGAATAGACGATGACGCTCAGGGCCGCGGTCGCGCACAGCGCGACCTTGTAGGCCGTCGAAGGCTCCAGTCCGGGCGTCCTCCGCAGCGGTCGGAACACGATCCAGTCTACAGCCTGGGTCGCGATCACGGCGGCGAACCACCCGAGCGACCACAGCGTCTGGGTCATGAACCAGGCCGTGACTGCGATGAAGGCGGCCAATCCGATTCGCGTTTTCAGTTCGCGGAATCGCACCTGGGCGATCATCGCATAGCCGCTGGACGTCATCAGAATCCTCCCCCGCAGCACACTCTGGCAGCAATAGACAAACGATTGGTTGCGGCGCCGCGATCGAACCCCCGTGACCCCCGCCGCCGCAGCCGCTATGGAACAGGGCTTCGAACGGCGCGTTCCGACGCCGACCTAAGGGGGACTGACGATGATGAAACGCTTGATATTGCTGGCCGCCCTCGGCTCGGGCCTGGCCGTTGCCGGCTGCGACGAACCGATCGACCAGCGGAGCGAGATGGCCCCGCCGCCGATCCAGGAGCCGATGGCTCCCGCCGCCGAGGATCAGGGCGTCCCGGCTTCCGACACCGCCGCCGCGAACCCGCCGCCGATCGACAGCGCCCTGCCGCCCGAGAAGCGCACGTCCGAAGAGACGGTTCAGCCCGAAAGCGAAACCCTGTTCTACTGACGGGCGCCGCAAGTCCGTCCCGATTTGCTGATTGAGGGGGACCTCGCACGTATCGTGACCCCTCCGGGCGCGACGCCGACCAGGGTTTGAGATTGACGTCGAGGCTGTTCCAGAAACGCAGAACGAAGGCCGTGATTGCCAGGGCGGTGCTGGCCTTGTGCGCGGTCGCGATCGCGGGATCGGCGGCCGCGGATCCCCGCGCCCAGGTCCGGGGTGAGATCGATCCTGACCTGCGCGCCCTGCTGGTCCGCGCCATCGGGGAGGCCGACGGCCCTCCGACCAACCGGTTCGACGCCCGACAACGCGCGCGGGCGGCCATGGCCTCGGCCGAAGCGCTGTTGCGGTCCGAAGGCTATTACCAACCCGTTCTGGAAGACCGCGTCGAGGGCGAAGATGCGCCTGCGGCCTATGTCGACATCGTTCCCGGCCCCCGTTTTCTTCTCGCCGACCCGGCAATCCGCTGGATCGACGCCGAACCCGGGCCCGAGGTCATCAGGACCGCCCAGGCCGATATCGAACTTGAGGCGGGCGAGCCGGGCCGCGCCGCCGACGTCATCGCGGCCGAGGGACGGGTGATCGCCAGCCTGACGCGGCAAGGCTATCCCGACGCCGTCACCGAGCCGCGCCGGGTTGTGGTCGATCATGCCGCCCTGACGGTGGCCCCGACCTACAACATCAACTCCGGCCCCCTGGTCATGCTCGACGGCGTTCGCGTCGAGACGCGCGGCCCGACCAATCCCGAATGGGTCGCCGGCCTGGCGCCCTGGCGCGAAGGCGAGCGCTACGACCCGGACAAGGTGGGCGAACTGGAACGGCGCCTGCTGGAGACCGGCGTCTATGACGGCGTGGCCGTCGCGCTGTCGCCTGCGGATCAGATCACCCCCGCCGGGAACCGGCCGATCGTGGTCACCCTGACCGACCGTCCGCGACGCATCCTGGAAGCGGGCGCGACCTTCTCGACCGCCGACGGCTCCGGCGTGGAGGCGTTGTGGACCTGGTACAATCGCTTTGCGCGCGCCGACACAGTGCGCTTCCAGGCCCGCCTCGCCGATATCGACAGCCGGCTGGGCGTCGATCTGTCCCTGCCGCACTGGCGTACGCCGGGGGAAACCCTGGCCCTGTCGGCCGCCGTCGTGAACGAAGACACCGATGCCTATCGGCGCACCGCCGCCGTCCTGTCCGCCGACCTGCGACAGCGCATCGGCAAGACGTCCTATTACAGCTACGGCCTCGGTCTGGATGCCGGCGAATACGCCGAAAGCCGGTTTGATCCCATCACCCAGCAGCCGGTCCGCATCACCCGGAATCTGGCCATTCTGACCGGCCGGGGCGGCGCCTATCTCGATCGGTCCAACGATCCGCTGAACCCGACGACCGGCTACCGCGTCACCCTGAACATCCAGCCCACGGCCGTGACCGGCGACGACAATGTCGTGTTCCTGCGGACCGAAGCCCAGCTCACCGCGTATCTGCCTGTGCAGGATAACGCCAGGACGGTAGCGGCCGGACGCATCCGGCTGGGGTCGATCCTCGGCGGCGACGAACTCAGCGTCCCCTCGGATCGGCTGTTCTATTCCGGGGGCGGCGGATCCGTGCGCGGCTACGAATACCAGGGCGTCGGCCCGCGTCTGCCCGACAACACGCCGCGCGGCGGCCTGTCGCTGTTCGAGGTGTCGGCCGAGGTGCGCCGCGACCTGGGGCGGAATTTCGGCGTGGTCGGCTTCATCGACGCGGGCGCGATCGGCTTTCAGGAGACGCCGGACTTCTCCAACCTGCGCTACGCCGCCGGCATCGGCGCCCGCTACAATCTGTCCTTCGGTCCGATCCGCGCTGACATCGCCTTCCCGCTGGACAAGCGCGAAGGCGACGCGAGCTTCCAGATCTACATCAGCATCGGCCAGGCCTTTTGACCGATCCGACCCCGAAAACACCCCGCAGAAAGCCGGCGTCGCGCCAATCCGGGCCGTCGGTTGCAACCACGCCTGAAGAGACGCCGGCCAAGACGGAAAAGCGACGTCGCACCCGGCTGCAGGCGCTGGCCTTCTTCGGCGGCATGGCCCTGGCGGGACTGGCGGCCCTGGTGCTGATTCTGGCGGTCGGCGGACGGATGTATCTGGTCACCGGACCCGGCCGCGACCTGGTCACCAGCTTCGTCGCCGGCAAGAAGATCAGCCGCTACGGCCGGATCAACGTCGAGGGCCTCAGCGGCGACCTGTTCGACGACTTCACCCTGGCCCGCGTCACCATCACCGACGAAAAAGGCGTCTGGCTGGAGGCGCGCGACGTCCGTGTGGACTGGAGTTACTGGCCCCTTGTGACGCGCCGCTTCCACGCGTCGGAGATCAGCGCCCAGTCCATCCGCCTGCTGCGCCGGCCCGAAGTCGACCCGCCGGACGGCAAACCGCCCCAGCCGATGCCGATCAGCATCGACATCGACAAGTTCTCGGCCAACGTCGAGTTGATGGAGGGGTTCTCCAAGGAATACGGCCGCTGGCGTCTGGCGGGCGACGCGCTGGTTCCCCGCCGGGGAGACAAGGTGGCCAACGTCAGCGCCTACAGCCTGAACCGGCCCGGCGACTTCCTCCGCATCGCCGCCACCCTGGGCGACAAGCCCGAAGACCTGCGCCTGAACCTGCGCGCCAGCGAGGCCCAGGGGGGACCGCTGGCCGGATCGCTCGGCTATTCGCCCGATCAGCCGTTCGCGGCCTCGGCCCTGGTCAACGGCGACATCGTCAACGCCACGGTGCGCACGGGTGATTTCACCCCCCTGACCATCCGCGGCCGCTATGGGCCGGAGGGGTCGCGCGTCTCCGGCTATTTCGACTTCAGCGGGTCCGACCTGCTGGAGCCCTTCGTCGAGCGGATCGGCCGCACCGCCCGCTTCGGTTTCGCCGCCGTGCCGGACGCGGAGGAAGACGGCGTTCAGGGCGTTGCCTGGCGACTGATCGCCGACAATCTTCAGTCCAGCGCAAAGGGCATGATCCGCCTGTCTGACAGGACATCGCCGGACGGCGTCGCCCTGTCCGTCTCGGTCGGATCGCTGACCCGCCTGGTCGGTTCGCCCAGCGGCGGTGCGGCCTCCTACCGGGGCCTGTTCAAGGGCGACGCCGAAAACTGGAGCCTGGACGGCGACGTGCGTCTGTCGGACGCCAATCTGGCCAGCTATGCGGCCCGCGCCATCGCCGGCCCTCTGAATATCGCGGCCGACAATGGGCGCTTCTCCATCCAGGGGGACCTCGACGTCGCGGGCGGACGCAGCGAAGGAATCGTCGGCGCCCTGCTGGGGTCTTCACCGACGCTGTCGTTTCAGGCGGCGCGCCTGACGGACGGCGCCCTGTTGCTGGAACGGATCGATGCGCGGGGCCAGGCCCTGCGCCTGACCGGCTCCGGCGGGCGCAATCTGGTGGGCGGCCTCGGCTTCCGGGGTCGGGCCGAGATCACAGACGTCGGCCGCATCCGCCCCGGCGCAAAGGGAACCTTCGGCGGGCCGATCCAGGCCTCGTCGGCCCGCACCGGGGCCCCGTGGCGTTTGACTTTCGACGGACGCGGCGGACGTCTGGCCACGGGCATGGAGGAGTTGGACCGCCTGCTGGGCGCCGCGCCGCGACTGCAGCTGGCCGGCGCACTCGACGACGGCCGGATCTCCGTGGAGCAGGGACTGTTGACCGGCGCGGCCGGCACGGCCTCCGCCAAGGGGTTGATCGAGCCGGAAGGGCGGCTTCGCCTGGCCCTGAATTGGAACGCGACCGGGCCGTTTGGCGTCGGCCCCGTGGCCATCGACGGCGCCATGACCGGCGACGGCGCCCTGACCGGCACCCTGGCCCAGCCCCGCGCCGACCTGACCGCCGCATTCGCCAGCATCGCCGCCGGTCCCCTGAAACTGACGGACGCCGACCTGGTGCTGAGCTTCAGAAAGGGCGCGGACGCCTCGGACGGCCGGATCGTCATGACCGCCGGCTCGAACTACGGCCCGGCCCGCGCCGCCGGCAATTTCTTCCTCGGCGGCGAGAGCATCCGCCTCAGCGAGGTCGATCTGAACGCGGGCGGGATCGTCGCCCAGGGCGCTGTCGCCCTGGCCAACAACACGCCGTCGAGCGCCGACCTGACCTTTACCGCCCGGCCGGGGGCCTTCCTGGCGTCGGGGACGGCGGACGGTCGCGTCCGCCTGACCGAGGGCGCGGGCGACGACACCGCCTTCGTCAATGTGCAGGCGCGCAACATGCGCCTTTCGGGATCGACCTACGTCATCCGCGCGATGGCTCTGGAGGGACGGGGGACCCTCGCCCGCCTGCCGTTCACCCTGACCGCCGACGTCGGGGGCGGCACGCCGGTCTGGTTCGATGGTTCGGGCGTCTATGGGCGCACCGACGACGCCCAGAGCATAACGTTGAGCGGCGGCGGCAGCGTTCGCGACATCGACTTCTCCACCCGCAATCCGGCCGTCATCGCCCTGGCCGGAGACGGCCGTGTCGCCCGGGTCGATCTGTCCGTCGGCGGCGGCGTCCTGCTGGGCGAGTTGCGTCAGGATGCCGACGCCGCCGTGATCCAGGCCGATCTGACCAGCGTCGAACTGGGATCTATCGCGCCCGATCTGCGCGGCCGGGTGACCGGGCGCATCTCGCTTCGCGGCGCCGGCGACGACCTGTCGGGATCCGCCAACGTGGCCCTGGCGCAGATTCGCAGCATCGACGCGCCGCGCGGTCTGTCGGTCGACGGCGCGCTGAACGCCACCCTGGTCAACAATACCCTGCGGATCGAGGCCAATGCGGCCGGCGCCGATGCGGCCCAGGCGACCGCCGACCTGACCCTGCCGGTCGAGGCCTCCGCCGCCCCCCTGCGTCTCGCCATCGCCCGCACGCGTCCGATGTCGGGCGAGGTCGAAATCGCGGGTCAGATTCAGCCGATCTGGGATCTGTTCTTCGGCGGGGAACGCACCCTGGCGGGCCAGGTCGATGGTCGCGCGACCATCGCCGGCACCCTGGCCGAGCCCCGTCTGAACGGCCGCCTCAACCTCGCCGAGGGCCGGTTCCGCGACAACGCCATCGGTCTGGTGCTGGATGATGTCACCCTGGCCAGCCGGTTCGACGACACAACGGCCCTGATCCAGACCTTCACCGCCACCGATGAATCGGGGGGCGAGGTCTCGGGCGACGGCCGCATCGGTCTGCGCCAAGGCTCGGGCTCCAGCTTCGAACTGGCCCTGAATCGCTTCCGCATCATCGACAATGACATCGCCGAGGCCCGGGCTTCGGGCCCGCTGACCGTCGTCCGCGCCGCCGACGGCAAAATCCAGCTGGCGGGCGAGATCAACATCGACGAGGCGCGGATCGAGGCCAATCCCCCCGGCTCCAGCGGCATCGTCAGCATGGATGTGGTCGAGATCAACCGCCCCGGCGGCGACCCCGACGAGACCGACGCCACCGAGGCCAGCCGGGGGCCGCAGATCGGCCTGGATATCCGGCTCCGGTCGCGCGGCGGCAATGTCCAGGTCTCGGGCCGAGGTCTGAACGTCCTGCTCAACGTTGACGCCAGGGTCGGCGGCACCGTCGCCCTGCCCGTGTTGAGCGGGAACGCCAACATCGTTCGCGGCGACTACGAATTCGCAGGCAAGCGGTTCGTGTTCGACGACCGCGGCTCCATCGCCCTGTCGACCGACCCGGCGCGGATACGGCTGAACCTGACGGCCGAGCGCGAGGATCCGGCCCTGACCGCCATCATCCGCGTGACCGGCACAGCGGCGCGGCCCGACATCGCCCTGACGTCCACCCCGTCCCTCCCGCAGGATGAAATCCTGTCGCAGGTGTTGTTCGGCCGGTCGGCGTCGCAGCTGTCGGCCTTCGAGGCGGCTCAGCTGGCTGCCGGGGTGGCGTCGCTGGCGGGGGGCGGCGGGTTCGACGTCATCGGCAATCTGCGCGAGCTGGCGGGTCTGGACCGGCTGTCGTTCGGCGGCGAGGCCTCGGCCCTGACGGTCGCCGGCGGCCGCTACATCACCGACGACGTCTATCTGGAGATCATCGGCGGCGGCGAAGGCGGCGCGGCGGTCAATGTCGAATGGCAGGTGCGGCGCAACCTGGCGATCGCCTCCGAGTTCGGCGGCGAAGGCAACGCCACCCTTTCGATCCGCTGGAGACGGCAATCGCGGGTTCCCGGCTCGGGGCGCGAGGACCGGCGACCGAACCGGGGCGCGCGCCCCTAGGGTTCACCTTTGGCCTCCGCCCGTCTAGGGTCCGCGCCATGCGGATTCTCCCACAGGATCAGGCCGCCCTCGACCTGGTCGGGCGGGGCGAGGCCGATCTGATCGACCGCGCCATCGCCTGGTCAAACATCAACTCCGGCAGCGACAACGCCGAAGGCCTCGAAGCGACCCTGGCTCTGCTGGAGGTCGAGGCCGCGCGCCTGCCGGCCGAGACGACGCGCATCCCGACCCAGGGCTTTTCGACCGTCGGCGACGACGGCTCGATCCAGCCCCAGGCCCGCGCCGACGCGCTGAAGATCACCGCCCGTCCGGACGCGCCGATCCAGGTCGTCCTGACCGGCCACTACGACACCGTCTTCCCCGCCGACAGCGGCTTCCAGACGGTCGGGCGGCGTTCAGACGGCGCACTGAACGGCCCCGGAATCGCCGACATGAAGGGCGGCATATCCGTGATGCTGGGCGCGCTGGCGGCGTTCGAGACCCATCCCGAACGCGAACGCGTCGGCTGGACCGTGCTGCTGTCGCCGGACGAAGAGATCGGCTCGCCCGCCTCGGCCCCGCTGCTTGCGGAACTGGGCGCGCGCGGTCACGTCGGCATGACCTACGAACCCGCCTTGGCCGACGGAACTCTGGCGGGTGCACGCAAGGGGAGCGGGAATTTCCACCTGATCGTGACGGGCAAGGCCGCCCACGCCGGTCGCGCCTTCCACGAGGGCGCCAACGCCGTCGCGGGGGCCGCTATCATCGCAGCGGCCCTGCATGGCCTGAACGGACGCCGCGAGGGCGTCACCGTCAATGTCGCGCGCATTTCGGGCGGCGGCGCCCTGAACGTCGTCACCGACAAGGCGGTCGTCCGCTTCAACGTCCGCGTGCCCGACGCCCAATCCGCCGCCTGGATCACCGACGCCATCGCCGAGATCGCCGCGACGCCGCCGTTCGAGGGCCTGACCCTGGACCTGCACGGCGGCATGACCCGCGCGCCCAAGCCGATGGACGCCTCGCAGTCCGCCCTGTTCGAGGCCCTTCGCCAGACCGGCGAACTGCTGGGTCAGGCCATCGCCTGGTCGCCATCGGGCGGCGTCTGCGAAGGCAACAATCTGCACGCCGCAGGCCTGCCCAATATCGACACCCTGGGCGTCCGGGGCGGCCTGATCCATTCGGCCGAGGAGTTCGCCTGGCCCGACAGCTTCGTCGAACGCGCACAGTTGTCGACCCTGATGCTGTGCAAGATCGCCTCGGGCGAGATCGACGCCGAGCGCCTGAAACGCCTTCGTCTGGAGACGCTCTGATGCTGGTCATTCGCCCCGCCGGCCCCGCCGACCTGGATCACCTGCTGGAACTGGCCATCCTGTCCGGCCCCGGCTTCACCAGCCTGCCCGAGGATCCGGATCAGCTGGCCGAACGGCTGGACGTCAGCCGCGACAGTTTCACCGGCAAACTGGCTCCCCAGGCCTGCTGGTACACCTTGATGATGGAGGAGACCGACACCGGCGACGTCGACGGCATCGCCTCGGTCAAGGCGGCTGTCGGACTGAACCGTCCGTTCTTCTCGTTCCGTGTGGTCAACAACGCCTCGTCGTCGCCGTCGCTGGACATCAAGCTGGACCACCAGACCCTGACCCTAGTCAACGAATGCACCGGCTGGTCCGAGGTCGGCTCGCTGTTCCTGAAGGCGGACCGGCGCAAGGGGGGCGCCGGGCGTCTGCTGAGCCAGTCGCGCTACATGCTGATCGGCGCCCAGCCCGACCTGTTCGCCGAGACGGTGCTGGCCGAGTTGCGCGGCGTCTTCACCCCCGACGGCGCCTGCCCGTTCTGGGATCATGTAGCGCACAAATTCTTCCCCATGCCGTTCGACCAGGCGGACATGATGACCGGTTCGACCGACAAACAGTTCATCCTGGACCTGGCCCCGCGCCACCCGATCTATGTCGAGCTGCTGCCCGAGCCCGCCCGCGCCGTGATCGGCAAGGTCCATCCCCAAGGGGTCGCCGCCATGGCCCTGCTGGAAAGCGAAGGGTTCCGCACCAACGGCCTGATCGACATCTTCGACGCCGGCCCGACCGTAAGCTGCCCGCGCGACCACATCCGCACCGTTCGTGATGCCCGCAAGTTGAATGCCCTGATCGTCGATGAGGTCGAGGCCGAACTGCCGTCGCTGATCTCCACCGATAGCGTTTCGGACTTCCGCGCCATCCGCGGCAAGGCCGCCATCGAGGACGACGTCGTCCACCTGACCGCCGAGGCCGCCACTGCACTGAAGGTGCGGGCCGGCGACGTCGTGCGCGTGAAATCCTGAGGATCCCATGACTGACGGCAAACTCTATATCGATGGCGCCTGGACCGAGGGTTCAGGCGACGGTTTCGCCTCCTTCGACCCGGCGACCGAAGCGCGGGTCTGGCGCGGGAACGAGGCCTCGACCGCACAGGTCGGGGCGGCGGTCGAAGCCGCCCGCGCCGCCTTCCCCGACTGGGCCGACCGCCCCCGCGCCGAGCGGATCGAGGCGATGAAACGCTATCAGGCCGCGCTGAAGGCCCGCGCCCCCGCCTTCGCCGAGGCCATCAGCCGCGAGACCGGCAAGGCCCTGTGGGAGACCACCGCCGAACTGGGCGCCATGGCGGGCAAGGTGGATATCTCGATCCGCGCCTACGACGAACGCACCGGCGAACGCACCGCCGACACCGCGTTCGGCCACGCGACCCTGCGCCATCGCCCGCATGGCGTCGCGGCGGTGCTGGGACCGTTCAACTTCCCCGGCCACCTGCCCAACGGCCATATCGTGCCTGCCTTGCTCGCGGGCGACACCATTGTGTTCAAGCCGTCGGAAGAGACGCCGCACGCGGGTCAGTTGATCGCCGAATGCCTGGCCGAGGCCGACCTGCCGGCCGGGGTGTTCAACCTGGTCCAGGGCGGCCGCGACGTCGGCGCCGCCCTGCTGGACCAACCCATCGACGCCTTGATGTTCACCGGCTCGGGCGCGGCCGGCGCCCATTTCCGCAAGAAATTCGCGGACGATCCGCACGTCATCCTGGCGCTGGAACTGGGCGGCAACAATCCTCTGGTCGTCTGGGATGCGGCGGATGCACAGGCTGTCGCCGGCATCGTCGTGCAGTCCGCCTTCGTCACGACCGGCCAGCGATGCAGCTGCGCCCGTCGCCTGATCGTGGTCGAGGGCGCCCAGGGCGATGCGATCATCGAGGCCGTCAACGCCCTGGTCGATCGGCTGATACTGGCCCCGTGGGATTCGACGCCCGAGCCCTATGCCGGGCCGCTGATTTCACAGCGGGCGGCGGAACAGGCCCTGGCGGCGCTGCAACAGCGGATCGACATGGGGGCCAAGGTCATCCGCGCCTCGGGCCCGGTGAACAACCTGCCCGGCGCCTTCGTGAAGCCCGCCATCATCGACGTGACGGGCATCGACGTGCCCGACGAGGAGATGTTCGCCCCCTTCCTGTCGGTCACCCGCGTCGCCGGCTTCGACGACGCCATCGCCGCCGCCAACGCGACCCGCTACGGGCTGAGCGCCGGACTGGTCAGCGACGACCCGGCGAACTGGGACCGGTTCATCCGCCGTATCCGCGCGGGCGTGGTCAATTTCAACCGTCCGACCACGGGCGCGGCGGGCGACATGCCCTTCGGCGGCCTGGGGGCCAGCGGCAACCACCGGCCCAGCGCCTACTACGCCGCCGACTACTGCGCCTATCCCGTCGCCAGTTTCGAGGCCGGGGCGGTGAGGAACATCGAGGGCGAGATCAAGGGGCTGAGATGACCCACGCCATCGAAGCCAATGCCGACGGCCTGATCGGCCCGACCCATTCCTATGCCGGGCTCAGCCCCGGCAATCTGGCCGCCAGCCTCAATGCGGGCCAGGCGTCCAACCCGCGCGCGGCCGTGCTGCAAGGTCTCGACAAGATGAAGCGGCTCGCCGACCTGGGCGTGCCCCAGTTCGTGCTGCCGCCGCACGAGCGGCCCGACATCCCGTTCCTGCGCAGCCTGGGCTTCACCGGCTCCGACGCCGCCGTACTGCAACAGGCGTGGAAGGACGCGCCCACATTCGCCGCCGCCGCCTGTTCCGCCAGTCCCATGTGGGCCGCCAATGCCGCCACGGTGACGCCCAGTGCCGACAGCGCCGATGGCCGTGTCCATTTCACACCCGCCAACCTGCACACCAACCTGCACCGCTCGCTGGAGCACGCCCAGACGAAACGAGCGCTGGATGCCCTGTTCCCCAACCCCAGCCGCTTTGCCGTCCACGACGCCCTGCCCGCCGTCGCGCATCTGGCCGACGAGGGTGCCGCCAACCACGTCCGCCTGTGTGCCGAGCATGGCCAGCCGGGGGTCAACTTGCTGGTCTGGGGGCGCGAAGCGTTCGAGCATTGGGACGGTGCCTATCCGGCCCGCCAGACCCGTCAGGCCAGCGAGGCCATCGTCCGTCGCCACGCCGCATCGGGCGCAGTGCTGGCCCAGCAATCGCGCGCCGCCATCGCGGGCGGTACGTTCCACAATGATGTCGTCTGCGTCGGCGCGCTGAACACCCTGTTCCATCATCAGCTGGCGTTCCAGGATACTGCCGCGACCCACGCCGCGATCCGCGCTGCCGCCACCGGGTTCGAACCGATCTTTGTCGAGGTCTCGTCTGCCGACCTGCCCTTGGCCGACGCCATCTCCAGCTATCTGTTCAACTCCATGCTGGTGCAGCTGCCGGGCGAGGACCGCCTGAGCCTGATCTGTCCGACGGAGACCCGCGACAATCCGCGCAGCCATGCGGTGGCGCAGAAACTGGCCGGGTCGAACGGCCCCATCGCTCGGGTCGAATACGTCGATGTGCGCCAGTCGATGCGGAACGGCGGCGGCCCCGCCTGTCTGCGTCTGCGGGTCGTCCTGACCCAGGACGAGCTGGCCGCGACCAACCCAGCCATGCGGCTGACCGACGCCCTGCATGGTCGCCTGTCCGAATGGGCCTATCGCTGGTACCGCGACACCCTGGCCCCCGCCGATCTGGCCGATCCGGCGCTGATCGACGAGACCCGCGGGGCGCTCGACGCGCTGACGGGAATGCTTAATCTGGGATCCAGCTTCTACCCGTTCCAACGCATCTGATCGGCCGCGCGATGACCCAAAATCCGATCCTGCTCGCCGGGGGCGTGCTGAGCGCCGGCGCCTCGCTTCTGCATCTGGCCGTCATCGCGGGCGGGCCCGCATGGTATCGTTTTTTCGGGGCGGGCGAGGGCTTGGCGAGGATGGCCGAGCAGGGTTCGGTGACCCCGACGCTGATCACCATCGGCATCGCGCTCGTCCTCGCGGTCTGGGCGGCCTATGCCTTTGCCGGGGCGGGTGTGATCCCCCGGCTGCCCCTGATGCGGACCGCGCTGATATTGATCTCGGCCGTCTATTTGCTGCGGGGTCTGGTGCTGGTTCCGGCCTTTGTGATGAATGGCGGCGCGTTCGAGCCCTTCGTTCTGTGGAGTTCCGTGATCGTGCTGATCTTTGGTCTGGCCTATGCGATCGGCACATGGATCGCCTGGCCCACACTGTCAGGTCGATGACGCCATGACCCAATCCACGCCCGTCGAGATGAGCCCCGCCCGCCGGCTCAGGAACATCATCGGCGGATCGGCCGGCAATCTGGTGGAGTGGTTCGACTGGTACGCCTATGCGGCGTTCACCCTGTATTTCGCGCCGGTGTTCTTTCCCGACGGAGACGACACCGCCAGCCTGCTGAAGACCGCCGCCATCTTCGCCGTCGGCTTCCTGATGCGGCCGGTCGGGGCCTGGGTGATGGGCGTCTATGCGGACCGGAAGGGGCGCAAGGCCGGACTGACCCTGTCTGTCAGCCTGATGTGCACGGGGTCGCTGATCATCGCCTGTACGCCCGGATACGCGACCATCGGCATCGCGGCGCCCGGCCTGTTGCTGCTGGCCCGCATGCTTCAGGGCCTGAGCGTCGGCGGCGAGTACGGTTCAAGCGCCACATACCTGTCGGAGATGGCGACGGCGAAGCATCGCGGCTTCTGGTCCAGCTTTCAGTATGTGACGCTGATTTCCGGGCAGCTTCTGGCGCTGGCTTTGCTGATCGTTCTGCAGCGGACGCTGGGCGAGGCGGCGCTTTCGGACTGGGCCTGGCGCATTCCGTTTTTCGTCGGCGCGGCCCTGGCGGTGATCGTCTTCTGGCTGCGGCGAGGGCTGGACGAAACCCACGCCTTCCAGTCCGAGGCGGCGCGATCGGCGCCCAAATCCAGCGCGCTGGAACTGGTGCTGCGCCACCCGAAGGAAGCGCTGATCGTCATCGGCCTGACCGCCGGCGGGACGCTGGCCTTCTATACCTACACGACCTACCTGCAGAAATTCCTGACCAATACCTCGGGCTTCACCAAGGCCCAGGCGACCGAGATTTCGGCGGCGGCCCTGCTGATGTTCATGCTGATCCAGCCGCTGGTCGGGGCGTTGTCGGACCGAGTCGGCCGGAAGCCGGTGATGATCGCCTTCGGCGTTCTCGGCCTGCTGTGCACCGTGCCGATCATGAGCGCCCTGGCTGTCACGACCAACGCGTTCGCCGCCTTCGGACTGGCGCTCGCGGCCCTGGTGATCGTGTCCGGCTATACGGCGATCAACGCGGTGGTGAAGGCCGAGCTGTTCCCCGCCCACATCCGGGCCCTGGGTGTCGCCCTGCCCTACGCCATCGCCAATGCGACCTTCGGCGGGACAGCGGAATATGTGGCGCTGTGGTTCAAGCTGGACGGACGCGAGAGCCTGTATTTCTGGTACGTCACCGGGATGATTGGGATCTCGCTGATCACCTACGTCCTGATGCGCGATACGAAGACGAAGAGCTTGATCGCGGAGGACTGAGGGGCAATCCCGCCGTCCCCGCGGAGCGCGGAGCTCCAGGTCCGCTCTATAGAGTCATCGACAAGGGCGGACCCGGAGGTCCGCGCTCCAGGGCGTCGCCTCAGGCAGCCGGCGCCCCCTCCTCGCCTTCCTTCAGATAGACCACGCGGCAATCGCCATCGACCGTGGTGTAGCGGCCGTTGGCGGCGTCGACAAAGGCCAGACGGCCCTCATCGCTGTTTTCAACCTTGCCCGTCGAACGGCCGGAGAAGGTCTCGGTCCCATAGGTCCAGCAGGTGATGTCGGCGGGCCGGTCGCCGAACGTCGCGGCGTTGCGCGCGCGCTTCGATTCGGTGCAGGCGGCGGCCGTCACGGCGAGACCCGCGATCAGAACGAGGGTGGTCGTGCGCTTCATGCCGCGAACCTTCCGCCCTTGTGGGCATAGGCTTGGGAGCCTTGGGTGATGACGCGGTCATAGGGCTGGATGGCCTCGATGCCGATCTGGGAAGCGTCCTTCAGCCGGTCGTAGATGGGGCCGAAATCCTCCAGCGTGGCGTCGTTCAGGGCCTCGATCGAGGGGATGACGAAATAGACCTGCTGGAAGTCGTCGATCCGGTAGTCGGTGCGCATGATGCGTTCCAGATCGAAGGCGATCCGGTTCGGTGACGGGTCCTCGACCGCGAACACGCTCTCGGTCGCCGACGAGACGATGCCGGCGCCGTAGATGCGCAATCCGTCGCCCTCGTCCATCAGGCCGAACTCGACCGTGTACCAGTACAGGCGAGCCAGGTTCTTGAGCATGCCGAGGCTCTGGGCGCGTTGGCCGCCCTTGCCATAGGCCTGCATGTAGTCGGCGAAATTGGGGTCGGTCAGCATCGGGACGTGGCCGAAGACGTCGTGGAAAATGTCCGGCTCCTGCAGGTAATCCAGTTGGTCCGGCTTCCTGATGAACTGGCCCGAGGGGAAGCGCCGGTTGGCGAGGTGGTCGAAGAAGACCTCGTCCGGCACCAGGCCGGGCACGCAGACGACGGTCCAGCCGGTCAGGGCCTTCAGCTTGGGATTCATCAGGGCGAAGTCGGGGATGCCGCCGGTGTTCAGGTCCAGCGCCTTCAACCCGTTCATGAAGGCGTCGGCGGCCCGGCCGGGCAGGATCTCCATCTGGCGCGCATACAGGGTGTCCCAGGTGTCATGCTCGACCTGGGTATAGGCCCGCCAGTTCTGCGAGATCGTCCAGTCCGCCGCCGCGCCTTCGGGCGGGGCCTGAAAGACATGTTCGAAATCAGCCATCACACGCTCCTTGCGACGCCAGTCTAGAGCCCGACCGGCTGTCGTCCAAGGGCCGGACGCTCACGATCAGTGGATCGGCTGCGTGCGGGGGGCGATATGGCCTTCGCCGTCCATTGTGAACCAATGGGCTTGATCCGCCGCAGACAGGGGCGCGATGTCCGGATCGTGTTCCAGCACGGCTTCCGCAGCATAGACCAGGAAGCCCGCTTCCGCGCCCATCGCCAGGACGCGGTAGAAGGGCTGGTCGCGCTTGTCCGGGCCGGGCTCGTCCGCCGGGCCGGCATAGGCGGCGTCGACGTCGACGATCACGCCGCGAAAGGCTTCCTCGCGATGGCGCACGATCTGGCCGAGGCCGAATTTGGCAGTCAGGGACTGGGTCATGGCGCATCGATACGACCGCGCGCCTGAGCCTAATGCCGGCCTCGCCGTTCATCTTCCTGTCATGAAAGGTTGGCGCGAACGGCCCGGGGCGACTAGGCTGGTTGCGACGGGCGCCCGTGACGGCTGCGCCCACTTGAAAGTTCGGCCCATGCCGGAACCCGACGGCGCGCCCCAGCGGCGCGACGAGCGGTCCCGGGTCCGAGGGTCGTCGATGCGGGACGGGTCGGGTCGCGACGCCCCCGTTTTCGGCGCCCTCGATCTGGGGACCAACAATTGCCGGCTGCTGATCGCGCGGCCCTCGCGCGACGGCTTTCGGGTCATCGACAGCTTCAGCCGCATCGTGCGCCTGGGCGAGGGACTGTCGCGCACCGGTCGATTGGACGCGGCGGCGATGGACCGGGCCTATGACGCCCTGGCCCTTTGCGCGGAACGGGTGGTGCGACGCGGCGTCGATTCGGCGCGGCTGACCGCCGTGGCGACCCAGGCCTGTCGCGCGGCCGAGAACGGCGCCGAATTCATCGACCGGGTCCGACGCGGCACGGGCCTTCGATTGCGCATCATCGACCCCGCCGAGGAAGCACGGCTGTCGGTCGAGGGATGCCTGAACCTGTTCGATCCGAAGGCGGAGGCGGTGCTGGTCATTGATGTCGGCGGCGGATCGACCGAACTGTCGTGGCTGCGCCGGACGAACGGGGAGATGAAAACGGTCAGCTGGATGTCGGCGCCCCTGGGCGTGGTGACCCTCGCCGAACGCCACCCGGAGCCGGACCATGCGGGCGAACCCTGGTACGAGGCGATGGTCGCCGACATGAGCCAAGCCCTCGCGGCCGGCGGTATCGTCGATGCGGAGTTCCAACAGCTGTGCGCCGCCGGTCGTGGGCATCTGGTGGGCACATCAGGCGCGATCACCAGTCTGGCGGGCGTTCATCTGAACCTTCGGCGATACCAGCGAGACCGGGTCGACGGCCTGTGGATGACCCGGTCGGAATGCGAGGCGGCGGCGCAAAAGCTGAAATCGCTCGGTCCTCAGGGCCGGGCGGCCGAGGCCTGCATCGGGCCGGATCGGGCCGATCTGGTATTGGCCGGGGCGGCGATCCTGGAGGCCGTCCAGCGCGCCTGGCCCAGCGAGCGGGTGCGCGTCGCCGACCGGGGTCTGCGCGAGGGCCTGTTGCTGCAACAGATGCGCGAGGCCCGTCGACCCAAGCGAAGACGCCGGGGCCGGCGTTCGGGTCAAACAGCCGGCGCCGCCGCCCCCGAGACCTGAACCGGCAGGTCGATATCGCAGATCGAGAAGTCGGCGCCCCGGTCGGCGCGCACGCCCTGGGCCAGGGTCCGGAAGGCGGCGGTACCGGCGTCCAGCACCTGAACCGCCGGCCGGTCGGCCAGCGCCAGATCGGCGGCGACACGGACCCGGATCATGCGATCGGGATCGGCGGTCACGGCGCCGTTCTCGCCGTCGCCGACCTTGATGGCGCGCACCACGTCGAGCCCGGATACGACCCGGCCCCAGACGGTGTAGCGCTTGTCCAGCGCCGGATAGGCGGCGCGCATCAGGAAGAACTGGCTGTTGGCGCTGTCCGGCGCATCGTCGCGCGCCATGCCCGCGACGCCGGGGCAATAAGCGCCCCAGCCATGCACCCGGCCGTCGGCCGTGGTCGCCATAACGGAGGTCGGCTGTGTCTGGATCGGCAGGGAGTTCAGGAACCCCAGCGCCGCGCCCGCCGGCTCGGCGACCGAGGCGAACGGCGTCTCGGGGCCGCGCCGGAAGGTGAATTCGGCCTTGATGTCGGGATAGGGGCTCTGCCCTTCACCGGTGCCCAGCGGATCACCCGTCTGGGCCATGAAGCCCTCGATGACGCGGTGGAAGACGATGCCATCGAAGAAATTCCGGCGCGCCAACACCCGCATCCGCTCCACATGCAGGGGCGCGGCCTCGGGCGCCATCTCGACCAGGATGCGCCCCCGGTTGGTGTCGATGACCAGCAGGTTGTCGGCCGGAACCTGACGCCAGTCGGCGGGAGCATAGGCGACCGTCGCATCGGCCGTCGTCGCGGCGGCCGCGTCCTGGGCCTGGGCCGGACCGGAAAGGCCCGCCAGCATGATCGAGGTCGCGATGATCGTCGTGCGCATGTCTATCCCCCTGTGACCTCGGCGACGGGCTGGACGTCGCAAACGCGGAAATTGGAGCCGCTGGCCGCGCGGGTTTCGGCGACGTGCGCCTGGAAGGCGGCAGAATGCGTGTCGAGCATGCGCACCACCGGCCGCTCGGAGTCCGGCAGGGCGGCGGCGGTGCGGACGTGGGTCATGGTGTCGGGATCGGTCACGGCGCCGTCGGCGGTGTCGGTTCCCGGCTTGAGTGTCCCAACCACCTCCAGCCCCGACACGATGCGTCCGAAGGCCGTATAGTTGCCATCCAGCACGTCATTCGTCCCCATCATCAGAAAGAACTGGCTGTTGGCGCTGTCCAGCGCGCTGGCCCGGGCCATGCCCGCGACGCCGTTGCAGAACAGTCCCCCGGCGTCGACCTTGAAGTCGGATGTCACCATCATCTGGGCGTCGGGCTGGGTCTGGACAGGCAGGGAGCCCACCAGCCCCACGATGCCCTCGTCGGCGCCTTCGATCCGGGCGAAGCGTGCGTCGCGGCCCCGACGAAACGTGAACTCCGGCGCGATATCGGGCAGTTCGGACCCGCCCTGACCGGTACCCAGGGGGTCGCCGGTCTGGGCCATGAAGCCGGTCAGCACGCGGTGGAATTTCAGGCCGTCATAAAAACCCTGATCCGCCAGGGTGCGAACCCGCTCGATGTGGCGCGGCGCGGCGCGGGGCTCCAGCTCGACCAGGATCCGGCCCTTGGACGTGTCGATGACCAGAAGATTTTCCGGCGCGATCGTGCGCCAGTCGGCGGCGGCCGGTGCAGGGACTGCGGCGGTCTGGGCGGCGGCTCCGGCGGCCGGCGAAAGGACCGCGAGGGCGGCGACGAGAGCGAAAGGCGTGATCTTCAAAACGGTATCCTGAGCGGTTCTAGCGTTTGACGCGGGCGCGTACGGCGGCGCCCACGGCGGGGCTGACGAAACTGTCGATGTTCCCGTCCAGCCGGGCGATTTCCTTGACCAGCCGCGAGGCGATCGCCTGGTGGCGCGGGTCGGCCATCAGGAACACGGTCTCGATGTCGTCATTGAGGCGCTGATTCATGGCCGTCATCTGGAACTCGTATTCAAAGTCGGCGACGGCGCGCAGACCGCGCACGATGACATTGGCGTTCAGTTCCTCGGCGAAATGCATCAGCAGGGTCGAGAAGGGGCGGACCTCGATGTTCGCATTCAGCCCGACGACCTCCGCCCGGACCATCTCGACCCGCTCGGCGGTGGTGAACAGCGGTCCCTTCTCGTCATTCTGGGCGACGCCAATGACAAGCCTGTCGACCAGTTTCACGGCCCGGCCGATGATGTCCATGTGGCCGTTGGTGACGGGGTCGAAAGTCCCCGGATAGAGCCCGATACGCATGGCGTTACTCCCCCGCCTTTCGGCCTGATTAGCAGGCGTGGCGCATCCGGCCTAGATCGTCTGAGGCGGGTTTGACGCCCAAGCGCGGGTGAGGCGCTCGATTCGATCCGGCGCGGCGCCGACGACGTGGTCGCCGATGGCGGTGATCCGACAGGCCGGGGTGGCGCTGTTGCACAGGAAGGCGCCATCGAAGGCGTCGAGGTCGGTGAGAAGGACGGGCCGGGTCGAGCCGGTCAGACCGACGCCGGCGAGTCCCTGCTGGATCAGAGATTGCGCCACGCCGGCCAGCATCGGCGCCTGAGGCCAGATCACGGTCTCGCCGGACAGGAAGCCGATATTCCACGAACTGCCTTCGGAGATCAGGCCGTCGGCGTCGGCGAACAGGGCGTCATCGAACCCGGCCTCCCGGGCCAGGCGTCGAGCGCGGATCAGGCCGAGGGTGGCGGTGTGCTTTATGTGGGCTTCCTCACGCGCATAGGTCTGGCTTCGAACCCGGACGCTGACGGCCAGCGGCGGCGGCGGCGGCGAGACCACCGTCATCACCCGGGGCCGGACCCGCGCCGACGGCGTGCGGGACCAGATGTCGGGGGAAAACAGGCTGATGCGCAGCCAGGCCTCGCGACGATCCGCGAGCGCCGTCCGAATGAGATCGCGAAGCCGGGCCTCGCCGACTGGTTCGCCGAAGAGCTCGACGGCAGAGGCCTCCAGCCGGCCAAGGTGCAGATCCAGTCCCCGCACGCCGCCGTCCTCGACCCGGAAGGAGGTGTAGGCCCCGTAATTGACGAGGGCGAGATAGTGGAGGTCGTCCTCGGTGGCGGGGAGACCGTCGATGAGGAGGTCGGCTGTCATTTGAACTCCGTGCATCCCCGCGAAGGCGGGGATCCAGTTCTCTGGGCGCTCGGAACGAGCCGATCACCCCCTGACACCCATCCGGCGCACCAATGCCCTACGAAAGCACTGGGTCCCCGCCTTCGAGGGGATGCACGGCGGTTTGGATCACTCGTCAGGCGCTTGGCCTTCGGCTCCCTCATCGCCGTCGATCTCGACCTCGGGCTCATCCCCGCCCGTGTCCGCCAGCCTTTCAACCGACACGACCTTTTCGCCTTCCGCCGTGCGGAAGATGGTCACGCCCTGGGACGAGCGGCCGACGATGCGGACCTGGCCCACGCGGGTGCGGATCATCTGGCCGTTGGAGGTGACCAGCAACAGGTCGTCGCTGTCCTCGACCGGGAAGGCTGCGGCGAGGCGGGCGCCTGCGCGACCGCCCAGGCCGTGGGCCGTCAGACCCTGACCGCCGCGACCGGTGCGGCGGTATTCGTAGGCGGAAGAGCGCTTGCCGAAACCGGTCTCGGTGACCGTCAGGATGAACTGTTCGGCGGCCCCCAGTTCGGCGATGCGTTCGATCGACAGGGCGGCGTCGCCCGAGCCTTCGGCGTCATCATCCGCCTCGACCACCGCGGTTTCGTCCTCGCCATCCGTCGCCTTGCGCATGGCGTTGGCATGTTTGACGTAGGCGCTGCGTTCGTCCGGTGTCGCATCGACACGGCCGAGGATGGCCATGGAGATGACCACGTCGTCGCCTTGCAGCCGGACGCCGCGCACACCGGTGGAATCGCGGCCCTTGAACACGCGGACGTCGTCGGCCTTGAAGCGGATGGCGCGGCCGCCGGACGTGGTCAGCAGAACATCGTCCTCGCTTGTGCAGATGGCGACGCCGACCATGTGGTCGCCGTCTTCCAGCTTCATCGCGATCTTGCCGGCGCGGTTGACCGTGGCGAAGTCCGACAGCTTGTTCCGGCGCACGTCGCCGGATCGGGTGGCGAACATGATGTCGTAGTCGCCCCAGGTCGTCTCGTCCTCGGGCAGGGGCAGGACGTTCATGATCGAATCGCCCGGTTCGATCGGCAGCAGGTTGACGAAGGCCTTGCCGCGCGACGTCGGCCCGCCCAGCGGCAGCCGCCAGGTCTTCAGCTTGTAGGCCTTGCCGTTGGTGGCGAAGAACAGCACCGGCGTATGGGTCGAGGCCGAGAACACGCCGACGACGGCGTCGTCATCCTTCATCGCCACGCCCGAGCGCCCCTTGCCGCCGCGATGCTGGGTCCGGTAGGCGTTCAGCGCCACGCGCTTGACGTAGCCGCCGTGGGTGACGGTGACGACCATGTCCTCGCGCGGGATCAGGTCCTCGTCTTCCAGCTCGAAATCGCCGTCGCCGATCAGGGTCCGCCGGGGCACGGCGAACTCGCTGCGCACCAGCAGCAGGTCCTCGCGGATCACCGCCAGGATGTTGGCGCGATCCGACAGCAGGGTCAGATGGCCCTGGATGGTGTCGGCCAGGCCGCGCGCCTCGCCGAAGATGTCGTCACGGCCCAGGCCGGTCAGGCGCGACAGGGTCAGGCCCAGGATGGCCCGCGCCTGTTCGTCGGTCAGGTTCAGCTTGTCGCCCTCGACCAGCATGGAGCGCGGGTCGGCGATCA
>JAHJOK010000051.1 GCA_018820205.1 Alphaproteobacteria bacterium
CGGCCCAGCCGTCGTTCATCTCGGCCTGCCAGTTCACGCCGTTGCCGGTCGCTTCCAGATTGATGTTGTTTTCGGTGAAGTGATAACCGGCGTCTACAGCGCCATACCACCCATCCGGCTCAGCCGAAGCAGCGCCAGCCGACAGGGCGAGTGCCGCCGCCGCGCTGGAAGCCAGGAACAAGGTCTTGAAACGCATGGGTGTGAGCCCTCCGCAGTCGATTGATTTTTGCAGCGGTCTCACCGCCTGTCGGGGTCATAACAGCGTTGCAGCGGAAGGTCGATAGTCTCGAACCCGGATGAGGCGCTCAAATTCGAAGCGTGACGTTGAAGCTACAGGAGAAATCGCCTGTGACACGATCGGCCCGCCCCTGATCGTCCCGCCCCGTGACGACGTTCACCACGCTATCTCACGGCGTCGAACCCGGCTATGGCCGTGCGGCATGACGAGAACGACCCGCGCATGAGTCCGGCGGCGGCCGCCATCGGCGTCTTCACAGGCGGTCGCGCCGACTATGGTCTGTTGCGGCCGGTCCTCGCGGCCATGGAGGCGTCGGCGACGATTCAGCCGCGACTGATCGTCGGCGGCGCGCACCTTTCGGACCGACACGGCGCCACGCTCGCCGAGATCGAGGCGGACGGACGCGTCCCGGCGGCAACGATCCCATCCGGGATGTCCGCCGACGACGGCCTGTCCGCGGCGCGCGACATGGCCGACACCCTGGCCGGCGCGGCCGAGGCCTATCAGACCCTGGCGCTTGATGCGGTCATGGTGCTGGGCGACAGGACCGAGGCGCTGGCCGCCGCCGTCGCCGCCGTACCTTTGCGGCTGACGATCCTGCATCTGGAGGGCGGCCATCGCACGGCCGGCGCCGTAGACGATGCGATCCGTCACGCCATCACCAAGCTGGCCGCGCTGCATTTCACGGCCGCCGAACCCTATCGACGCCGCCTGCTGCAGATGGGCGAAGCGCCGGAGCGGGTGTTCACCGTCGGATCGACCGGCGTCGACAACCTGATCGCCTTCGGGCGCAGCACCCCGGCCGAGGCGTCGGCCGTCACCGGACTGGACCTGCCCGACGGCTTCATCCTGGCGACCTTCCACCCGGAAACTCTGGCCGAAAGCCGCCCTGACGAACAGATCGAGGCCTTTCTGGGCGGACTGGGCGCGGTCCGCGACCGGGCGATCCTGATCACCCAACCCAACGCCGACGCCGGATCCGGCGCAATCCGGGCCGCGATCGCAGCGTTCGCCTCGGCGCGGCCGGACCAGGTTCGCGTGGCGGAATCACTGGGCGCGCGTGGCTATGCGGCGGCCCTGACCGCCTGCGCGCTGGTGGCCGGAAACTCGTCCAGTGGCATGATGGAGGCGCCGGCGGTCGGGACGCCGGTCGTCAATGTCGGCGACCGTCAGGCTGGCCGCCTGCGCAGCCCCGGCGTGCTCGACTGCCCGCTTGAGTCGACCGCCGTCGCCCGCGCGATCGCCACGGCCCTGACGCCCGAGTTCCAGTCCCTGGCCCGAAGCCGGCCCGCCGTGTTCGGCGACGGACGGGCCGGCGAGCGCATCGTCTCGATCCTGGAGACGACGGACCTCAAGGGGTTGGCCCGAAAGCCGTTCGTCGACCTCGACTGGCGCTAACGCCGAACACTGTCCAGCGGGCGGGCGGCCTCGCCGCGCACATGGGGCCACAAGGCCTCGCAGACCGCGAAGTCGAACGCCGTATCCACGTCCCATCCGCGCTCCGGCGGCATGATCAGGGCGCGCGTATCGGGGCCGGCGAAGGTGCGTCTTGCCAGCAGGCTGTCCGGGCGACCGACATAGACGGCGCCGTTGACCACCACCGGCTCGTCCGGCCGTGGGGAATCGGGGCGGTAGAGCCCCTCCTGATCGACCCGGCCATAGAAGGTCTGGGGCTTCAGCACCGGCGAGACGCCGATCACCGCAGGCGCGCCGGTGGAGTGGCACAGGGCCACGGCCGCATCGATGTCGGCCCCGACCCGCAGCGGCGATGTCGGCTGCAACAGAACCACATAGTCCCAGTCGCCGCCGATCGCTTCCAGCGCATGGGCGACCGCGTCGATCACGGAGGCCGTCGGTCCCGACAGGGCGTCCGGGCGTCTGAAAGGCGGCGCGAACCCCATCTCCACGGCGACGGCGGCGACCGCGTCGTCGTCGGTGGAGACCACGACCCGGTCCAGCACACGGGATTCGCGGCACGCCTCCAGCGTCCAGGCGACCATCGGGCGACCGGCCAGAGGCCGCGTGTTCTTGCCCGGCAGCCCCATCGACCCGGCGCGCGCGGGCACCAGGCCCAGAACCCGTCCGGCGGACGCTCCCTCGCCGATCATGTCCGTCTCCGTGACGCGCCTGTAGCGGTCCTTTAGACTCTGATTCGGACGGTCCGGGCGCAATCACGCCGCCGGATCGCGTCCATTGCGGACGGCGGGTCTTTCGTGGGCGTCGAGGCGATCAACGGCAATCTGGACGGTCGGCGCGTGCTGGTCACCGGCGCGGGCGGCTTCATCGGCAGCCGGCTGTGCGAGCGGCTGGTCGAGGCCGGGGCCCAGGTTCGCGCCCTGGTCCGCTACACGTCCGATGGCGAGGCCGGATGGCTGGACCGGTCGCCGATCCGGGGCGAGATCGACCTCCGGCGCGGCGATCTCGCGGATCGCGACAGCGTGGTCGACGCCGTGCGCGGTTGCGAACTGGTCTTCCACCTCGGCGCCCTGATCGCCATTCCCTATTCGTATCTCGCGCCCGAGAGCTATGTCCGGACCAACATCCTGGGCACGTTGAACGTGCTTCAGGCGGTGCGCGAACTGGGCGTCGGCCGGCTGGTCCACACCTCGACCAGCGAGGTCTACGGCTCGGCCCAGTTCACGCCGATGACCGAGGCCCATCCGCTGGTGGGCCAGTCGCCCTATTCCGCGTCCAAGATCGCGGCCGACAAACTGGCCGAAAGCTATCACCGCTCGTTCGAGACGCCGGTCGTGACCCTGCGCCCGTTCAATACCTTTGGTCCCCGTCAGAGCGCCCGGGCGGTGATCCCCGCCATCGCGGTCCAGCTTCTGGCCGGACGGCCGGTCCAGCTCGGCGACACCAGACCGACGCGGGATTTCGTCTTCGTGGACGACACCGTCGAGGCCTTCCTGAAGGCGGGAACCGTCGCCGGCATCGAAGGGCTGACCGTGCACACGGGCGGCGGGCGTGAAATCGCCATCGGCGATCTGCCGGCGATGATCGCGGCCGCGGCTGGCCTGCCGGTCGAGGTCGAGGCCGACCCCCGGCGCATGCGTCCCGCCGCCAGCGAGGTCGAACGTCTGCACGCCGACGCCTCCCTGGCCCGCGAACGGCTGGGATGGACGCCGTCGGTCTCGGTCGAGCAGGGTCTGGCGCGGACCGTGGCCTTCATCCGCGACAATCCCGAACTCTACCGTCCCGCGGAGTATGCCGTGTGACCCCGGCGAACGACATCGCCGAGAACCTGCTGGGGCCTGACGCGCCCCTGCTGGACGCCATCGCCCGGCTGGACGCGGTCCGGCGAAAGCTCATCATCGTGGTGGACGACGAGCGCCGGCTGGTCGGCAGCGTCACCGACGGCGACATCCGTCGCGGCCTGCTGCGCCGCCTGCCGATGGACGCCCCCATCCGCGAGGTCATGAACACCGCCCCGGTCGCGCTTCAGCTGGAAGGCTCCGACGTCGTCGCCCTGCAACGGCTGGAGGAACGCGGCGTGACGCTGGCGCCGCTGCTGGATCGGTCGGGGCGGGTCGTGGGCCTGTATCCCGATACCGTCGGCACGCCCCGCGCCCGGGACAATCTGGTGGTCATCATGGCCGGCGGGCGCGGCGTGCGGCTGGCGCACCTGACCCAGACCTGTCCCAAGCCGATGCTGAAGGTGGCCGGCCGCCCCCTGCTGGAGACCATCATCGAGCGATTGCGGGCCCAGGGGTTCAGCCGGTTCCGCCTGGCGGTGAACTATCTGGCCGAGATGATCGAGAGCCATTTCGGCGACGGATCAGCGATGGGCGTCGAGATCGAATATCTGCGCGAGGACCATCCGCGCGGCACCGCCGGCGCCCTGTCGCTGGTGCGCGATCCCATCACCAGCCCGATGCTGGTCATGAACGGAGACGTTTTGACGCGCATGGCCTTCGGCGGCCTGATCGATTTTCATCAGGAGCATGGCGCCCGCGCCACCCTGTGCCTGCGCGAACACCAGTTCCAGGCGCCGCATGGCGTGGCCGAGGTGGACGGGGTGCGCATGACGGCCCTGCGGGAAAAGCCGACCTTCCGCTGGCTGGCCAACGCCGGGGTCTATTGCCTGGAAGGGTCGGTGCTGGCGCGAATTCCGGCGCACGGCCCCTACGACATGCCCGAGTTGCTGGCCGGCCTGGCCTCGGACGGCGAGATCGTCGGGGCCTATCCGATCCACGAATATTGGCTGGACATCGGGCGTCCGCCCGACTTCGAAAGCGCCCAGACCGATTTCGGCGCGGTGTTCGCCGCCGGTTGAGGCGCGCCGCAGGCTCGACGCGCGCGCCGTCCTCCCGTAAATGATGACGCCGGCTGGGGCCTTGACCTCTGTTTTGTCCCGGCTCATTCAGCGCCTGCCCCGCTAGTGGCCGGGCTTGAGCCACGAGAGTACAGGACTGATGGTTTCAGGCACGATCGCGCGGCAATCCCGAGTCATCGGCGCCCTGATCATGCGCGAGATGACCACGCGCTACGGACGCCAGGGCCTGGGCTTCGCCTGGGTGATCGGCGAACCGCTGGTCTTCTGTTTCGGCGTGATGATCCTGTGGACGGCGACCAAGCCCGCCTACGAACACGGGATCCGGGTCGCACCGTTCATCATGACCGGATACATGTCGCTGATCCTGATCCGACATTTCATCGCCCTGCTTTCCAGCGCGCTTCAGGCCAATCTGGGGCTGATGTATCATCGTCAGATATCCCCTTTGCACATCTTCCTCGGCCGGACGCTGCTCGAACTGGGCGGCGCCACCGCCGCCTTCGCGGTGGTCTACGTGGTTCTGCTGGCGCTCAATCTGGTCAGCCTGCCGCACGATTATCTGCTGTTCTATTGCGGCTGGCTGCTGCTGGCCTGGACTGCGCTGGGCTTTGCGCTGGTGCTGGCCGGCCTGGCCATGCGTTACGAGGTGATGGAGCGTCTGGTGCCGGTGATCAGCTATGTCCTGATCCCGATCTCCGGCGCCTTCTATATGGTGTCCTGGCTGCCCGGGGTCGCCCAGAAATACATCATGTACATCCCGTTCGTTCACGGCATCGAGATGCTCCGCTCCGGGGTCTTCGGAGAGTTCGTCCCGGTCCACTACAATGTGCCCTATGCGCTGGCGGTCGGTGCGGTATTGATCATTTTGGGCCTTTTGATCATCGCGGCCTCGCGCGACCGCATCGAAGTCGAATAAGAAACCACCCCGGAACCAGTCCCCCTCCGGGATCCAGACGGATCGAATATGGCCGAAGCTCAAATCAACTATCTGGGTCCGATACCGGAAGCCCTGACGTTCCGTGAGGAGCCCAGGCCGTGGTGGCGCCGCCTGCCCGTCGGCTTCCTGATGGTCGTGGTCCTGCCGACCCTGCTGGCGGCGATCTACTATCTGCTGATCGCCACCCCGCGATACGTGTCGGAAGCGCGTTTCATCGTGCGCGCCTCGAACCAGTCCCAGCCTTCGGCCATCGGCGTCGCGCTTCAGGGCGTCGGCCTGTCGACGACCCAATCGGACGCCTTTGCGGTTCACGAATACATCAAGTCGCGCGACGCCCTGCGCCAACTCGGTCGGCGGTTCGACGTCGCTGCCATCCTGAACCCGCCGGGCGCCGACGCCTTTTCGCGCTACCCCCGCCCCTGGGACGGGCGCGGCGAGGAAGGACTCTACAAGGGGTTCAATCGCTTCGTCGTCGTGGGCTACGATTCCACCACCGGCATCAGCACCCTGCGGGTCGAGGCCTTTCGCGGCGAGGACGCGCGCCAGATCAACCAGGCCCTGCTCGCCGGCGGCGAACAGCTGGTCAACCGCCTCAACGATCGCGCCATGGGCGACGCCGTGTCCGAGGCCCTGGTGGCCCGTGATCAGGCGCGCGAACGCCTCGCTTCCGCCCAGCAGCAGCTGACCGCGTTCCGCAATCGCGAAGGCTTCATCGATCCTGAACTGGCGGCGCGCGAAAGCTCGTCGCTGATCGGCGGTCTGATGGCGACCGTGGCCCAGCTTCGGGCGGACCGGGCCCAGCTCGCCGGCGAGGCGCCGCAGAGCCCGCAGTTGCCGATTCTCGACGGCCGCATCGCCGCTTACGAGCGCCAGATCGCGGCCGAACGCGCCAAGGTGGCCGGCGCGTCGACCTCGCTGGCGCCGCGCGTCGGCGCCTATGCCGACCTGGCGCTGGCGCGGGAACTGGCCGACCGGGAACTGACCCAGGCGACCTCCTCGCTGCTGACGGCGCAGCAGGACGCCCGTCGCCAGAAGCTCTATCTCGACCGGATCGTGAACCCCAACCTGCCGGACAGGCCGACCCAGCCGCGTCGCTGGATCGCCATCCTGACCATCTTCGCCTCCACGATGCTGCTCTACGGCGTCGGCTGGCTGGTCTGGGCGGGGGTGCGCGAGCACCGCCAGGACTGATGAGCGCCGCCCACGACATCGTCGAGGCGCCGGCCCTTCGGGTCGTGCACCTCGGCAAGACCTTTCACGGCGCGGGTCGGCCGGTGTTCCAGGACATCGACTTCAGCCTGGGCCGCAGCGGACGGCTGGCCATTCTGGGGCGCAACGGTCAGGGCAAATCGACGCTGATCAAGATTCTGGGCGGCATCCTGCCGCCCACCGAAGGCGAGGTCATATGGAACATGACGTCGTCCTGGCCGATCGGCTTCGGCGGCGCCTTCCAGGGCAGTCTGTCGGGTCTGGACAACATCCGCTTCCTGGCCCGGCTCTATAACCGGGACTACGCCCAGACCCTGGCCCGCGTCGATGATTTCGCCGAACTGGGGCGATCGCTGCGGCTTCCGGTGAAACACTATTCGTCGGGCATGCGCGCCCGTCTCGCCTTCGGCCTGTCGCTGGCCATCGAGTTCGACTGCTACCTGATCGACGAACTGGTCGCGGTCGGCGACGCGCGCTTCCAGCAGAAATGCCAGGAAGAGCTGTTCCAGCACCGCAAGGACCGCGCCTTCATGATGGCGTCCCACGACACCCATCTCGTCGCCCGATATTGCGACCGGGCGATCATCATCGAGAGCGGCAAGTGCAAGATCTTCGATGACATCGAAGAAGCCGTCGAAATCTATTCCTGGCTGCGGGCCGCCTGATGTCCGCCGAGGGCGTCGGCGCCGGCGGACTTTGCGTCCTGATCACCCCGTCCGCCGCGAGCGCCGCCTGGCGCGACGCGCTGAGCCTGCACGCCGCCCGGATCGGATGGTCGGTCAGCGACGCCGGCGTCGATCCGGCCGCGCCCCCTGCGAGCGGCCTGGTCTTCGCCCACGACCACGCCGCGATGCTGGCCTTCCCGCCGTCGGCCCGTGCGGTGATCGTCGACACGACGGCGACCGATACGGACGACCCCGCCCTGCCCGCCGCCCCGGACGTGATCACGATCCGCTCCCATATTCTGGTCGAGGCCGAAGCGGCCGCCGCGCACGGCGCCGTCGTCCTGAACGCCGCGCGCTATCTGCTCGATTTCCCGGTCCTTGGGTCCGTGGAACGACGCGAGGGCGCGCCCTACCGGATTCATCCGTCCGTGGCGGAATCGCCGCTGGCCATCTTCGACGACACCCGACCCGGATCCTGGGCCAACTGGCATCCACGCTGGTTTTCCTATCCGAAAGGCCACGCCGGCACGATCGACGCGCCGCTGATCGATCTGACCGGGCGGATGCGGCCGCTGATCTACGGGCCCTACATCCGGCTTCCCGCCGGGCGCTGGCGCGTGGACCTGCGATTCACGGTCGATCCCGAAAGGGCCCACGCGCCGCTGCTGTTCGAATGGGGCGCGGGCGCCGACTATTGCCGGATCATGACCGAGATTCGCTATCCGGGGACCTACACCATCAGCCTGGATCGCATCTGGCCCGAGGCCGACGCGGCGCAGCTTCGGATCTGGACCTCACACCCGGTGTTTCAGGGCACATTCGGCTTTCAGGGCTGTCGCGTGACGCGCGTGGCGGCCGATGATCCGGCGCCGCTGACCCCGACCGACCGCATCGTCGACGCAGAGGTCGTCTAGGCCCGCTCCAGCGTCAGCGGCCCGCCGCCTTCGTATTCGAACGGAATGTCCAGCTCCGACAAACGGGGCAGCGCCGCATCACGGTCCGACAGGGTCGGGCCTCGCGCCGGGGTCGGCCAGTCGATCGCCAGGGCCGGATCGTTCCAGACCAGCCCCCCTTCCGCGGACGGATCGTACAGGCCGGAAACCTTGTAGGCGACGATGGCGTCGTCGGTCAGGGTCATGAACCCATGTGCGAACCCGACCGGAACGAACAACTGCTCGCCGCCGTCGGTCAGTTCCACCGTCAGACTGCGCCCATAGCTGGGCGAACCCGTCCGGACATCGACCACGACATCGAAAATCCGTCCTCGCAGGCAAGAAATCAGCTTGGCCTGGGCCGACGGCGGACGCTGGAAATGCAGTCCCCGGATCGTCCCCGCTTCGCGCGACAACGACATATTGTCCTGCGGAAAATCGCACGCGATCCCCAACGCCTTCAGCCTGGGCGCAACGAAGGTCTCGCTGAACCAGCCGCGCGCATCGGCATGTCGCCGGGCGCCGATCAGCAGGACGCGGGAATCGTTCGGACCGTCCACCCCGGAACTATTGCGCGGCCGTCTGGGCCGGCTGCGGCTCGGCCGACGCGCGCATCTGCTCATAGGCGCGATCCAGGGCGTCGAGGCGGACGAACATCAACCGGCTGGTCGCCGCCGGGGCTCGCGGCGCATCGTCGGAGGCGCCCGGCGTGCCGCCCTGCAGCGCCGCGCCATAGAAGATGTGAGCCCCGATCTGGCGCACCCGCTCCAGACGGCGTCCCCAGCGAGGGGCCACGTAGTTGGCGTGATAGTTGACCGACCGCGCCGGCAGCAGCGCCTGGGCGCGTCCGTCATAGACATCGCGCGCGATCCGCTCCGCCCGCGCCCACGACGCGGCGTTGACGCGGGTCCGGCCGATCGAGCCGTCGCAGGTGTAGGAAAACTGACAGGTGCGGGCGTTGCGCTGATACACGACGTCGCAAACCCCGCTCGGGTAGCGGCCGCTGCGCGCGCGATTCAGGATCACCTCGGCCACGGCCGCCTGACCCTCCTCGCTCTCGCTGCGGGCTTCGTAGTAGATGGCCTGGGTCAGACAATCGACGGCGTTGGTCGGTCGGCTCAGGGCCGCCGCGATCGTCCGGCCGGGCGACTGCGGCAGGTCGATCGCTCGCAGGCCTGGATCAGCCGGGCGAGGGGCCGGGCGGGGCGCGGCGACGGACGTTGCGGCCGGCGCGGGCGACGGTCGTGGCGCGGGATTCGCGGAACGGCGGCGGGGCGCATCGGTCAACCGGGGCGCCTCGCCCGCCTCCAGCATCGCACTGACCCGCTCATTGAACCGGTCGCGGCGTTCGCGGGCGGAAAGGACCGGAGCCGCAGGCTCGACCGGCGGCGCGGCCCGGTCGCGCGCGGGCACGGGCGCGGACGCCGGCGCGGCCGCCAGGCTCAATCCGGCGCAGGCCGCGATGGCGCCGCCGATCAGAAATGGCGTCTTAAGCTTCACCGAGAATGGGTCCCTAACTCGCGCGTTCAATACCAGCGAACCCGTTGAACGCCAAGGCGTCTGGCGGATCGGACGCGTCGGGCGTAGGCTTCGGACGCGGCTGGACCGTGGTGGAGCACTGATGCGGCGCAGGCCCAGAACAGGTTTTTCGCTGATCGAGGCGCTGGTGGTTCTGGCGATCGGCGGCATGGCGCTGGCGCTCATCTTCTCGATCGGACGCAGCGCCAGCGACAACGGTTTCCGGCTGGGCCGCAACGCCCTGACGGCGGCCGACAACGAGATCGCCGTGGCCGACGCCCGCACCGCGATCGGAAGCCTGCTGGTCCGTCCGCTGGCGACCATGCGCGAGCCCGCGCGTCAGGCCATCGTCGGCGAGCCGACTTCGATAGAGGGCGAGGCGGTCATGCGGCGGGCCACGGCCTGCGCGCCCCGCGGATGGCAGGGTCGGATGCGTCTGTCGATCGAACCGGTCGGCGGTCGCCCGGCCCTGTTCTGCCATGCCGGCGAAAAAAGCGTGCGCCTGATGCTGCTGGGTCCCGGCGCGGCCTTCTCCTATTCGACCGACGGCGTCCTGTGGACCCCGACCTGGAGCAATGCGCCCCAGACGGGTGTCGGGTCGAACGCGCCCGCGCCGCTGGAGTCCGCGTCCGTCTATCTGCGGCTTTCCAATCCTGGCGGCCCCGACATCATGGAAACCGCAGCGTCCGGCTTTCCGCCCGGCTGGATCATCCCCAGTGACCAGATCTAGGGGGCCGGCGCCCCGGGCGCCCGGACGGCCCGCCGGCTTCGTCCTGCCCACGGTTCTGGTCGTGACCAGCGTCGTGACGCTGATCTTCCTCGTCGCCATCACCGCCCTGGCCAGTCTCAACCGCGAGGCGGGACTGGCCAGGGCGCGCGTGACCTTCGCCCAGCAGGCGATGACCGCTGAGGCCCGCCTGACCTATCTCGGCGCCACCGAACGGGTCGGACCCCGGTCCCTGGCGATCGACGCCCCCCTGCCGCCCGGCGAGTTCGAGACGCTTGATCCCGAACGACTGGCGGCCTTTCAGGCCGGCATGGCCAACGCCACCGATCTGCGCCTCGACAATCGCCCCTATCGCTATGGATCGTCGGCGATCATCCGGTTGCAGGACCAGGCCGGGATGGTGAACCTGTCGCGGCTGTCCGGCCCGGCGCTGCGTCGCCTGCTGGCCCGACTGAATGTTTCGGCTGCCGGCGCGCGGTCGCTCGAGGCGGCGCTGGCGGACTATGCCGACCCCGACGATCTGCGCACCTCGGGCGGGGCCGAACGCGGCGACTATCCGGACGGGAGCGACGCCCCGGCGAACCGGCCGCTGCGGACCGCCGACGAGTTCCTGAATGTTCTCGGCGCGCGCGAAGCCGTCGACATGGCCGCCTGGCGCGAAATGCGGCCGTTCCTGGCGGCCGACGCCACCTCGTTCCAGGTCAACGTCAACACTGCGGATTTCGAGGCGCTTCGGATCCTGTTCGGCATGAGCGAGGCCCAGGCCCGCGCCGCGATCCGGGGACGCGAGGTCGAACCCTTCTACTCGCTGGCCCAGGCGGTCGCCGACACCGGGGCCGCCCTGGACACCAATCCCGAGATCGGCTCCGTTTACCCGTCCGGCCGGATTATCTACACCATTGAAGACAGCCTCTCGCGCTGGACCTATACGGGACGGCTCAACCTGACCCCGACGAATGTGGAGCGCCCGTTTTGGATCGATCGCACCGAGTACAGCGAGGCGCGTCGCCCCGATCCGGAACCCGTCAATGCCCCTGAGTTTCCTGCAGCCCCGCGTTGACCGTCTGGGGTCCGACGGCCGGATGGAGGTCGTCATGGAAGCCGGGACCCTGGGCCGTCTGCGCCCGCCCGTGCTGCTGCTCGGTCGCGACCTGTGCAGCTACGCCCTGTTCGATCCTGGCGCCCTGCCGCGCGGCCAGCGCCGTCGTGCGGCGGCGATCTACGCCCATGCCAACGGTCCCTATCTGGAGACCGGCAGCCTGGTCCTGCCGACCGGCAAGAGCCTGGGCATATGGTGGTGGGATCTGGCGCGGGTCCAGCAGGCCATTCTGGCCCGCTATGGCCGGCTGCGCCCCGTCGTGCGGCCCGAGTCCCTGGCGGTGAACCGGGGGCTGGGATGGCGCATCCTCAGCATTGCCAGGGGCTATGAGGCCCAGCTGTGGGCGGACGACACGCTGAAGGTCTCGACCTGGCGCAAGACCCGGTTCGACGACCGCGCCTGGTCCGACGTGACCCGGTTGCATTCGGCGGGCGAACCCGCGCCCGAATCTCCGCCGACGCCCCTGGTCCTGCCGGTGAATATCGAGGGCCAGGCGTTCGGCCTGTCCAGCGTCGAAATCTCGCGCGACCAGGCGCTGGTGCTCGGCGCCGGCGTGATCGCCATGGCCGCCGCCGTCGCCTCGCTCTACCTGCTGGGCACGGTCTTTGGCCTCAAGAGCGAAACGCGCGACGTCGCCCGTCAGACGGTCGAGATCGTCGCCGCCACGCCCGCCGTCGGCGGGGCCGGGTCCGGTCGGGCCGACGACGCGCGTCTGGCGGCGTTTCAGGCCATCGCGCGCGAGACCAGTCCGCTGACGGCCGCCGGCGCGGCACTCGGGGCGGTGGCGCTCTACGACCTCTCGCCCACCGCCCTGAACGCCGAAATCGACACCCTGTCGATGACATTGCCGCCCGCAGCGGCGGAGAAGCTGGACGAATTGGTCGCCGAACTGGAGGGGTCGGGCTATTTCGCCGACATCCGGCCCCGCATCGAACCCACGACCCGCAACCTGATCATCGAGATGACGGTCATCGGCGACCAGCCGCCGTTGGCAGGTAGCGAATAAACCGGCAGCCCGCCCCCTCGACCCTCAGCCTCATGACCGGGACGTCGTTGCGCGTCAGGACCGCCTCGCCCGGCGCACAGGCCCCCGCCTCGTCGATGGAGAGCGCCGGCGTCAGGGCGTAGCTCCACCCCTCGCGAAGCGTCAGCGTCCGCTGGGTCGCATCCGCAGGCTCGGCGCCGCCCGACAGCAGGGTGATCGCGGCGCCGGACCGGTTGGCCTCGCGGCGCAACTGCAGCACGTCGCGCTGGAACTCGAAGAAGACCGACTGGGCCACCGTCTGATCCATCAGCCGCGCGCCGTTCGGCAGTATGATCGCGGTCGCCAGGGCCATGATCGCCAGAACCACCAGGATCTCGATCAGGCTGAAACCGTCGCGCGGTCTCCTAGGGCGTGGCGCTGGTGACATCGCCGTTGACCCCGTCGCCGCCCGGCGCTCCGTCCGCCCCATAGCTCATGACCTTGGGCTGGGTTTCGCCCGCCGGGCCTTGCAGGGCGCCGTCGGCGGTCGGTCCCGTCGCGGCGCCCGTCGACGCCGTCGGCGCTTCGTAGACATAGGGCCGGCCCCACGGATCGTCTGGCAGTTTCTCGCTCAGATAGGGGCCGTACCAGCCGTTGACCGTCGACGGATCGGCCGCGACCAGAAGGGTCAGGCCTTCCTGGGTGGTCGGCAATCGACCGATGTCCAGCCGCATCGTCTCCAGCGCCGCTTCCAGCGAGCGGATCTGCAGGCGGGCGGTCGTGGTCTTGGACCGGTCCAGCTGGGTGAACAGGCGCGGGCCGACGACGGCGACGATCAGGGCGATGATCGCCAGCACGACCAGGATTTCCAGCAGGCTGTAGCCCGCGCGACGGGCGAGACGGCCCGGTCCGCGGCGGCGCAGGCCCAGGCGTGACCTGAAATCGACATGGTGGTTGGTCATCAGGATATTCGAACTCATCAACCGCGGGCGTTCGGACGCATATGCCGTTCCAAACTCAAAGCTATTCCCCGTTTTCCATCACTGGTATAGCGGGACGCGAAAACATGGTCGATCCGAAAGATGCCGTTTTGGGGGCGCTGGGCGATCCGCGACCGGCATTCACGGTAGAAGCTTGGCTTTGACGATAGTCCAGACGGTCATCGTCCGCACGCGGACTTACGCCAACGCGTTGCGTGCGCGCCTGGTCCGCACGACTTCGCGCGAGCGGCTGCTTCTCGGGGCTCTGGCGGCCGGAGCGATCCTCTATGCGCCGATCGCCGCGCTGGACGCCCGGGACCGGGCCGAAATCACCTATGCGGACGCCCTGTCGGCCCGCGATACGGCCAGGCGAGCGCGTGTCCAGGCCGTCGCCGCCAACAGCCAGGCGGCGCGCGACCTGGCCATTCGCGACATGAACGAATGGGGCTTCGACGGCTCCAATCTGGCGATCGTCCGCGTCCGGATCGAACAGGCCCTGTCCGACGCCGCGACCAAGGCCGACATGGCCGGAGTCGCGATCGAGACCAGTGACGCCGCGACCGCCATCGGACCGATCACCTGGGTCGCCGCCCAAGTGCAGGGCGATCTGCTCTGGTCCCCGACCTTCCGCCTGCTGGACGACGTCGCCGGCTGGCCCGAAGGGTTCCGGGTGACGCGTTTCGCCTTCGAGAAGGCTCCGCCGCCGGCGTTCGAGGGCGCGCAGGTCCTGACGCCCGGCCGGGTCACCATCGGCTTCGAATTTCCCACCCGGACTGCGGCGACCGGAGGACCCGGCGCATGAAGCCCCTGGCCTTCCTGATCCCGGCGCTGCTGATCGCGGCGCTTCTGGCCGGACTCTGGGCGCCGGTGAACGAGCCCGAGGGTCTGACCGTCGGACGGCGCGGCGCGGGTCCTCAGGGGCTGGTGCTGCGTCCCGGCGAAAGCACGCCGGAGGCGGTTCGGCTGCTGAGGGCGTTTCAATCCGACCCGCCCCCGCCTCCGCCGCCCCCTCCCCCGCCGCCCCCTCCCCCGCCACCGCCACCGCCTGACATTTCCGAGGTCTTCTCTCAGGCCGTTCGCGGCGTGGAGCGCGATCCGCGATCGGGCGAAGTCTCGGTGCTGCTGGGCGGGCCCGGCGGCCAGCGCAGCCTGGGCGTCGGCGGCGTCTTCGCGGACGGGTGGAGGGTAAAGGAAATTTCAGGCGCCAGCGTCACACTGGCAAAAGGACGCGAGACCCGCGTCGTTCGACTTTACGGCAGGACTTGATTGATGAGCACGCTGGACGCCTTCACAGCGGCGCGCGACACCGGCGGGGGCTGGCGCTCGCGGATTCTGCTGACCGCCTGTATCGCGCCTCTGCTGCTGACCGCAGGCTGCGCCTCGTTTCCGACCCTGACCGCGCCGGTTTCCCAGGCGGGCGTCGATTCCGAGACGGGCGAGCCCCTGCCCGGGACCGGCATCGCGGTCGATCCGGCCGGCCAGCGCCGCCAGAATGATCCAGAGGTGCTGTCGATTCCGGGCGCGCCCGGCGTGATCCAGACGCGCGTCCCCGCCACCGACGCCCAGATCGCCGCCCTGATTCCCGACGGCGTGGTCGACGCCGCCCTGACGCCCCAGCCGATCCCGCAGTTCGTGGCCACGGTGTTCGGCAATCTGCTGAACCTGCCCTATTCGGTCGGCCCCGATGTGGCCGGCCGCACCGACCTGATCTCGGGCGGCACCGGCGGCACGATGAACGCGCGCGACCTGTTCCGGGTCACCCAGATCGCCCTGCGGCAGTACGGCATCGAGGTCTATATCGAGGGCGGCGCGATCATCGTCGGATCCAGCCCCACGTCGGCGTCTACGCAGATCACGCGCGGACGCGTCACCGGGCCGGGCGGCCGTATCGTCCAGCTGTTCCCGGTGCGGACCATCGAAGTCAACGCCCTGCAGAGCCTCCTGACCGACCTCTATCCCGAGCTGACCGGCGCCCGGATCACGATCGACCAGCTTTCCAACACCCTGATCATCTCGGGTCAGAGCCGCGACGTCGCCGCCGTCACCCAGGCCCTGCGCGACCTCGACCAGCCGCGTTTCGCCGGCGCCGAGGTGTTGCGGGTCGAGCCGGTCTACTGGGCGGCCGACGCCCTGGCGACCTCGCTGGAACAGGTTCTGGTGACCGAGGGTTTCGTGGTGTCGCGCCAGTCCGCCGCGCGCCGCTCGATCGTCATCCTGTCGTTCCAGAGCGCCAACCAGATCCTGGTCTTCACCGAGGATCCGGAGGTCCTGGCCCGCGTCCGCTACTGGGTCCAGCAACTGGATCGGCCGGCGGCTCTCGGCGATCGGCTGACCACTTTCGTCTATCAGGTCCGGAACACGGACGCCCAATCCCTGGGCCAGCTGGCTGCGGGCCAGTCCCCGACGATGCCGACGGCCCCGGCGCCGGTCGGCGTGCCCGGCGCCGCGCCGGTGACGGAAAGCGCCGTTCAATCCGGCCCCGCGGGCGCGAACGGTCAGTTCGGCGCCGGTCGACTGATCGTCGATCCCGTGGGCAACCGCATCCTGTTCACGGGAACGGCCAGCGACTACGCCCAGCTGTACTCCCTGCTCCAGACCCTGGATTCCCCGGCGCCGCAGGTGGTGATCGAAGTGATCATCGCCGAGGTCACCCTGACCGACAACACCCGCGTCGGCGTCGAACTGTTCGGCAGCGAGGCGCGCGGCGACGGCCTGCTCAGCGGCGGCACCCTGGGCGGGCTCGGCATCGGCGGCGACGGCGCCACCCTGACCTTCGTGGGGCCGGACCTGCGGGCCACCTTCAACGCCTTCGCCTCCAACAGCCGGGTCAACATCCTGTCCCGCCCGCGCCTGGTCACCCGCAGCGGCGGCCAGGCCCGGTTCCAGGTCGGCACCGACGTGCCGATCATCACCTCGCAACGCGCCACCGACACCGTGACCGTGCCGGGCGCCACCGACATCCTGCAAAGCGTCCAGTATCGCCAGACCGGCGTCATTCTCGAGATCGAGCCGGTCGTCTACGGCGACCGGGTGGACATCACCATCAGCCAGGAAATTTCAGAGGTCGGCGATCCGCCCAACACCGCCATCGCCAGTCCGACCATCCTGAACCGCAGCCTGACCACCCAGATCGCCCTGTCGGACGGCTGGACCGGCGTGCTCGGCGGCCTGATCTCGAACAGCTACAGCAAGGGCAATACCGGGATCCCCTTCCTGAAGGACATCCCGATCGTCGGCTCGGCCTTCCAGACCAATACGGTCTCGGGCACGCGCACCGAACTGCTCGTCCTGCTGACGCCGACCATCGTGCGCACCAACGACGAGATGGGGGATCTGGCGGACCGCTACGCCGCGGACATGAATTCCGCCTATCGGACCGGACGAGGCTATTCCTACACCCTGACGCCGTTCAGCCTGCGCGGCTCGCCCGGTGTCGGGCTGGACCTGCCCCGGCCCGACCTGCGCTCCGACCGCCGGACGCAAGAGACGGACGCCGCGCCCCCGGCGGACGCCGAGCCCCAGCCCTGAGGCCCATCCGTCGCCCGACCGGTCTCAGAACTCGCCGACCTGGGCCGAGTCCATCCGCCGCCATCCGACCCGTTCGATGGTCATGTCGGGCGGATTGCGGCCGCCGGGCCGTTCGATCTCGATCGTCACCTCGAACAGCTGCACCTGATAGCGCCCATTGGCGGCCCCCAGCGCCATGTTCCGTTCCGCCGGCCCCCGGGGCGACGCGGACCAGCGGATGACCTCTCCGCCGGGGATGGCGAACTCTCCGATCGGCCGTTCCATGAAATTGACGTCGCGCACCAGGGCCAAGGCGTTCTCCTGCACCGCCACCTGCTGCAGCACGGCCTGCGCCCGGCGCTGACCGCGCGTCATCTGGATCTGCAACTGGAAGATGGCCGTCATCGTCATGGCGGCGATCGCCAGCGCCACCAGGGCCTCGATCAGGGTGAACCCCGGCCGGGTCGTCCGCCGGATCACACCACGCCTTCGTAGACGCTGGACAGGGCCAGAACCAGCGACAGGGCGACCACGCCGACCACCACGGAAATCAGGGCGATGGCCAGCGGCTCCAGCAGGGCCGTCATCTGCTTCATGCGGTCGCGCAGTCGGGCCTCGTAGTTGTCGGCCATGAAGCCGAACATCGGCCCCACCGCGCCGGACTTCTGGCCCGCGCGGATCAGGCTCAGGTCCATCGCTTCCAGGTTGGTGTGCGACGCCAGCGAGGACTCCAGCGTGACCCCGGCTCTCAGGTCGCCCTCCAGCCGGTCCAGGCCGGCGCGGAACGGTCCGGTCGGCACCGCCGCGCGCGACAGGGCGGCGGCGGACAGGATCGGCACATTGTTGTTCAGGGCGAACGCCGTCAGTCGCGCCCACGAGGCGATCTCGCGCGACTGCAGCACCGGGCCCACGACGGGCAGTCCGTGCGCGATCGAATAGGCCCGTGCCCGGACGGCCGGATTCGTCGCGATGATGAAGATCAGCACGGCCAGGGCGGCGAAGCCGATGGCCACGATCGGCAGATTGGCGTTGGCGAACTCGCCGGTGTCCAGAACCCAGCGCGACAGGGCGGGCACATTGGTCCGGTCCTCGCCGATCATGGCGCCGAAGCGCGGCACGACCTGGGTGAAGATGAAGCCGACCGCCAGCACCCCCGCGCTGAGCAGGAAGGCGGGATAGGTCAGGGCGTTCTGGAAATCCTTCCGCAGCCGGTCCTCATAGGCCATCTGCTCGGCGGCGTCCTTCAGGACTGCGGCGATCCGGCCCGACGCCTCGCCCACCCTGGCCATGGCGTAGACATAGAAGGGAAAGCCCGGGACATGGGCTTCGAACGCCCCGCCCAGATTCTCGCCTCGGCGCAGGGCGGCGATCATCGCCTGGAACTGCGCCTGTCCCTTCCGCGCCGTCATGCCCTGGGCCACGGTGTCCAGCGCCTCCAGCAGCGAGACGCCGGCCTCCAGCATCAGGGCCAGTTGCCGCAACACCAGCACCCGTTCGGTCTGCTTCAGGCCGCGATCCTTGCCCGGGGGCTTGATCGGCGGCGCCTCGCGCAACTCTGTGACGATCAGGCCCTCGCCGGCCAGACGCCGCATCGCCGCGCGCTCGTCGGCCGCATTGAGGGAGCCGCGGCTGGCGGTCCCGTCGCGCGTCATGCCGCGATACAGGAAGGACCGCTGCTCGCTCATCGGCGTCGGTACGCGGCGATCATCTGGCCCCGTGCGTGCCCCCAGTCGCCGATCGGCTCGAACGTCCAGGGGGCGGCGTCGATGGCCCAGATCAGATCGTCCAGCCGATAGTGGAAGGGGTCGATGGTGTCGCGCGTCTGCACCACCCCGCCCGGCTGGGTCAGGGTCGCAAACAGATCCTGGTCCGGACGGCACTCGAAATAGGTGACGAAGAACCGGCCGCCGGACGCCATCTTCGGCGCCAGTCGGGCCAGGCATCGGCGCAGGTGGTTCAGCGGCAGATGGGTGAACACCGACTGGGCGATGGCGAAGTCGCAGGGAAGATCCGGGTCCGGAAGATCGAAGTCTGGGCTGGCGCGGAAATGGCTCCACGGCGCCTTTTCGCGTCCCTCCGCGTCCAGTTCCAGATCATAGCCCGTCCGCATCAGGCTCTCGCTGATGTCGGAGCCGAAATAGCGGCCCGCATCCAGATAGGGGATCGCCCGGGCGCCCAGCCGAAGGGCGCCGCAGCCGATGTCCATCAGCCGGTGGCGAGGCTCCAGCCCCTGTCCCTTCAGAAAGGCCATCTGGTGCGGACCCATCTCGTCCCACAGACCGCCGATCAGTTCGCGGTGACGGCCGCCCGCGATCTCGTCGGCGACGATCGTCGGGTCCTCATAGACGTTGCTGACCATGATCAATCCTCGCCCGCGCGGGCCACGCGGTACACCTCGGCCAGGGTCGTCTCGCCCCGGCGGGCCTTGATGAATCCATCCTCGGCGAAGCTCATGAACCCGTCCTCGCGCGCGATCGCGGTCAGGGCGTCCTCGTCGGCGCGGGTGCGCAGGCCTGCGGTCATGCGCTGCGTCGCCGGGGCGATCTCGTACAGGCCGACTCGGCCGCGAAAGCCCGTCTGGCCGCATTTGGGACAGCCGCGCGGCTCACGCCAATTGGCCGGTTCGCGAGCGACCCTGGCCCTGACGGCGGGCGTCAGCGCCGCCTCGTGGCGCTCGATCTCGTCCTCGGACGACGGCGCGTTGCAGGTGGTGCACAGGCGGCGAACCAGTCGTTGGCCGGCCACGCCGCGCAGAACGTCCGCCAGCAGATAGTCCTCGATCCCCAGGTCCAGCAGACGCGGCACGGCGGCCAGGGCCGAGTTGGTGTGCACGGTCGAGATGACCAGGTGGCCGGTCAGGGCCGACTGGACGGCGATGCGCGCGGTCTCGGGATCGCGGATCTCGCCGACCATGATGACATCGGGGTCCTGGCGCAGGATGGAGCGCAGGCCGGCGGCGAAGGTCAGGCCGATCTCGGACCGCACCCGCACCTGGATCACGCCCGGCAGGTCCAGTTCGACCGGATCCTCGACCGTGATGATCTTGCGCTGGCCGTCGTTCAGATGAGTCAGCAGGCGATAGATGGTGGTGGTCTTGCCCGAGCCGGTCGGGCCGGTGATCAGCAACACGCCGTTCGGCTGTTCCGATAGCGACAGCAGGCTGGCTTCCTGATCGGGGCCGACGCCCAGTTCGGACAGCAGCGGCAGGCGGCTGGTCTTGCCCAGCAGGCGCAGCACCAGCGATTCGCCCCACGAACAGGGCAGGCTGGAGACCCGCAGGTCGACCTCCTGGCCTGACACGCGGATCGACTGGCGGCCGTCCTGCGGCAGGCGGCGCTCGCCGATATCCATGCCGGACAGCAGTTTGATCCGCGACGCCACGGCGTCGAAATTGGCCCGGGGCGCCGACCGGGCCGTGTGCAGGACGCCGTCGATCCGCATACGGACCAGGAACCGGTCCTCATACGGTTCGACGTGCACGTCGGAGGCGCGCCGGCTCAGGGCCTCGGCGAAGACGCCGTTGACGAAGTCGATGACCGGGGCTTCCTGCGCCAGTTCGCGAAGGCGGGTCGCGTCCGCTCCGACCCCGCCGACCAGATCGACCGGGGCGGCGGTCTGGTCGGTCAGGTCGCCCAGCAGGGCGTCGATCAGGGCGCGCGGGGCCAGCAGCATGGCGACCGCATCGTCGGTCGCCTGGGCGATCCGCTCGGTCAGGCTGAGATCCAGCGGCTGCAGCGCGGCGCACAGGATGCGGCCGGGCGACGCCGCCGCGCCATCCGGGCCGGGTTCGCGCCAGGCCACGGCGTTGCGCGAGGCCCACCAGTCCAGCGGCGAGCCGATCTCGGCCAGGAAACTCAGGATCGCGTCGGGCGCCGGTCCGTCCTCGGACGCCAGCACGGGCAGGCCCAGCTGTTCGGACAGAACCTCCAGCAGTTGCGCCTCGGACAGGGCGCCCAGCCGGACCAGGTTCAGGCCGATCGGCTCTCCGTTGGTGGCCTGGATCGCCAGGGCGTTCTGAACGTCGGAGGGGCGGACCAGGCCGCGATCGACCAGCAGTTCGCCCAGCCGCGCGCGAGCCACGGCCGGACCCATGCGCGGAATGACGATCGCTTCACTCAGCTTTTGATCTCCGGGACCAGTCCGTAGAAGACGTCGCGCATGCCGGTCTCGGCGGGCGCCATCGAGCGCAGGAAGGCCAGGGTGCGGTGCGCGGGACCGCGCAGTTCGAAGCTGACGCCGTTGAAGGCGCAGTTGACGAAGGCCGGCGGCTGGCCGCCCGAATAGAATAGCTGGGCGTCGTTGAATTTGATGTTCTCGAACTTCCCGTCGTCCAGGTCGACCGGGCCGGTCATCGTCTTGTCCTTGTGCGCGGCCATGCCGGTGTCCTTCAGTCTATCTCGACGCGAAACGCCGCATCACGGTCAGTGATACGGCCCCCCGCACAAAAGAAAAAGGGGAGGACCGAAGTCCTCCCCTTCCCCAGGCGTCCTCGAAGAAACGAGGCTTAGTTCTGCGGCTCGTTGCCCGTGGCGTCACGACCCATCGAGACCTCGGTCAGCGAACCGTTGGCCACGTTCTGGATGAAGCGACGAGCGACCAGCCCGGCCGGCAGGGCTTCGACCGTCAGACGGACGTCGCCGCGACCGAAGTCAGCACCGAAGGCGGTTTGCAGCGACTGGCCGGTGATGACCACTTCGCCACCCTTGGTGATGCCGGTCGACAGCGGCACCAGAGCGGTGGAGGCGGCGACGCCGGCCGAGCTGGTCAGCAGTTCGGCGGAGACGGCGCCCGAGGTGGCCGTGCCGATGTTCGAGATACGAACGACGGTGGCGTTGCCGGTCGAAACCGCCAGAGTGCCCGACGAAACCCACGGGATCAGGTAGGTCGAGCCCTCGCGGGTGACCGACTGAAGCGACGAGGGGCCGTAGGTCGGCTGGACGGCGTAGTCGGCCGCCAGGGCCAGGGTGGTCGCGACCGTGTAGGTCGAGGCCGGGATCGGATCGCCACCGGCGACGGCGGTGATCACGCCCGGGTTGCCGACCGGAGTGGCGACAGTCAGCAGGCCCGTGGTCGGGACGGCCGTGGCGTCATACTTGAGCGTGACGGTCTTGGTCGTCTGGTTGCCGACGAACTTGAAGTCGGCCTTGGTCACGTCACCGGCGACGGCGACCTTGGTCACGTCGTCGATGCCCTTGGATTGGGCGGTGACGGCGACGACGACGGTGCCGAGGGTCACGTCGGCGGTCAGGGCCTTGAAGCCCGACGTCAGGGTGGCGGCGGTCGTCACGGCGTCAGCGGTCGTCGTGACCTTGAAGGCCGGAGCGAACTGAACCAGCTTGGACAGGGTGTCCGAGCCGCCGTCGATCGAGGTGCCCAGCTCGGTCTTGAAGGTCGTGGCGACGTTCAGGGTCGAGGTCTGGTTGGCCAGTTGAACCGGGAGCGCAGCGGTGATCGGCACAGCGTTGGTGCAGCCGCCCAGGCCCGAGAGCAGGAACGAAACCGAGGTGTCGGTGGCCAGACCGCCGGTCGAGATCGAGGTGGTCGGGGCGCAACCGGCGTTGGCGACGATGGCGCCCGGGGTCACGGCGGTGCCGAAGGTGTGGCCGCCCTGCAGTTGGAAGGTCAGGATGGAGTTGCCGCCCGGCAGGATCGCCGTGGTGCTGGGCACGATGGCCAGACCCAGGACGCCCTTGGACGTCGTGGCGGTCAGCGTGACTTCGGTGGCGACGGTGGCGGCGGCCTTAACGGTGGCGCCGGCGGTCGCGAACGAAGTGACCTTGTACTGTTGGGCGTTGGCGGCGCCGGCGGCGCCGACGGCGAGGGTAGTCAGCGCGATGGCGCCGAGGAGATTCTGCTTCTTCATTGGGTCCCCCTGGGGAAAATTGCTAAACTTGGTTGGTCCATGCCACGGCGGTAGTTAGAGCACATGACCGCCGAAGACTGTCATGGGCATTCCAAGGCGGGTTCTTCCTAGACCGGGTTCGCGGCCGCCGTCAACTGGACTTCGTTCGTCCAAAGGCGCCCATATTGTGAAAGTTTTGCGGTGCTTGGCAGGATTGTCACACTGTATGAAAGCGTTGCGGGGAAACTAGCGGGCGCCTTTTCGCCCCACGGGCGACGACTTCTCGCGCACCGCGATCTCCAGACCCTGAAACAGCGGCAACAGGGTCGCCTGGAATTTGTCGGCGGCCTCGGCGATCGCTTCGCGGTTTTCCTCTGACGTTTCCACCGGCTTGCCGTCCTTCAGCGCCCGGTGACCGGACTGTTCCAGCACCTGCCAGACCTTGTCGGCCCACTGGCGCGGCTCGGGCAGGCCGTCGATCCAGCCCTTCAGGAACATCTGGTCGATCCGGGAGATGGCGATGGCGCCGCCGGTCACCGGCGAGGCCAGATAGCTGAGGCCGTCCTGCAGCTCGGCTCTCTGCATCAGCACCGTGTTCATCTTGCGCGTGCGCGGGCGCGCCGCCGCGATCTGGGCGTCCGACTGGGCGAAGCCGAGGTGTCCCGAACCCGCCAGCAGCATGACGGCCTGCAGCACCTGGCCGAACTGGACGCCCTTGTCCTGGAGCGCGATCTCGATGTCGCGAATCGCATGCGGCCGGTTGTCGGCCAGGAAATCGAGCAGCGGTCCATAGACCTCGGGGGCCAGAGTCACTTCGCCCAGGGGACTGGCGGCGGTCTCGGGGATGTTGGCCCGGACGTTCAGCAGCACGATCCGGACGTCGCGGATCCGCTCGATCCGTTCGGCCTGGGGCATGGCGAACCCGCCCTTGACCCAATAGTCCTTGCGGAACTGATTGTTGCGCATGAAGTCGCGCATGGTCTCGCGGAACGGTTCATTGTCGATGCCCGCCAGCCAGGCGCGCTGGGGCGCCGTCAGCTGGATCTCCTCGACCGCCTCCTGATACGAGGCGCTGCAGGCGAACTCCAGCTTGGCCTCCCCGAAGATATCGGCGATGTCGTTGAAATACATCGGATACCAGCTGGTGTTCATATATTCGTGGCTGAGATAGCCGCGCGGCATGGTCTTCAGCTGCTCGAACTTGTCCCGCGCCTGAGGGTTGGCGGCGAGGAAGACCGGGTCGCGGTCGAACATCTCCCCGACAAAGGTGAGCGCGGCCTCCATCTTCTCGCCCGAGCCCATGCCCTTGCCGGCCGTCATCCGGGCGTGCATCGCCAGAAGCTCGCGGATCGGGGCCGCCGTGGCCCAGCCGGGCATCACATTGTAGCTGCAATAGACGACGCCGCCGACGTTCAGCTTGCGATTGATGAAGTCGACGATGATGTCGCGGTTCTGCGGGGTCACCCAACTCCAGATGCCGTGCAGGCCGATCGAGTCGAACATCGGCAGGTCGTCGCGCTTGCAGAACTGCTCGAAGCTCTCGTCGGTCAGGTCCGCGCTGGCGCCGGCCGAGTCGTTCAGCCAGCGGGCGAACAGGACATGGTCCGGATTGAAGTCGTCGCCGAACCAGTTGACGTGGGGCTGCGCCGCCGCATGCATGGCGATCGACATGCCCTGGCCGAAGCCCAGCTCGCAGGCGTTCTCGATCCTGGGCGGGGCATAGCCGGCGTTGAGCAGCCCGATGGGAAACCGCACCGGGTTCAGCTCTGTGAAATAGCCGGTCGTATATTCAACGTCAGCGACGTAGCCTGAAGTCCAGTCCGACACGCAAAAGCCCCCGAGGGTTTATCCAGTTCGAGACCGTCGTTAAAGGCTCGCGCCCGGGATGAAAATAGGCTTGAGCCCAGCGGCCCGGCGCCACAGACAGCGCGGGAGCCATCGTGGGCGACAGGAGAGATCGAGATGAGCGTCAGGGACTTCACCGTCGAACAGGCGGCATCGCTGGCGCCGGGCGATCAGCACTATCGCGCCTTCGTCGGCCCGACCTATCGCTATGACCTGATCGGGGCGCAGCAGTTCGCCCTGCTGTACCTGCTCGGCCTGCGCGAGACCCACCGCCTGCTCGACTTCGGCTGCGGTTCGCTGCGGCTGGGTCGGATGGCGATCCCCTATCTGCTGGAAGGCCGCTATTTCGGCATCGAGCCCGAGCCCTGGCTGATCGACGACGGGTTCGCCCGTGAACTGGGCGAGGACGCCCGGCGGGTGAAGGCCCCGCGCTTCGACCACAACACCGACTATCGCACCGACGTGTTCGGGACCCAGTTCGACTATATCATCGCCCAGTCGATCTTCTCGCACACCGGCGAGGCGGCCTCGCGGCGCGCGCTGGAATCGTTTCGCGCCAGCCTCGCCCCCGGCGGCCTGATCGTCGTCAACTGGATGGTCGGCGAGGAACAGCCGCAGTTCGACCCGGACACCTCCGACTGGGTCTATCCCGAATGCGTCACCTTCCGCCCCGAGCGGATCGAGCGGATCGCCGCCGAAGCCGGCCTGGCCGTCCGCGCCTGTCCGTGGTGGCATCCGGGGCTCAACTGGTATGTGCTGGCCCATTCCGAGGCCGACCTGCCGGATCCGGCGTTCCTGGCCGCCCTGGCGCTGCAGCCGCTGTCGCGCTGATCGCCAGGGCGGCGGGGCCGGACGGCCTCAGCGCAGCAGGCGCTCGGCCAGTTCCTGCATCACCGGCGGCAGCGGATACATATGCCTGTACTGCAGGATCTGCTTGCCGGTCAGCTTCAGGCGATCGGCGAAGGCCAGCACCGCCAGCGTCGGGATCAGGGGCTCGTTGAAGGCGGGTTCGTCGGCGCGCTGGAACTCCAGGGCCATGCTCATCCGCGGCGCGCCGCCGAACTGACTGGATTGCGCGCCCCAGTGAAGAACGGCCTGGTTCCAGCACAGATAGTCGCCCGGCTTGCCCGGCAGGGCGCGGATGCTGGGGTAGTCGACCTGGAATTTCTGATCCTGCTGCGTGCCGTAGACCGGATCGCGATTGGCCGGGAGCATGTACATGCAGCCGTTCAGCGGAGTCGCCTCGGTCAGGGGAATCCAGACCGTCAGCGACTTGGGCGACCCGTCGGCGCGAAGCGAGGCCCAGCCCTTGTCGCGGTGAGGCCGCCACCCGGCCTGACCCGCCTTCGGATCGACGCGCCACGCCCAGAAGTCCGGCAGAACGCGATAGTCCGGCCCCAGGAAGGCCGCCAGCGCCGCGTGCTGGCGATAGAAGGCCGCCCAGGCCTCGTCGAACAGGAAGATGAAGACCGGCGGGATGCCCAGGGAATACGCGCGATCGATCGCGGTCGACAGACGCTGCGACAGATCGATCAGGGTCGGGTCCGCCTCCTGAAAATAGCCTTCGACCTGCATCCGTTCGGCGACCAGCCGGTCGCGTTCGGACCCCAGGGCGTTGACCTCGAACTCGCCCTTGAACAGTTCGCCGATCGACAGCTCAGGGAAGGTCTCGCGCCAGAACCGCTCGTCCATCATCTCCTCGACCGGGGCTGAAGGCCGATTTGTCTGCGCGGGGCCGACGCCCGCAACCGCGGCGGGTGCGACGGTCGGGCGTTCGAGCGCGTCGCCGGTCGCGAGCGCTGTGGTCAAGGGTGCGGGCCTACGAGACATGGCGGTCAACCTGAGAATGGCGGTCAGTCATCTATCCGGCCCGTCCCGCCCGGGGCCACCAAATTCTCGGCCGGCGGCGGCCTGAGCCGTTCGAACGGGCGGCCGGTGCGATCGAAATGGAGGTTGAACCCGGCGTCCTCCCCGAAGGCCTCGCCCCATCGGCTCCGCAGCAGCGCCTGCGCCGCCAGCGAGGCCGCACGGTCCGCGCCGTCCGTGCTGAAGCCCCGGCTCTTGGATTCCAGATGATAGAGGGTGGCGTAGGGATCATAGATCACCGAAAGCCCTTCGGCCCTGACCCGGAAACACAGATCCGCATCATTGCCTTCCAGGGGGAAGTTCGCGGCGTCGAACCCGCCGAGCGACCGGAACAGGGCGGTGCGCATCGCCATACAGGCCCCCGTCACGACGGGACTTGCGTGCAACAGGGCATGACGACCCAGATAGCCTCCGTCCGATCCTGGCGTTCCGACGCCGTCGTGGATCAGGAAATCCGGCGCCCTGCCCCGGGCCAGAAATCCGGCATGCTGGATCGTGCCGTCGGCATAGATCAGCCGGCATCCGACGGCCCCGACCTCGGGGCGCATGGCCTGGGAGGCCAGTTCGTCGAGCCAGTCCGGCGACACGACGACCGTGTCGTTGTTCAGGAACAGCAGCACGTCGCCGGTCGCCTCGGCGGCGGCGAGGTTGTTCATCAGCGCCCAGTTGAACACGCCCTCATAGGGCAGGACCGTCGCCAGACCGCGCGAGGCGAGGCCGGCCAGATAGGCCAGGGTATCGGGCTCGCGGCTCTCATGATCGATGACGATCAGCTCCAGGCCGCATTGGTTCGACGGCCGATGCTCCAGAATGCTGTCGATACAGGGTTTCAGAAGATCGAGTCTGTCTCGTGTGGGAATGATGACGCTGGCGCGCAGGTCGGTCGCCAGCGGAGCGCGCACCCTGACCGCCCCGGGCGCCACCGCGCCCAGGATGTCGTCGTGGGCTTCGACCCGCCCGACCGGAGGATCCAGCTGGGACAGGACACGCTCGACGCAGAGGCTCCACGCCGCCGCATCCGTCGCCGCCGGGGCCTGTCGCGTGACCAGGACGCGGGCGAGATGCCCGACCGCCGCCGGCAGACCGCCCAGACGCAGAAGAAGATCACTGCCGTGCCCGCCGCCGCAGCCTTCACGCAGGCCCAGGCGGTCGGCCGTCGCGCTGCGGACGGCCAGGGTCCGGCCGACATAGGGCGTCTGCAGCAACAGGTCGCGATCATAGCCGGGGCGAAGGACGGGGCTCACGTGCCGCCTGTCGCGGGGCTCGGCCTGATCCAGCGGGTCGAGGGCGTCCTCGTCGAAATAGAGGGCCTGCACGTAGGGGCTTTCGGACAGGGTCCGCGCGATCGCCGCGAGCGCCGCGCCCGACAGGACGCTCTGTCCGTCGGTCAGCAGCAACACGTCGGTCCCGGCCAGGGTCGCGGAGGCGCCGGCCATTCGCGTGGCGACGTCCTCGGCGTCCGAAACGATCAGGGCGACTTCCGCTTCCGACAAAAGGCGTGCGCGATTGGCGATATCCTGAGCAAAGGCGGCCTGGCGCGAGACGACGGCCAGCACGAGATGATCCCCGGCCCTCAGTTGCGGCAGCAGGCTGAACATGGCCTCCTGCAGTTCGCGATCCGACGCCGGCCCCGCATCGACCCAGACGGCGAACCGCGTCGCGTCGCCGCGCGTGAGGACCGCATTCCGATACCAGCTGTCGAAATAGTCACCGTAATCCGCGAGTGGATGGCCTTCCTGCGAAAGCATGGCGGGCAGCTGGCTTTCCAGTCGCTCCAGCACGGCGCGAATGCCGGCGAGTTCGGAATGGAGCTCCCGAACCCGCGCCGTCTCCGCCGCCCGGTGCGAACGCTCCAGGCTGCCGATCAGGGTCCGCTCCGGGCCGGCGCGCGCCTCGACCCGTTCGACCGGCCGGTCGGACGCCGCGCGCGGCGGCAGCCTGATTTCGAAGCCGACGAGGCCGTCGCCTCCACGCTGGTCCTGGATGACGCGACGGAAGCCATCGGCCAGACCGGCGACGCAGAATGTTCCGTCGATCCAGATCTCGATCCGCAACGGCCCGGCGTGCGGCGCGCGGGACCGCGCCCAGCCCCGCACCCAGTCCCTGTCGGCGTACTCGAGACTGCCTTCGACGCCGCACAGCCGCTCGAGCGTCGTCAGGACCAGCGGCTCCAGCACGGCCGCGGGGCCCAGGGTCTCGCGGAACCGGCTGTCGCCGAGGAGGGCCAGGTAGAGCGCCGGCCACGACCAGCCGGACTGCCCGACCCTTTCGGCGCCCGCAGGCGTGAGCGGCAGGGTCCGCGCCGCCCAGGCCACCAATTTTTCGTCGGGCGTGTCGTCTTCGTTCCAGACGCCATGGCCCGCCCGAAGCGCGGGCAGAAGCCGACCCTCGAACTCCTGCGATCCGAAGAAGATGCGAGCAAGGTCGTCGATGCCCAGACCCTTGAAACTGGCCACCGCCGCTGCGGTTTCCGGATCCCGGTCGTTGGCGAGCCTGTAGAACGCGCGCACATGGGCGGCGTTCGATTTGGCGCGCGGGGCGGTCCGCGACGACGGAGGCGAGCTCTTGCTCGGCGAATCTGGCATGCACACACTCAGCGGCGAACGATCGCTCCGCGTTTATCGCTTTGCTCGGCGGGGGTCGATGGCGCCCGCCGACCGGATCTGTCGAGATTCATCAGATAATCGGGGTAGACAAGATTTTTGCTCGCACTACTAAGCGCTTAGGTCCGATCAACCGGGGTTGACGACCGATCTCAGAATTCAGGAGTCATCCGTGGCCTGGTCCAAGCCAACCAATCATCGCGAGTTGGGTAATCGGTCGCGCGACGCCCGCGAATGGGCCAAGGCGGCGGACGCCTATCGCCTGCACCTGGCGGCTCATCCTGACGACGGCCCGCTGTGGGTGCAGTTCGCCCACGTCCTGAAGGAGGCCGGCCGTATCGACGACGCCGACGGCGCCTACAGGACGGCGGCGACGCTGATGCCTGAAGACGCCGACCCCTGGGTGCATCTGGCGCACATGCTGAAGGTGAACGGACGCCCGGGCGCGGCGATCCAGGCCTTTTTGGAGGCCGCCCAGCGCGATCCCGCCCTTGACCTCGATGGCGAGGTTCAGTCCCAGCGGCTGGAGATCCAGAAGACGTCGACGCCGCAGGAAGCGGGCCATCGGAACCTGTTCTCGGTCCAGGATCTGTTCGGCTATCTGAAGCACCACACGACCATGTCGGGAATCCAGCGGGTTCAGGCCGGGATCGCCATGGAAGTCATGGCGATGGAGGATTTCGACGCCGGATTCATCCTGACGGACTTCACCGGAGCCCTTCCGGAAGGCGCGTTCTGGCTGCTGGACGCCGGCGATCTGAAACGGCTGATCGACTATGCCTCGGGCAGCCGCGTCGATCATCCCGAACTGAAACGCATGCTGTCAGCCTGCGAACAGAACGCGACCGCGGTCAAGGCCGGGGCGGGCAACAACGTCATTCTACTCGGCGCCTTCTGGGGGCTGGGAAACACCGTCGACCGGTACCTGCCGTCCAAGCGCGCCGGCGCGCGGCTCGCGGCCTACATCTACGACATCATCCCCATCTCGCACCCGGAATACTGCGACGCCAATCTGGTCCGGGACTTCTCGACATCGCTGAGCGAGATCTGCCTGGTCTGCGACTTCATGCTGACCATTTCCGACTTCACCCGGATCACGCTGGACAAATTCCTGGCCGACAACGGCGGGCGCAAGATCCCCACGGCGACGGTGCCGCTGGCCCACTCCCTGACCGGCCCGCCGACGTCGGTGCAGAGCTGGCCCGCCTCGCTCCAGCGCCTTCGCGGGCGCGAGTTCGTCGCCTATGTCTCCACGGTCGAGGGCCGCAAGAACCACGCCTATGTCATCAATGTCTGGCGCAAGCTGATCGCCGATGGCGTCGAGGTGCCCGATCTGGTCTTCGTCGGCCGCAAGGGATGGCGCGTCAGCGGCCTGATGGACCTGCTGGACGGCACCCAGTATCTGGGCGGCCGCGTGCATATCGTTCACGACCTGACCGACGCCGAACTGAACGCCGTCTACAAGGAAAGCCTGTTCACGATCTTCACCAGCTTCGTCGAGGGCTGGGGCCTGCCGGTCGGCGAAAGCCTGATGCACGGCACCCCGTGCGTCGCATCGAGCACTTCGTCCATCCCCGAGGTCGGCGGCGACTTCGTCGACTATGTCGATCCCCAGAACGTCAACGACGGCGTCGCCGTCATCGGCCGAATGATCCAGGACCGCGACTATCTGGCCGCCCGACGCCAGAACATCGCCGAGAATTTCGTTCCCCGCGGATGGGCCGAGGTCGCCCGGACCTTCGTGGACCAGATCCACGCCCACGAGCATCTGCCGCTGGTGGTCGCGACCTATCCGTTGCTGCCGGAGGGCGCCCAGTTCCGCCCGGGCGACCTGGCCAGCACCCGCATGGCCCTGACGCGCTACGTCTCGAACCCGACGCGTTTCATGATCGCCGACCATTTCTACGCCCCCGAGCATTTCGGCGTCTGGATGCAGGGCAAGTTCGCCGAGATCGTCTTCCGCACCGAACTGCCGGAGGGCGAGCCGATCAACGTCTATATCGGCCTGCGGATCACGCCCTGGTTCGGCGCGTCCACTGCGACGGTCGTTCTGGGCGATGCCCGACAGTCGGAGTTCAGCACCCTGACCGGGCCGGAGATCAACGAGCAGCGCTATTTCAAGCTTCGGGGCCATGTCGGAGCAGAGGGTCATTGCCGGTTGACGATCGAGATCGAGGGCGAATGGACCATGCCCGATGACGACACCCGCGACTTCGCCCTGGGCCTGAGCGCGCTCGGTTACGCCCGCGCCTCGAACCTTCAGGCCCGGGCCGATCTGCTGGAAGCGTTTACCTTCGTGACGGCTTCCGTTCCTGTACGGGAGACGGCATAAGGCCCTCGACCAGCGGCATCCCCGGGATGGCGCGCCCCGTGCGTTTCCGGGGACGGAACGCATTCAGCAGGACGCCGTCGCGATCCCTGGAGCACGTATGAAAAGTCCGTTCTGGCACTACAACACCAGCTTCGACGCCCAGGACGTCATCCAGCGCTATGCGGTCGACAGTCCGCCGGCGCAGGAGGGCATGGTCGTCAACTTCCTCGGCGTGGCGGTCGATCCCAAGATCTTTCCGCCGATCCTGACCGAAAAGGCCGGGACGGTTGAACCCGTGCCGCTGCCGTCGAACTGGCATGCCGACATCGCCGAATGGGGCGCCGCGCTTCGCGCCGTCGACCTCAGCGGATCCCGCTTCACCATGATCGAACTCGGCTGCGGCTGGGGTTGCTGGATGAACAACATGGGAGCCGCCGCGCGCAGCACGGGGCGCGAGGTTCACGTCATCGGCGTCGAGGGCGACGTCGGCCATGTCGAATTCGCCCATGAGGCGCTGGCGCGCAACGGCTTCACCGACGACCAGTGGACGATCGTCAACGGGATCGCGGCCGGCCAGGAAGGCGTGGCTCTGTTCCCCAAACAGGATCACGCCGGCGGTTCCTGGGGCCTGGAACCCGTGTTCGGCGCGACCGAGGAACAGCGCGACGAGGCCGTCGCCAGCGGACAGTTCGATGTCCTGCCGATGGTGCCGCTGGCCCAGATCGCCGCCGACCATGACCGGATCGACCTGGTCCACATCGACATCCAGGGCGGCGAGGTTGACGTCATCGAGGCGTGCCTCGAGACGCTCAACGACAAGGTCGCCTATCTGGTCATCGGCACCCACAGCCGCCAGATCGAGGGCCGGCTGTTCGACCTGCTCGGCGACGCCGGCTGGCTGCTCGAGATGGAGCGGCCCGCCATCCTGTCCCTGCCGCCCGAAGGTCCCCTGACCCGCGTCGATGGACTGCAGGGCTGGCGCAACCGGCGCATCCTGCCATGATCGTCGAAAGGGCGCTTTTTTAGCGCGGACCGGCCCCCGGCGGCTGAGCCGTCAGGGGGATCACACGGAGATCGGCGCGGGCCGTCAGGCCTGGCGGCGACGCGCCACGACGGTCGTGCGTTTCTCCAGCGTATCCGGACCCTGGAACGTAGGAATAGCGTAACTGTCGAGAAATTCCACGTCGAAACCGACGTTCTCGAAAAGCTGCCGATAGAGGCCGCGTGAAGCCGAATACCAAGTGTAAGCATTCTCCGGCCGGGTATCTTTCCAGGTCGGAAATGCCGTCAATGTCATCTCCTCGCTGTCGGTGACCGGGTCGAACGCAATGATCACGGCCTCGCGCGCCAACCCGGTCAGATTTCCGACGGCAGTTACCGGATCGGACAGATGCTCAGTGATGGCTCCGGCCAGAACGACGTCGAATTTGCGGTCCCAGAACGGAAGATCGGCCAGCGGGGCGTACACAACCTCTGCTCTGCTATTCAGTTTATTCCATGAATACCAGTATGAGTTCCTCAACATTCTGAGATACGCGTTCGTAGCGTCAATAAAGGCTTGTCGGCTCGTGTGGTAAAGACTGTCTATTGACGGAATCTGCGTGAACTCACGGCCGGTCAGGGCGTCCAGCGAGGTCACCGTCGCCCCCGCCTTCTCGGCTTCGAAGCTGAGGAAACCCGACGCCGTTCCGACGTCCAGCAGCGACTTGCCCCTGATCGGATAGTCGCCGATGTACTGGTCGAAGCGGCCGCGGATATCCCACGCCGCCTCAATGCTCTCCCCATCGGGCAGATCGATCGAGTGGTAGAAGACGCAGTCCGACTTCTCGGGCAGGCCCCAGGGCTCCAGCGGGGTGAATTGCGTGAGGTCTTGGCGGGACGCGACGGCGGCTTCCTGACGCTTGTGAAACTCCTCCTGCGACATGCGGGCCGGGGATGCGGGCTGGGCGACGCGACTGGTTTGATTCATGATACTCGTTCTTCGCTCGGCCGACGCGGTCGGCGCATGGGGTCGGGACAGGGAGCCCCAACCGGGGGATTTGGGCAACCGGAATTCGCCTCCAGGCGCGTCACGGCCGCGATTAAGACCGGACCTTCGGCGCCCGGCGCCTTTCCGGCCCTGCGTCTACTTTCGTCGCGTCGCGACCACCGTCGTGCGCCGCGCCGGCTCCGTCACCCCGGCGAACAGCGGAATGGCGTAGGAATCGACGAATGACACGTCGAATCCCAGGTTCTCGAACACCCGGCGATAGAGGCCCCGCGACAGGAAATACCAGGTGTGGTCGGCCCGGGGCCGCAGGTCCGTCCAGTTCGGCCCCGCCGTCAGCGTCAGGTCGTCGCTGTCGACCACGGGATCGAAAGCGATGATGACCGCTTCGCGCGCCAGCACCGACAGGTTGCCGATCGCCGTCACCGGGTCCGACAGATGTTCGGTGACGGCGCCGGCGATGACCACGTCGAAACGCCGGTCCCATTTCGACAGCTGGTCCAGCGGCGCATAAACGACGTCCGCCCGGCTGCCCAGGCGCCGCCACGAGTACCAGTAGGAATTCTTCAGGCGTCGCAGGATCTCGTCGGTCTCCTCGATGAACCGGGCCCGGTCATTAAGGTATCCGCTGCCCGCATGGGGCACCTGGGTGAAATCGATGGCCGAACGCGCCTCCAGCGACGTGACGACCGCCCCGGCCTTCTCGGCCTCGAACGTCAGGAAGCCCGAGGCCGCGCCGACGTCCAGAACCGACTTTCCCGCGATCGGATAGGCGCCGATATAGCCGTCGAACAGGCCGCGTATGTCCCACAGGCCCTGGTTCACCTCGCCGTCGGGATACTCCATCGTATGGTAGAAGATGCAGTCGCCGCGGGCCGGCGCGGGCAGGGGCGCGACCGGTTGGAAAACGTCTTGAACCACGCTGGACCCCTTCACACCCGCCGATGGGCGGCGCTCCTTTTCGGGCGAGCGTTGCGCAAAGTCCACCGCCATTGAAATTTGTCAGGAATCACACGCCTCCGCGATGATCAAACCGGTTGTCGGCCCCCGTTCGATCCCGCTAAGGGTCATCCGAACGTGGACCGAGGCTGAGACCAGATGACCAAGAAATGCGCAGTGATCACGGGCGTCACCGGACAGGACGGCGCCTATCTGTCGCAACTGCTGCTGGGCAAGGGCTATCGTGTCGTCGGCATCGCCCGACGCTCCAGCCATTTCGGCATGGCGACGCACCGGCTGGACTGGCTGGGCATCACCGATCAGGTCGAGGTGGTCGATGGCGACCTGCTGGACCTGGGCGGCATGGCCCGCATCATCCGCGACGTCCAGCCTGACGAGGTCTACAATCTGGCGGCCCAGTCCTTCGTGAAGACCTCCTGGGACCAGCCGGTCCTGACTTCACAGGCCACCGGCGTCGGCGTCGTCAACATGCTGGAGGCCGTCCGCCTCGAAGCGCCCAAGGCCCATTTCTACCAGGCCTCCTCATCCGAGATGTACGGTCTGATCCAGGAGCCGATCCAGAGCGAGACCACCCCCTTCTATCCGCGCTCGCCCTACGCCGTGGCCAAGCTGTTCGGCCACTGGATGACGATCAACTACCGTGAGAGCTTCGGCCTGCACGCCTCGTCCGGCATCCTGTTCAATCACGAATCCCCCCTGCGCGGCCTGGAGTTCGTGACCCGCAAGGTCACCGACGCCGTCGCCCGCATCAAGCTGGGTCTCGCCACCGAACTGCGCATGGGCAACATGGACGCGACCCGCGACTGGGGTCACGCCAAGGACTATGTCCGCGCCATGTGGCTGATGCTGCAACAGGACCAGGCCGACGACTATGTCGTGGCGACCAACCGCACGGTCAGCGTCCGCGCCTTCGTCGAGGCCGCCTTCGCCCACGTCGATCTGAACCCCGACAAATACATCCACATCGACCAGGCCTTCATGCGCCCGGCCGAGGTCGAGGTGCTGCACGGCAACGCGGACAAGGCCAGGAACAAGCTGGGCTGGACCCCGGAGATCACGCTGGAGCAGATGATCGGCGAGATGGTCGACGCCGACCTGGCCCGGCACCGGAAGGCCGGAGCCGGAGCCTGAGGCCGGTGGCCGCTGACGCGGCGGCCCGGATCCTGGTGACCGGGGCGGCGGGCTTTGTCGGCTCGCGGCTGATGCAACGGCTGGAGGCCTCCTCCGCCGTCGTCATGGGGCTGGTCGGGCCGAACGGGACGAACGATCCCGCCGCGGTCGATCTGACCGACGGCCCTGCGCTGGCGCGGGTCGTCGCGGACTTCCGTCCGACCACGGTCGTGCATCTGGCCGCCATGTCGTCCGTCGGCGACGGCAGCGTGACCCAGGACACGGTCTGGAACGTCAATTTCGACGGCACCCGCGCCCTGGCCGGGGCGATGCGCGACCTGCCGGATCCCGCACGGCTGATCTTCGCCTCCAGCGCCGAGGTGTACGGTCGCCATTTCAACGAGGGTCCGCGCGACGAGACCTCGGCCCTGGCGCCCCAGTCGCCCTACGCCCGGACCAAGGCCGCCTGCGAATACCTGCTCGCCGACATGGTCGGTGATGGCCTGTCCGCGATCGTCCTGCGCCTGTTCAACCACACCGGTCCGGGTCAGGACGAGCGGTTCGTCGCCCCCAGCTTCGCCGCCCAGATCGCCCGCGCCCTGCGCGACGGAGGCGACGCGATCCAGGTCGGCAATCTGGACGCGGTGCGTGACTTCAGCGACGTCGATGACGTCATCGAGGCCTATCTGGCCGTCATCGGCGACGACGGCCTTACGTCCCCGTTCGAGGTCTTCAACGTCGGCTCGGGCCGGCCGGTCGCCATTCGCGCCATCCTGGACGCACTGGTCGAGGAATCAGGCCGGCCGATCCAGGCGATGCCCGCACCGGACCGTATGCGGCCCTCGGACGTCCCGCGCGCCGAAGGCCTCTTCGACAAGTTCCGCGAACGCTACGGTTGGTCCGCGAAGACCCCGCTGCGGACGACCGCCGCCGCCGTGCTGAAGCACGAGATCGACCGCCACAGGGCCTGATCTCCGCCGGCGCGGCGATCCGGCGCCGCAGCGCCGCCTACATCCAGTCGGCGTGAACGCCGGGAACGGCATGGCCCACGTCGATCAGGCCAGCGTCGATCAACCCTGCGTCGAGCAGTGACGCCGGTTCGAACCCATCGAACGCTGACGCCTGGACGACCGCGACGTCGAAAGCATCGGGCCACGCCGCGAGGCCGGAGCCGTCCGGGCCGGTCGCGTCACCGGTTCCCGGCAACAGGAAGTCGTCGTTGGCGGCGTCGTCGATATGCACACTGATGGCGACAGGATCGGCCAGCGGCGAAACCTGGGCGGCCATATCCTTGCCATCCACGTCCTCGAGCGGCGCGCCCGCATAGCCGGCGTAGCGGATGCCGCCCGACCAAAACGGCGCGGTCAGGCCGATATGTTCGGGGCTCTCTGAGAAGGCGATCACCACCGACGTCCGGCTCGTTCCCGAGTTCAGCAGGTTGACCCAGCCGTTGACGCCCGCCGGTTCGCCTTCACGGTCGAGGCAGAACCGGTACAGCTGTTCGACGAAGGCCTGGTTCGACAGGGCGCCGTAGCGCTGCTGGAACTCGGCCGATCCGACAAAGGCGCCTGCGATCTGGTCCAGGGGCATGCCGCCGTCCAGCGCCGCCACCCAGCCGGCGAGGCCTGCCGGATCCGGCAGCCGGTCCAGCGTCGCGTCGTACAGCCGGGCGATGATCATCGCCTCCGCGTCCGGAATCCACAGTCCGGCGTTGAGCGTGGCCGCCGTCCGCGACTGGTTTTCGGCGCTTTCCGAAAAACCCACCAGCACGTCCCCGCGGCTGGTGCCGTTGTTCAACAGATCGGTCCAGCCCGCGACACCCGCCGCATCGCCTTCGCGCCCCAGGGCGAACCGGTAAAGCTGTTCGACATAGGCCTGGTTGCCCAGCGCTCCGTAGCGGTCCTGGAACTCGGGAGAGCCCGCGAACCCGCTGGCCAGTTGCGACAGGGTGATGGTCGACAGCGACGCCACATTGCCCTCCAGCCCCGCCTGGTCAGGCGTACGGTTCAGAGCCGCGCTGTAGAGGCGCATGACCTGGGCGTAGAGGCTGGTCGGATCGAACGTCAGGGCGCCGTCGACGAACACGGCGTTCTCGATCGCGATCAGGCTGTCGACCCCGTCGCCGACGCCGCTGACCGAGGTCGAGCTGGCGGCATACTGAAGACGCAGCCCCGAATAGACCGCCGAGTCGATGCCCGCACCGCCGTTCAGCACGTCGTTGCCGGCTCCTCCGGTCAGAAAATCGTCGGCCGATCCGCCCATGAGCTGGTCGTCGCCGCTCTCGCCGAACAGCCGGGAACCCACATAGCTCAGGGGCGTCACGGGGTGGTTTTCGACCGACACATGCAGCGTATAGGTTCCGCCGGCCGGCAGGGTGGTGGACACCAAGTCGGCGCCCGACCCGGACTCCCACTGTCCCACGGCGACATAGTAGATGCCGGATCGCGCGGCGATGAAGGTCAACTGCGAATCCGTCCGCTCGCCGCCGTCAGGGTTGTTGTCGTCGTTCGCCGTCAGTTCGACGCCGGCGTCGTTGAACAGCCTCAGCGTGCTGTCGAACGTGGCGTTGTCGATATCCAGCGTCACCTGACCGCCTGCGACGGCAGTGAACACATAGTATTCGGTCCCGGCGTGGGCGTACCCGACCACGGTGGCGTGAGCGATCGTCGCGCTGTCGGCCACGTCCGCCTGCGGCAGAAGGTCGAAGCCGCCGTCCACCGACACGGCCGAGGCGATGTTGCCGTTGGCGAGCGCGGCGCCCTTGATGATGTCGGGCGCTCCGCCCGTCGGCGCGCCGTCGCCGGTCTGAATGACGTCGTTGCCGCCGCCCCCGTAGATGACATCGGCTCCGCCGCCGCCGATCAGGATGTTGGCCGCGCCGTCGCCGACCAGGGCGTCGCTGAACGCCGTGCCGGTGACATGGGAAATCCTGACCAGGGTGTCGTTGCCCGCCGCGCCGGTCGCGCGGCCGGTCGCCAGCGAAACGCTGACCGCGCCCGGCGCCTCGGAATAGTCGGCCCGGTTGACGCCGGCGCCGCCGTCCAGCAGATCGTCCCCCGCGCCGCCGACCAGGACGTCGTCTCCGTCCCCGCCATACAGGCTGTCGTTGCCGATTCCGCCGTTCAGAATGTCGTCGCCGCCCAGGCCGTAGAGCGTGTCCGCCCCGCCCAGTCCGCTGAGCAGATCGCCGAAGGCCCCGCCAGTCAGCACATTGTCGCCGATGTCGCCTGACAGACGAATCTGCGGCGCCGCGGCCAGAGCCATCGTCTGGTCGCTGAAGCGGATCGCTTCGACGTTATAGACGATCACCGATCCGCCCGGGCCGTTGAACTGGTAGCCATAGGCCACGGCCGCCATACTGTACTGGGCGCGAGAGCCCGACAGCACCACCGTGTCCTGGCCGGCGCCGCCCTCGATGGTGTCGTTGCCGCCGCCGCCGGTGATGACGTTGTTCCCGCCATTGCCGAAGATCATTTCCGATCCGGCGCCGCCGATCGCATTCTCGATCACGGCGCCGATGGCGATCGACACATTGCCGATCAATCCGCCGACGCTGGAGAAGCCTCCCTGGCGCAGGTCGATCACCTGATTGTTGCCGTAGCCGGAGAAGTTGAACGTATCCACGCCGCCGGCGTCCCAGACCGCGAAGATCAGGGCCGACGACGCCGATGCCGCGCTGAACCAGGCCTGTCCGGCGTTGGAGTTGAACCCGTAGGTCGTATCCCCGGTGCGGGTCGTCAGGTTCGCCCCGTACAGCCGTTGAGCCGCCGCGATATCGTCCAGAAGCGGGGCCGAAGAGTATCGCCCGGAGCCGAAGGCGGCTCCGGTGTTCCCTTCGTTGAAATAGCTCATGATCGTGTACTGGCGGCTGTCCTCGAAATAGCTGGCGTTGGCCGAGTAGGTGATGCTCACCCCGGCGCCGGCGTTGTAGTCGGACGGATGCGACAGACCGATCGCGTGGCCGATCTCGTGCGCCAGAACCTGCAGCCCATAGCCGAGCAGCGACAGATTGGCGTTGGAGGACGAGTTGCTGTTGACCCACACGTCGCCGCTGTTCGAGGTCGTTGTTCGAGAACCCGGCAGATAGGCGAATGCCGCCGCGCCTTCCGCACCCGATCCGTAGTTCCCAAACAGCATCACGGCCGTGTTGGAATATTCGTCCGCGACGCCGTCCAGGCCGGCCGAGGGTCGGACCCGACTGAAGGTGATATTGGCGACATCCGACCAGGACGAGAGCGCCACCAGGGTTGCGGAAATCTGGGCTGCGCTGAACTGGCTGAAATCCGCCGTGTCGTCCGGCATGGTCGTCGGCGCCGTGGAGCGGAAGGCGAAGCTGATGTTGGCCGCCTCGCCGATGTTGGACCCCCAGGTCAGGCTCGCGCGGGTCAGGGTCAAAGCGGCCCCGCCCGGCGTCAGCGAAAGCTTTCCGTTGGGGCCGACGCCGCCCCGTTCATCGCCGTTGAGCAGGCTCATCGGCCCGCCGCCCTCTTCGAACACGGCATGGAAGCCGCCGCAGCAGCCGCAGGGCGCATAGCCGCCCACATCGCCGAAAGCGACCCGGCCCTCCGTCCCGAAAACACGGGTCGCGCCCGAAGAGACATCCAGGTCTTGAAGCGCCAGGGCAGCGGTCATGTCGGTCGCACTCTGCTTACAGATAAAACAACCCTAGACGATGATCGGGCTGTCACAAGCGGGGCTGGTATCCTGACGAACAACTCGTGGTGATATTCGTCCGACCGGCCTACCTCAACGCGACATCTTCCAGTCCGCGCAGGCCCTGAGCGCGGCCCGTGTCCGCCAGCTGACTGAAGGCGGCGGCGATGTGATAGAAGGAACTGGCCGGCGCGGGCTCGTCGATGAATCCACCCTGCGGCAGATGCTTGTCGCGCCACAGGCCGTCCGGCGTCAGATACAGCCACAACGCCCGAAGCGCCGCCGCCGCGTCCTCGATCAGCCGCTGTCGCTCCCCGTCCGCGGCGCTCTCCGCCAGGATCAGCGAGGCCTTCAGCCATTCGGTCTGCGGCCAGAGGCGGGCCCGCCGGCTGCGCACCGTTCCGTCGTCGTTCATCGCGTCCATGGCGATCATGGGCCGCTCCGCCACGCCCCGGCGTCCGGCGACATACAGGCGCTGCGCCGCTGCGGTGATGTCCGCCCGGCCCCGCGCGCGACCGACCCGCGCCAGCAGCCAGGCCCATTCGAACTGGTGACCCGGCTCCACCAGGCGACCGTCCTCGCCGTCGGCCGGCGCCCAGTCGGGGCCGAAGAACTCCCTCAGGAACCCGCCTTCGGGATCGATGAACCGCGTCATGGCCAGGTCGACCACCCGGTCGGCCAGGGCTGTCCATCCCGCGTCGCCTCCGGCCGCCTCCCAGCCCAGGCAGGCTTCCAGCAGATGCATGTGGGCGTTGGACTGATAGGGGTGGTCGCCGGCCTCGATCAGGCCGCCCGACGCAGGCGCGCCCGCCAGCAGGGCGTCGCGCAGCGTCACCGCCCGGCTCTCCAGCGTGGGATCGTCGATCCCCGCGCTTTTCGCCGCCGACAGGGCGAACAGGACGAACGCCTGATCGTACAGATAGGCCGTGTCGTCCAGCGGCGCGCCCTCCGCCGTCAGGGTCGTCCGGCACAGGCCGTCGGGCCTCAGATAGTCGGCATAGAGCCGGGTCAGAGCCCGCTCCACGATGTCGCGCCACGGCCCCTGCCAACCGTTTCGCCCGGCGTTGGCGTAGACGTAGATCTGGCGGGCCTGGACCCGCGCTCGTCGGGACAGGCTCATCGGCCGTCCTTCCAGCGACAGCACCTCGGCGAAGGCGCCGTCAGACGACTGACCCAGGCTGGACCACATCGGCAGGGCCTTCAGCCGCATCCAGTCGGCGAAGCGCGCCGCGCCCTCGGCCAGGGCCTCCGCCGGAGGCGCCGCGAAATCGAGGTGGCGCGGCGAAACCGCCTTGATCCGCTCGACCACCTTCTTGACGCCCTGCGCCTGGGCCAGGTCACAGACCAGCACCGCATCGTCCTCGACCACGATGGCCAGGTTGCGAACGCCCAGCGCGGCCACCAGAACGCCGTCCGGCGCCCGCACCAGACAACCCTCGGCGTCCTCGAAGATATGCTGGCCCGTGCCGCCCTCGCCGGATGCGGCGATGGCGTCCCATGCGCCCAGGTCGGACCAGGCGAAATCGACCTCCAGCACCGAGGCGCGGACGGTCTTCTCCATCACCGCATAGTCGATGGAGATGCGCGGCGAACCCGCGAACGCCGCGCCCAGGGCCTGGACCCTGCCCGCGTCCTCGGCCGGCAGGGCCGCGCGCACCGCCTTCAGCACCGCCGGCGCATGCGCCGACAGTTCCTCGATCAGGGCCGCGGCCGAAACGATGAAATTGCCGCTGTTCCACAGATAACCGGCGTCGATATAGGTCTGGGCCTGGGCCCGGTCGGGCTTCTCGACGAAGGCGTCGACCGCCGACAGTCCGCGCCCCGACGGCTTGATGTAGCCATAGGCCTGGGATGCTTCCGACGGGGTCACGCCCAGGGTCACGATCCGCCCGTCGGCCGCGCCGGCCGCAGCCTCGGTCACGGCCTTGCGAAACGCCTTGTGGTCGGGAATGTGATGATCGGAGGCGACGAAGGCGATCACCGCCTGCGGATCACGGCGCTCGGCCCAGGCCGCGGCGGCGGCCATGGCGGCGGCGGAATCCCGCGCTTCCGGCTCCAGCAGCACCTGGGCCTCGATCTGCAGTTCGTCCAGCTGCTCGACGATCCATTCGCGGTGGCGCAGGCCGCCCACGACGATCAATCGCCCCTCGTCTCCCGCCAGGGACGCCACCCGGGTCACGGTCTCCTGAAACAGCGACCGGTCGCCCGCCAGCGGGATGAATTGCTTGGGTCGCGACGGTCGCGACGCCGGCCACAACCGGGTCCCGGCGCCGCCGCACATGATCACAGGATAAAGAGCCATAACCGTGCTTTACCGGCATTGAAGCGGTTGGCAAACGCCCGCGCTCGGTTGTGCGCCGTCACTGTGTCGGGCAAACAACTGTCCGCGCGATCGAAGGGCCGGACCAACATGAAAACGGCTCTCGTCGTTCTGGGCATGCATCGCAGCGGGACATCCTCCGTGGCCGGAGCGCTGACCCTTCTGGGGGCCGCCCCGCCTCGCACCCTGATGGCCCCCGCCGCCGACAATCCGCGCGGCTTCTGGGAAAGCGACGTCGTCATGGCCCTGGACGACGCCCTGCTGGCCGAGGCCGGCGCGACCTGGAACGACTGGCGCCCGCTCACCCCGTCGCGCGGCGCCGACCCCCGCATCGCCAAGGCCCTGAACAGCGAGTTCGGCGCGGCCGAAACCATCGTGCTCAAGGACCCGCGCATGTGCCGCGTCTTCCCCGGCTGGCGCGCCGGTCTGGAACAGGCCGGTTACAAGGCCTTGATCGTCACCCCCCTGCGTCACCCGTCCGAAGTGGCGGCGTCGCTTCAGGCGCGCAATCCGATTTCGCGCGAACAGGGTCTGCGCCTGTGGCTGCGCCATGTGCTCGACGCCGAGGCGGCCAGCCGGGGTCTGCCCCGCCATTTCATGCTCTGGTCCTCGTTCATGGCCGACTGGCGGGCCGAGGTCGCCCTGATGAACGCGCGCCTCGGCTGCGGTCTGGCGCCGGCCGACGACGACGGAGGCGCTGCGGTGGACGCCTTCCTGACGTCCGACCTGCATCGCCAGCATGACGACGCGGCCACTCCCGTGCTGGTCTCCCAGGTCTGGTCGGTGCTCGGCGATCTGGCCCGCCACGGCGAACATGCGGATCTTCACGCCGCGCTCGACGCCCTGCGCCGCGCCTTCGATCAGGCCTCCGACCTGTTCGCCGACGCGCCCTGATCCCTTATCCCGCGTGACACGGCGCGGCCCCGCCGTTATCAGCCCGCCCATGGACGAGAACGAGCGGCAATCCGAGGAACGGGGCTGGGCCACGGCGAAAACGCTGGCCGAGGCCCTGCCCTATATCCAGATCTACGACCGCGAGACCGTGGTCATCAAATACGGCGGCCATGCCATGGGCGAGACGGCCGTGGCGAAACAGTTCGCCGCCGACGTCGTCCTTCTTCGCCTGATGGGCGTCTTGCCGGTGGTGGTCCACGGCGGCGGCCCCCAGATCAGCGCCATGCTGGACAAGGCCGGGGTCAAGTCCGCCTTCATCGACGGCCTTCGCGTGACCGACAAGGACACGATGGCCGTGGCCGAGATGGTCCTGTCCGGCGCCGTGAACAAAGAGATCGCCCATTGGATCACCGTCGCCGGCAAGGAGGCCGACGTGCGTGGCATCGGCCTGTCGGGCAAGGACGCCGGCCTGCTCACCGTCGAGAAGACGACCCGCACCAAACGCGACCCCGACAGTCTGATCGAGCACGAGGTCGATCTGGGCTTCGTCGGCGAACCGACCAGGGTCGATCCCAAGCTGATCAAGGGCCTGATCGCGTCGGAAACCGAGGACTGGGTCCCCGTCATCGCCCCCATCGGCGTCGCCGAGGACGGCCAGACCTACAACGTCAACGCCGACACGGTCGCGGGCGCCGTCGCCGGATCGCTGAACGCCAAGCGCATGCTGCTGCTGACCGACGTCAAGGGCGTGCTGGACCGGAACGGCGACATCATCCGCCAGATGACCGTGGAGCAGGCCCAGGCCCTGATCGACGACGGAACCGCGTCCGGCGGCATGATCCCCAAGCTGGAGACCGCCATGGCCGCCGTCCGCGCCGGGGTCGAGGCCGTGGTCATCCTGGACGGCCGCCGCCCCCACGCCATGCTGGTCGAACTGTTCACCGAATACGGCGCCGGGACGCTGGTGAAGGCGTGAGCCGAAACCCGAGCATCGGTGAAGGCGTGAGCCGAAGCCCAGGCATCAGTGAAGGCGTGGGCCGAAACCCGAGCATCGGTGAAGGCGTGAGGCTGGACCTGTCCCATATCGACGCCTGGGTCTTCGACCTGGACGACACCCTGTATCCGCCGGAGCAGGGCGTGATGCGTCTGGTCCAGGCGCGCATCAACGCCTTCATGGTCGATGCCGTCGGCCTGCCCGCCGAGGACGCCATGGTGCTGCAGAAACAGTTCCTGAACGAGCATGGCACGACCCTGGCCGGCCTGATGGCCAACTATGCGGTCGACCCCGAGAAATTCCTGCGCGAGGTCCACGACATCCCGCTGGACACGCTGGAGCCCAGCCCGCGCATGGCCAAGGCGGTCGCCGCCCTGCCCGGTCGCAAATTCGTCCTCACCAACGGCGCGCGCTGCCACGCCGGCCGGGTGATCGACCGCATCGGTCTCACGGGCCTGTTCGACGGCGTCTTCGCCATCGAGGACATGGACCTGACGCCCAAGCCCGCGCCCTCGACGTTCCGCCACTTCGTCGAACGCTTCCACATCGATCCGAAGCGGGCCGTCTTCTTCGAGGACACGCCGAAGAACCTTCAGCCCGCCAAGGCGATGGGCATGACGACCGTCCTGATCGGCGATGGTCGCGGCCTGCCAACCGGCGACTGGATCGACGCCGCCGCGCCCGACCTGCTCGATTTCCTGCAACCCTATGCCCTGAAGGACGCCGCATGACCGACCGCGCCCAGCTCGAAGCCGTGATCGAGGCCGCGTGGGACGCCCGCGCCGACCTGACCCCCGCCACCCAGGGCGAGACGCGCAAGGCCGTGGAGGCCGCCATCGACCTGCTGGATTCCGGCCAGGCTCGTGTCGCCTCGCGCGGCGATGACGGCGTCTGGACCACGCATCAGTGGCTGAAGAAGGCGGTGCTGCTGTCCTTCCGCCTGAACGACAACGAGATCATGCGCGGCGGCGATCGCGGCCCGTCGTCCCACGCCCCCGGCGTCGGCCCCTGGTACGACAAGGTTCCGAACAAGTTCGGCGACTGGACCGGCAACGACTTCAAGGCGGCGGGCTTTCGCGCCGTTCCCGGCTCCATCGTGCGCAAGGGCGCCTTCGTCGGCAGGAACGTCGTCCTGATGCCGTCCTTCGTGAACATCGGCGCCTATGTCGGCGAAGGGTCGATGGTCGACGGCTGGGCCACGGTCGGCTCCTGCGCCCAGATCGGCCAGAACGTCCACCTCTCCGGCGGCGTCGGAATCGGCGGCGTGCTGGAGCCGCTGCAGGCCAATCCCACCATCATCGAGGACGGCTGTTTCATCGGCGCCCGGGCCGAAGTGGCCGAGGGCGTCATCGTCCGCGAAGGCGCCGTCCTGGCCATGGGCGTCTATCTGTCGGCCTCGACCAAGATCGTCGACCGCGCCACCGGCGAGGTCTTCCGCGGCGAGGTCCCGGCCTATTCCGTGGTCGTCCCCGGGGCCCTGCCCGACCCCAACGGCGGTCCGTCCCTGTACTGCTGCGTCATCGTCAAACGCGTCGACGCCCAGACCCGGGCCAAGACCGGCGTCAACGAACTGCTGCGGGACTGAAGCCAGCAGCCCTCTCCCCGACGTGACACTTCCCCCATGAAGAATGGGGGAAGGGCTGATACAAGCCCCCGATGCTCGCCGATTCATCCACCACCACGCCCGGACTCGACGCCGCGCGGCAGACGCTGGAACGGGTCTGGGGCCACACCGACTTTCGCGGCCTGCAGGCCCAGGTCGTCGCCGAGATCATGGCCGGGCGCGACGTCCTGGCGGTCCTGCCGACCGGCGGCGGCAAGAGCGTCTGCTATCAGATCCCGGCCATCCTGCGGCCCGGTCTGGGCCTGGTCGTCTCGCCCCTGATCGCCCTGATGACCGACCAGGTCGAGGCGCTCAAGCAACAGGGCGTCGCCGCCGCCCGCCTCGATTCCGGCCTGTCTCTGGACGAGCGCACCAGTGTGTTGCGCGCCGCCCAGTCGGGCGAACTGGACCTGCTTTACGTCTCGCCCGAGGGTCTGGCGTCGGGCGCCCTGACCGACCGGCTGCGCGACCTGCCCCTGGCCCTGATCGCCATCGATGAGGCCCACTGCGTCAGTCAGTGGGGACACGACTTCCGTCCCGATTACCGGACGCTGGGCCGTCTGGGCGAACTGTTCCCCGGCGTCCCGAGGATCGCCGTCACCGCCACCGCCGACGCCCGGACCCGCGACGACATCCTCAGGTCGCTGCAACTGGAAGGGGCCGCCGTCTTCGTCGACAGTTTCGCCCGCCCCAACCTGCAGCTCTCGGCCATCCGCAAGGAAAGCGCGTCGCGCGCCAGGACCGACGCCCATGTCATCGAACTGGTCCGCGCCCGCAAGGGTCAGTCCGGCGTCGTCTACTGCGGATCGCGCGACGGCTGCGAGCGGGTCGCCGACGCCCTGAAATCCGCCGGGACCAACGCTATCGCCTATCACGCCGGCATGCCGGGACCGGAGCGCGACAAACGCCTGGAACGGTTTCTGGCCGAGGACGGCGCGGTGATGGTCGCGACCATCGCCTTCGGCATGGGGGTGGACAAGGCCGACGTCCGCTTCGTCATCCACGCCGACCCGCCCGGCAGTCTGGAAGCCTACTGGCAGGAGATCGGCCGCGCCGGTCGCGACGGCGAACCCGCCGACGGCATCACCCTGTACGGCCCCTCCGACATCGCCTGGACCCTGCGCCGTCTCGACAGCCGCCCGATGGCCGAGGAGGTCAAACAGGTTCAGACGAAGAAGGCCCGCCAGCTGTTCGCCATGCTGGACGGCGCGACGTGCCGGCCCCAGGCCGTGCGTCGCTATTTCGGCGAGGCGGACGCGGACCCCTGCGGCGTCTGCGACATCTGTTCCGACCCGCCGGCCCTCTATGACGCCACCGTCCCGGCCCAGAAGGCGCTGGCGGCGGTCCAGCGCCTGGGCGGCCGCTTCGGCAAGGGCCGGATCGTCGATCACCTTCTGGGCAAGACGAAAGACGTCCAGCCGTGGGAGAGCGACCTGTCCACCTGGGGCATCGGCAAGGACATCGCGCCGACCGGCTGGCGCGACATTCTCGACCACCTGATGTTCGAGGGCCTGCTGCTGGAAGACCCCAACGACGGCAAGCCGCTGGTCGGGCTGGGGGACGCCGACCGCGTCCGCGCCGTCTATCGCGGCGAGAGCGCCGTCGAGGTGCGCCGCACCCCGCCGGGCGCCGACGCCGGGCGCTCGACCCCCCGCCGCGCCCGCAACGATCGCAATGCGGCCGTGGAGGCGCTGGACGCCGACGTCCGCGCCCGGTTCGAGACTCTGCGCGCCTGGCGCCGCGATCGCGCCTCCGAACAGCACGTCCCGCCCTACGTCATCTTCCAGGACAAGACCTTGCTCGAGATCGCCCAGCGCGAACCGGGTTCCCTGGACGCCCTGGCCGCCATCTCCGGCGTCGGCCAAAGCAAGATCGACCGTTATGGCAAGGGCGTGCTCGCCGCCCTGCTCGGCGCCGACTAATCCAGAGCGCAGATATCGGGCAAACCGCGCAACGCCCCCGCGTGGTCCAGTCCGTATCCGACCAGGAACCGGTTCGGGGCCTCCCAGCCGACGAAATCCGGCTCGGGCGCGCGCGGCTTGGGCCAGGGCTTGCGGGCGAAGACGCAGGTGACGACCTCGGCCGCCGCGGCTTCGGTCGCATGCCGCACCGCCTCGGCCAGCGACAGGCCGGTGTCGAACACGTCGTCGAGAATCAGCACCTTGCGGCCTTCGAGCGACCGCTGGAACGGCGCATGGACGTCGATCCGGCCCCGGCTCGATTGTTCATCGCCATAGGAGGCCAGCCACAGGGCGTCGAACCGCACGTGGCGGCCGATCCGCGACAGGGCGCGCGTCAGGTCGGCGGCGAACCACAGGCCGCCGGTCAGCAGCACCGCCGCCACGGTGTCGTCGTCGATGGTCGGGGCGATCCGCTGGGCCAGATCGGCGACGATGCGCGCGATCTCGGTCTCGGACAGAAGGACGGCGGGCTTGGAAGGGAGGTCAGCCATGCGAGGCGGATACCGCCTCGGCCCCATGACTGTCGATAGCGTCGTGCGCGGGATCGGCATGCACGGGCTCGGCATGCACGGGCGTCGCGTCCATCGGCGCGGCGTGGGTCGTCGGCGACTGTTCGATCATGGCCGGGCGCATGCCGTGCTCGTCGGGCGTCGGCAGCGGGCGGGCGTGAGGGGCGGGCGACGCCTCGGCGTGAGGCTCCGACGCGGGCGCATCGGCGCGTACGAAGCCGACGCCGACATCGACGCCGTGCGCGCCGGGGTCGCGGATCAGGGCGGCGAACCCCTTGACGCCGCCCGGCAGGACCGGCGCCCCCTCGATCCGCACCAGGGCATGCCCCACCTCGGCCCCATGGCTGTCCAGCAGGGCGACCCGCACCCGCGGCGCGACGATCTCGCGGTCCCGCACATTCCTCAGCGCGCCCGAAATCATCACCATGTCCGGCCGGTCGGCGACGGCCCTGGCGGTCAGGGCCTCGAACTCCAGGCCGGTGGGATTGACCGGCGTCCCGACCATCGCATAGGCGGCCGCGGCGCGGGGATACAGGTCCACCACCTCGACCCGGAACAGCCATCCGGCCCCGATCAGGCCGACGAACAGACTGGCCAGACCCGCCCACACGGCCCCGTGGGTCGCGGCGCGGCGTAGGCGGCGCTGTTGTTCCGCGCGCGCCCGGAAGGCCTTGGGCAGTTCGGGGGCCGGGGTTTCGGGCGCGACGGGCGGCGCGTCGTCGAAGGTTTTCGGCTCCGGTGCGGCCTTGGGCGTCTCGGCCGCCGCGCTCAGCTCCAGCGGCTCGTCGCCCGAGGCGTGCCAGACATGGGCGCAGGACTGGCACCGAACCTTGCGGCCGGCGGGCGGAATGACGCCGTCGGGGGCGAAATAGCTGGTGGCGCAGGACGGGCAGGTCAGTATCATGGTCGCTGACTGCGAGGCCGCTCGCCGGCCCCCTCCTGTCGGAGCGCCTCGCGCTCCGGTCCCAAACGAAAAAACTCGATGCCTCTGTCGCCCCGTCGCGCCGCCGAACTCGCGCCTTCGCCCGAAACCGTCCGCCTGTCGGCGGTGGGGTTCGGCTATGCCGAATCGCCCGACGTGCTGCGGGACGTTAACCTCATCCTGCCGCGAGGCTCTTTCCACTTCCTTACCGGGGCGTCCGGCGCGGGAAAGTCTTCTCTGCTGCGTCTTCTGACCCTCGCCGAACGCCCGCAGACGGGCCGCATCGACTTGTTCGGCGAAGACGTCGGCGCGGTTTCGCGCGGGGCCCGCCCGGCTTTTCGCCGACGCATGGGCGTGGTGTTCCAGGATTTCCGCCTGCTGGACCATCTCAGCGTCTTCGACAACGCCGCCCTGCCCCTGCGCGTTCGCGGCCAGACGCCCGCCGACTATGCCGACGATGTCGAGGAGATGCTGGCCTGGGTCGGGCTGGCGGATCGCGCCGGGGCCCTGCCGTCCGCCCTGTCCGGCGGCGAGAAACAACGCCTCGCCATCGCCCGCGCGGTCATGGCCAAGCCCGAACTCATCCTGGCCGACGAGCCGACCGGCAGCGTCGACGCCGCCATGGCCGAGCGGCTGCTGAAACTGTTCCAGGCCCTGAACCGGCTGGGCGCCACCGTCCTGATCGCCAGCCATGACGAGGACCTGGCGAAACGATCCGGCGCCCGACGGCTTCGGCTCAAGGACGGACGGATCAGCGGAGCGACGGCATGATCCGCTGGTCGACCCTGTTCGGGCCCCGCGCCGCCGTCCGCCCCGTCGCCCCCCGCGCGTGCGCCGAGACCGGCCTTCTGCCGCGCGACGCCGCCGGCGAGCGCTGGCTGGCCGCCGTCATCGCCGTCCTGTGCTTTCTGGCCTGTCTGGCGGCGGTCGGGGCCGCGGCGGCCGACCGTGCCGCCCACGGCTGGGCGCGCGAACTGCGGGACGAGGCGACGGTCCAGGTCCGCCCCCGCGTCGGCGAGAGCGGCGCCACCGCCGCCGCCCGCGCCGCCGAGACCCTGGCCGGGGTCGACGGCGTGTCCGAGGCCGCCGCCATGGATCGCGAGACCGCAGAGGCCCTGCTGCGCCCGTGGATGGGCGAGGCCGTGCTGGCCGACCTGCCCCTGCCGTTCCTGGTCACCGTCCGCCTCGACCCCGCCGCCCCGGCCAGCGCCCTGACCCTCAGCCGCGCCCTGGCCGAGGCCGGGCTGGACGCCACGGTGGACGATCACTCCCTGTGGCGCGGCGAGGTCGAACGGTCCGCCGCCCTGATCACCATCCTCGCCGTCGCCGCCTTTCTGGCCACGACCTTCGCGGCCGGCGCCGCCATCGTCTACGCGGTGCGGGCGGGCATCCAGGCCCGGCGCGCGGTGATCGAGACGCTCAGTCTGTCCGGCGCCAGCGACGCCGCCATCGCCTGGCTGTTCCAGCGTCGCTACGCCGTGCTGGCGCTCGTGGCCGGAGCGAGCGGCGCGGTCGCGGCCATCGGCCTGGTCGCGGGTCTGCGCGCCCTCGGCGGCGCCCAGGGACTGACGCCCGCCCTGCCTCTGGTCTGGAGTGATGCGCTGATGCTCTCGCCATGCCCGCTGGTCGCCGCTACGGTGGCGCTTGTCGCCGCCCGGCTGGGGGCTGGACGGGCGATGGCGAGGCTTGGCGCTTCCCGGCTGGACGGCTAGGATTTAGGCATGAAGTTTCTGGTGCTTGTGGCCATTGTCGCTCTGATCTGGCTGGTCGGGCTGTTCGCCTTCGCCGACCGGGTGCGCGGCTTCACGCCCGCGCCGGAGCCCGAGCGCGCCCAGGGCATCGTCGCCCTGACCGGCCCGTCGGCCGAACGCGTCAACGCCGCCATCCGCCTGCTGGAACAGGACAAGGGCGAGCGGGTGCTGATTTCCGGCGTCAATCGCGAGGTCCGCCGCCAGGAACTGCGCGAACTGACCCCCGGCTCCAACCGCCTGTTCAACTGCTGCGTCGATCTGGGCTTCGAGGCCGAGGACACCGGCGGCAACGCCCAGGAGATCGCCGCCTGGGCCAGGGACAAGGGCTACGACAGCCTGATCGTCGTCACCTCCGACTATCACATGCCCCGGTCCCTGCTGGAGATCCGCAGCGCGGCGCCCGAGCTGACGCTGACCCCCTATGCCGTGCCCACGCCGTCGCTGGACAACTCGCGCTGGTGGCGGGCGGCGGTCACGGCGCGGCGCATGACGCTGGAATATGTCAAATACCTCGCCGTCCTGGGGCGCGAGGCGCTGCACAAGCTGGTCGGCCGCGAGGAAGGATCGCCAGCCCGCCCCGCGACCGGCGAGGCCGCGACCTCATGACCACGGTCCGGTCGCTGATCTTCGTCGCCTGGCTGTATCTGTCGCTGGCCATCTTCGCGGTCGGCCTGTCGCCGGCGCTGATCCTGCCGCACCGCTACGCCCTGGGCGTGGTCAAGGCCTGGGCGCGGTTCGTGCTGCTGGGTCTGGACTGGATCGCGGGCGTCCGCGTCGAGTTCCGGGGGCTGGAGCACCGGCCGACCGGCCGCGCCCTGCTGGCCTGCAAGCATCAGGGGATGCTGGACATCATCATCCCGTTCGTGGTGCTGGACGACCCCTGCATCATCACCAAGAAGGAGCTGATGATCCTGCCCTTCTTCGGCTGGTTCGCCTGGAAGACCAAGATGATCTCGGTCGATCGATCGGCCGCCTCCAAGGCGTTGCGCGACATGGTCAAACAGGCCCGCGAACGCTCGGCCGAGGGTCGCCAGATCTGGATCTTCCCCGAGGGCACCCGCGCGCCGGTCGGCGCCGCGCCGGACTACAAGCCGGGCGTTGCGGCCCTGTACCGCGAGATCGCCGGCCCCTGCTGGCCCGTGGCCACCAACGCCGGCGTCCACTGGCCCGCCCACGGCTTCAGACGCCATCCCGGCGTGGTGGTGTACCAGTTCCTGCCCCCCATCGAGGCGGGGCTGAAACGGCCCGCCTTCATGGCCGAGCTGGAAAGCCGGATCGAGACCGCCTCGAACGCCCTGCTCTAACCTTAGGGCGTCAGGTCGCGCGGCAGCTGGCCGCCGTTGTCGACGATCTTCTGCAGCACCTGTTTGTGCAGCCAGATGTTCATCGAGGCGCTGTCGGACTTGTCGCCGGTATAGCCCAGTTCGTCGGCCAGTTCCTTGCGTTCGGCCAGCGAGCTTTCCAGCCCGACCAATTTCATCAGATCGACGATCGAGGTGCGCCAGTTCAGCTTCTGATCGCGCTGGTCGTTCATGAAATCCAGGATGCCCGCGACATCGACGGCGGGCGCCGGCTGCGGCGCGGTCGCCGCCGCCGGGGTCACCTGGGGCTGGGCCGGGGCGGCGGGCGCATCCTTGTCGCGCTTGAAAATCTTGCCGAGGATATTGCCGAGAATGCTCATGGGGTGGCTCCGGTGATCTGAGCCGGATCAGCGGACGGGACCGGCGGAGGTTCCACGCTCAAGCAGCGAGCGACCGCGTCGCGAGCGGTAGCGCCCCAAACCTGCGCTCAAGCAGCAAGGCTCCGCGAGCCGCGCGTTAGCGCCCTGACAAAGAAAGAAAGTAGAGACCGCGACCCAAAGGGGAATTCGTTGTGGCTGCTGCCTTCCGGCCCTGACCAGGTTGGCGAAGCCTTCGCCCGCGATCTCCACCCCCCATATCGCCAATCCCGAGTTCGAGATCAAGGCGCCTCGCGAAACCGGCGCCACACCCGGTTCCGTTCATCCCCGCGGCCACGCCCCCCAAAAAAATCCGTGCATCCCCGCGAAGGCGGGGACCCAGGTTTGAGCCGGAGCGCCGCCGCCAACCGGTTCGTTCAAGCCAACCCGGCGTATGCGCCTGAGCAATAACCTGACCGCCTCGCGCCCCGCCAAAACCTGGGTCCCCGCCTTCGCGGGGATGCACGGGTGTTTGATATCCGGGCCAGTTGATCCGCAACCGCGCCGATTTCCTCAAGCCATTCAACGACCACAGCGAAAACGCTCCCCATCTCCGCGCCCTGCACCCAACACCGGTTATCCGTCACCCGGTCCCGTCGCCTGGGAAGGGCGCAAGGCCTTGCGAGCTTGTCGCGGCGGGAACGGATGGAGCGGGGGTCTGCGAGGACCGGCGGTCGGGGGCTGTGTCTCCCGGTTCCGGGCCTCGCGGGCGATGGGGGCGTCAGCCCCCAGGAAAGACGGTCAGCAGGAAACTGGCCGTGTTCAGGGGATCGGCTTTCGCGAGCACGCCGACCTTCCCGCCGGGGGCTTGCAGTCGGCAAGGCGTTAAGAGCGTCGCTGGTTCGGGACTGCAACGCGGTCCAGAGCCGACAGCACCCGGTCAGACCTTCCGTGCGGAGC
>JAHJOK010000052.1 GCA_018820205.1 Alphaproteobacteria bacterium
GAAGGCGGCCGCACCGTCGGCGCCGGCGTCGTCGCCAAGATCGTCGAGTAGGACGCCTCAAGCCGACTGCGACCGCGTCGCAGCCGTCAGGCTGACAACAAAGAAGGCCCCCCGGTGAAAGCCGGGGGGCCTTTTTGCTTGGTTTGCCGTAACGTCTGTCGTGATCGAAGCTCACGACCCGGTTGTGTTTTTGCAGTGAGGTGGCGTGGCGTACGACAAGTTTGAACTGGAACGTCGCGGGGTAACCTTCGGGTCGGCGCCGGCTGCCTTCGATCTGGGTGAGTTCCAATTCACCGACCGTGATCCGCGGGCGCTGAGCGACCGGGGGATTTGTTTCTGGCTGTCCCAGTCGCAGAGCGATCTGACGGGGGCGGAAAGAGTTTTCACCTATCGTTCTATCCAGGAGGCTACGGGAGACGAGGGGTTGCAATCGGCCGCCCGTGTCGATGTCGATTTTCATCCGGATGATGAGCGGATAGTGCTGCATACCGTGAAAGTCCGTCGGGCCGACGGGGAACGTGACGCGCTTGATCCTGCCAATATCGACATCCTTCAGCGCGAACTGAATCTGGAGCGCGCCATCTACGATGGGCGGAAGACCATGCATATGGTCGTTCCCGATGTCCGGGTCGGCGACGTCGTTGAGGTCATCTATTCGATCTACGGCGCAAATCCGGTGCTTCGTGACGCCTTTGCCTGGTGGTTCATCCTGCAGTGGTCCGTGGCGGTTGTGGAGACGCGCGCGGTGGTGCGCCTACCATCCGACCGGATGCTGACCATCCGCAGGATTGCGGGGGCCCCCGATCCTGCTGTCGTGGAAGAGGACGGCGTCCGCACATTGACCTGGCGGGTTGTCGACCTGGAGCCCTATCGGTCGCAGGCAGGCGCGCCGTTGTCCTTCGTGGGGTTTCAGGCCGTCCACGTTGCGGATCGACTGAGTTGGGCCCAGATCGCCGATCTGTATCGGGGCGGCTATTACGTGCCTTTGTCCATTCCTGCGGATTTGGGCGAAATGGCCGCCGAAATCCGGGAGGCGCACCAAGAGGACCCCGGCAAGCGCATGGTCGAGGGTCTGCGCCTGGTCCAGGGATTGTTACGCTACCATTCCGTCGGCATTGGAGACGGCGGATTCCGGCCGCGTCCGATCGATCAGATCTGGGCAACGCGTTACGGTGATTGCAAGGACGGGTCGCGTCTGCTGGCCACAGTTCTGAAGGCGCTGGAGATTGACGCAGTGTGCGCGCTTGTCGCAACCCGTTATGGCGGAGACCTCGATCAGACTCCGCCCAACGCTCAAGCCTTCGACCACTGCATCGTGCGCGCCAGAATTGGAAGCGAGACCTACTGGCTTGATGCGACGCGGTCGGCTCAGGCTGGAATACCCTCCACGCTCACGCAGGACGACTACGCCTGGGCTCTGCCGCTGGAGGCGGACGCCAGACTGCAACCCATGAATCCTCAGGCCGTCCTGAGTGTTTGCGAAAGCACCGAGCGCTGGCTCTTCGCGGCGGAGCAGTCAGCGCCTGCCCGGCTTGAGTTGGAGACGATCTATCGCGGCTGGCGCGCTGATAGCGTCCGCCGCTGGATCGCCAACGACGGACCAAAAAGCGTCGAAAGGCAATGGCGAGAAGGGCTTGAAAAGGAAGTTCACTCCCCACTTGCGACCTTCGACGCGCCCGTGATCGAGGACGACCACGACGCAAATGTCTTGCGGATCATCGAGCGGTATGAAGTCGCCAGGCCGCTTCAGATTGGGAAAGACGGGGATCAGACATTCGTGTCGCGAGACGACGTGGTCGGCCCGCATGTGAAAACCATGGCGCCGGGCCGCCGCGTCGAGCCGTTTCAACTCGGTCTGCCGAGGCGTATCGTCACGACGCGGATACTTGAGTTCCCGACGCATGTCGCGATTGCGCCCTGGTCCGAAAGCTTCGAGGGACCGGGCGGCCAAAGCCTGGCGACCAGCCTGATCTGGGAAGCGCCGAAGACGGCCGTCCATCGGCTGTCTTATACAGTTCGGCAGCGGACATTGGAGGCCGACGACGCCGACAGGTACAGGGAATTCGCCGCCAAGGCGCTGCGCAACAATGGCATATCCTTCAGTCTTCCCTTCGAAAAAGGGCGAATGAAGAATGCAGATCGGCAGGCCGGATGGCGCACTTGGAGCATCGTGGCGCTGTTTATTGTTGCGCTGGCTGTTTGGCGTTCAATCCAGGGGTAACGGCTGCAGGGTCCTGCCGTCCAAAAGGGAACGCACACATCAAACGTGGCGTTGGCCCTTCAATGTTGGAAGGGAGATTTCGATGAAGGCCATTTTGACCCTGTCGGCGGCTCTGGGCGCGACCCTGTTGCTCGGCGCCTGCGCCACCACGGACGGATACGCGTCGCGGTGCGAGCGCGACTATGCCCAGAACCGCCAGTATGCGACCGCCAGCGGCGCCGCCCTGGGCGCGCTGGCCGGCGCCGCCATCGCCGGGGAGCGTGATCGCGAACGCGGCGCCGCCATCGGCGCCCTGGCCGGCGGCCTGCTGGGCAACCAGCTGTCGGCGCGCGAGGATCCCTGCGGCTATGGGTTCGGCGGCTATAATCGCGACGGGCGTTACGGCTATGATCGGGTGCCGCGTCGGGGAGACTACGGCTACTACTGAGGCCTTCGGAATTGACGACCAGAACCTGGGTCGGGCTGTCTGCGACGATGCTGGCGGCCGTGGCCATGAGCGCCTGCGTCTCGACCCATCCGGGCGAGGTCGATCACGTCCGGTTCGCGCCCGACCGTGAGTTCATTCACGCGACGACCGACGCGGGGGTCGTGCGGGGCGTCGAGGGCGCGGGCGTCCGGGCCTTTCTGGGCGTGCCCTACGCGACAGCCCCGGTCGGCGATCTGCGCTGGCGCGGCCCGCGGCCCGTCGCGGCATGGGAGGGCGTGCGGGACGCGACCCGGCTGGGGTCCGACTGCACCCAGGCGCTGGGGCGCAAGGCCGTTCTCGGCGGGGGCGGCGGGCTGGTGGTCGGGTCTGAGGACTGTCTGTTCGTCAACGTCTATGGACCCGCCGCGGAGCCCGGGCGGCCCCGGCCGGTGATGGTCTATCTGCACGGCGGGGCCTTCACGATCGGATCGGGGGCTAACTACGATCCGTCGCGGCTGGCGGCCGAGCAGGACCGGGTCGTGGTAACCGTGAACTTCCGGCTGGGTGCGCTGGGCTGGCTGGCCCATCCCGGGTTCCAGGCGGAAGGCGAGGGGGTCGGCGGCAACTGGGGGCTGATGGACCAGCAGGCGGCCCTGCGCTGGGTCCAGGACAATATCGCGGCGTTCGGCGGCGACCCGTCCGACGTCACCCTGTTCGCCGAAAGCTCGGGCGCCTGGAGCGCCTGCTACCTGATGGGCTCGCCGGAATCCGAGGGGCTGTTCCATCGCGTCATCCTGCAAAGCGGCCCGTGCCTGGAGCCGCAGTCGCTGAATGCCGCCAAGGACCAGGCGCCGGCCGGGCCGCCGTTCGCCGACACGCTGGACTGCACCCGGCCGGGTCAGGTGGCCTGCCTCCGGGGCCTGCCCGCCTCTCGCATCGCGCGCACCGCCTCGCTGAGGGCCGGGATCAACGGGCCGGGCTCGTGGGGACCGGTGTACGGCGATGCGATCGTGCCGGTCAGCCCGCCCGACGCCTTCGCCTCGGGCCGGTTCGTCCAGGTCCCGGTGATCGTGGGGACCAACACCGACGAGGGCCGCCTGTTCGCGGTCGAGGTCAGGGACATGGACCGGTACGAAAAGGAGACCGTCTGGCTGTACGGCGCCGACGGCGAACGCGCGCTGGCGCGCTATCCGGTCGGACCCGAGGGGCCGGCGGCGACGATCGCGCAGGGGTTTACCGACAGCCGGTTCGCATGCCCCGCCGACGCGCTGAGGCGTTTGCTGGCGCGCCATGTGCCGACCTATGGCTACGAGTTCGCCGACCCGCAGGCGCCGTTCCTGCTGCCGGACTGGGTCACCGGCCTGGACATGGGCGCCTATCACGCCAGCGAACTGGCCTATGTGTTCGGGACCAGTTGGCTGTTTACCGACACGGGCCGCTGGACGCCGGTCCAGCGGGCCCTGTCAGACCGGATGATGGGGCTCTGGGCCGGGTTCGGGCACGACGCCGCGTTCCAGGCGACATGGCCCAGGGTCAGTGATGGCGGCGGGCCGATCCTGGTCTTCGACCCCGCCGGCGACCGGGTGGACGCCACCTTCTTCGACCGTCATCAATGCGGCTTCTGGGGCGGGACCACACTGGGGCCGGTCGCGCCCTGACGGGTCAGCTGAAGATCACCTCGACGCCCGGTTTGACGGCGGCGGCCAGCTGTTCGGCGTCCCAGTTGGTCAGGCGCACGCAGCCGCTGGAAGCGGTCTTGGCGATCTTCGACGGCTCGGGCGTGCCGTGGATGCCGTAGGTGTCCTTGGACAGGTCGATCCAGACCGATCCGACCGGGTTGTTGGGGCCCGCCGCAATGACCAGTCGACGCTCGCCGTCGCCATAGGTCACGCGGCTGGGGTCATAGGTGTAGTTCGGCTCGGGGGCGACGCCGACGACGGTGACGCGGCCGGTCGGGGCCGGGCGCTCGGTGGAGCCGATCGTGGCCGGATAGAAGGCCAGCAGGACGCCCTCTGCGTCGAAGGCCCGCAATGAGCTCTCGCTCTTGTTCACCTCGATGCGGGCGACGGCGGCGGGCAGGGGCCGGGCGGACACGGCGGGAACGACGATCGTCCGGCCGACCTCTTCGAAATTGGCGTCCGGGTTCAGGGCCGACAGCAGCGCCTCGGTCACGTGGAATTTCTCGGCGAGACCTTCGAAGGCGCTGGCGTAGTTCAAGGCCGACAGCTCCGCCTGGGCCTCCAGGGTCTTGGGCACGGGGCGGAAGGGACCGGCGACGTCGGCCGCGGTGATCGTATAGCGAGTCAACACCGGCGCCGCGCCTTGCGTCAGGGCGCCGAAGACGCGCTCGTCCAGTTCGCCGTCGACCGGCAGGTCGTTGGCCTTTTCGAAGGCGGCGATGGCCTGACCCGTGTTCTCGCCCCCCAGGCCGTCGATAGAGCCCGGAGAGAAGCGGGCCCGGTCCAGCAGGATCTGGGCGCGGATGATCTCTGGCCTCGGGGCCGTGGTCGTCTCGGGGGCGGTCGGATCTTCGCCCGGAGCCGTCGGCGTGGTTGGCCGTGTCGCGGCGGGGGCGGTCGTATCGGCCGCGGGCTGCCAGACCGCGCCCTCGATCGCCTCCATCGACAGCGCGCCGGTCGCCCCGACGCGGGTCGAGACCGGGGCCGCCGCCTGTCCGGAGCTGTCGGCGTCCGGATCCGGCGCGCCGCACGCGGCGAGGGCGACGGAGGCGAGCAGGGCGGAGGCAAGCGATGGACGGATCATGGAAACAACTCTCGGGCGACTGGATTTAGCCAACCCGCAGGCCTGTTTACCGTTCCGCACAACCGGCGGGGGCGGGGGCTTGCGCGCAACCCCGAAGCAGCGCCTACGTTCGGTTCGGAACGTTAGGATTTTGGTAACCCTTATGCGGCGCGCACTTCGGATCGGCCTGTTCATCGGCACCCTGATCGGGGTGTCCGCCTGCGCCACGGCGGACAACGGCGACCATGGCGCCTATGGCTCGGTCGAGGCCGGACGAACGAACTGACGACCCGGTTCAAGGAATTCGTGGCGAAACCCGTCGCATTCCGCTAGGACCGAACAGCGGACGCCGACTGTCGCGCCGCGCCGGCTTCCTTCCCCCTAGATGTTACTGATCGCTATCGTCGTCGTTCTGCTCCTCGTGGTGGTCAACGGCCTGTTCGCCATGACCGAACTGGCGGTCGTGTCGTCCCGCAGATCCAAGCTGCAGGCCCGCGCCGAACGCGGAGACCGGGGCGCCCGTGCGGCGCTGAAGTTGTCGGAGGATCCGACCCGGTTCCTGTCGGCCGTTCAGGTCGGCATTACCTTGATCGGCATTCTGGCCGGCGCCTATGGCCAGGCGACCATCGCCGGCGAGCTGGACCGGATCCTGACGGCCGCCTTTCCGGTGCTCGACGCCTATACCGAATTCTTCTCGACCGCCGTGGTCGTCATCGGCATCACCTATGTGTCGTTGATCGTGGGTGAGCTGGTGCCCAAGCGGCTGGCGCTGATTTTCCCCGAAGCCGTCGCTTCGAAGACGGCCGGTCCGCTGTCGACGGTCGCGATCGTGCTGCATCCGTTCGTGTCGCTGCTGACAGCTTCGACTTCCGGCATCCTGAGGGTGATGGGCGTCAAGGACCGCGACGGTTCGGACGTCACCCAGGAAGAGGTCGAGACCATGATCGCCGAGGGCACGGCGTCGGGACTGATCGAGCCTGAGGAACAGGTGATGATCGAAGAGATCCTGCGCCTGGGCGACCGTCCGATCCGTGTGGCGATGACGCCGCGCCACGAGGTGTTCTGGCTGGCGCTGGACGACACCGAGGAACAACTGCGCGAGGAGGTTCGAACCTGCCCCTATTCGCGCATCGTCGTCGCCAAGGAGAACGATGTCGATAACCCGCTGGGCGTGGTCCACAAGAAGGACCTGCTGGACAGCCTGCTGGACAACGGTGAGTTCAATATCGAAAAACACCTCCAGACCCCGGCCTTTATTCCGCAATCGACCTCGGTGCTGAAGTCGCTCGAAATCCTGAAGGCGTCGAAGGTCCATATGGCGTTCCTGGTCGACGAGTTCGGCGCCTTCGAAGGCGTCGTGACGGCGACCGACCTGCTGGAAATGATCGCCGGCAATTTCGATGAAGGTCACGACGAAGGCGAAGACCTGTTCCGACAGCAGGCCGACGGATCGTGGCTGGTCGATGGTCAGATGGACCTGGATGATCTGGCCGACGAACTGGGCGAGGACTTCGGCGAGGCGGACGGCTTCCACACCGTGGCCGGCCTGGTGCTGCATCAGCTGTCGCGGGTGCCGGACAAGGGCGAGGTCCTGCAGGTGGGCCGGTTCGAGGTCGAGGTCATCGAGATGGACGACCGCCGCATCGACACCCTGCTGTTCAGGCAGGTGATCAAGCCCGAAGACGAGGCCGAAGCCGTCGCGGCGCATCTGGATCATTGATCCGGCCTTGAAATGACCGCCGACGTGGGGCATAGCCCCCGGTCTGGCGAACAGGTCGCGCCGCCGGGTCCGCCCGCGGCGCGCTTCTGTATTGTCTAGGAGTTTAGCTCAGCTGGTAGAGCACCGGTCTCCAAAACCGGGGGTCGTGGGTTCGAATCCCCCAACTCCTGCCACTTCCCCCTGTTCCCGCAGCCTGGGCCACCCCATCTGCGGGGACAGGATCAAGCGTTCACGAAGAGACCCCTAGACCTCATGGCCAAGTCCAAATTCCCCGGCGGGCGCCGCACCGGCAATCCGGCGGCCGGCGCCAAGCCGCAGCTGGCTGGCGCGACCCCGGCCGCGACCGTGGCGGTCGACGCCCCGGCCCCCAAGAAGCGCACGTCGCCGGGCCAGTTCTTCAGCCAGGTCCGGGCCGAGTCCCGCAAGATCGTCTGGCCCAGCCGCAAGGAGACCTGGATCACCTCGGTGATGGTCTTCATCATGGTCATGCTGGCGGCGGTGTTCTTCTGGGTCGTGGACGCGGGCCTGGGCATCGCTTCGCGCTTCATCCTCGCCCTCGGCCAGTAAAGAAAAGAAGGAGACGCGCCCATGACGGATGCAGCGCCCGAAGCCAAAGCCGCCTCAAACCCACGCCACAAGTGGTACATCGTCCACGCCTATTCGAACTTCGAAAAGAAGGTCGCTCAGCACATCCGCGACCAGGCCAAGCAGCGCGATCTTGAGGAGTGCTTCTCCGAGATCCTGGTGCCGACCGAGGACGTCGTCGAGATCCGCCGGGGCCGCAAGGTCAACTCCGAGCGCAAATTCTTCCCCGGCTATGTCCTGGTGAAGATGGAACTGACCGACGACGCCTATCACCTGGTCAAGGACACGCCCAAGGTCACGGGATTCCTGGGCGCGGCGGGCGGCACCAAGCCGCTGCCGGTTAGCGAGCGCGAGGTCCAGAACATCATCGGCCAGGTGGAGGAGGGCGTCGAACGTCCCAAGCCCACGATCCATTTCGACATTGGCGAGACCGTCAAGGTCATCGACGGACCCTTCGCCAGCTTCGACGGCCAGGTGGAGAGCGTCGACGAGGACGCCGCCCGTCTGCGCGTCGCCGTGTCGATCTTCGGCCGCCCGACACCGGTGGATCTGGAATACAGCCAGGTGGAGAAGGTCGCGGCCTAAGATAAAGGTCCGCTCATCCCCGCGAAAGCGGGGACCCAGTGCTTTCGTGGGGCGCGGTGCGCGGGACTACATGCTGCCACGGCCTGAAATGGTGGATCGCCCACAGAACTGGGTCCCCGCCTTCGCGGGGATGAGCGGATTGTTTTGTATCCGCCGCTCTGCTACACGCGCGCCTCGCTTGACCCCCGGGCCAAGCCAAATCCGTGGGAGGCAGCCATGCCCGACCACGGCTCACCGGCCCGATTAGCTTCGGGTCATCACAGGAGAGACCAATGGCCAAGAAGATTCTGGGCTATATCAAGCTGCAGGTGCCGGCCGGTTCGGCCACGCCTTCGCCGCCGATCGGCCCCGCACTGGGTCAGCGCGGCGTCAACATCATGGGCTTCGTCAAGGAGTTCAACGCGCGCACCGAGAAGGAAGTGAAGGGCACCCCCCTGCCGACCGTGATCACGGTCTATCAGGACAAGAGCTTCACCTTCGTCACCAAGACCCCGCCTGCGACCCACTACATCAAGCAGGCCGTGGGCATCACCTCGGGCTCCAAGCTGACGGGCCGTGAGACGGTCGGTTCGATCACCCGCACCCAGCTGCGCGAGATCGCCGAGAAGAAGATGAAAGACCTGAACGCCAACGATCTGGATGCCGCCGCGCGCATCATCGAAGGTTCCGCCAAGGCCATCGGCCTGAACATCGTGGAGCGCTGAGCATGACGAAGCCAACCAAGCGCATCAAGGCGTTCACCGCCGACACCCTGGCCCTGATGACCGTCGAAGACGCCATCGCGGCCGTGAAGGCCAACGCCTCGGCCAAGTTCGACGAGTCGATCGAGATCGCCGTCAACCTGGGCGTCGACCCGCGTCACGCCGACCAGCAGGTCCGCGGCGTGGTCAACCTGCCGTCGGGCACGGGCCGTGACGTCCGCGTCGCCGTGTTCGCCAAGGACGCCAAGGCGGCCGAAGCGACCGCCGCCGGCGCCGACATCGTGGGCGCCGAGGATCTGTACGAAAAGATCAACGGCGGCTTCATGGACTTCGACCGCGTCATTGCGTCTCCGGACATGATGGCCCTGGTCGGTCGTCTGGGTAAGGTTCTGGGCCCGCGCGGCCTGATGCCGAACCCCAAGGTCGGCACCGTGACCCCGAACGTCGCCCAGGCCGTCAAGGACGCCAAAGGCGGCGCGGTCGAGTTCCGCGTTGAAAAAGCCGGCATCGCCCACGGCGGCATCGGCAAGGCGTCGTTCACCCAGGAAGCCCTGGAAGCCAACGTCCGCGCCTACGTCGACGCCCTGCAAAAGGCCAAGCCGTCGGGCGCCAAGGGCACCTATGTGAAGCGCATCAGCCTGTCGTCCACGATGGGGCCTGGCATCAAGATCGACCCGGCGTCGATTTCGGCCTGATCCCGACCTGGTCGGAAACGATATGAGGGCGGCGGCCACAGGCTCGCCGCCCTTTTTCGTGCCTGCGTTGCGCCGTGGGACTATGCACGGTGCAACAAACGACGAGGATGCCCTTTCGACCCTTCCGTCAGTTCCGAGTTCATCCATGCGCCTGATCCTGATCGCCCTCGTCGCCAGCCTTGGGTTTGGCATCACCCAGGCCAGTGCGCAGGATGTCGACGCACGCGCCGCCCTGGCCGAGCGGCTGGTGGACGTCACGGTGCGTGATGGCCTCAGCAAGGCCTTGCAACGTGTCGTGGATACGCAGTTGGCCAACAGCGCATTGCCGGAGGAACAGACGCGTTGGATGGCGGCCAACATGGCGGGGATCATGGAGCCGCACCTGGCGACGATGATCGATCAGACCGAGTCGCTCTATGCGGAACGGCTGAGCCTGGAACAGCTGACCGCGCTGGTGGATTTCTACGATACCCGTCAGGGCCGCGAGATCGCGTCGCTTCAGTTCGATCTGAGCGCCGAGGTCGGGGCCCAGATGGGGCCGATGATGGAGGCGTATCTGGCGGAGCTGGTGACCAAGTTCTGCGCGGAATTCGAGTGCTCAGGTCCGGCCTCTGGCCCGGATGTCGCCAAGCGCTGATCACGGTTGATTTCCGCCGTCGCTGCTGTATAGAGCGCCCCTTCTTCCCGTCGAGACCCCGGTCCCGACGGTCCTGTCCGAGAACTTCGGGGTCTGGGGGTCACCCAGGCCGTAAATGCTGGAGAGCCCTCCAGCGCCGTGGGGAGATGGGGACGTTAAGACGCACGGTCGGCCCGGTTTCCGGGACGGACCCACGTCGGAGCATCCTTCGGACATTGCTACCCGGCCACGACGTTTCGCAGCGATGCGGATCGCCTCGGCCACTCGTCGTCGGGAATAAGCCCGCCGACGAACATCAAGACTGGAGACCGCAATGGATCGCGCACAAAAGGCCGAATCGATCGAGTCGCTGAAAGGCGTCTTCGCCGATGCCGGCAGCGTGGTCGTGACCCACAACCTGGGTCTGACCGTTGCGGAAATGGAAGACCTGCGGGGCCGTCTGCGCTCTGCGGGCGGGGCGTTCAAGGTGATCAAGAATCGCCTGGCGCTGAAGGCGCTCGATGCGTCGGAAGGCAGCGACTACCACAACCTGTTCAAGGGTCCCGTGGGCATCGCATACGCCGAAAATCCGGCCACCGCCGCCAAGGTCTCGACCGAGTTCGCCAAGGGCAATGACCGCTTCGTCATCGTCGGTGGCTTCATGGGCGAAACCGTCGTCGATCCGAAGGGCGTGGAGAGCCTCTCCAAACTGCCGACGCTCGACGAAATCCGCTCCAGCCTGCTCGGCCTGCTCAACGCGCCCGCGACCAAGATCGCCGGTGTCGTGCAAGCGCCCGCCGCGCAGCTGGCCCGCGTCTTCAGCGCCTATGGCGCGAAAGAAGCGGCGTAAGCGACCGCCGACCTTCCATCTCTGCAAACCCTCTCTACTGAACCCCATCCTCCGAAGGAAAACTGACCATGGCCGACCTGTCCAAGATCGTCGATGACCTGTCCAAGCTGACCGTCCTCGAAGCCGCCGAACTGTCCAAGCTGCTTGAAGAAAAGTGGGGCGTCTCCGCCGCCGCTCCCGTCGCCATGGCGATGCCCGCCGGTGGCGGCGCCGCCGGCGCTCCCGCCGAAGCTGCTGAAGAGCAGACCGAGTTCACCGTCGTCCTGCTGGACGGTGGCGACAAGAAGATCAACGTCATCAAGGAAGTCCGTGGCGTGCGTTCGGACCTGGGTCTGAAGGAAGCCAAGGACCTGGTCGAAGGCGCTCCGCAGAACGTCGTCGAGAACGTCTCCAAGCAAGCCGCCGACGAAGTCGCCAAGAAGCTGACCGAAGCCGGCGCCAAGGTTCAGGTCAAGTAAGACCGAACCTCGGTTCGAATATCGGAAGGGCCGGGGGCAACCCCGGCCCTTTTCGTTTGGGCGGAGGGCCGCTGCCGTCGCCACCGCCCCGCCTCGGCTTGACGCCCATGCCCTCAGTGGCGAAGGTCAACGCTCGGTTGGGAGTAGGTCATGCTGAAATGCGCCTTGCTTGTCGTCGCGGCCGTGAGTCTGGCCGCCTGCGCCTCGACTCCCGCCTCCTACGCCCGGATTGACGCCTCGCCCGAGCAGCACCGGCTCGATTCCGCCGACTGCACCCATCAGGCTCGAACCAACGCTCCGGTCCCCGAGGTCCGGAGCCTGGTTCCGTCTCATCCGGATATTCCGGAGACATCTCGGTACGCGCTACGCAACACCGAGCGCGCCGCTCAGGTTCAGGCTAACATCTACCACCGCTGCATGACGTCCAGAGGCTACGCCCGCGCGGTCTGACTGCGTGGGCCGTGCGCCCCGACCTTCGCCGGGGTGCACGTGGGAAGGCCCTTACCGCCGCCGCGCCGCCAGGATCTCGCCGATGCGGTCGCGGGTTCCCTCGATCCGTTCCAGGCGCGGGTAGCGAAGGCCGCCGGTGTAATCCAGGTCCAGGGTGCGGATGCGATCGCCGTTCTTCAGGATCAGGTGGATCGGCGTTCCGTCCTTGGCGGCGGTGACGGCGTCGCGCAGGGCCTCTGCGCTGGCGACCTTGTCGCCGACGGCGAACAGCTCCCAGCCCGTGCCGATGCCGGCCTCGAAGATCGGGCTGCCCCACTGGATGCCGACGATGCGGTTGGTCGGGCCGGCCAGGGCGAAGCCAAGCGAATAGCGGAAGTCCGAACCCCAGCTGGAGGACAGGGATTTCTCGGCCGAACTCGGCTCTTCGACATAGATCAGGCGGTAACCGCCGCGCTCCAGTCCGTCCAGCGGAGCCGTCGCGTCCGGCCCGGCGGCGTCCAGACGGCTGCGCAGGAACCCGGCCCAGTCGTAGGGGGTGACGGCGTTCAGGCCAGCGACGACGTCGGCGAAGGTATAGCCTACGGGCGTCCAGCTGCCGTCCGTGCCTTCGGGCGAGAAGAACGACCGCGCGAAATCGTCCAGCGACTTCCGGTCATTGGTGCTTTCGCGGATCAGGGTGTCGGCGTCCAGCCAGATCAGGGCGGACTCGTTGTAATAGTCGCCGGTGCCGCGCATCCATGACGACCATTGTCCGGGCACGCGATAGCCCAGCAGGTTGTGGTTGTTGGTGTCCTGAAGGTTGCGCCACTGGCGACCCGGCTGGTTCTGATAGAAGGCGGCGTTGGCGGCCAGGGAGATGAGCGCCTGGTCCTTGGTGTGCAGACCCGCCCGCGCGGCCAGGATCTCGCCCCAGTACTGGGTCTGGCCCTCGTAGACCCACAGCAGGCTGTTCTCGGTCGGGACGTTGTAGTTGGCGGTCAGCTCATCCGCCGGCCGCATGAATTTTCCGTTCCACGAGTGGGTGTATTCGTGCGGCAGCAGGTCGCGCGACCCCGCCGACTTGGCCCAGCTGGTGAAATGGTCCGGGGCGTGAGTGTTTTCCGAACTGCGGTGATGCTCCAGCCCGATCCCCCCGAGTTCGGACGTCAGGCCCAGCAGGAATTCATAGCGGTCGAAATGGCGGGAGCCGAACAGGCGGTCGGCCTGGGTCACCATGGCGGTGTAGAGACCGATCTGTTCGTCGGTCGCCTCAAGGTTCTCGGCCTCGTCGGCAACGAGGTTCAGGTGGACGTCTTCGCCGTCGGGATCGATGTCGATGCGACGATAGTGGGCGCCGGCGAACATCGGGCTGTCGACCAGGGTGTAGAGATCGACGGGGGCGAAGGTCGCCAGCCCGTTCTCGAACGAGGTGGTCTCCAGCGCCACGCCGTACTGCCAGCCCTGGGGCAGGCGGATGCTGGGGGCGAAGGTGATGCCGGTGGAGGCGTAGCCGGCGGGATAGAGCAGGGCCTTCTCCCACTCCATGTTGACGATCGATTGCGTCATCACCGGCCGCCAGTTCGACCGCTCCGACTGGGTCAGCCACTGGAACGCCGCCTCGATCTCGGTCGCGCCCGCGGGCACGTCGATGTGGAAGGCATAGGGGTCGGTCGCGTCGCGCCGCCATTCCACGCGCTGACCGTTCGCGGTGAATGTCAGTCCCGCCAGCAGTTGGATCGGGCCGGAATCCGCATGGTTGCCCGGCAGATATTTGGGATACAGCAAGGTCAGGTTCGACCCGCTGACCGGGATCGTCTGCCGAACCGAAATGACGTGATGATCCAGGTCGGTGACGTCCGCCTCATAGCGGATCACGCCGGGATAGGTCGGGTTGGTCGGCGCCGGGATGGCCGGGCTGTCGGGGAAGCCGCCGATATCGGGCGTGGCCGGATTCGCCGTCTGGGCCGCTCCCGGCGAGGCGCTCGCGATCATCAGGGCGGCGAGGCAGGCGGAGACGGCGAGACGCGACATGGGCGGTGATCCGGGCTGTGAAGGCGGGGGGGCGCAGATCACGACGGTGAGGCGCCAAGGTCAAGGGGCGCCATCGTCGCCTCCCCATCGCCGCGCGACAGGGAGGCGACAGGCCAGATCCTACCGCCGTCGTGCCGTGAACAGGTCGCCCAGACGGTCCGGCGTGCCCTCGATCCGCTCCAGGTGCGGGTATTTCAGGCCGTCGTGATAGTCGAAGGACACGGTGCGATAGCGCTGGCCGTCCTTGGCGATCAGCTCGATCGGGGCGTCGGTTCCCTTGGCGGCGGTGACGGCGGCGGCCAGATTGCGGGCCGAGGCGGCGACCCCGTTGACGGCGATGATCTGCATGCCGATGGCCAGTTCGTGCTCGAACGCCGGGCTGTTCCACAGGACGCTGCCGATCGTGTTGTCACCCCCCGTGACGATGCCCAGGGAATAGGTGAAGTCGTTGCGGCCGTATTCGCCGTACAGGGTCTTCTGATAGTCGCTGGGCGTGTCGGTATAGACCAGCCGCCATCCGCCGCGCGCCAGACCGTCCAGCGGCGCGCCGGGGCCGTGGCCGTCCAGCCGCGTGCGCAGGAAGGTCGCCCAGTCGTATTCCATCACGCCGTTCAGCGTCTGGACCACGGTGTCGAAGGTATAGGGGTTCTGGTCGTATTCGCCGTCCTCGACGCCGTAGAAGGCGCGGGCGAAATCATCGAGCGACTTGCGCCCGTTGGTGCCCTCGCGGATCAGGGTGTCTGCGTCCAGCCAGATCAGCTGACCCTCGACGTAGTAGTCCTCGCTACGCTGCCAGGACCGCCAGCCGATCGGCCGGCGCTGTGAAATGATCGGGTCGTTGGTGGTGTCCTGCATCGCGCGCCACTCGCGCCCGACGGTGTTGTCATAGCTGGCGGCGTCCATGGCCAGGGCGTCCAGCGCCTGCTGGCGGCTGTGCAGGCCCGAACGCGCGGCCAGAACCTTGCCCCAGAACTGGGTCTGGCCCTCATAGACCCACAGCAGAGAGTTCTGCAGCGGGACGTTGTAGTTGGCCACGTCCTGATCGGCCGGGCGACGATATTTGCCGTCCCACGAATGGGTGTATTCGTGGGCCAGCAGGTCCCGATCGCCGAGCTTCGATTCCCATTCGGTGAAGAAGCCGGGATCGACGCTGTTCTCGGAAGAGCGGTGATGTTCCAGTCCGATGCCGCCCAGACGGTCGGTCATGGCGACCAGAAAATCGTAGTGGTCGTAGTGGCGGGCCCCGAACAGCCGGTCGGCCTGATCGACCAGCTCACGCAGGATGCCGAGTTGTTCGTCGGTGGGGGCAATGCTGGCCGGCTCGTCGGCCACGATGTTCAGGCGCACCGGCGAGCGGCCGCCCGGATCCAGGTCGTACTGACGATAGTGTTCGCCCGCGAACATGGGACTGTCGACAAGGACATCGAGGGCGACGGGCTTGAAGGTCGTTACGGCCCCGGCGGTCGATTCGGTCTCCAGCGCGGTGCCGAACGACCAGTCGTCCGGCAGGGTCACGACGGCCTGGGTGGTGATGTTTCGGTGATGGCGACCGGCGGGGTACAGAAGCATCTTCTCCCACTGGATGTTCAGCATCTCGGCGGTCATCGTGATCCGGCCCTGATTGCCGACCGTCGGCGACAGGTGCTGGAACTGGGCGACGATCTGGGTCGCGCCGGCCGGAACGACGATATGATAGGCGTAGGGGCTGAGCGTATCGCGCACCCACTCGACCCGCTGGCCGTCGGCGGTGATGATCAGGCCCGCCAGCTGGCTGATCGGACCGACCGGGCCGTGGTTGCCCGGCAGCCACTGCGGAAAGAACAGGGTCATCGGACCGGCGCGCTCGACCGGGATCGTCTCGCGGACCTGATAGATGCGGCGGTTCAGGTCGGTGGCGTCGACCTCGAGCCGGACGACGCCGGGCCAGGGTTGATCGACCACGGCGGGAATCGTTTGCGGCATCGGCGGCGTCGCCGTCTGGGCGAAGGCTGATCCAGAGGCCAGCAGCAGGGTGGCGATGCAGGCGGAGACGGCGAGACGCTTCATGAGGGGAATCCGTGCGTGAACAGGCGCGCACATCAGCGCCGGGCGCGACAATCCGTCAAGGTCGCCGGCCTATTTCACCTCAAGCAGTTCGACCTTGAACAGCAGCGTCGAGTTGGGCGGCAGTTCGTCGCCTCCGACCCAGCGTGCGCCATAGCCAAGCTCTGCGGGGATGGCGAAATAGAAGGTTTCGCCGACGTGCATCAGGGCGACGCCCTCGGTCCAGCCCTTGATGACCCGATTCAGCGGGAACTCGGCCGGCTCGCCCCGGTCATAGGAGGAGTCGAATTTCCGCCCGTCGATGAAGGTGCCTTCGTAATGGACGCTGACCGTGTCGGTCGCGGACGGCCGGGCTCCGGCCGGATTTGCACGGCCCTCGCGGCGATACTGCAGGCCGCTTTCTGTCGTGGTCCAGCCGCGCCGGGCGCCGTTCCAGGTGAGATAGGCGGCCTGGCCCGCGTCCCATTCGGCCTGCGTCGAGTGGCCGATCGGGTCGGCGACGGACACGGGGGCCGGTGCGGTGGCGCAGGCGGCCAGAAGCAGGAGAACAGGGGCGAGGCGTAGGGCGGCGGATGTCATGGATCGAGCCTAACAGCATCGGGGGAGTCGGCGAAAGTGTCGGTATGCGAGTTGGCATTTGCTACGATCCGGGGCGATAGTCTGACAAATCAAATGAAGGCGGCCAGCGAGATGACGAATGCGATCCGGGTCAGGGCGGCTGTGCTGGCTCTCGGGTTTGCCTGCGCCGCCTGCCTGGGCCCGCCGCCAGGTCAGATGCGCCGTTCGCAGGTGCTGCGGAGCCATGACGTCTATCGCGCCTTCAGCTGGGGCAAGGCGGACGTGACCCTGGAGGCCTATACCCAGACGGCGTTCGACTGTGCGGCCCGGGCCGTGGTCTCCGACACCGACGGCCGCCAGATGGACGCGTTCGACATATTGCCGGGGACGGACGGCGCCGCTGCGATCGTCACCGCCAACCAAGCCGTCGAATACGCCGAGGCCCAGGCGCAGAGCGCCTATCGCCAGCGCCAAGTCATGGTCGAGGCCTGTCTGGCCGAAAACGGTTATCGCAAATTCGGCCTGACGGAAGGACAGCTGTCGGAGCTGGACGGCCTGTTGCGGGGGACGCAGGCGCGGCGGGTCTACCTGCACGAAATCAGCTCAGATGCGGGAGTACTGGCGGCTCAGGGCCTGTAGCCGGGCGGCGGGATCGGCCTCGACGCAAAATGTCAACAGGGCCTTTATTTCGCCTGAGAAGCGCGTATATAGCCGGGTTCCGCAACACTTCACATAAGTCTGCGCGAAAGCGCCGAGGCCCGGTCCGTCGCCCTCCGACCGAGCGAAGGCGTGGCTCCTTCCCCAGGGAGCTTCTCAGATTTCAGGCCTCCTGATCCCGGAACGGGGTCGAGGGTGGAGGCCGAAACCGATTGTCACGGCACGCGACCGCTCGCGCTGCCGTGGCTGCTGCATTTGACGCGAGGCTCCCCCCGGCCGTCGCGGATTGGGAAAACAGAATGACTGACGTCCTGAACGGTCTCACCATCAATGGTCAGATCGCATCGGCCACGACCTTCACCGGCAAGAAGCGCATCCGCAAATCCTTCGGGCGCATCCCCGAAGCGGTTGCGATGCCGAACCTGATCGAGGTTCAGCGCGCCTCCTACGAGCAGTTCCTGCAGCGCGAGGTCCGTCCGGGCGTCCGCAAGGACCAGGGCATCGAGGCGGTCTTCAAGTCGGTCTTCCCGATCAAGGACTTCAACGAACGCGCCGTGCTGGAGTACGTCTCCTACGAGTTCGAGGATCCCAAGTACGACGTCGAGGAATGCATCCAGCGCGACATGACCTATGCCGCGCCGCTGAAGGTCAAGCTGCGCCTCATCGTGTTCGAGGCGGACGAAGAGACCGGCGCGCGCTCGGTCAAGGACATCAAGGAACAGGACGTCTACATGGGGGACATCCCCCTGATGACGGACAAGGGGACCTTCATCGTCAACGGCACCGAGCGGGTGATCGTTTCGCAGATGCACCGCTCGCCGGGCGTGTTCTTCGACCATGACAAGGGCAAGACCCACTCGTCGGGCAAGCTGCTGTTCGCCGCCCGCGTGATCCCGTATCGCGGCTCGTGGCTGGACTTCGAGTTCGACGCCAAGGACATCGTGTTCGTCCGTATCGACCGTCGCCGCAAACTGCCGGCCTCGACCTTCCTGATGGCCCTGGGCATGGACGGCGAGGAAATCCTGCGGACGTTCTACGAGACCGTGCCGTATGAAAAGCGCGGCGAAGGCTGGGTCACCCCCTACAAGCCGGAACGCTGGCGCGGGGTTAAGCCCGAGTTCGACCTGATCGACGCCGACACCGGCGAAGTCGTCGCCCAGGCGGGTCAGAAGATCAGCGCCCGCGCCGCCAAGAAGCTGGGCGACACCACGACGTCGCTGTCGCTGGCCGCCGATGCCCTGGTGACCCGCTATCTGGCTGCCGACGCCGTCAACTATGAGACCGGCGAAATCTACGCCGAGGCCGGTGACGAGCTGGACGCCCCGACGATCGAGCTGCTCGAATCGCAGGGCTTCACCACCATCGACGTGCTGGACATCGACCACGTCACGGTCGGCGCCTACATGCGCAACACCCTGCGCGTGGACAAGAATACCGGCCGCGAGGACGCGCTGTTCGACGTCTATCGCGTGATGCGTCCGGGCGAGCCGCCGACGCCGGAAGCCGCCGAAGCCATGTTCAACTCGCTGTTCTTCGACAGCGAGCGCTACGACCTGTCGGCCGTGGGCCGGGTCAAGATGAACATGCGTCTGGAAACGCCGGAAGTGTCCGACGAAATCCGCGTCCTGCAGAAGGACGACGTGCTGAAGGTGCTGCAGATCCTGGTCGGCCTGAAGGACGGCC
>JAHJOK010000053.1 GCA_018820205.1 Alphaproteobacteria bacterium
CCTTGCCCATTTCGGACATGACGGCGCGGACGTCGGCAAAGTCGAGGTTGATCAGGCCCGGCAGGATCATCAGGTCGGTGATCGAGCGCACGCCCGAGTGCAGCACCTGGTCGGCCATGCCGAAGGCGTCGGCGAAAGTCGTGCGCTCGTTGGCGACGCGGAACAGGTTCTGGTTGGGAATGACGATCAGGGTGTCGACGTAGCGCTGCAGCTCGGCGATGCCGGCCTCGGCCAGACGCATGCGGTGACGGCCTTCGAAGGTGAAGGGCTTGGTGACCACGCCGACGGTCAGGATGCCGCGGTCACGCGCGCATTTGGCGATGATCGGCGCGGCGCCGGTGCCGGTGCCGCCGCCCATGCCGGCGGTGATGAAGATCATGTGCGCGCCTTCCAGGTGCGCGTGGATCTCGTCGGCGCTCTCCTCGGCGGCGTTCATGCCGACTTCGGGGTGGGCGCCGGCGCCGAGGCCCTGGGTGATCGTCTCGCCCAGTTGAATGCGGCGATCGGTCTTGGCGAACGACAGGTGCTGGGCGTCGGTATTGGCGACGACGAACTCGACCCCTTCAAGGCCGGCGTCGATCATGTTGTTGACGGCGTTGCCGCCCGCGCCGCCTACGCCGAAGACGACGATGCGGGGCTTCAGTTCCGTGGCCGAGGGGCGCACCAGCGAGAGAGACATTTCCAAACCGACCTTCTTTTCGACCCTGCCCCTTGATTTCCCAATACGAAGTCCCCGCCGATTCGCATTGGTTATGAGCGCGTTAAGGAAACACCCAACACGCTTAAGGGAAGGTTACCGAATAGGGTGAGTCGGGCCGGATAGTAGGCCGCACGGCCAGCTAGACAGGAGAAATCCGTTAAAAACTTCGGTCGGGCGGGATTGGGGCCCTAGAGGTTCTCCCGCAGCCAGCCGGCCGCTCGGGCGACGAGGTTGCCGCGATGGACGCGCGGGGCGTCGGCGGCGGTAATCTGGCGCGACATCAGCTTGCGCGCAGAGACGGCCTCGCGGGGACCGTAGGCCGCGCGCAACAGCACTCCCGCCGCCGAGCAGAAGGCGGGACCTGCGGCGGAATCGGCCAGGTGCGGCGCGCGCTGGGGACGTCCCAGCCTGACCGGCCGGTCGAAGACGCGCACGGCCAACTCGCGTACGCCGTTCAGCTGACTGGCGCCCCCGGTCAGAACCAGTCCCGCGCCCGGCTCCAGCCCGACGCCGGCGTTCTTCAAACGATCGCGCAGCAGTTCCAGCGTCTCCTCGACCCGGGGCGCGATCACAGTCTTCAGCATGGCGCGCGGAACGATGACCGGTCCGGCGGCCGGATCCTCGCCGCGCGGCGGGGCCTCCAGCATTTCGCGGTCTTCATTGGCGCTGGCCATGGCCGAACCGTGCAGGGTCTTGAGGCGCTCGGCCCCCGCCTTGGAGGTCGACAGGCCGCGCGCGATGTCGGCGGTGACATGATCTCCGCCGACGTTCAACGACTCGATATGAAGCAGCGAACGCCCGCCCCAGACCGCCGCCGAGGTCGAGCCGCCACCCATGTCGATGCAGACGCAGCCCAGATCCATCTCGTCCTCCTCCAGCGAAGCGAGGGACGAGACGACGGGGGCGGCGACGACGCCCTGAAGGTCCAGGTGGGCCAGCTCCAGGCAATGGCTGAGCGAGGCGAAGGCGCCCTCGGCCATCGACACGACCAGCAGGTCGAGCCCCAGCGATCCGCCCCGCATCGAGCGCGGATCGTGAACGCCGCGCGCGCCGTCGACCGACCAGGCGATCGGCAGGACGTGGATCGGACGGCGGTTGGGCAGGCGGATCTGGGCCAGGGCCATGCCGATGGCGCGAGCCAGGTCGGCGTCCCCGACCGGGCCGGCGCCCAGCGAGACCCGGGCCTGCACGCGATGGCTGGCCATCTGTCCGATGGCGGTGGTGACGATGACGCCGGACACCGGCGCCCCGGCCGTTCGTTCGGCGCGTTCGACGGCATGGCCGATAGCCTGGGCCGCCTCGTCCATATTGACGATGGAGCCGCCGCGCACGCCCTTGGACTGAACATGGCTGGCCCCCGCGACGCGGACGGTGCGGTCGGCGTGACGCACTCCGTCGGGCTTCATGATGAAGCACGCGACCTTGGACTGTCCCAGGTCCAGGGCTGCGACCACGGGCGCGCGAGCGGCGGCCCTGCCCGCCTCCGTCGAGGGTTCAACCTTCTTGCCCGCCATCCCGCCTGCGCCCTCTACTCGAACTGATTGTCTTAGGCGCCGGCGCCGGGCCGCACCGCGACCTGGCCTTCGGTGCGAAGGTCGATGCGGGCGAAGCCCAGCTCCAGCAGCCGCTCGCGCTGGTCCAGGGCGTCCAGCTGAATCAGCGCCGCCTCCTGTTTGACCGCCGGAAGCTGGATCAGACCCCCGTCCCTGAGCCTCAGGTCCCAGCGCCGCTCATCGACCCGCACAAGGGCGTCGATACGGCTCATCAGCCGGGGCCGCTCGCGCAGCAGGGGCAGGATGTCGCGCGCGGCCTTGTCGGCCCCGACTCCGACGACCAGCGGCAGCTTCGGATAGCGGCCGGGATCGGCGCCCCGGATGGCCCGGCCCTCGCCGTCGATGACGAAGACCCGCCCCCCGGTCTGCCAGACGGCGAGACGGTCGTGCTCCTTGACCTCGACGATCAGGGTGTCGGGCAACAGGCGCACCACGCGCGCCTCCCTGACCCAGCCTACGGCCTGGACGCTTGTCTGGAGAGCGGCGAGGTCGATCGAGGTGATCGGCTGGCCCGACCGAACGTCCAGCGCGCGCTGGATCGCGGGCTCGGCCTCGGCCGAGGCGCCGGTGATGTGGACCCGGCGCAACGAGAGACCCATGCCGGTCGTGACCTCGTCCACCCCTTGATGAAAGGACTGGCCGATCCTGTCGGCCCGGGCGCCGGTCGCCAGAACCAGGGCCAGAACCGCGACACCGGCGCAGATCGACAGGACCACCGCGCGGGGCGACAGGTCGAGACGGCCCAGGGCCGCCATCTTGCCGGGCACGCCGCCGACGTTGCGGGGCGCCGCGCGACCGCGACCGGACGAGCCTTTTGGGGCGTTGCCACGCTTGGGCGCAGACGCGACGTTCGCGCGCCGACCGCCGCGAACTACCGCGGGCATGAGGCGTCCTCCACCATCCACCGGACCAGATCTTGATAACTCAGCCCGACGTAGGCGGCCTGTTCCGGAACCAGAGAGGTCGGGGTCATGCCGGGCTGGGTATTGACCTCCAGCAAGACGAGTTCGTCCTTAACATCGTCATAACGAAAGTCGGATCGCGAGACACCGCGACAGCCCAGGGCGACGTGCGCCTGTTCGGATTCCCGCATGGCGGCTTCGAAAACGTGGGGCGGCAGGTCGGCAGGAAGTTTGTGGACAGATCCGCCCGGCGCGTATTTGGCCTCGTAGTCGTAGAAGCCCTTCACCGGGGTGATGTCGGTGACGGTCAGGGCGCGGGGGCCGGTCGTCTCGCCGATCACGGCGACGCACAGTTCCTTTCCGGGGATATAGGGTTCGACCATCACCAGATCGCCATAGGTCCAGGCGTCGGAGCCCGGCTCTGGCCGGGGCGCGTCGCCCTCGCGGACCAGGTAGACGCCAACGGATGACCCCTCGGCGTTCGGCTTGATGACGTAGGGCGGTGGGATGACGTGGTCGGCGGATATGGCGTGACGGTCGAACAGCCCGCCACCCGGAACCTTGACCCCGGCGGCGTTCAGCACGGCCTTGGTCTTTTCCTTGTCCATCGTCAGGGCCGAGGCCAGGACGCCGGAGTGGGTATAGGGAATCTGAAGCGTTTCCAGAATGCCCTGGACGCAACCGTCCTCGCCCCATTCGCCGTGCAGGGCGTTCAGGACGACATCGGGTTTCAGGTCCGCCAGCACCTGGGCCAGGTCGCGACCGGCGTCGACGCGGGTGACGCGGGCCGCCTGCCCCTCCAGCGCCAGCGCACATTGTTCGCCCGACGACAGGGACACCTCCCGCTCCGAGGACAGCCCGCCCATCAGGACGGCGACGTGCATCTCTGACAGGGGCTGGGGCATTGGCTTTTCTAGCGCGGGGTTATGACGGGCGGCCGATCCTCTTGATCTCCCATTCAAGGTTTACGTTCAGTTTACTTTGAACGTCGGCGCGGACGATTTCGCCCAGCCCCTCGATATCGGATGCAGTGGCTTCGCCGGGGTTGATGATGAAATTGGAATGGAGGTCGCTGAACATCGCCCCGCCGCCCCCATGAGGCGCAGGCGCGGCGTGCAGCTTGCCGCGCCAGCCCGCCTCGTCGACCAGTTTCCACGACGAATGGCCGGGCGGGTTCTTGAAGGTCGAGCCGCCAGTCTTTTCGCGGATCGGCTGGGTCTGTTCGCGGCGGGCGGTGATTTCGGAGATGCGGGCCGCGACCGCGTCGGGGTCGTCGGGCGCTCCCCGATAGGTCGCTTCGATCCAGATGATGTCTGCCGGCGCCTCGGAATGGCGATAGGTGTAGCCGAAATCGGCCAGGGCATACTCGACCCGTTCGCCCGACCGCGTCAGGCCCCAGGCAGAGACGAGAACGTCCTTCGTTTCCGAGCCATAGCAGCCGGCGTTCATGGTCAGGGCGCCGCCGATGGTGCCCGGGATGCCTGCATAAAACTCCAGCCCGGCCAGACCGGCCTTGGCCGAGGCCTTGGCGACCATGGCGTCCAGGGCACCGGCGCCGGCCGTGATCGTCTCGCCCTCGGTCGTGATCCCGGCGAAGGGACGCCCCGCCAGCCGAATGACGACACCCTCGACGCCGCCGTCCCGGACGATGACGTTAGAACCGACGCCCAAGACGGTCACCGGGACGGTCGGATCGAGCGCCTTCAGGAAATCGGCGAGGTCGTGAGCATCGGCGGGGATGAACAGGACGTCCGCCGGTCCACCGACCCGGAACCAGGTGAACGGCCCGAGCGGTTCGTCGCGCAGCAGCTTGCCGCGCACGGGAGGAAGGGTGTCACGCCAGGTCATCATATCTTCCGTGCATCCCCGCGAAGGCGGGGACCCAGTGCTTTGGGCGAGAGGTGTATGCGTGTCTCGCGCTCGTTGTCCAACGCAGCGCCTCACGAAAGATCTGGGTACCCGCCTTCGCGGGGATGAGCGGAGTTATTTGGCCAACGCCTCAAGCTGCGCCGGCAGGGCGTAGGCCCAGCTGGTGATGTCGCCGGCGCCCAGCAGGACGACGACGTCGCCTGGCCTGGCTTCCTCGGCGATGACGCGGGGCAGGACGGCGGCGTTTTCCAGTGCGGCGACGCGAAGGTGGCCGTAGCGGCGGATCCCTTCCGCCAGCGCCTGTTTGTCCACGCCCTCGATGGGCGGCTCGCCCGCCGCATAGACATCGGCGACGATGACGCTGTCTGCGTCGGAGAAACTGGTCGAGAAATCCTCCATCAGGTCACGCAGACGGGTGAAGCGGTGCGGCTGCACGACGGCGATGACGCGGCCTTCGGCGACCTGACGCGCTGCCTTCAGCACAGCCGCGATCTCGACCGGGTGGTGGCCATAGTCGTCGATGATGCGGACGCCATTGACGATCCCCGTGGTGGTGAAGCGCCGCTTGACCCCGGCGAAGGCGGCCAGGCCCTCGCGGATCGCGTCGTCCGACACGTCCAGTTCGCGGGCGACGGCGATGGCGGCCAGGGCATTGGCGACATTATGCCATCCGGCCATCGGCAGGTGCAGGCCGGTGATGCGGATGGGATCTTCCAGCGCGGCGAGGCCCCTGCCCTGGATCACGACGTCGAAGCGGGCGCCGTCCGGACCCATTTCGCATTTCTCGGCCCGGACCATGGCCTGGGGGTTCATGCCGTAGGTGACGATGCGGCGGTTGTCGATCGAGGCGACCAGCCGCTGAACCTCCGGGTGGTCCAGGCAGACGGCGGCGAAACCGTAGAAGGGGATGTTCTCGACGAAATCGCAGAAGGCCCGGCGGACCGCGTCGAAATCGCCGTAGTGATCCAGATGCTCCGGATCGATGTTGGTGACGATGGCCACCGTCGATTTCAGCCGCAGGAAGCTGCCGTCGCTTTCGTCGGCCTCGACCACGATCCAGTCGCCGTCTCCGACCTTTGCGTTGGTGCCGTAGGCGTTGATGATGCCGCCGTTGACGACCGTCGGGTCCAGACCGGCCGCGTCCAGCAGGGCCGCGACCATCGAGGTCGTGGTGGTCTTGCCGTGGGTTCCGCCGACCGCGATGGAGAACTGCAGCCGCATCAGTTCGGCCAGCATCTCGGCCCGGCGGACCAGGGGGATGCGACGTTCGCGTGCGGTTGTCATCTCGGGGTTCGTGGCCTTGACCGCCGTGGAATAAACCACCGCCGAGACGCCTTCGCCAATGTGGGCCGCGTCGTGGCCGATGAAGATGCGGGCGCCCAGCTTTTCCAGACGTTCGGTGTTGGCGCTGGCCTTGGCGTCGGACCCCTGGACCGAATAGCCGATCTTGAGCATGATCTCGGCGATGCCGCTCATGCCGATGCCGCCGATGCCGACGAAATGAACGGGGCCGAGGTCGAAGGGCACGGGGCGAAGGCGAGCGATCATTCCGCTGTCATAGCCATGGCGATTTCGATTTGCACGGGCCCGTGCGCGCCACGCGAGATTTCATCGCCGCATTTCCGCTGTCGATGACAGCGACTGTCATCGGCGCTAAGCGTCCCGGACGCCCTTTCAATCGACGGACCCGACCATGCGATTTGCCGCCGCCGCCCTTCTGGCGTTCACCAGCCTCGCTCCGGCGGCCCAGGCCCAGGATGCGCTCGGAGCCCCCGGCGTCCTGCGGATCGGCGCGGTCGGCCAGACCCGGGTCGTCATGGTTCAGGGCGTCGCGGCCGATCCCTTCGTCTGGGAATGGAGTTTTCTGGACGAGGAGGTCGATCAGGACGGCGAGGTCTTCGACAGCCTGGCGATCAGCGTGATGTACGACTGCGACGCCCGCACGCGGCGCCCGCTGGTGCTGGAAACCTATCGGGACGGCGCGTTCGTGTCCCAGACGCCGCTCTATGAGGAGCCCGCGCCGGTCGAGGCCAACTCCCTGGCGGACGGCGCGATGCAGGTCGTGTGCGAGCCGGAGACCAACTCGGACGGCGCGGCCTTCGACACCATGGTCGCCGCCCGCACCGTGATGGACGCCCGCAACAGTCCGTCGGTTACCCCGCCTTAACCGCGATGATTCACGGTTCATCCCTGAAGCTGTGCAGGGCCGTATTCCGTGACCGATCTGAAAGACCCCCATCTCGCGACCGATGTGATCCATCGCGGCGATTGCCTCGAGGTGCTGCGTGGCCTGCCCGACAAGTCGGTAGACATGGTGTTCGCCGACCCGCCCTATAATCTGCAGCTGGGCGGCGACCTGTTGCGGCCGGATAACTCCAAGGTCGATGCGGTCGATGACGACTGGGACAAGTTCGACAGTTTCGCCGCCTACGACGCCTTCTGCCGCGACTGGCTGAAGGAATGCCGCCGGGTGCTGAAGGACGAAGGCTCGATCTGGGTGATCGGCAGCTATCACAACGTTTTCCGGCTGGGCGCGGCGATCCAGGATCTGGGATACTGGGTCCTGAACGACATCATCTGGCGCAAGTCCAACCCGATGCCGAACTTCAAGGGCACGCGGTTCACCAATGCCCACGAAACCCTGATCTGGGCGGCCAAGTCGCGGGACCAGAAACGCTATACCTTCAACTACGACGCGCTGAAGGCCTTCAACGAAGACACCCAGATGCGGTCCGACTGGACCTTCGCCCTTTGCACCGGCGAGGAGCGCATCAAGGGCGAGGACGGCAAGAAGGCCCATCCGACGCAGAAGCCCGAGGCCCTACTGCACCGGGTCATCCTGGCGGCGACCAAGCCCGGCGACGTGATCCTGGACCCGTTTTTCGGCACCGGGACGACGGGGGCGGCGGCCAAGCGGCTGGGGCGGCGCTACATCGGGATCGAGCGCGATCCGGACTACGCCAAGGTGGCCGAAAAGCGGATCAAGGCCGTCATTCCCGCCAAACCCGAAGACCTGATCGTGACCGGCTCGAAGCGGGCCGAGGTCAAGGTGCCGTTCGGGGCCCTGGTCGAGGCGGGCCTGCTGTCGCCGGGCGATGTCCTGTACTGCCCCAAGGGCGAGCGCGAGGCGCGGGTCCGGGCGGACGGGTCGCTGGTGTCCGGCGCCATGACCGGCTCGATCCACAAACTGGGCGCCCTGTTCGAGAATGCGCCGGCCTGCAACGGCTGGACCTACTGGCGCTTCCGCACCGACACCGGCCTGCGGTCCATCGACGCCCTGAGGGCCGAGGTGCGGGCGGGGATGCAGTAGGGGCGGTCGGCGAAAACACCGTCCGACCCGTTCGCCTTGCCTTCACGATTGTCAAAGACCCGGTCGCGGAAATGGGTTCTGGCGACAGAACCGCAAGATCGTTCTGGGATTATATTCCTAGCTCTTCGCTAGTACTGGCGACGTCCCCAGCGCCCGTTCCAACGCCTTTCTGAACACGGTGGGCAGCGCGGCCAGCGCGTCGGATGGCGGCGTCCACAGGAAGTCTCCCTGCCCTGTCGCCATGCGCACCCACAGGGTCAGCGAGAAATGGGTGAAGACGTGGTCGATGGCTCCGGCTTCCGTCCAGTCGGCGGCGAACGGGGGGCTTTGATCTAGACCGTCCGAAGACCAGTCGCCGGTGGGCAGGCCGACCATGCCGCCCAGCAGCCCCTTGTCCGGGCGGCGGACCAGGGCGATGCGGCCCCGATCGTCGCGCAGCACCCAGGCGACGCCTTGTCGGTGTGGGCGGGCGGCCTTGGGCGTCTTGACCGGGTAGCGTTCGGGTTCGCCGGTGGCGCGAGCGGCGCAAAAGCCGCTGACTGGACAGGTCAGGCACAGGGGCGATTTCGGGCGACAGGTGGTGGAGCCGAGGTCCATCAGGGCCTGGGCCCAGTCGCCGGGTCGGTCGTCGGCGACAAGCGTGGCGGCAAGGCGTTTCAGTTCGGGGCGGGCGGCAGGCACAGGCGTTTCGACGGCGAACAGGCGGGCGACCACCCGCTCGACATTGCCGTCCACGACATTGGCGGGGCGGTCGAAGGCGATGGCGGCAACGGCAGCGGCGGTATAGGCGCCCACCCCCGGCAGGGCCAGCAGGGCGGCCTCGGTGTCGGGAAAGACGCCGCCATGGTCGTTGGCCACCGCGCGGGCGCAGGCCAGCAGGTTGCGGGCGCGGGCGTAGTAGCCGAGCCCGGCCCAGGCGGCCATCAGGTCGGAATCTTCCGCGCCCGCCAGGTCGCCCACCGTGGGCCAACGGGCGGTGAACCGCTCGAAATAGGGCGCGGCGTGGGGGACGGTGGTCTGTTGCAGCATCACCTCGGACAGCCACACCCGGTAGGGGTCGGTGCGATCGGGGGCGCCCGGGGGGCTACGCCACGGCAGGGTGCGCGCATGGGCGTCGTACCAGGCCAGCAGGGCGGCGCGGATCGCAGCAGTGTCATGGGGGACGGCGGTCATAGGTCGCGCTATATAGAGGGCATGGCGCGCGATCTGCCCACTGAAAGCGAGGCCCGCGAGATCCTGTCGCGGCGACGGACCCGGCCGATGCCGCGGCCGGCGCCGCCGGTCGGCCGGTCGCTGGCCCCGCTGATCCGCGACCTGGACGAGAAATTCGGGCGCGGCGCGGGGGCGCTGGAGCCGCGCTGGCGCGAGATCGTCGGCGATCAGCTGGCCCGCGTGACGCGACCACAGAAACTGACCAAGGGCCGGGCGGGTTCAGGCGGCACGCTGGAACTTCGCGTCGCGGGACCGGCGGCCTTGCTGGTCCAGCACCAGTCGGCCGACATCCTGGCGCGGGTGAACCTGTTTCTGGGCCCCGGCGCCGTGGAAAAGCTGAGGATCGCCCAGGGACCGGTCAAACCCCTGCCCCTCGCCGCCGCCTCGACCCGGGGCGCACGCCGCCGCATCGACCCGCTGGACGCGGCGGCCGAGGCGGACCTGGCGAAATCGGTCGAGGCCGCGCCGGACGGTCTGAAGGCCGCGCTGGCGACGCTGGGCCGGGCGGTGCTGTCGGATCAGGCGAAGGGGCGCGGGCGGTAGGGAGCGCGGACCTCCAGGTCCGCAGTTCGCATCGGCGCCCAAGATGCGGACTTGGAGGTCCGCGCTCCATCGGTTGACAAAACTTCGCCGCACCTGTTCTCGAAAGTGAGGGATATCGCGTCTCCGTCGGGGAATCGCGCGATCATCGCAGACTGAACTTCAAAGGAAGACGCCATGCGCGCCAGCGGCCTGTCCAAATACGCCTCGATGAGCCGCCGTGCGGCGATCACCGCCGCCGCCCTGGCGACCATGGCCTTCGTGGCCGGGTGTTCGGGCGCGACTGGCGGGGCGACGGCCGAGGGCGACATGGCGCTGGGCGCCCCTGAAGGCGCGAAGGTCACGGTGGTGGAATACGCCTCGGTCACCTGTGGCCACTGTGTCGCCTGGCAGGCGCAGGTCTGGCCCGAGTTCAAGGCCAAATACGTCGACACCAATCAGGTGCGATATGTCTTCCGCGAGTTCCCGACCGCGCCGGTCGAGATTGCCGCCGCCGGGTTCCTGGTCGCGCGCTGTGCCGGTGAAGACAAATATTTCGACGTGATGCACGAGATCATGGCCAGCCAGAACGAGATGGCGACCGGCACGCCGCCGCGTCAGGTCCTGCTGCGCATCGCCAACGGCGCGGGTCTGAGCGAGGAACAGTTCACCGCCTGCGTCACAGACGAGGACGCCATCGCGGCGCTGGACCAGCGGGTCAAGGCCGGGCTGGACGCCGGGGTGACCGGAACGCCGACCTTCATGGTCAACGGCGAGAAGGTCGCCGACAGTTCGATGGCCGGTCTGTCGACCGCGATCGACGCCGCCTTGGCCGCGAGCTGATCCGATGACCCGGATGGCGACGTCGCGTCGGACCTTGCTGCTGGGCGGCGCCGCCGTCCTGGCCCTGAGCGGCTGTTCGAGCGCCAAGACGGCCGCCGAGGGCGACATGGCTCTGGGCGCGGCCGAGGGGGCCAAGGTCACCGTGGTCGAATACGCCTCGGTCACCTGCCACATCTGCGCCAACTGGCAGGAGCAGGTCTGGCCCGCGTTCAAGGCCAAATACGTCGACACCAATCAGGTGCGATACGTCTTTCGCGAATATCCGACGCCGCCGGTCGATGTGGCCACCGCCGGGTTCCTGATCGCGCGCTGCGCCGGGCCGGACAAATATTTCGACGTGGTGCACCAGATCCTGGCCAGCGTGAACTCATGGGACGCGGGAACGTCCCCGCGCGATACGCTGGTTCAGGTTTCGACGGCGGCCGGGTTGAGCGATCAGCAGTTCCAGCAATGCATCACCGACGAGGACGCGATCCGCGCTCTGGACGCCCGCATCAGCGAGGCCCAGGCGGCCGGGGTGACCGGCACGCCCGCCTTCTTCGTCAACGGGGCAATGGTCGGCGATCGGTCGCTGGCCGGACTGTCGGCGGCGATCGACGCCGAACTGGCCAAGGCCTGATCCCGTGACCCTGACCCGATCCCTGTTCCTGATTCTGGCGTTGGCGGCGGCCCCGATGGCCGTGGCGGCCCAGACGGCCGCACCGCCTCCGGTGACTGCGGCCGACCGAGTTCTGGGCAGGGCGGACGCCCCCGTGACGGTGATCGAATATGCGTCGTTCGTCTGTTCGCACTGCGCCGACTGGCACACCGGCGTCTATCCGGGGTTCAAGGCGCGGTTCGTGGATACGGGCCAGGTGCGACTGGTGTTCCGAAACTTCCCGACCCAGCCGGTTCAGGTCGGCGCGCGGGCGGCCGGGATCGCCCGGTGCGCGGCGCCCGCGCGGTTCTTCGACGTCGCGTCGTCCTTCATGAAGGGCCAGGCGGCGCTGATCGACGGCGGGCCGATCGGCACATGGTTCGGTGACGCCGTGGCCGTCAGCGGCAAGACCCAAGCCGAGATCGACGCCTGTCTGGCCGATCCCGCGACCCTGGCCGGCATCCGGGCCGAGGTCGAGGGCGCGCAGGCGGCGGGCGTGCCCGGAACGCCGGCGTTCTTCGTCAACGGCCGCCGGGTCAGCGACAATTCGCTGGAGGGTCTGGCCGCCGCGATCCAGCCGCTGCTGCCGCGGTCCTGACGACGGGATGCAGTTCCAGCGCCTCCGGCTCGTCGGGTTCAAATCCTTCGTCGATCCGGCGGAGGTGCAGATCGAACCCGGCCTGACCGGCGTCGTCGGCCCCAATGGCTGTGGCAAGTCCAATGTGCTGGAGGGGATGCGCTGGGTCATGGGGGCCAATTCGGCCAAGGCCATGCGCGGCACGGGCATGGACGACGTGATCTTTTCCGGGGCATCGGACCGACCGCCCAGGAACCATGCCGAAGTCCAGCTGACCATCGACAACGCCCAGCGAAAGGCGCCTCAACCTTTCACGGACTCGCCCGTGCTGGAGGTGTCGCGCCGGATCGACCGGGGACAAGGGTCGACCTATCGCATCAACGGCAAGGAGGTGCGGGCGCGCGACGTCCAGCTGCTGTTCGCCGACGCCTCGACGGGGGCCAACTCTCCCGCGCTGGTTCGTCAAGGGCAGATCAGCGAACTGATCGCGGCCAAGCCGCAGAACCGGCGGCGCATCCTGGAGGAGGCCGGCGGGGTGGCGGGGCTGCATACGCGCCGGCACGAGGCCGAGTTGAGGCTGAGGGCCGCCGAAACCAATCTGGACCGGCTGGACGACATCGGTCGGGAGCTGGAGACGGCGCTGACGCGGTTGAAGCGCGAGGCGCGGCAGGCGGAGAAATACAAGAAGATCTCGGCCGAGATCCGGGCCCTGCAGGCGGCCCTGCTGTTCGTGCGCTGGAACGATGCGCGGCTGGCGGCCGAGGAAGCGGCGTCCGAACTGGCGACGGCGGATCGCGCGGTGGCCGAGGCGACGGCGGCGGCGGCCAGGGCCCAGACGGCTGCCCTGTCGGCGCAGGAAGGCCTGAAGCCCGCGCGGGAAGAGGACGCTGTGGCGGCGGCCCTGCTGCACCGGGCCTCGCTGGAGCGCGACCGGCTGGATATGGCGGAACAACAGGCGCGGGCCGAGGTCGATCGGCTGACGGCCGAGGCGCAGCGGATCGCCAACGACACCGAGCGCGAGATCGCCATGTCGGGCGACGCGGAGGCTGAACTGGCGCGACTGTCGGCCGAGCTTGAGGTGCTGACGGCCGAGATCGCGGCGGCGCCTCAGCGGGGGCCGGAACTGGATCGGGTGCTGGAGGCGGCGGAGGAAGCGCGCCGCGCGGCGGACGCCGAGGTCGAACGGCTGGCGGGCTCGCTGGCGGCGGTCGAGGCGCGGGCCAATGCGGAGACGGCGCGGAAGCGTGACGCCGAGGCGAGGGTGGCGCGGGCCGTGGCGGCTCTGGACGGAGCGAAACGGGAGCGTGAGGCGCTGGGGCCGCTGGAGACGCCGGAGCTGGCGGGTGCGCGCGAGACGCTGGAGACGGCGACGGCGGCCCTGACGGAGGCGCGGGCCGGGGTCGAGAAGGCGGAGACCGAACGCAGCGAACGAGCGCGGGCCGAGCAGGAGGCGCGGACGGCGGCAAGGACGGCCGAGGATCGGCTGGGGCGGTTGCAGACCGAGGCGCGGGGGCTGGCGTCCCTGCTGGTCTCGACGCGGCGGGACCATCCGCCGGCGCTGGATCAGGTCAGCGCGGCCAAGGGCTATGAGGCGGCGCTGGCGGCGGCGCTGGGCGACGATCTGGATGCGGCGCTGGATGCCAAGGCGGCGGCCTATTGGGGCGGGGCGGAGGTCTCGGCATCGGTCTGGCCCGCCGGGATCGAGCCGCTGTCGAAACATGTGAAGGCGCCCGAGGCGCTGGCGGCGCGGCTGGCGCTGTGCGGTGTGGCGTTGAAGTCGGATGCGGCGGGACTGGCGAAGACGCTGCCGGTGGGCGCGCGTCTGGTGACCCGCGAAGGCGACCTCTATCGCTGGGACGGATTCGTCAGCCGGGCCGATGCGCCGAGGCCGGCGGCGGTGCGGCTGGCCCAACGGACGCGGCTGGCCGAGCTGGAAGCCGAGATCGACGAGGGCAAACCGGCGCTGGAAGCGGCCCAAGGCGCGCTGAAGGCGACGACCGAAGCCTTCCGGGCGTCTGAGGAGGCTGTGAAGGCGGCGCGGCTTCTGCCGTTCGCGGCCGACAAGGCGGTGACGACGGCGCGGGACGCGGTGCAGCGGCTGGCCAACGAACAGGCGCGGCGCGAGGCGCGGGCGACGGCGCTGGACGAGACCTTGGCGCGTCTGACGGTCGAGCATGAGGCGGCCGAGGCGGCCCTGACCGAGGCGATGACGACGGATGCGCCGTCCGGGACGCTGGAAGGGCTGAAGGTCGAACTGGCCGGGGCGCGGACGGCGGCGGATGCGGCGCGCGGCGCTGCGGCGAGCGCCCGGGCGGACCGGGACGCGGAGGCGCGCGAACGGTCGGGCCGTGAGCAGCGACTGGTTGGGCTCAACCGGGAGCGGGACGGCTGGACGACGCGGGCCAAGGACTCCACGGCGCGGATCAAGACGCTGGAAGGCGATGCGACGAAGACGGCGACGCAACTGCTGCAAGCCGAGCGGGCCCCCGAGGCTCTGGCGGCGCAACGGTCGTCCCTGATGGACATGCTGACCTCGGCCGAGACGCGGCGGAAGACGGCGGCGGATGCGCTGGCAGTGGCGGAAGGCGACGCCGGCGAGGCGGATCGGGCCGGGCGGGCGGCAGATGCAGCGGCCTCGGCCGCGCGCGAGGCGCGCGCCGGGCTGGCCGCGCGCTCGGAGGCGGCGGCCGAAAAGCTGCTGGACGCCCACAACACCGTCCGCGAGACGGCCCAGATGTCGCCCGAGGACCTGGGCCGCAAACTGACCGACGACGCCATCGCGCGGCCTCCCGACGCCGCCGGCGCCGAGAGCCTTCTGTTCGGGCTGGAGCGGGAACGCGAACAGCTGGGGGCGGTCAACCTGAGGGCCGAGGACGAGGCCGAGGAATACGGCGAACGGCTGAACACCATGCGGCTGGAGCGGTCGGACCTGACGGGCGCCATCGCACGCTTGCGCGACGGGATCGACGAACTGAACGCCGAGGGCCGCGAGCGACTGGTCGCCGCGTTCGACATCATCAACGACAATTTCAAAAGCCTGTTCGAAGCCCTGTTCGGCGGCGGTCAGGCGGAGCTGAAACTGGTCGAAAGCGACGATCCGCTGGAGGCCGGTCTGGAAATCTTCGCCTGTCCGCCGGGCAAGCGGCTGTCGGTCATGAGCCTGATGTCGGGTGGGGAGCAGGCCCTGACGGCGGCGGCGCTGATCTTCGCGGTCTTCCTGGCCAATCCGGCGCCGGTCTGCGTGCTGGACGAGGTGGATGCGCCGCTGGACGACGCCAATGTGGATCGCTTCTGCCGGATGCTGAACGAGATGCGGAACCGGACGGATACGCGGTTCATCGTCATCACCCACAATCCGGTGACCATGAGCCGGATGGATCGCCTGTACGGCGTGACCATGCCGGAGCGCGGGGTGTCGCAGCTGGTCAGCGTCGACCTGACCCAGGCCGAGAAGCTGGTCGCGTGATCGGTCTTTTGGCCGCCGGCCTGCTGATCCAGACCGTCGAACCGCAACTGATTCTGACAGGCGTCGGCCGCTGGGCGGTGTTCGCCGACGCGGCCTCGATCACGCCTGATGACGGCGGGGTGCGGATGCGGGCGCTGCAGGTCGCCGAGGCCGACTTCACGGTCGGCGGAAAGGCGTACTGGGGCGGTTGGTCCTGGTGGCGGTTCGATTGCGTTGCGCGCACCGCCGACAGGCTCGACTTCAGCGCAGTTGCAGCGGGCGGGGCGGAGGGGCCGGCGACAGCCGAGACCGAACCCGCGTTCGCGCTTTCGGCAGGTGGCGACGCAGACGAACTGGCAGCCGTCGCCTGTAGCGGAACAGCGCGCGAGACCGGTGCGGAGTCGGTGTCGGCGGCGGTGGCGCTGGGTCGCGCCCGGCTGGCGGACTGATGCCGCATTCGCAAACGCGCGTTGGTCGGTGAACTCTGCTATCCATACAGCATGATGCTGGCCATGATCCTCGGAGCGGCCCAGGTGGCCGCCGTGCCGCCCGGCGAACCGCCCGCCCGGTTGCGCTTCGTTCATATGGACCGCCTGGCGGCGGTTTATGTCGATGAAGCCTTCACCCGCCCAGATGTGGACGAGGCCGGAACGATCCGCACTCGCAGTCTGCACGTTCCGTTCGACACGGCGCACGAACCCGCCTGGCTGACCGAGCGCCACGACTGCGACCTTGGTCTGACACAGCCCCTTTGGCGCGAAAGCGCGATTGGAATGATGTACGACGGGCCGCGAGACATCGCGGGCGTGCTGACAGCCTGGGACGACGGCGCGCCGGATTCCGGCGCGGCCGTGGGCCAAGCGGTGTGCGCCCCTCCGCCTGAGCAGACGCCATCCTCCGACCCGCTGTCGCCCGACGAGGCCATGAACCGCGGCTATCAGCTGGCGCTGGAGGTGCGCTTCCAGCCGGCGCTTTACGAACAGACCGGCGACGTCGGCGAGAGCCTGGATTTTCTGGGACTGGCGAGCGATGGAGGCGTCGGCTGGTTCGTGGAACCGCGCAGCGATCGACCCGATGGCGAAGGGGCGATTGCGGACGTTCTGACGATCAATTGCCGATCCAGATCCGACAGCGAGCGGTTCGTCTGGCGGCGGTTACGCTTCGACTGCCGGGGCCATGTGCTGACGCTGCAGGGCGAGCGCTACGCCGAGGGTCCGCGCCATATCGGATCCATCATGTCAGAGCCGATGCCTGTGGACGTCGAGTCCAACAGCTTGATGCCGCTGGTTCAGCAATACGCCTGCGCGGCCGACGATCCCCCTGCGCTTCAGCCGGTCCCGGGGCTGGAAAGCGCGATCGCGGGAATAACGGCGCACGTCGCCGCGAACGACGCCCTACCCCGGAACTGATCCCGGCTGGCCGTTCGGCTGCGGATCCATGGCATTCCGTTCGACCGACAACCGGTCCTGCGGCAATGCCTCCGGGCATTCGTCGCGGATGAAGGCCAGCATCTGTTCCCGTATCTCGCAGCGGAGGTCGAACACGACGCCGGCGTTCCGGCCGCTGGCCAGACAGCGGACCTGGGCGACGCGGTCGGTTACGTCCGTGACCTGGAGACTGACCACATCGCCGTCCCAGAGCGGCGAAGCCTTGCAGATCCGCTCAAGCTCGGCCCGGAGGCGATCCATCGGCGCTTCGTAGTCGACATAGATGAAGGCCGAACCGATCAGGCGGGCGCTTTCGCGCGTCCAGTTCTGGAACGGCTTGTTGATGAAATAGGTCAGGGGCAGGATCAGGCGACGCCAGTCCCACAGCTTGACCACCACATAGGTCGAGGTGATCTCCTCGATCGTGCCCCACTCGTTCTCGACGATCACGGCGTCGTCGATGCGGATGGGCTGGGCCGTGGCGATCTGGATGCCGGCGACCAGGTTTGTCAAATAGGGCTGCAGCGCAAGACCCGCGATGATGCCGACGACCCCGGCGGAGGCCAGCAGGGACACGCCCCACTGACGGACAGCCGGAATGGTCATCATGGCCAGGGCGACAGTGATCAGGCCGATCAGGATGACCGCAGCGCGCTGAAGGATACGCGCCTGGGTGATGTGTTTGCGAGCCGCCAGATTGTCTTCGGCGTCCATGTTGAACCGCCGCATATAAACGACCCCCCACATGCCGACGGCGCCCGCCGTGATCCAGCCGACGACGAGGATGCTGGCGAACAGGACGATGGTTCGGATGGCGGCGGACGGCGCCGGGTCCAGCGGCGAGGCGGTCACCGAGAAGCCGATGGCGATCAGGATCATCAGGATGCGCAACTTCTTGCGCGCACGCTCGACCACTCCGCGCCAGAACAGATCGCGTTTGCTGACCAGGAAGCGCAGGACCGCGAAGACCAGGACGTGCACCACCCATCCCGCCGCCACGAACACGGCGACGACAACGGCGACCACGAACCACTCCGGCAACCAGTAGAATCGGCGCCACAGCAGAAGAATCTGGTGAGTCAGTGCGGTGATTTCGGGGGGCATCAGGCCTGATAGCGCGCGAGGGACGCCGACTGTTCCCGTGAACCGACCTGTCCGGCGGTGGCCTCGGCCAGGTCGGCCAGGCGCTGGGCGGCGTCGGGGATGGCGACCGACCGGGCGGCCGTGCTCATCGTCGCCAGGCGCGATGGGTCCGCCAGGACGCCGGCGACGGCGGCGGTCAAGGCCCCGACGGTGACGTCATCCTCCAGGATCATCTCGGCGGCGGCGACGTCGGTCAGCAGTTTCGCGTTCAGGCGCTGGTGGTCGTCGGTGGCGATCTTAAGCGGGATCAGGATCGACGGCATGGCGGCGACGGCCAGTTCGGCGCAGGTCGAGGCGCCGGCGCGGCCGATGACCAGATGGGCCTGCGACAGGCGGGTGGCCATGTCGCGAAAGAAGGGCGCGACCTCGGCCTGGATTCCGGCGTCGAGATAGATCTGGCGGGCGGTCTCCAGCGTTTCCGGCCGCGACTGCTGCTGGACGTTCAGGCGGCGCTTGATCGCGTCCGGCAGGGCCGCGAGGGCCCGGGGCGTGGTCTCGGACAGGATTCGGGCGCCCTGGCTGCCGCCGGTGACGAGGATGCGGATGGGGCCGCTTCCGGGCGGGGCGTAGGCGCGGTCGTAGAGTGCGCGGATGTCGGCGCGGACCGGGGCGCCGACGACCTGGGCGCGGGCGGTGACGACGGGACTGGCGCGCTCCAGCGTCGGAAAGGACGAGGCGACGGCGCGGACATGGGGGGCCAGGAGGCGGTTGGTGCGGCCCAGCACGGCGTTCTGCTCATGGATCAGGGTGGGGCGGCGCTGCAGGATGGCGGCGACCAACGCGGGAGCGGACGGATAGCCGCCGAAGCCGACGACGACCTTTGCGTCCAGGCGATTGAAGGCGGACCGCGCCTGGGCCACGCCGCGCACGATGGCGACGCCGGCCCTGGCCAAGGCGATGGGGCCGGAGCCGGTGGCGGCGTCGAGGGCCAGACGCTCCTCGGCGGGGAAGGCGTGGGCATACTGCTCGCCGCGATGGTCGGTGGCCAACACGACGCGCCAACCACGCGAGGCCATCTCGCGGGCCAGGGCCTCGGCCGGGAACATGTGACCGCCGGTGCCCCCGGCGGCGACGACGCAGAGTTTTGTCATGGATACGGCTTAGCCGAGCCCTCCCCGTTCGTCATCCTCCGGCGCGTCTGGCGCGCGGACATCCAGGTCCGCATCGGTCGCCCGGCGAAAGAGCGGACCTGGAGGTCCGCGCTCCGTCACTAGGGCATCAGCAACCGACGGGGCCGCTGGAGACTGGCCCCCGGCTCGTAGGCGCCGGGGCGTTTGCGGGTCAGGGCCAGGGCGAACCCCATCGTCAGCCCCATGGCCAGCATCGACGATCCGCCATAGCTGATGAAAGGAAGCGTCATCCCCTTGGTCGGGATCAGGTTGAGGTTCACCGCCACGTTGATCGAGGCCTGCAGCCCGATCAGCATGAACAGGCCCGCCGCCGCCGTCTGTTCGAACGGGTCGTTCAGCTTCATCGCCCGGCGCATGCCGCGAACGACGATGAAGGCATACAGGCCGATGACGATCAGGCTGAGCACCAGACCGAACTCCTCGGCGCCGACGGAATAGATGAAGTCGGTGTGGAGGTCGGGGACGTGACGCTTCATCACCCCCTCGCCCACCCCGCGGCCGACCAGGCCGCCGGCGCGGATGGCCTCGGACGCGCGGTCGATCTGGTGGGTGTCCTCGACGCCCGGCGCGACGAATTTGGCGACCCGCAACTGGACGTGGGGAAACAGCAGATAGATGGCGGTCATCCCGGCGACGAACATCCCGCCCAGCACCGCGACCCAGCGCAGCGGCACGCCCGCCATGAAGAAGACCGCCATGAAGGTGGTGGTGATCAGCAGCGTCTGGCCGATGTCCGGCTGGATCAGCAACAGGGCCACGGTGACGGCGTAGAAGCCAAAGGCGATGGAGACGCCCGGCACCCCTTGGCCCTTCTGACCCTCGGCGAACATCCAGGCGGCGAAGACGATCAGGCTGGGTTTGGCGAACTCGCTGGGCTGCAGGCTGAACGGGCCCAGGTTCACCCAGCGAGCGGCGCCTTTCACCGTGTCGCCGATGAAGGGCAGCATGGCCATGACGGCGATGGCGCCCAGCAACGCCAGCACCGCGATCCGGCGCACGCCTCGCGGCGACAGCAGGGACATGGTCAGCATGGCTCCGGCTCCGCCGATGGCGAAGACGATCATGCGCCAGGAATAGTGGAACGGGTCGGTGATGGACTCGTCGGCGAGGATGGCGGCGGGCGACGAGGCGAAGCTGAGCATCACGCCCAGAGCCATCAGGGCGAGCGCCGCGCCCAGCAGGCCGCGATCCACCGTCCAGAACCACTGGGCGATCGGGCTCTGGTCGTTCCTCGAGAACGGGTGCGAATAGACGGCCTGGGTCATGGTTTCTCAACCCTGAACGAAAGGCGTAGCCCCGAGGTTAAGAACGGCGGCGCGAAACGCCTCTCCACGCGCCTCGAAATCGGGGAACTGGTCGAAACTGGCGCAGGCGGGGCTGAGCAAGACGACCTGGGGGCCGTCGGTCTCGGCGACTTCGCCCGCGTCGGCGGCGGCCTGACGGACGGCGGTGGCCATGCCGCGGCAGATCGTATGGGGCACGCCGGACAGGGTGGCGGCGAAATCGGATGCCGCCTCGCCGATCAGATAGGCGTGGGCGACGCGAGGAAACAGGTCGGATAGTTCGGCGATTCCGCCCTGCTTGGCCCGCCCGCCGGCGATCCAGAAAGACCTGGGATAGGACATCAGGGCCTGGCGCGCGGCGTCGCCGTTGGTGGCCTTGGAATCGTTGACGAAGCGGACGGGGCCCAGTTCGCCGACGGTCTCCATCCGGTGCGCCAGGCCGGGGAAGGTCATCAGGCCTTCGACGGCATCGTCGTGCGGGACGTCCAGCGCGCGAGCGGCGGCATAGGCGAAGGCGGCGTTCTGGGCGTTGTGACGGCCCGGCAGGGATCGGGCCGTCGACAGGTCGGCGATGGCGATCCCGTCGGCGACCAGTCGGCCCTGGGTGGCGTCGACGATGATGAAACGGCCGGCTTCGAACGCCGCGACCTGATCGGGTAATCGGTCGGCGATCTGGAGCACGGGAACTCCACCGGTGGGGTCGCTGAAGGAGACCGGCGTGCGGGTGGTGATCGTGGCGACCCGCAGGCGACGCGCATTGAGGGCGTTGACGGTGGCCCAGCCCCATTCGTCATCGACCCCGATCAGGGCCGTCTTGTCGGGCGTCATCACCTGAAAGAGCCGGCGCTTGGCCGCGACATAGCCCTCCATCCCGCCGTGGCGGTCGAGGTGGTCGGGGCTGATGTTGGTCAGGATAGCGACGTCGGGGGCGAAACTGGTGGTCAGGTCCAGCTGATAGCTGGAGACCTCGATGACATAGACGGCGTCCGGGGTCGGCTCGGGCAGGGCCAGGACGCCGATGCCGATGTTGCCACCGATATGGACGGTCAGGCCCGCCTGTTTCAGCACCCAGCCGATCAGGGCCGTGGTGGTGGACTTTCCGTTGGTGCCGGTGATGGCGACGACCTTTGGCCGTTCGGTCTCGGGCAGGGCGGCGACGGCGCGGGCGAACAGTTCGATGTCGCCGATGACGGGAACGCCCGCTTCCCTGGCCTTGTCGACCGTCCAGTGGGGCTTGGGATGGGTCAGGGGGGCGCCGGGCGACAGGACCAGGGCGGCGAAGCCGGACCAGTCGGCGACGGTCAGGTCTTCGAGCACGAACCCTTCGGCCTCGGCCTGCATCCGGCCCGAGACGCCGTCGTCCCACAGGATGGGCTCGGCCCCGCCAGCCTTCAGCGCGCGCGCGGCGGTGATGCCCGAGCGGCCCAGGCCGAAGACCGCGACGCGGCGACCCTCATAGCCGGGGACGGGGATCACACTGAAACCCCGCTCATCCCCGCGAAGGCGGGGACCCAGTACTTTCGTGAAGCAGGCTGCGTGGGATCAGCATCGGCGGCGAACCGGATTGATCGGATCGCCCACAGAACTGGGTCCCCGCCTTCGCGGGGATGAGCGGAAGGTAAGGGGCTCACCGCAGTTTCAGCGTGCTCAGCCCGATCAGGGCCAGCATGGCGGCGACGATCCAGAAGCGGATGACCACGGTCGATTCCGGCCAGCCCATCTTTTCGAAATGGTGGTGAATCGGGGCCATCAGGAAGATGCGCTTCTTGGTGGCCTTGAAATAGGCGACCTGGATCATGACCGAGGCGGCCTCGATCACGAACAGACCGCCGACGATGCCCAGGACCAGCTCGTGCTTGGTGGCCACGGCCATTGAGCCGAGCGCGCCGCCCAGGGCCAGCGACCCGGTGTCGCCCATGAAGATCTTGGCCGGCGGGGCGTTGTACCACAGGAACCCCGTGCCCCCGCCGATGATGGCGGCGCAGAAGATGGCCAGTTCGCCCGAGCCCGGCACGTGGTGGACGCCCAGATAGTCGGCGAAGATGAAGTTTCCGACCAGGTAGGAGATCATGCCGAAGGCGGCGGCGGCCATCATCACCGGCACGATGGCCAACCCGTCGAGGCCGTCGGTCAGGTTCACCGCGTTCGAGAAGCCCACCATGGTGAAGGCGGCGAAGGCGACGTAGAACCAGCCCACGTTCAGCAGCACGTCCTTGAAGAACGGGAAGGCGATCGAGGTCTCGAGCCCCGGCGACGTCGGCGAGCGCGTCATCCACAAGACGAACAGCACGCCGGCGATGACCGAGACCACGACCTGGGCGACCAGTTTCTGTTTCGAGGTCAGGCCGGCCGAGGTCTGTTTGGTGACCTTGGCGTAGTCGTCGATGAAGCCCAGCACGCCGAACGCAGCCGTCACGCCGGAAACGATCCAGATATAGGGGTTGGTCAGGTCGCCCCACAGGAACACCGCCACGGCGATGCCGGCCAGGATCATCAGACCGCCCATGGTCGGGGTCCCGACCTTGGACAGGTGACTGACGGGGCCGTCGGATCGGATCGGCTGGCCCTTGCCCTGCTTGACCCTCATCCAGGCGATGAATCGGCTGCCCATCGCCGTGGCGACGATCATGGCCGTGGCCATGGCCAGGGCGACGCGCACCGTCTGGTACTGGACCAGGTTGAGCAGAGGATAATCCTGCGCCACATCGGCGTAGTAGAGATACAGCAGATAAAACATTGTTCTTGGCCCCTATCGGGTCGCGCGCGGCGCTCCCCTACTTGAGGGGCGCCTCCCCTGTGGATGTCTCTAGCCGCGCCAACGCCGCCGCGACAAGCGACGCCTTCGACCCGTTCGAGCCCTTGACCATGACGATGTCGTGCGGTCCGGCGAGGTCGACGGCCTGGGCGGCCAGGTCGGCGGCGGCCTCGGCCCAGACGCCCCGACGTTCGGGGCTTATCGCGTCGTACAGATGGCGCATCCGGGGACCGGCCGCGTGGACCACGTCGATCGCAGCGGCCTCGATCGCGGCGGCCAGACCCGCGTGCAGAGCCACGGACTGGTCGCCCAGTTCCAGCATGTCGGTCAGGACGACGACGCGGCGCCCGCCGCGCTCGACCGGCTTGACGCCGAGCGAGAGGAAACCCGCCTTCATCGACAGAGGGTTGGCGTTGTAGCTTTCGTCGATCAGGGTGAAGGCCCCGCGCGGAATGTGGACGGTGCGAATCTCGCCCCGGCCCTTCAGCGGCTGGAACGCGCCGAGCGCGGCCAGCGCGGTTTCAACCGGGACGTCCAGCGCATCCAGCATCAGGATGACGGCCAGACTGTTCAGGCCCCAGTGGAAGCCCGACTGTTTCAGCGGAAAGACGTGGCGCCGGCCATAGACGTCGGCCGTGACGCGGGCGCCGTCCGGTCCCGGTGTGAAGTCGATCAGGCGAGCGTCGTGGAACGGCTCGGACCCGAAGGTCGCGACACGGGCGCCGACGTGGAGCGCTGCCTGATGCAGGATCTCGACCCAGGGGTTGTCGCCGTTGATGACCGCCAGACCGCCGGGGCCGAGCCCCTGGAAGATAGCGGCCTTCTCTCTGGCCACGCCCGCTTCGCCGTCGGCGAAGGCCTCGATGTGGACCGGGCCCACAGTGGTGACGCAGGCGGCGTGCGGCTGGACCATTTTCGCCAGCGGGCCGATCTCGCCCGGCGCGTTCATGCCGATCTCGAACACGGCGCGTTCGACGGACGGATGCATGCGGGCCAGCGTCAGGGGCACGCCGATATGGTTGTTGTAGCTCTTGATCGAGGCGTGCGCGGGCCCGGCGAGGTCGAGACCTGCCTTGATCGCCTGGGTCACGCTGGTCTTGCCGACGCTGCCGGTGACGGCGCCGCGGCGGACGTGGGGCGCGCGGTCGCGCGCGGCGGCGCCGAGGGCCTCCAGACCGCGCAGGGTGTCAGGGACGACGATGCAGGGGCCGCCGTCGACCGGCCGTTCGACAAGCGCGCCCGAGGCCCCGGCTGCGAAGGCGGTCGCGGCGAAGTCGTGACCGTCGCGCGCGCCCTTCAGGGCCAGGAACAGGTCGCCCGGACCGATCTCGCGGCTGTTGTAGGTCAGGCCCGAGGCGTCAAAGACGCCGCCCTCGATCCGCCCTCCGGTCGCGACGGCAATCTCTTGAGCCGTCCAGAGAGGCGTCGTCGTGTCAGGCATCTACGCGCAAGGCCTCGGCGAGTTCGGTGGCGTCGTCGAATGGGTGAGTCGTCCCGCCCACGATCTGACCCTGTTCATGCCCTTTTCCGGCGACCACGACTACATCTCCGTCACGCATCATGCCGGTCGCCTCGCGAATGGCGGCGCGGCGGTCGCCGATCTCCAGCGCAAAGGGGCAGCCGGTGCGGACCTGGGCGCGGATCGCCTCCGGGTCTTCCGAGCGGGGATTGTCGTCGGTGACGATAGCGATGTCGGCCAGACGTCCGGCGATTTCCCCCATCAGAGGACGCTTGCCCTTGTCGCGGTCGCCGCCGGCGCCGAAGACGACGATCAGGCGGCCGGTGGCGTGGGGGCGCAGAGCCTTGAGCACGGTTTCCAGACCGTCCGGAGTGTGGGCGTAGTCGACATAGGCCTCGCCCTTGCCGCCCGAGATGCGCTGGAGACGGCCGGCGGCGCCGGTGATCTTTTCCAGGGCCTGAATGACACGGGTCGGGTCTTCGCCGGCGGCGATGCACAGGCCGGCGGCGACGAGAGCATTCGATGCCTGAAAGCCGCCGGCCAGCGGCAACAGGATGTCGTGCTGTTCGCCGCGCACGTCGAGGATCAGCCGCTGGCCCTCGGGCGTCGCGCGGCGTTCGACCAGCGACAGATCGCGCCCGCGTTCGCCCACCCCCATGACGCCCAGGCCCGACATGATCGAGGCGGCGGCGAAGGCGTTGTAGGCGTCTGAGTCGGCGTTCAGAACGGCGGTTCGCCCGCGTGGCAGCAGGGTGTCGAACAGACGCAGCTTGGCCTGCCGGTAGGCCTCCATGTCGCCGTGATAGTCGAGGTGGTCCTGGGTCAGGTTGGTGAAGGCGGCGGCCTTCAGCGTCACGCCGTCCAGACGACGCTGGTCGATGCCGTGGGACGAAGCCTCCAGCGCCAGATGGGTGACGGCGCCCTCCGCCAGTGTGGCCAGCAGCCGTGCGGCGTCGCCGGCGTCGGGGCTGGTCAGGCCGGGCGGGGTCAGGCTCTCCGTCTTCGCGCCGCACTGGGCGACGACGCCCAGGGTGCCCATGCTGGCGGCCTTGAGGCCGAGCGCGGCCCAGATCTGGCGACAGAAGGCGGCGACCGAGGTCTTGCCGTTGGTGCCGGTGACGGCGACGCAGGTGGCGGGCTGGGCGCCGTAGAAGCCTCGGGCGGCGATCGCATAGGCCCGCCGCACATCCCCGGACCGGACCAGCAAGGGCGCGACGCCGTCGGGCGTATCCTGCGGGGCCAATACAGCTACGGCCCCCTGGGACAGGGCCTGGGGGATGAAGGCGCGACCGTCGGCCGCCGTTCCCGGCAAGGCCACGAACAACGACCCGGACGCCACCTTGCGGCTGTCGGCGGTGACCCCGCTGATCATCGGATCGGAGGCGACGTCGCGCCGGAGCAGGTCGGACAGGCGGATCGCGCTCATCGGGCGACCTCGGCCGCGACCGGCGGATCGACGCGGCGCTGGACCCCCAGGAAGCCGGCGATGCGGTCAACCACGCGCCCCACCACGGGCGCGGCGATGGCGCCGCCCAGACGCGACCCCTCGCCGGGCTCATCAATGAGGACGAAGATCACATAACGCTGGGCGTCGTCCGGACCGTCAGCCGGAAAGACGGCGGCGAAGGAGCCGACGCCGTGCCTGGCGTCATAGCGGCCGTCGACCAGCTTGTTGGCCGAGCCGGTCTTGCCGCCGACGCGCAGACCCGCCGCATCCGCCTGGCCGCCCGATCCGCGCAGAACGTTGGCGCGCATCAGTTCGCGGATCGAGGCCGAGGTCTGGGGGCTGACCACGCGGCGTCCCTCGGCGCCCGTTCCGCCGACCCGCAGGGACAGCGGGCGGAACACGCCTCCGTTGACCAGCGACACGGTGGCCGCCGTCATCTGCAGCGGGGTGATCATGATGCCGTAGCCGAACGACATCGAGGCGCGGGTGGAATCCGACCAGTCGCGCGGGCGGCGCGGGCGGGCGCTTTCGTGCAGCTCGATCGGGGCGGCGTCCAGCAGGCCGAAGCGCTGGAAATAGGTGCGCATCGTGTCGGGGCCCATTTCGACCGCCAGGCGCGAGGTGCCGATGTTGGACGAGTGCAGATAGACCTCTTCCAGCGACAGAATCTTGTTGGTGGCGTGGAAATCCGAGATGCGGCGGTTGCCGATCATATAGGCTTGGGAGGCGTCGATCATGGTGTCGAGATCGGCCAGGCCGGTGTCGATGGCGGCGGCGACGGTGAAGGTCTTGAACACCGATCCCATCTCGAAATGGGCCGAAGTGACGCGGTTGAGGGCGGCGGCGTCAGGAGCCGAGCCTCGCCGGTTGGCGTCATAGGTCGGCCAGCTGGCCATGCCGAGGATTTCGCCGGTCCGGGCGTCGGCGACGACCCCGACCGCACCCTTGGCGGCCGCCTCCGTGGCGGCGACGTCCAGCTCGTTTTCCAGAATGCCCTGCACCCTGAGGTCGATCGACAGGGGGAAGGTCTCGCCCGCCTCGCCGGCCGCCTTGATCTCGTCGTTGAACGCGAGCTCGGCGCCGGAAATCCCCTCGCCGCCCGTGTCGGCGATGCCGATCAGATGAACGCCGGACCGGTTCAGCGGATAGACGCGACGATCCTCGGGCTCGAACGACACGCCGCCCAAGGCCAGGGCGTGGATCGCCTGACGCTCGGTCGGGGTCAGGCCGGGCTGAACGATCAGACGCCGGTCGCCGTTCAGGACGCGACGCAGGCGCTCGACGGAAATGCCCGGCATGACGCGACGGATCCGGGTCAGGGCGGCCTCGCGGTCCCAGACCTCGGCCGGATCGATGTAGAGGCCGTAGTGGGTGATGTTGGTGGCCAGCAACTGGCCGTTGCGGTCCGTCAGGTCCGCCCGACGCAAGGCCCCGGCGACGCTGGCCACGCCGGAGCCGCCCTTGGGCGTCATGAGGGCGGCGTGGGCCGCGCCCAGGGCCAGGAAGGCGAAGACCCCGGCGAACACCAGCTGGATCAGGAAGATGCGGACGCGGGTGTCCTCTTCCGGACGGGCGTCGGCGCGGGCGCGTTCGAAGGCGTGCTCGACGAACCAGACCGCCTCGGTGATCCACCGCAGCCAGGGCGAGACGGTCGAGGTCAGGGGCCGTCCGCCAGACCGCGCGGGCGCGGGCGTCGGGCGATAGGCGCGGTGATCCTGAACGCTCATCGCGCGACTTCCACGGTCGCAGGCGCCGCGTCGGCTGCGGGGGCCGGCGGCGCAGGCGCAGGCTTCAGAGCCGCGAGCGCATCCTCATCGGCGTGGCGCTTCATCTCGACAGGGGCCAAACCTGCGTCGCGCGACAGGGCTTCCAGCCGACCGGGCCGTTCCAGCCGGGCGGCCTCGGCCCGCAGCAGGCGGACGCGCTGACTATTGACCGCGATCTGGCGCTCCAGTTGGCCGATGGCGGCGCTTTCGCGCGCGGCGGCGGCCTTGGCGACATAGACCGAGAAGACCATGGCGGCGACGCAAACAAGGCCGATGATCTCGATCCAGCGGATGCCGCGTATCTTCCAGTCGAACAGGCGCTGGACCGGATTGCGGGTCATGCGGCCGCCTCCCACGGGGACGCTTTCCAGGGGGGGGCGTCGGTGCGGACGGCGGCGCGCAGCTTGGCCGAGCGGGCGCGGGGATTGGCGGCCAGTTCGGCCTCGCCCGCCTCGCGCGCGCCCTTGAACTGAAGCGTGAAGCTGGGCTTGCGGGTCTCGATGGCGACGGGGGCGTGGCGCGATCCGCCGGGCGCATTGCCGGTGCGCTCGGTCAGGAACGCCTTCACGATCCGATCTTCCAGCGAATGGAAGGTGACCACGGCCAGACGCCCGCCTGGCGACAGGGTGCGTTCGGCCGCCTCGAGCCCTGCGGTCAGTTCGCCCAGCTCGTCGTTCACGGCGATGCGCAGGGCCTGGAAGGCGCGGGTGGCCGGATGGGTCGGGGCGCCGCGTCGACCGCCGAGGGCCTTTTCGACGACATCGGCGAGGTCGAGGGTGCGGCTGAACGGCTGGCTCACCCGGCGACGCAGGATGGCGGTGGCGATCCGGCCGGACTGACGCTCATCGCCGTACTGTTTCAAGATGTGAGCCAGCGGCCCGTGATCCCAGCCGTTGACGATGTCGGCGGCGCTCTCGCCTTCGCTGGACATGCGCATGTCCAGCGGCCCGTCGCGCATGAAGGAAAAGCCGCGCTCGGCCTCGTCCAGCTGCATGGAGGAGACGCCGATGTCGAAGACGACGCCGTCCAGTCGGGCCTTGCTGGTCTCGACGAAGGCGCCGGACAGGCCGGAGAAGGCGGTGCGGACGAGCTGGAACTTGCCGGGGAAGTCGTTGGCGACGGCCTCGGCGTGGCGCTGGACCGTCGGGTCGCGGTCTAGGGCGATGACCTCGGCGCCGGTCGCGAGAATGGCGCGGGTGTAGCCGCCGGCGCCGAAGGTGGCGTCGATCACGACATCGCCGGCCTTCGGGGCCAGGGCCTCGATGACCTCATCCAGCAGGACGGGAGCGTGCGGGCTCATGCGTCGTTGCCCGGCATGCGGCGACGGGCCGTGTCGCCCCGCTCGCGCATGGCCTTCTTCGCCAGGGCGCGGCGTTCGTCCTTGCGGGCGTTCCAGCGCGCGCGGTCCCAGATCTGGAAGCGTGGCCCCAGGCCGACGATGACCACATCCTCGCCCAGGCCGGCCTCCTGACACAGGGCCTCGGACAGGGTGATGCGGCCGCCGCCGTCGTAGGCGAGCTGTTTCTGACCGGCATAGACGGTTTCTTCGAGCGCGGTGCGCCAGTCGTCGCCGAACGGAAGGGCCTCGATCATGGCGACGTATTCGGCCATCAGCTTGTCGCCGCCCGCTTCCAGACAATCGGACTCGACCGAGAAGAAGCAGAACACGCCGAGTTCAGCGCCGTTGTCAGAGGTGCGGAACTCCTGCGGGATCAGGAGACGGCGCTTGCCGTCCAGCTGTTTCTCGTAGGTCGAGAGGAACACGCCTGCCCTATTCGGACCCGTCGGTCCGCCCCTGAATCCACCCTCGCGCCTGAAATGCCGACGCCGCCGATCCCCATATCGCTGAAATGGGATAGCATGGGATCAGATGGGTCTCAATGGGAATAGTTGACGAGATTTAACCACGTTCGAGGTGTTGCGCGTCGCCTACACTGTCAAATTTAGAACATACACAGAACACGATAAGTATTAACAGGCTGTGGGAAGTGTGCGGCGCCATTCCGTCGAAGGGGTTAACGGCGACAAGAGCCCCTGCGTCCCCGCGAAGAGGCGCAACGCCACCTCCCCATCGCCTGCGGCGACAGAGAGGAGACGCCGGGCTCAAGCAGCGAGCCGCCGCGCGGCAAGCGGTAGCCCCCTTAAAAAGGAAAAATGCCAGACGGCCTGTAAGCCGGGTTCTGTCCCGTCCGAAGACGGTGACGATCATTCCTCTGGACCGCCCATCGCTGGACGGTTCTCGCGACCTACCCGGACGCCTCGGCCGGTGAACCCTGCGACCGAAGTCGCGCGACGTCCCTATTCGGTCTTGCTCCAGGCGGGGCTTGCCATGCCGTCGCTGTTGCCAGAGACGCGGTGGGCTCTTACCCCACCCTTTCACCCTTACCCGCGCCGAAACGCAGGAGGTTTGCTTTCTGTGGCGCTATCCCTCGGGTCACCCCGGGCGGGCGTTACCCGCCGCCTTTTCACCGTGGAGCCCGGACTTTCCTCGACGAGAGCAAGTCCCGCCGCGACCGCCCGGCCGTCTGGCGGAGGCTAGGTGGACGCTTTGGAGCGCGACGTCAATTCAGCACGCCGGTGACGCTCTCGGCCGTGGCCAGTTGCAGCACCCCCATCAACGTCGCTCGCGTTTCCCCGTCGGCGACGCCATCGACCTTGGACGGGCGCCAGTGGCGTTGGAAGGCCTCTACGGTGATGCGGGTCTCGTCGGTGTATTTTCCGTCCGGCAGGGGCTCGTAGCCCAAGCGGCGCAGGCCGGCCTGGAGGACGTGGACGCCCAGACCTTCATCGCCGGTTCCCAACGGGGGGCCGAGGGCGGCGATGCGTTCGTGGGCAGGTTCGAACCACAGGCCCTGACGATGTTCGGCCAGCGCCTTCCACGGGAAGCGTTCGCCGGGATCCTGTTTGCGGGTCGGGGCGACGTCGGAATGACCCAGAATGCGGGCGTCCTCGATGGCCCAGCGGGCGCGTATCTCATCGATCAGGTCGATGACCGAGGCAATCTGGGCGTCTGGGAAGTCGCGATAGCCGAACTCGTGGCCCGGATTGACGACCTCGATGCCGATCGAGACGGCGTTGATGTCGGTCTCGCCCTTCCACCAGCTCTTGCCCGCATGCCAGGCGCGGCGCTCCTCAGGCACCAGACGCAGGACCGAGCCGTCTTCATCGATGACATAATGGGCCGAGACCCTGGCCTCGGTATCGCACAGGCGGGCGATCGCAGCCTCCGCAGTCTGCATGCCGGTGTAGTGGAGCAGGACCATGTCGGGCGGGCCGCGACGCTGATCGAAATTGGGCGATGGCGCCTCGGCGATGGTCAGCATCGGCGGTTCAGCGGCCGTGACGTTCCCAGCCATAGGCGACCCAGGTATCGCCGACCTTCTGCGCCTCGATGACGTCGTCGGCGCGGCGCGCCCTGACCGTGGCGCGACGGCGCGCCCGCACCGCGAGGCCGGCGAAGAACACCAGCACGCTGGCGAACAGGGCGATGACCGCCACGGCGGCGGCGGTGAAAACCGCCAGAATCGCGCCGACGGTCAGGGCCGCGACCGCCGCGATCAGGCCGCCCAGCCACATGAGCGGCGCAAGCAGCCCCTGGGGGCGGCGGCGGGACTGGAATCCGAGGGCGGCGAACCGGTCTTGCGTCATCTGGTATCCTTAACGAGCGATCCGTAGAACGCCTGAACCCCCAATGTCGGTCCACAGAGATGAACCGTCAATGACCGGACACTTCACAGGCGAGTGTTGGAGATCGCTCAGAGAGGCTGGTCCGCCAGGACCGAAGCGCCCTGTCCGCGCATCCGCTGGGTCTGGACCTGCGACGTCACGGCCTGGGCCTGGGGGTCGGCCATGACGCCGCCGATGGCGACAAGCGCCCGCGCCGCCTCCGACTGGACGCCAAAGGCCTCGGACAAGGCCTCCCACGGCGACTGAGGCGTGGGGAATCGCTTGAAGCGAACCGATTGCGTCTCGGGGATTTCGGCCAGTTCGCGCGCCTTGCCGATCGCCTCGGTCAATCCGCCCAGCTGATCAACCAGACCCAATGTCTTGCCCTGGGCGCCGGTCCAGACCCGTCCGCGCGCGATCTCGCGAACCCGGGCGATCGGAAGCCGGCGGCCGGTCGAGACACGCTGCACGAACTCCTCATAGGTGCGATCCATCGAGGCCGAGAAGGCGGCGCGCTGGGCCGCCGAGAAGCCTGACGACGGGCTGAAGGCGTCGGAATACTGGCCACCGACGGACAGTCCGCGCAGATCGACGCCGAACCGGCCCAGGGCGTCCGATACGACGAACTTGCCGCCATAGACGCCGATCGATCCCGTCAGGGTCGAGGGCTGGGCCACGATCCAGTCCGCCTCGGAGGATATCCAGTAGCCGCCGGACGCCGCGTATTCGCCCATCGAGATGACCACCGGCTTGCCCGCGGCCTTGGCCGCCCGGACGGCGGCGAGAATCTGTTCGGACGCCTCGGGCGAACCGCCCGGCGAGGAAACGCGGAAGACGATCGCTTTCACCGACCGGTCCTCGATGGCGTCATAGATCGCCTCGGCGGTTTCGTCGGAATGGATCGAGGAGCCGCCGCCGAAGCCGACATTGCCGCCCGTTCCCGTGACGATGGCTCCCTCGCCACCGACAATGGCGATGGCGTCGCGGCCCGAGCCCGTGCGTTCGCCCTGGGACGCCGCGTAGTCGGCAAACTCGATGATGTCGGAACCCCGGCCCGCGCGCCGTTTGGCCTCGATCTCGGCTTCCTCGACCTGGCCGATCTTGTCGATCAGTTTCAGTTGAAGCGCCTGGGCGGCGGAATAGGGGCCCGCCTCGATCGCCGTCTGAAGCGCCGGGGCCTCGACCTTCCGGTCGAAGGCGGCATTGGCGATCGCCGAACCGTAGATCGACGTCATCCACGCGGTCATGGCCTCGCGGTGGGGCCCCGTATAGTCGGACTGGGTGTATTCGTTGACCGCGTTCTTGTACTCGTAGCGCTGCTCGAATTGAGCCTGGATGCCGTATTTTTCGAAAGCGCGGCCCAGGAAGACGCTATCGGCCGAGAATCCCGTGGCCTGGAAATTGGCGGTATTCTGCATCCACAACTCGGAGGCGGAAGCCCCGACCATATAGCTGGAGATGACCGTGCCGATGGGCTGGAATCCCTGGGAATGGGCGATCACCGGCTTGCCTGCGGCGCGGAAACGGCGGACCGCCTGGCGGATCTCGTCGGCGGAGGCCGGGTTCAGGCCCGCTTCCGGCAGTCGGACCAGCAGCACCTTGATATGATCGTCCTTTTCGGCCTGGGCCAGGGTGTCGACGATGCCGAGGACGGACAGGCCGGACCCGCCGAAAGCGGCGAACGGATTGGTCGGCGTCTGGTCGGTCAGGCCGGCGCGCAAGTCCAGCTCCAGGACGGCGTTGGAAGGCGTCGAAGGCTCGCTGGACGACGCGGCTGCGGCGATGATCAGCACGATCGGCAGGACGACCACGAACAGGATCAACCCCGTGAAGACGCCGAGCACCGTCAGGAAGAATTGTTTCATGGGCGGGGGAGCGTCCGGGCTGGAGGCCACAGGCGGCCGAGACTGAACATAGGGCCGGCGGCGTCACGGTCAAATGAACGTGGTGCAACGAGGGAATTGCGACGATGACGCCGCGAGCGTCAGCATCGCGAGCGGGAGCGCCCCGGGGTGTGCATTGCAGCATCGCGATTGAAGACGGTCTCGGAAATCCCTATATCCCCCGTCTGCGAGCGGGGGCCTATCGCCCCGCGTCACGACTGGACCGCACCTCCCATGCTGGTCACGATGATGAAGGCCAAGCTTCACCGCGCGACGGTGACCCAGGCCGATCTGGACTATGAAGGCTCGATCGCCATCGACGGCGATCTGCTGGATGCTGCCGGGATTTTCCCGAACGAACAGGTCGATGTGTTGAACATCACCAACGGCGCCCGCTTCACCACCTATGCGATCGAGGCTCCGCGCGGGTCCAGGGTCATTGGCGTCAACGGCGCCGCCGCACGTCTTGTGCAGAAGAACGACAAGGTCATCGTGGTGACCTACGGCCAGTTGCCGCAAGAGGAAGCGCGTCAGTGGTCGCCAACCGTGGTGTTGCTGGACGACGGCAACGCGATCAAGACGGCGGCTTAAGGGAGCGCGGACCTCCAGGTCCGCCGTTTCGCCCTCAAGCAAGAGCGGACCTGGAGGTCCGTGCTCCGTACCGCTACGCTCGAACCGCCCCGCGTGCGGTCTCGACGCCCAGCGCCTTCAGCGCGGCCGCCGCGATATGTTCGGCGTCCAGACCGGCGGTGACGTATTGCGCCGCCGGGGCGTCCTGGTCCTGGAACACGTCCGGCAGATGCAGGGTGCGGATCTTGAGACCGGCGTCCAGCGCGCCCTCCCCAGCCAGATACTGAAGCACGAAGGCGCCGAAGCCGCCCATGGCCCCCTCCTCCACCGTGATCAGGGCCTCGTGCTCGCGCGCGAGACGGGTGACCAGGTCATGGTCCAGCGGCTTGGCGAAGCGGGCGTCGGCGACGGTGGCCGAAACGCCGTGCGCGGCCAGGATGTCGGCGGCCTTGAGAGTTTCCTGCAGCCTTGTGCCAAAGCTCAGAAGAGCGACGGCTGTGCCTTCGCGGACGATACGGCCCCGGCCGATCTCCAGCGGCGCGGCCAGTTCGGGAATTTCCACGCCGACGCCCTCGCCGCGCGGATAGCGAAAGGCCGAGGGACGGTCGTCGATCTCGCAGGCCGTGGCGATCATGGCGGCGAGATCGGCCTCATCTGCGGCGGCCATCAACACCATGCCGGGCAGCGCGCCCATATAGCCGATGTCGAACGAACCCGCGTGGGTCGATCCGTCGGCGCCGACGAGCCCCGCGCGGTCCATGGCGAACCGGACCGGCAGCTTCTGGATCGCCACGTCATGGACGACCTGGTCGTAGCCGCGCTGGAGGAAGGTCGAATAGATGGCGCAGAATGGCTTCATGCCGTCCGCCGCCAGACCCGCCGCAAACGTCACAGCGTGCTGCTCGGCGATGCCGACGTCATAGGTGCGGGTCGGAAAGGCCTGACCGAACAGGTCGACACCCGTGCCCGACGGCATGGCGGCCGTGATGGCGACGATGGAGGGGTCGCGTTCGGCCCGCTTGATCAGCTCGGTCCCGAACACCTTGGTGTAGCTGGGCGCGTTGGAGACGGACTTGTTCTGCTTGCCCGAGACGACGTCGAACTTGACCACCGCATGCAGTTTGTCGGCGCTGGATTCCGCCGGGGCATAGCCCTTGCCCTTCTGAGTCACGACGTGGACCAGCACCGGGCGATCGGTGATGGCGGCGGCGTTCTTCAGGATGGGGACCAGATTGTCCATGTCGTGGCCGTCGACCGGGCCGATGTAGTAGAATCCCAGCTCCTCGAAGAAGGTGCCGCCGACGATCATGCCGCGGGCGTATTCCTCGGCCTTGCGCGCCGCGTTGCGGAACGGGCGCGGCATGTGCTGGACCACGTCGCGGCCGAATTTGCGGAAATTCTGATAGGCGCCGCCCGAGACCTGTTTGGCCAGATAGGCGCTCATCCCGCCCACCGGGGGCGCGATCGACATGTCGTTGTCGTTGAGGATGACGGTCAGCTGGCCGGTCGTCTCGGCCGCGTTGTTCATCGCCTCATAGGCCATGCCGGCCGACATCGAACCGTCGCCGATCACGGCCACGACCTTGTTGGTTTCGCCCTTCTGATCCCGGGCGGCGCAGAAGCCCAGGGCCGCGCTGATCGAGGTCGAGGCATGCGCCGCGCCAAAGGGATCGTATTCGCTCTCGCTGCGCTTGGTGAAGCCGGACAGCCCGCCCGGTTGGCGCAGGGTGCGGATGCGGTCGCGGCGACCGGTCAGGATTTTGTGCGGATAGCACTGATGACCGACGTCCCAGATCAGGATGTCCTTCGGCGTCTCGAATACATGGTGAAGCGCGGTGGTCAGCTCGACCACGCCTAGGCCCGCGCCCAGGTGGCCCCCGGTCGTGGAGACCGCATCGATCGTCTCGGTTCGCAGTTCGTCGGCCAGCTGGCGCAACTGAGCGGCGTCGAAACCGCGCATGTCGGCGGGGATACGGACTGTGTCGAGAAGCGGGGTGTCGGGCATCAAGATCTCTAACGCACTCTAGGACCGACGGTTTAGCACGAAGTCCACGCTGGCCTTGAGGTTTTCGGCGTCTGAACCGAACACATCCAGGTGGCTGCGGGCCTGGTCCGCCAGATGCGCGACGCGATGCCGCGCCTGATCGACGCCCAGAAGGGTGACGAAATTGGTCTTGCCCTGCGCCGCGTCCTTGCCGTTCGCCGCCTTGCCCAGAATGTCCTCGTCGCCGTCGACGTCCAGCAGGTCATCGACGATCTGATACGCCAGTCCGATATCGTGGGCGAAGCTGGTCAGGGCCTGACAGTGCTGGTCGCTGGCGCCCGCGATGATCAGCGGAATCTCGAAGGCGAAGGTGAACAGGGCGCCGGTCTTCAGTCGCTGCATCCGGGCGACCCCGCCCAGGTCGTCGCGCACGCCCAGCAGGTCGATCATCTGCCCGCCGGCCATGCCGCGCGCGCCGGAGGCCAACGACAGCCGCGCCGCCAGGGCGCAGCGGATCGCCGCGTCCTCATGTGTGTCGGAATGCAGGATGATGTCGAACGCCGCAGTCTGAAGCGCGTCTCCGGCCAGGATGGCCGTCGCCTCGTCATAGGCGATATGCAAGGTCGGGCGACCGCGACGCATGTCGTCGTTGTCCATCGCCGGCAGGTCGTCATGGACCAGGCTGTAGGCATGGACGCATTCCAGGGCGCAGGCCGCGCGTAGCACCGGCCGCTCCTCGATATCGAAAAGCCGGGCCGCCTCCATGGCGAAATAGGGTCGCAGGCGCTTGCCCGGCCCAAGGGCGGCATAGCGCATCGCCTCCGTCAGGCGGGACTCCGGACCGTCGGCGCGGGGCAGCAGTTCGTCCAGCGCGACGGTCACAAGGTCGGCGACCTCCGCCACCCGATCGATGACCGACTGTTCGGGAGAGTTGGCCGCCAGGGGGATCAAAACAGCCTCCCGCCCGAGGGCGCGTCCCGATCGACGCCGATCAGAACAACCTCGCCGTCCGAGTCGGGAAAACCCAGGGTCAGGACTTCGGACATGAAGGGGCCGATCTGGCGCGGCGGAAAGTTGACGACGGCCGCGACCATTCGCCCCGCCAACTGCTCCAGCGTGTAGTGGCGGGTGATCTGGGCCGATGAGCGTTTGACGCCGATGTCTGGCCCGAAATCGATGGTCAGCTTGTAGGCGGGCTTCCTCGCCTCGGGGAACGGTTCGGCGCGAACGACCTGGCCGACGCGGATATCGACTTTCATGAAGTCGTCGAAGGCGATGGGCTCGGCCACGGATGAGGCGGTCGAGGCGGTCATCAGGTGAACTCGGCCGACTCTACGCCCCTGGCCTGACCATCAGCGCCGACGACGATCTTCTCCACCCGCAACTGGGCCGCCTTCAGGCGCGCCTCACAATGGGATTTCAGCCTGGCTCCCTCTTCATAGAGAGTGATGGACTCCTCTAGCGGAGCCTGGCCGGATTCAAGGCGCGACACGATCGTCTCGAGCCGCGACAGGGCGTCCTCGAAGCTGAGGTCGGCGGGAATGGCGGGAGCAGGGTCTGACATCGACGCCGACCCTAGAGGGGGCGTGCGATCGCTTCAACGGGGAAGACCGGGCGCAAAGAGTTCGAAGTTGCACGCCGTAAGGATTTTCCTTACATTGCGGCGTCTGAAGGAGCATTCGATGGTCACCAGCAAATTGTCCTCCAAGGCTCAGACGACGGTGCCCCAGGCCGTCCGGGCCGCTCTCGGACTGCGTGAAGGGGACGAATTGCTCTACGAAATCGATGGGGAGCACATCGTTCTGAAGAAGGTGCAACGGGCCATGGCCGATGATCCCTTCGCCTGTTTCGACGAATGGGCCGGCGACGCGGATCGCAAGGCCTATGCCGACCTTTAGGCAAGGCGACGTCGTCCGCGTCCCATTCCCTTATACGGATCGCAATGTTCGGCAACGCAGACCGGCGATCGTGATTTCCAAGGGCGGCGTCGGAGACCAGGCCGCGTTTCTTTGGGTGCTGATGATCACCAGTGCGGACAACCGATCCTGGCCCGCAGACGTGCCGTTCGGCGGCGCCTATCGTGACGTCGGCTTGCCTGCACCATCGACGGTTCGCACCGCCAAGATCGCGACGATCGAAGCCTCTGCGGCCGAAGTCATCGGTCGGGCCGACGACAAGATGCTGGCGCGCGTCAGGAGCGCGATACGAGACATGATCTAGCGTCAGGCGCGCTCATACCGCCGCTGGCTCCAGTATCTGAAGCCCTGGTTGTGAACCAGCTTCCAGCCCGCGGCCTTCAGCCGTCCGCCGACCATATGATTGAAATACCCGTGGGCCAGGACCAGCACGTCCTCGCCCGACTCGGCGCGCGCGATCAGGGTTCGTGCGGCGCGGTCGGCGCGGGCTTCGGCCTCGGTCCGGGTCTCCTGACCGTCGTGGTGGTCGAAGACATGCCACCAGAACCGTGCCACCGCGCCCCAGTATTTGGGCGGCAGTTTGAACCAGGCGGGAAAATGCGGCGGCGGCAGAGGCGCCTCGATAAACAACACGTCGGAGACCACGGCGCGGCCGGCCGAGACGGCGACGGCCGTCTCCTGCGCGCGCTGGCGGGTCGAGGCGAAGATGACCCCGGCGCCCTGGGCCGTTTCCAGCAGACCCTGCGGAGGTGTTTGGCCGGCGAGCAGGCCGCCCAGCTCATACTTGGCCCACCACGCGCGATATTGATCGGAGGTCAGCAGGCATTTGCGCGACAGGGCGGGTTCGCCGTGGCGGGCCAGGGTGATCGACCCTGGGCGATCGGCCGTAACCGCCGGCGCGGGCGCGGCGGGCGACGGAGTCGCGACCGGGATCGGGGCGTGATCGAGCGTGTCTGGCGTCATCGACAAGGGCGAAGGTACGGCGCATCGGCCGACGTGGATCCTTCTTACGCCTCCCCCAAAGCCCGCACGTGGGCGAGGGCCGATTGGCCCAGTCCTTCAAGGTCGTAACCGCCCTCGAGAGAGGAGACAACCTTCCCGCCGCAATGTCGCCGCGCGACCTCGAGCACCGCGCGCGTGGCCCAGGCGAAATCCTCGGCCTCCAGGCTCTGGTGGGCCAGCGGATCGCGGCGATGGGCGTCAAACCCGGCCGAGATGATCACGAGTTCGGGGGCGAACAAATCGAGTGCAGGCATGAGGCCGCCCGAGAATGTCGCGCGCCATGATTCGCGGGCGACATGGGGCTCGACGGGGACGTTGACGATATTGCCGACGCCGGCTTCCGACGGGGCGCCCGTGCCGGGATACAGAGGCATCTGGTGGATGGAGGCCAGGAACAGACTGGCGTCGGCCTCGAACGCGGCCTGGGTGCCGTTGCCGTGATGGACGTCGAAATCGACCACGGCGACCTTGGCCATGCCCAGTGACTGGGCAACGCGGGCGGCGATGGCGACATTCGAGAACAGGCAAAAGCCCATGGCCTGGTTCGGTTCGGCATGGTGGCCGGGTGGGCGAACGGCGGCGAAGGCCCTGTCGGTGTCGCCGTTCGCGACAGCCCGCACCCCGTCGATGACGGCCCCGGCGGCGAGGCGGGCGGCGCGGACGCTGCCGGGCGACAGGATGGTGTCCGCGTCCAGCTGCGCCAGGCCGGACGCGGGCGAGGCCTCGATCATGCGGGCGACGTAGGCGGCGGGGTGGATGCGCTCCAGATCAATGACGGCCGCCTCGGTCGCGTCGCGACGGTCCAGCCTGAGGTCGCCGTCGTCCAGCGCGGCGAGGACGGCGGCCAGCCGCTCGGGCCGTTCCGGATGGCCGGCGCCGGTGGCGTGGGCGATCATGTCGGGATGGGTGAACAGGGCGACGGACATCGACGGCAGGATAGAAGCTGATCTCGATCGTCCCAAGCGGTATTGAGCCGATCGCCGGTTGTCGGCACACCGTGCCCATGACCGCCGCCCTGATCCGCCCCGCCCGCCCTGAAGACGCCAAAGCTCTCGGGGTCCTCGGCCGCCAGACCTTCATCGACACCTTCGTGGCCGACGACGGATTCGCCATCCCCTACCCCGCCGACGACCTGGCGGCGTTTCTGGAGGCGAGTTTCAGCACGGACGCAACGGCGATGAAGCTGGCCGAGCCGGGCGCGGCCTGGTGGGTGGCCGAGCATGACGGCGACCTGCTGGCCTTCGCCAACGCAGGACCCAACGGCCTGCCGCATCCGGATGCGCGGTCCGAACATATGGAGTTGCGCAGGCTGTATGTCGGCAAGCGCGCGCAGGGTCTGGGCCTGGGGACTCAGCTTTTGAAACTCTCGCTGGACTGGATGGAGGCCCACACCGACAGGACGCTGTGGATCGGCGTCTGGAGCGGCAACCTGAAGGCGCAGCGGCTGTACGCCGCGTATGGGTTCGAGAAGGCGGGGGAATACGAATATCCCGTCGGCGCCTGGCGGGATCACGAGTTCATCCTGCGGCGGGGATAGGTTAAGCTGAACGTCATGACCCGTTTCACGGACCCTGCCCGCCCGCTTGCCGCCATCGTCCTGTTCGCCGCCATGGGACTGACTATCGGCGTCGACGCTGCGCCGGCCCAGGAGGCGCCGCGAGACTGGGTGATCGTCGCCAGCAATGAAGGCGCCGGGCTGGGTATCGACCGAAGTTCGATCGAGCGGGACGGCGATGTAGCGACTGTGTCGGTGTTGATGGGCAAGTTTCGCGCCGAGGTGTTCGAACCGGGACACGACGTGCGCTATCACGTCAGTCGCGAGGCCTTTGACTGCCGGTTGAAGACCCGCACCGAGCTGACCGTCTTGTCATATGGATCTTCGGACCGGTTGAATGGACCCGTTCCGGCCTCGAGCCAGGTGCGGGACGTCGTGCCGGGATCCCTGGCGGATTTCGTGCTCGTCGCAGCCTGCGACCCCTCCGTGGAAGAGGACGCCCCCGGTTTCGAAAGGCCGCTGGACGCCATCAATCACGAAAGGGACGAGCGATTGTCCCAAGGTCGCGCGGTGAACGAATAGTGCTCCTCCCCTTTTTCACCGCCCTGCGGCAGGCGAGAGTTCCGGTCTCGACCAAGGAATGGCTCCATCTGATGGAGGCCATGCACAAGGACGTGGCCGGCGGGCGGGTCGAGGACTTCTATCACCTGTCGCGCGCAGTGCTGGTCAAGGACGAGAAGCACTATGACCGGTTCGATCAGGTGTTCGGGACGGTGTTCAAGGGGATCGAGATGATCGGCGCGGGCGACGAACCCACGCTGGACGTGCCCGAGGACTGGCTGAAACTGCTGAACGAAAAATTCCTGACCGACGAGGAAAAGGCGCAGATCGAGGCGCTGGGCGGTTTCGCAAAGCTGATGGAAACGCTGAAGCAGCGGATGGAGGAGCAGCAGAAGCGGCACGAGGGCGGGTCGAAATGGATCGGCACAGGCGGGACCAGCCCGTTCGGGCATGGCGGCTATAATCCCGAAGGCGTGCGGATCGGCGGGCCCGCCAAACAGGGGCGCGCGGTCAAGGTCTGGGAGAAACGCGAATACCGCAATCTGGACGACACGGTCGAACTGGGCACGCGCAACATCAAGGTCGCCTTGCGTCGTCTGCGGCGGTTCGCGCGCGAGGGCGCGGCCGAGGAACTGGATATCGACGGCACCATCGACGGCACCGCGCGCCAAGGCTGGCTGGATATTCGCATGCGGCCCGAGCGGCGCAACACGATCAAGGTGCTGCTGTTCCTCGACGTCGGCGGATCGATGGATGGCCACATCAAGCTGTGCGAGGAGCTGTTCAGCGCGGCCAAGACCGAGTTCAAGAACCTGGAGTTCTTCTATTTCCACAACTGCCTGTACGAGGGAGTCTGGAAAGACAACCGCCGTCGGCACGCCGAGAAGATCCCGACCTGGGATCTGCTGAACAAATACCCCGGCGACTGGCGCGCGATCTTCGTCGGGGACGCCACGATGAGCCCCTATGAGGTCACCATGCCCGGCGGTTCGGTCGAGCACTGGAATGAGGAAGCCGGCGCAGTCTGGATGCGGCGCGCCCGGCTGCAATGGGGCAAATCGGTGTGGCTGAACCCGGTGGCCGAGCGCTACTGGAGCTATACGGCCTCGGTGAAACTGTTGAGCGAAGTCATGGACGAGCGGATGTATCCGCTGACGCTGGATGGGCTGGACCGGGCCATGCGGGCGCTGACCCGTTAGGTCGCCAATCACGGTTCGCCGTGGCCGCCCGGTCGAGTTCACGCTAGACCTCTCGGGGTGGAGGGACCGATGACGCCGATTATTTTCGTGACGACGCTGATCCTGGCGGGCCAGGTTCAACTGCCGACCGCGCCCGCCTCGACCTGGGACGGCGTGCCGGGAAGCGACGTGATCCAGACCGACCCGGAGACGCGAGAAGTGACCTATCCGATGGGCGAACAGCCGGCGAATGCGCTGGCGCTGGGGTGCATTTTCGGACGGTCTAACGTGCGCTGTCCACGGTCCGCGGAGGAAACGCGGCCCAGCCCTCGGCAGACCATTGAGGATTTTCGTCTTATCGAGCCGGACGGATCGTCGCCGTACGCCTTTTTCGAAACGGGATACGGCGACGGCGAAGGCCCTGCGGCGAGCGACGATTTCGACAGCGCTTTGCGGGATGCGAGGGCCGAAGCCTCTCCAGTCCAGGAAGAGTCCTCGCCAAGCCCACGCGCGGGCTGCCGGCGCGAGGAGGCCCGCGATCCTGACACGGGCAGTTTCAGCGCCAGCCTGGTCTGCGGATCCAGCAATGGGGCGGCCAGCGAAGCGTTGGAGCGGCTGCGCGAGAGTTCGCGGCCGTCCTCGGGATACTGAACATGACGACGCCGCCCGGGGAGCCCGGACGGCGTTGCAATGTCAGCAGGACAGTTAGTTGCGCTTATCGTCGCGAAGCGTGTCCTTGATTCCGCCGACGGTGTTCTGGACCTTGCCTTCCAGCTGGTCAGCCCGGCCTTCGGCCTTCAGTTTTTCATCGCCGGTCACCTTGCCGGCGGCTTCCTTGATGTTGCCGCCGATGTTCTTGGCGGCGCCTTCGACGCGATCTTGATCGGGCATGGAGAGCTCCTGAGACTGGCGTCGCCGATGCGGCGGCGCTTCACCCATCACAGCGAGCGAAAGCAGAGGGACGTTCCATATGGCCATGCTTGAAACGCCATGTGAACGTTCGGCCGGTCACCGCTCTGAGCTTGCGATCGGTCTCGCGGGTACGTCTTCAGCGCCTGCGCCGCAGCCAGACGGCGACCGCCCAGGCGTGGGCGTCGTGGCGCAGTTCGGCCAGGGCCGTGCGAGGGTGCAGCCAGACCAGTTCGTGGTCGTCCTCGACCTTGGCCGCGGGGTCCAGCGACAGCCGCTCGGCGATCCAGAAGCCGCCGACGTTGTTGACCGGCGCGCCGTCGGATTTGCGAAAATACTGGCCGGCCTCGGCGATCCGCTCGATCGGGCGCACCGTCATCCCGGTCTCCTCGACGAACTCGCGGACCAGGGCCTGTTCCTCGACCTCCGATCCATCCAGGGCGCCGCCCGGCAGATCATAGTAGGGGATGTCGCGCGTGACCCGGACGCAGGCGATCTTCTCGTCATTGAAGACCAGGCCGAAGGCGGTCGGACGAAGCAGATAGTCGACGCCGTCGGCGGGTCGGCCGAACTGGAGCGACGGCCTCAAAGGTCGAAGGCCAGCCGGGCGCGCACGCCCTTGTGAGCCCCGTCGAACTCGACCGCCGAGCGCAGCCCGGACGCCATAGCCGAGATGATCTTGCCACCCAGGCCGGTGCCCTTGGGCGTGCCGTCGCCCAGACCGGGACCGTCGTCCTCGACTGTCAGGATGGCGCGCCCGCCGTCGGGGTCGGGGGCCAGAATCACGCGAATCTCGCCGATTTCGCCTGGCCCATAGGCGTATTTCACCGCGTTGGTGACCAGCTCGGTCACGACGACGCCGAGGGACACCGCCTGATCGGTCGAGACCCGCATGGGCGCGGCCTCGAGCCTGATGCGCGGCGACACGTCGTCCGGCCCCAGCGATTTCGACAGTTCATCGACCAGTCCGTCCAGATAGGCCTGCATGTCCACCGTCTCCATGTCGCCGGACGTGTAGAGACGGCGATGGACGTGGGCCACGGCCTCGATCCGGGCCTGGGCTTCTTTCAGCGCGTTGCGCGCGCCGTCGTCGGCGAGATGGCGCAGTTGCAGCGACATGAAGGTCGAAACCAGTTGCAACGAGTTGCCGACCCTGTGGTTGACTTCGCGCAACATGGCCTCGGCGCGATCGCGGGCCATGCGAACCTGTTCCTGGGCCTCTTCGTTCTCGCGCTCCAACCGACGCCGGAACAGGGCGTCCTCCAACGCGGACCGCAGCAAGGCGGTGAAGTCCTCGGACACATCCTTGATGACATAGTCGGAGGCGCCGGCGCGCAGGGCGGCCACGGCGATGCGACCTTCCTGGGCGCCCGTTACATAGACCACAGGCGGCGGGGCCGGCCGGCCGAGGATATCGGGCAGGACATCGATGCCGTCCCGGCCGGGCATGTAGTGGTCCAGCGCGCAGATGTCGAAGTCTTGGGCGTCAAGCGCGGCCACGCCCGCGTCGCCGTCGCTCGCCAGGGTGACCTCATAGCCATGGCGGCCGAGTTCCTTCTGCACGAGCCGCGACAGGCCGCGATCGTCGTCGATGTAGAGCAGTCGGATGGGAGCCGCGTCGGCTGTCATTCGATGTCGGGCGCCTGCATGACGGACAGGAACAGTCCCAGTTGGCGGATGGCGCCGGCGAAGCTCTCATAATCGACCGGCTTGGTGATGTAGACGTTGCAGCCCAGATCGTAGCAGCGCTGAATCTCGGTCTTGTCGTCGGTGGTGGTCAGGACGACCACCGGCGCGCGCTTCAGGCGGTCGTCCCGTTTGACCTCGGCCAGGATGTCTGTGCCGCTCATGTCGGGCAGATTCAGATCCAGCAGGATCAGCATCGGCCCATTGGCGCGGACCTCTTCGCTGAACAGGTAGTCCAGCGCCGGCTGGCCGTGGTCGAAATGCACGATCTCGTTCGAGATGTTGGCGCGGCGGATGTTTTTCTCGATCAGCTTGGCGTGACCGTGGTCGTCTTCGACCATCACGATCTTCACGGGATTGCTGTTGGTCACACTGTGTCTCCGGCATCGTCGAGGATCAGGCGTTTGGGGAATTTCAGCAGAAAAGTCGAGCCTTCGCCGAGGGTCGATTCAACATCGATCGAACCGCCCAAACGACGAACGCTGTTACGGACGAAAGCCAGTCCCAACCCCTCGCCCGGCCGATCCTGACGCCCCGAGCGCCGGAACAGTTCGAAGATGCGTTCATGGTCCTTGGGCGCAATGCCGCGCCCTTTGTCCGCGATGGCGAATTCCACCCAGCCGCCGGGAAGATCACGTCCGCTGACCTCGATCCTGTTCGGGCGGGCGTTGTCCGAATACTTCAGCGCGTTCTCGATCAGATTTCCTACGATCTGTTCGATCGAAAGCCGGTCGCTTTCGAACGTCACCATCTCGCCGACGACGAACTCGGTCCCGGATTCCTCGATCTGGTGGCGGATGCTGTCGGCGGCGGCCGTCGCCATTTCGCCGATGTCGAGGGTTTCGGGGACCAGGCCGCGCCGCCCGTCACGCGACAACTTCAGGATCGCATTGATCAGCCGGTCCATTTTTTCGGTCGAGGCGCGGATGAAGCCGATGGCTTCCGGCAAGTCCTCACGCACGGCCACCACGACGTCGGGCTCGACTTCGCGGACCTTTTCGGCCTCGGTGATGGCGCGATCGATGGTCTTGCCAACCTGCTCCAGCTCGGCGGTATAGCCCATGACATTGACCAGCGGCGACCGCAGGTCGTGGCTGACGATATAGGCGAAGCGCTGGACCTCTTCGTTGGCGCGGGTCAAGGCGGCGGTCCGGGCCCGGACGGTTTCCTCCAGGCCCGCGTTGGTGCGATCCAGGGCGTCCCGCGCATCCTGAAGCTCGCCCAGATAGCGACGCACGAGGACGAGAATGATGATCGCGAGCATGATGATCAGACCGCCGGCCACCGCATTCAGGACGACGGTCAGGACGGCCGACGATTCGGATCGGTCCCGGCCTTCGGCGAGTTGCAGCCCCAGTCTCTGATCGATGCCATCCAGCTCGGCGTTAAGCTGGGCCATCAGGGACATGCCTTGCCCGCGGCTGACCATCGACACGGCCTCTCCGCCGCGACCGGCGCGGGCCATGGCGACGACCCGGTCCATTTCCGTGACCTTGTCCCGGGTGAGACGGGTGATCGCCTCGACGGAGGCCGCCCCGATCGCGTCGTCGCCCAGCCGGCGATCCAGATCCGCGATCAGTGCGGCATTCGCGGCCAATGCGGCCCTGTATTCCAGCAGAAAGGCGGATTGGCCGGTTAGCACGTAGCCGCGCTGGGCCGTCTCGGCGTCCTTGAGGTTCAGCAACAGCACCCGACCGGCGCGGCGCGCCTGCCAGGATGCATCGACCTGGTTGTTGAAGTTCGCGGTGCGCTGGATCAGGACGAATGTGCTGAAATTGACCACCAGAAGCAGGGCTATGGCGCCGGCGAGCAGGAACACGACCGTACGCGCCAGACTGGGGACGCGCAGGAACCGGCCGAGTTCGGGAACGGTGCGGGGAATGGCTGACAGCATGCGGCGCGCAGCTTTAGCGTTCAGCTTGCACGTGTCCAGCCGTGCGTTCCTGGCGCAACCCGTGCAAGGTTAAGGTATTGAGTTCACAAGCTGTGCCGTTTCGGGAGGCTTAAGCATGTTCTGGTGGTGGTGGATTGCGCCGGTCGCCGTGGCGATCATCGGCGGTCTGATCCTGCTCAGCGGGCTGGCGTCGCTGTTCAGAGGCCGCTTCCTGGGCGGATTTTTCGGTACGGCCGGTGGGGCGGTCCTGCTGGCGGGGGCCCTGGCGGCGGCCATGCTGGGCCAGAACATCCAGACCTATTCCCGCCTGACCTACGAGCGGCCGGTGGCGAGCCTGTCTGTGCGTCAACTGGCCCCACAGTATTTCGAGGCGACTGTGACCCAGCCCGCTGCCGGCGAACTGCCCGCACGCACGGCCGTCTATCCGATCAACGGCGACGAATGGCGGATGGAGGCCCAGGTGCTGAAGTGGAAGCCGTGGGCCAATGTGGTCGGGCTGGATGCGCAATACCGGCTGGATCGCCTGTCCGGCCGCTATCAGAACATCGACCAGGAGCGAACCGGCGCGCGCAGCGTCCATGCCCTGTCCGGCGGCGACGTCGCCTCGACGGGGCCTCTGGACTTCCTGCCGTGGTCGATGAGCGTGTGGGACGTCGCCAGAAAATACCGGCGCTACGTCGATGCGGTCGACACGCTTTACGGATCGGCCGCCTACATGCCGATGGTCGATGGCGGGACGTATGAGGTCTGGATCACCCAGTCGGGCCTGATCGCCAGGCCGACGAACGAGGCGGCCCGGGCGGCGTCGGCCGGGGGGTTTGTCAGGGTAAGCTGATCTCACGGGCTCGCGACTGGCTATCAGCCAGGAGTTGAGACATATTGATGTTCTGTTTCGCAAGAAGATGGAAAGTCAGTCCCATGATTATTCGCATCGTCGCCACCGTCGCTCTGCTCTCCGCATCGTCTGCGGCCTTCGCTCAGGATGCCCAGCCCCAGCCGCTGTTCTCAGTTCAGCAGATACCGCCTGGTCAACTGCTCCCGCCCCGCGGGCCCGGAATGTTCGATTGGCAATCCCACAGAGACGCAACCCTCACAGATCTGGCACAGCGCCGCAGCGTCGTCGCGAGCCCAGCGCGGGTTTCGCGCGCACAGCGGTTGGCCGAGTTGATCAACAATGGCCGGTGCGCAGAGGCGCATGCGGTTGCCGCCGATGCCGACGATGCCCGTCTGGCGCGTCGCGTCAGTGAAGTGTGCAGCCAGGCCAACTGATCGATGCCGCCACGGTCGGGCGCATGTCGTATGCGATAGGCGAAAACGTGACTGGCGCATGGTCAATACTTGGCGCAGACTATTGCGGCATATAATTTTTAAGCCGGAGGGCTGTTCATGACTGTACGTATCTTCGCCGCGGCAGCGGCGCTCGCCTTCGCTTCACTGGCCGCTTCTGCCGCCGCCGCTCAGCAGACGCCTCCGGCTCAGCCCATGGCGCCCCAGGGTGTGCCCATTCAGCGTCCCGGCGCCTTCGAACAGCAAAGCCAGTTCGAGGCGTCCGCCTGGCAGAACAGCCTCAGCCAGCAGGCGGCTACCATCACAAGCCCGGCCCGCATGTCGCGCGCCGAACGCCTGGCCGCGCTGATCAACGACGGCAAATGCGCCGAAGCCCACACCATCGCGGTGGACGAGGGCGACACGCGTCTGGCCCGTCGAATCAGCCAGCTGTGCAGCCTGGACAACTAGGACGGTCCTGACCGTCGACGTCGGCGGTGAACCGGAACGATCAGACCGATCCCGCCATCGGGGTCGGTCTTTTCACGTCTGAAGGGCCAAACGGCTCAAACGGTCCCCAGCGTCCGCAACCGCGCCTTGGGGTGAACCTCGTTCTGGCTCATCACGACGGTCTGACCCCGGAAGCGTTCGATGATCGACCTGACGTAGGGGCGGATCTGGGGACCGGTGAGCAGGACCGCGCTTTCGCCGGCCATGGCCGCCCGTTCGAACACGTCGCGGACCGAGCGGATGAAGTCCTGAAGCCGTGAGGGGGCCATGGCCAGTTGCTTGTCCTCGCCCTGGCCGACCAGGGCCTCGGCGAAGGCGGCTTCCCAGTCAGGCGACAGGGTGATGATCGGCAGGGCGCCGTCGTCGCCCTTGTGCTGCCAGCATAGCTGTCGCGCCAACCGGGTGCGGACGTGTTCGACCAGGGTCGTGACCGACGACGAATGCGGCGCGGCCTCGGCCAGTCCCTCCAGGATCGCGCCCAGATCGCGGATCGAGACCTTCTCGCGCAGCAGGGTCTGCAGCACACGTTGCAGCGTGGTGACGGTGACCACCGAGGGCACCAGTTCGTCCACCAGCTTCTTCTCTTCCGGCCCCAACTCCTTCAGCAACTTCTGCACCTCGGCGTAGGTCAGAAGGTCGGCCATGTTTTCCTTGAGTATCTCGGTCAGGTGGGTCGTCAGCACGGTCGAGGGATCGACGATGGTGTAGCCGCGGAAGGTGGCCTCTTCGCGCAGGGCCTCGTCGATCCAGGTTGCTGGCAGGCCGAAGGCGGGCTCCTTGGTGTGTTCCCCGGGCAGTTCGACCTGACGGCCGGCCGGGTCCATGGCCATCAGCGACCCCAGGCGGACTTCGCCGGCGCCAGCCTCCATCTCCTTGATGCGGATCGCATAGCCCTGGGTCGGCAGGCGCATGTTGTCCAGGATGCGCACCGACGGCATGACGAACCCGAACTCCTGGGCCAGGGCGCGACGCAGGGCGCGGACCTGATCGGTCAGGCGACGGCCTTCCAGATCGTTGATCAGGGTCAGCAGCGAATAGCCAAGCTCGATCTTGACCTCGTCAATGGTCAGAGCGGTGCCGATGGGTTCTTCGACATCGTCCTTGGGCTTGGTGTTGACGGTATCGTCCTGGATCGGCGTCGGCTTCAGGCGGGCCCGGCCCAGCCGCCAGGCCATGAAACCCGTCCCGGCCGCGAGCGCCAGAAACGGGATGATCGGCATGCCGGGGATCACGGCCAGCAGCACCGATGCGGCCGACACCATGCCGAGACTGACCGGGTTGGTGGCCAGTTGCGACACCAGCGCCTTGTCCGCCGAGCCTTCGACGCCCGCCTTCGAGACCAGGAAGCCTGCGGAGATCGAGATGATGATGGCCGGCACCTGGGTCACCAGACCGTCGCCGATGGTCAGCTGGATATAGGTGTTGGCGGCCTCGCCGATCGGCAATCCATGCTGGATGGCGCCGATCAGAATTCCGCCGATGGCGTTGATGAAGACGATGATCAGACCGGCCACGGCGTCGCCGCGCACGAATTTCGAGGCGCCGTCCATGGCGCCGAAGAAGGTCGATTCCTGCTCCAGTTCCTTGCGGCGCAGCTTGGCCTGGTCCTCGGTGATCAGGCCGGACGACAGATCGGCGTCGATGGCCATCTGCTTGCCCGGCATGGAGTCCAGGGTGAAGCGGGCCGAGACCTCGGCGATCCGCGTCGAGCCCTTGGTGATGACCACGAAATTCACCACCAGGATGATGGCGAAGATGATGATGCCGATGATGAAACTGCCGCCCATCATCAGCTGGCCGAAGGCGTTGATGACCTGACCGGCGGCGTCGTGACCCTCGTGGCCGTGCGTCAGGACCAGACGCGTCGAGGCCAGATTCAGCCCAAGGCGAAACAGCGTCGAGACCAGCAGCACCGTCGGGAAGATGGCGAAGTCCAGCGGCCGCTTCATCATCACGGCCGTCATCAGGATCAGCACCGACGAGACCAGGCTGATGGCCAGCAGCAGGTCCAGCAGGAATTTCGGCACCGGCAGGATCAGCAGCAGGATGACGCCGATGACGCCGACCGCCATCCCGACCTCGCCGCGCATCAGCCAGCCGCGGATGTCGCCGCCGGTGGGACGGGCCAGGCCGTCCTTCATCAACTGGGGGGCGGGGACGTCGGTCATGCGCGACCGAGAGCCGTCAGGGCCATGCGGGTCGCCTGTGCGATGACGGCGGCGTTCTGGGCGTCGGTGGTGTCGGCGGTCGCATGGTAGTAGGCGGCGACGACGATCGGCTCGCCCGAGGGCGGATACAGGATGCCGATGTCGTTCGTCGGGCCATAGCCGCCGGTTCCGGTCTTGTGCGCCACGCGCCATCGGGAGGGAACGCCGGCCTTCAGCCGGTCCGCGCCCGTGGGCGACGAGAACATCCAGCCGAGCACTCGGGCTTGCGATTCCGCCGACAGGGGCGAGGCAGGATCGATGAACAGCCGATGGATGTTGGCGACCGACTGGGCCGGGGTGATGGTGTCCTTGTCGCCGTCAAGACGGTTCATCTCGGGTTCGAAGCGATCCACGCGGGTGCTGTCGTCGCCGATGCCGCGATAGAAGGCCTGCATCGCGGCAATGCCGCCCAGCGCCTTCAGCAACAGGTTGGCGGCGGGGTTGTCCGAGACTTCGACGATCCCCTGCATCAGGCGCTCGACGGTCAGGGTCGAGCCGATGGCGGGCTCGGTGACCGGGGCATGGCTGATCATGTCCGATCGGGTGATCGGGACGGCGCGGTCGAGCTGTTCCTGACCCGCCCGCACCCGCAGCAGGGTCGCGGCGGCCAGATACATCTTGAAGGTGGAGCAATAGACGAACCGCTCGTCGGCACGGGCGATCAGCTGACGCCCCGTGCCGAGGTCGTGGGCGACGAAACCGAGGCGACCTCCCCCGGCCTGCTCCAGGGCGGTGAGATCGAAGACCTCAGGGGACGGCGACGGTGCAGGAGCGGCGGCCTCGCCTTGCGGCGCGCAACCGATCAGCCCCAGCGCACCTAGGCCGGTCAGTACGATCCTGCGATCGGAGACGATCATCCTAGGCCGCGCTCGCGCCGTATGCGGTCGAGGCGACGCCCGTCTGGGGCGCCATGATCTGAGTACCCTCGTCGGCGTATTCGTTCAGCTTGTTGCGCAGGGTGCGGATTGAGATCCCCAGGATGTTGGCCGCATGGGTGCGGTTGCCCAGGCAGTGGGTCAGGGTGTCCAGGATCAGGGTCTTTTCCATCTGGGCGACGGTCTGGCCGACGTAGGCGCGGGACACGGCGTCGGCGGTCTGGGCGGCGCGGCCGGCGGGGCCGGCGTCCGGGCTCATTCCTCCCATCAAGGGCTGGCCATCGGGCAGCCGGATGGCCTCGGAGTCGATCTCGGGCCCGACAGCGAGCAGCACTGCACGGTGCATGGCGTTCTCAAGCTCCCGCACATTGCCGGGCCAGCGGTGGGCGGCCAAAGCCCGGCGGGCGTCGGCGGACAGCGGTCGGGGCGGCACGCCGTTGGCGGCGGCGTATTTCTTGACGAAATGGTCGGCCAGCACGCTGACGTCGCCGGGACGCTCGCGCAGGGCCGGCAGACGCAGATTGACGACGTTCAGACGGTACAGAAGGTCTTCGCGGAACGTGCCCTCGCTGACCGCGCGAGCAAGGTCGCGGTTGGAGGTGGCGATGATGCGGATGTTGACCGAGACCGGCTTGGTGCCGCCGACGCGATCGATGACGCGCTCCTGGATGGCGCGCAGCAGCTTGGCCTGAAGCCGGGCGTCCATCTCCGATATTTCGTCCAGCAGCAGGGTGCCGCCGTCGGCCTCCTCGAACTTTCCGATCCGGCGGGCCACGGCGCCGGTGAAAGCGCCCTTCTCGTGCCCGAACAGCTCGGATTCCAGCAGGTTGTCGGGAATGGCGGCGCAGTTGACGCTGATGAAGGGGCGCTCGGCCCGCTTTGAATTGACGTGCAGATAGCGGGCCATGACCTCCTTGCCGACGCCGCTTTCGCCGGTGATCAGGATCGACGCCTCCGATCGGGCGACCTGGTCGGCCAGCTTGATCACCGCCTGCATCGAGGGATCGGCCGAGATCAGCGGGCGCTCGTCGTCGGCCACGGCGGCGAGAACGGCCGCGATCAGGTCGGCGTCGGGCGGAAGCGGGATGAACTCCTTGGCCCCTGCACGGATGGCGGCGGCGGCCTTTTCCGCGTCATTATCGACGCCGCAGGCGACCACGGGCACGAAGATCCGCTCGGCGTCGTTGGCGGCGATCAGGGCCCCGATGTCGAGGTTGTAGTCGACCATCAACAGGTCGGCCCCCTGCCCGCGCCGAAGCTGTTCCGTCGCCTGATCGGTGCGCTCGACGTGATTGACCTTGGCGCCGTGCGCCATGGCCATCTTCACTGCCGCCGCGAGCTGGCCCGAGAGCCGTCCAACCACCAGAAGCCGCATGGGTCTTCTCCTCTAATCCGTACTGGAGCCGGCGCGCCTAGGCGGCCGAGTCCTCTGTCTTGATGATTTCCGTCATGGTCACGCCCAGCCGGTCCTCGACGACGACGACCTCCCCGCGAGCGACCAGACGGTTGTTGACGAAGATGTCGATGGCCTCGCCGACCTTGCGGTCCAGCTCCAGCACCGACCCGCGGTTGAGCTTCAGCAACTGGGCCACCGTCATATGGGCCTTGCCCAGGACGGCGGAGATGTTGACCGGCACGTCGAACACCGTAGCCAGGTCGGCGGCCGACTTGTCCCCGGCCTCGTCAATCGTTGCCAGGGCTGTGGAGTCCGGAAACTCTTCCAGAGCGAGATCGTCGGAAGCCATCAGAATTCACTCCCTTGAGGGGATTGGGCCGGGATCAGGGATTCGGCATGCCCGGCCTCGGCGGCGAGGGCGGCGTTCAGGGCCGCGCCGATCCGGTCGGCGGCGGCGGCGGGGTCGAAATCGGCACGGCCGTCCGCCCATTCCAGCTGGAAGGCGGCCAGCGGCAGGGACAGGTCGTCGCGGAACGCCACCACACCCGAGAAGCCGGCATCGACGCAGACGGCCTGGATCTTTTCCTGAACCGCGGCTTCCAGGCCGGAGGACCGCACCACCAGCCGGGGCGAGGCGTCGATCTCCTGACCCAGGGTCTCCAGGGCCGACTGCAGCGGCCCGGTTGGCAGCCGGTCCAGGGCCGAGGCCGCGATCACGCGGGCCGCCGCCAGCGCCAGATCGGCCGAGTGTTCGCGATGCGTGCGGGCCACATGGGTCAGAGACGGAACCGCCGAGGCCAGCGTCTCGCCGATGGCGGCGATCCCCATGGCCTGGATGCTGGCGGCCTCGGCGAGCGCGGCCTCGCGCGCCTCCAGGCGGGCCTGGGCGACCAGGGCCTCGACCTCGGAAGGCATGTAGGTGCGCTTCGTCGGGCGAAACTCCGAAGCGCGCACGACCGATCCGCCGCTGTCGAACTCGGTGTCGAAGGAAAACGGCCTGGCGTTGAGGGGGGCGGTCTGGGTCATGTCAGTAGATCAGCTCATCGTCGCCGGACGCGCCGGCCAGCATGATCTCGCCGCGCGCCGCCAGATCCTTGGCGACCTGGACCATGGCCATCTGGGCGGTATCGACGTCCTTCAGGCGCACCGGCCCCATCGATTCCATGTCCTCGCGCATGATCTTGGACGCGCGTTCGCTCATGTTGGTGAAGAACATCTCGCGCAGCGGTTCCGACGCGCCCTTCAGGGCCAGGCCGAGCGAGTCCTTCTCGACCGCGCGGAGCAGGGTCTGGACGCCGCCCGGGTCCAGCTTGTTCAGATCTTCGAACACGAACATCAGCGCGCGAATCCGCTCCGCCGCCTCGCGGTTGCGCTCTTCCAGGGCGCCGATGAAGCGGGCCTCGGTCTGGCGATCGAAGCTGTTGAAGATGTCGGCCATCATCTCGTGGCTGTCGCGCTTGGACGTGCGGGCCAAGTTCGACATGAACTCGGTGCGCAGGGTCTGTTCGATCTTGTCCAGGATTTCGCGCTGCACCGGCTCCATGCGCAGCATCCGCTGCACGCATTCCAGGGCGAAGTCCTCCGGCAGACTGGTCAGCACCCGCGCGGCGTGATCCGGCTTCACCTTGGACAGGACCACGGCGACCGTCTGGGGGTATTCGTTCTTCAGATAGTTGGCGAGGACGGCCTCGTTCACATTGCCGAGCTTGTCCCACATGGTCCGGCCGGCGGGGCCGCGGATCTCCTCCATCAGCCCTTCGACGCGGTCGGCGGGCATGAAGGAGTTCAGCAGGCGCTGGGTCTGTTCGAAGCTGCCCATGACGGCGCCGGATCCGGACATGCCGGAGACGAACTCGACCAGCAGTTCCTCGACCACCGCAGCCGAGACCGTGCCCAGCCCCGCCATGGCCTGGGAGATTTCCTTGACCTCGTCGTCGTCCAGGTTCTGCCACAGGCGGGTGTGTTCTTCGCCCAGCGACAGCAGGATGACGGCGGCCTTCTCCGGCCCCGACAGCTTCTTGGCGTCATCGACGGACGCTTTCTTGGTGGCCATCCGGGCGGCCATCAGCCTTCGTGCACCCAGCTGCGCAGGATGGAGGTCGATTCATCGGGATGCTTCTCGACGAAATCCGCGACCTTCTTGACCGAAGAGGCCTTCACCTGTCCTTCGATCCTGGCGATATCCAGCCGTTGCTCCATATCGGAGGGGCCGCCGATCTGACCCATCGGAGCGCCTCCCACGACCGAGGTCTGCAGCGAGGTGACCGGCACGCCGCCCGCTGCGGCGCCGGCGAGGGCCGGAACGCCGCCGCCGCCCGTGGCGGACTTCAGCAGCGGACGCAGGACGAAGAAGATCAGCAGCAGTCCGGTCACCAGCAGGACCAGCAGCTCGACCCCCCGCATGATGTCGTTCTTGGTGAAGTTGAACAGGGGCGAGCCGCCGTCGGTGCCGCCGGCCGAAATCAGGGCGTCGCGGTTGAAGCGGACATTGGTGACCTTGACCTGGTCGCCGCGCGATTGATCGAAGCCCATGGCGGCCTTCACCAGTTCCTCGATCTGGGTGATCTCTTCCGCAGTCCGGGGCTCATAGGCCGCCTCGCCGCCCGGCTCGGCCGCCGGTGTCAGCTTGCCGTCGACGGCGACCGCGACGGACAATTTCCGGACCTCGCCCGGTTCCTTGACCGTGGTCGTCGTGGTGTTGGAAATCTCATAGTTGGTGGTTTCGGTATTGCTGGTCTCGGTCGAGCCGGCCGGGGTCGTGGCGGGGGCGGCGCCGCCGGGAATGTTGTTGGTCGCCGTGACCCCGCCATCCGGGGCGCCTGTGGTGTCCTGGGCTTGTGAACCGTTGGTCGAAGTCGAGCGGACGACCTGACCGTCGGGGTCGTATTTCTGTTCCTGGGTGGTGGAGCGGCTCATGTCGATGTCGGCGGTGACCTGGACCCGCGCAGCGCCGGGACCGACCACGCCCTCGACCAGATCCTTGATCCGCGCCTGCAACTGCGCCTCGGTCGTGGTCTTGGCCGCCTCGGCGGTGGCCGAGTTGAATCCCTCCTCGTCGTCCGCGGCGGCCAGGGTCTGGTTGGTTTCGTCGACCACGGTGACCTTGCCGGGCTTCAGGTTGGGCACCGATGAGGCGACGACGTTGCGGATGGCGCGAACCTGATCGGCGCTGAGTGCGCGGCCGCCCAGTCCGACCACGACGGCGGCGGTCGGCTGGGCCGCATCGGACTGGAACAGCTCGCGGCGCGGGAGGGCGATCTGGACACGGGCCGAGTTGATGCCCCGCATCGACATAATGGTGCGCGACAGCTCACCCTGAAGCGCGCGCTGTTCGTTGATCTGCTGCTGGAACTCGGTCTGGCCCAGGACCGACTGGCTGTCGAACAGCTCGTAGCCGACGGAGCCGGAACTCACGAGCCCCTTGCCGGCCAGCATCAGCCGCGCCTCGCCGACCTGATCCCGGTTGACCATGATGGTCGAGCCGTCGCCACGGGTCGAATATTTGATCCCGGCCTGCTCCAGCGAGCTGGTGATCTCGCCGGCCTCGCGAAGGTCGAGGTTGGAATACAGCAGGGCGTCCGGCGCCTGACCGACGCGCAGCATCAGCATCACCAGAACGGCGGCGACGCCGGCTCCGACGCCGAGGACCATGGCGAGCCGCCCGATCCCAAATCTCTGCAACGCCGCCGTGAAGCCGCCCACCCAAACCGCCTTAAGAAAAAATTGGCCCGCCTGATACTGTGGCGAGGCAGTCGACAGGCCTCGCTAGGCAGAAACTGCCGCCCGCGTGGTTAACGGCGCTTTAAGCGGCGAGATGAACACGCCGATATTCGGGGTTAAGGGCGAAGTTCGTCCAGCACGGGTGGCGCGCCGGACGGCAGGCGGGCCGTCGGATCGCTCAGGATCGCCTCGACATCGCGGAACACGACCTGGGCCTGGCGATCGCGGTTCAGCAGGTGCCAGCCATCATCGTAGTAGGCGGTGCGCAGGTTCGGCGGGTCTCCGGCGCGGATCAGGGCACGACGCATCGGTCCCGGTTCGATGATCTGGTCGTGGGCGCCGTACATGAGCCATGTCGGAACCCGCACCCGGCTCAGTTTGACCGTCGCGCTCTCCATCAGATCGACCAGACCGGACAGGGTGTCGAACCGCGTTGAGCGGATGAACAGCGGGTCGTTCCCATTGGCGACCAGTTCGATCAGGTTGTCGGTCGCGCGGATGTCGCGCACGGCCCAGTCCGGCGGCTGGACCGCCCGCTCTCCCAGCAGACGCGCAGCCAGCCACAGGCCGGCGCGGTTGGGCACACTCTGGCTGGACCAGCCCCAGACGGCCGGAGCCAGCAGGATCAGTTGATCGGCGGCGGGCGGACGGTCCGACGCGAAGGCGGAGATCGCAACGGCGCCGCCCATGCTCTCGCCGACGACCGCGATGCGAACGCCGGGGTGACGCGCGCGGACCAGGGCGACGACAGTTCGCAGGTCGGCGCGCATCCGCCCTTCTCCGGCCCACAGGCCCCGGCCCGGCGCTGCGCCGAATCCGCGCTGGTCGTAGGCATATGTCGTGATGCCGCGTTCGGCCCACCATGGCCCAGCCAGCCGAAAGGCGGACGCATGATCGTTCATGCCGTGCAGGGCGACGACCACGGCCCAAGGATCGTCCGCCGGTCCCCAGTAACGATAGGGCAGCCGGGCGCCGTCATCGACCACGATGGCGTCGGGTCCGATGCGGGGGCCTTCGAACCCGATCGGCGGCGTCATCGGAGGCTGGACATAGGGGGTGGCGCAGGACCCCATGGCTAGCAGCAGCATCGACAGGACCAGGGCGCGGATCATGCCGACAGAATGTCCCTGACCCTTTGACGAAGATAGGGCGCGACCTCCGCTTCGAACCACGGATTGCGCCTGAGCCAGGCGGTGTTCCTCCACGACGGATGCGGCAAGGGCAGGACGGCCGGCGCGTGCGCCCGCCAGTCGCGGACAGTCTCGGTCATGTTGGACCCGACACGATCCCCCAGCGCCCAGGCCTGGGCATAGCCGCCCACCAGCAGCGTCAACTCCATCCGCGGCAGGGCCTGGAGCAGCCGGGGCCTCCACAGGGCGGCGCATCGGCGCGGCGGCGGATAGTCGCCGCCTTTCGGGGCCGTGCCGGGATAGCAGAAGGCCTGGGCGGCCACGCCGATCCGGGGGTCGGCGTAGAAGGTCTCGTAGTCAACGCCCATCCATTCACGCAGACGGTCGCCCGACGGATCGGTGAAGGGCAGCCCGCTTTCGTGCACCCGGCGACCCGGCGCCTGGCCGCAGATCAGAAGCCGGGTTTCCGGGAAGACGCGCACCACCGGGCGCGGCGTGTGGGGCAGTTCGCCGAGGCAGGCGCGACAGGCGCGGATATCCGACAGGACGGCGTCGAGATCGGCCGACGCCGCGCGATCAGGCGAAGTCGCCATCGTCCTCGTCTGCAAGCGCCGGCGGGAGCGCGGCGAGCGCAGCGGCGGTTTCGGCCTCGGTCGGGAGGCGCAGCCGCGTGACGCCGCGGAAATTGGACGGGTCCACGACCTTGCCCTTCTTGGTGATGGTCAACTTGCCCTGACGCATCAGGCCCAGCGCCGTGGCGCGCACCTTGGGCAGGACGCGCTGCCACTGTTCGGACTGGATGTGTTTGGCCACGTCGGAGGGTTCGACGGACTTTCCGCCGACGCCCTTGGGGTCCGCCTTGGCCAGGGTTTCGAAAATTGCCGCTTCGATTGGATCGCTCATCAGGCCTATATGCTGCACTGCGAGAACGAAAAGAAGGCAGAGGTCGGTATGGTTGCCAAGATCACGGTCACGGAAGGCGAGTTCGCCGGCTGGCAGACGTATGACCTGCACGGCACCTTCGATCAGGTCGTGGGTCCCTTCTATTTTCGACCCGACCCGGACGGGCGGATGCGCTGCGCCTTTCGCGCCGAGGAAAAGCACATGAACGCCGGGCATCGGATGCACGGCGGCTGTCTGATGACCTTCGCCGACATCGCCCTGTTCCAGACCGCATATCAGCAGATGGAGGGTTCGAACGGCGTGACCGTGCAACTGGATTCCACCCTGATCGACGGCGCCTATGTCGGCGAACTGATCGAGGCCACCGGCGAGGTCGTGCGGGCGGGCGGATCCCTGATCTTCGTGCGGGGGCAGATCACCACCGGTGAACGGACGCTGATGACCTATTCCGGCATCATCCGGAAATTCACGCCGCGCTGACTACGCCCCCGCCTTGGCCGCTGGCCGGGCGCGGCACTCGTCCAGCCAACGGGCCAGGTGGGTGAACTCCTCCGGCGGGCGGTATTTGACCAGCCGCGCGAAATCCAGTCCGACCGCGCCGACGATGTCGGCGATGGTGAACCGGTCCAGGGCGATGAAAGGGTGGTCGGCAAGATGCCGGTCCAGCGTCTTCATGAATCGCTCGGCCGACAGTCGGTTGTAATCGGCGACCTGAGGCTGTTGCGCGGATTCCAGCACGGCCAGGGCCGGGTGTGTCAGACGCACGTTCAGCATGATCGGATTGGCGAGATAGAACTCGCAGCGCCGGGTCCACATCTCGACGATGGCCTGTTCGCGGGCGTCGTGGCCGAACAGGTTCGGCTCAGGATACATGGATTCCAGATAGCGGCCGATGGCGACAGATTCCGAGATGGTGGTGCCGTCGTCCAGCTCCAGCGCCGGAACGTGGGGCACGCCGACGCGGGCGCGATAGTCGGGCGTCTTGTGCTCGCCTGACATGATGTCGACCTGAACGATCTCGACATCGTCGATGCCCTTCTCGGCCATGACCCAGCGGACGCGGCGAGGGTTGGGCGCGCGGTGGCTGTCGTAAAGCTTCATGGGATCGGTCTCCGGTTCAGCGGAATATGGAGGCCGGCATCGCCCCGACAACCGCCGCAGTCATCAGGGTGGCCAGGAAACCGGCGAACAGCGCCTTCCACACCATGCCCAGGACTTCCTCGCGCCGCTCGGGGATCAGGACCGACAGACCCGTCACAGTGATACCGACCGACCCGATGTTGGCGAAACCGCACAGGGCATAGGTCATCAGCATACGCGTCCGCTCGCTCATCTCGGTCACCGGAACCTCGCCCAGCCGGATGAAGGCGACGAACTCGGTCAGTGTCAGTTTGACGCCCAGAAGCCAGCCGGCCCGGCCCGCCTCCGACCAGTCGACGCCGATCAGCCAGGCGACCGGCATGAACATCCAGCCCAGTAGCCGCTCGACCGTGACATGGTCGCCGAACAGCCAGAACCCGCCCAGCATTAGATTGACCAGAGCGACCAGGGCCACGAACACGATCAGCACCGCCGAGATGTTCAGCACCACCATCAGGCCGTCGGCCGTCCCCTTCACGATCGCATCGATGCCGGAGTCGTATTTCAGGGCCGAACCGTAGTCCGCGACCGCCCCGCCCTCGCCCGGCTTTTCCGGGATGATGATACGGGCCAGCAGCACCCCGGCCGGGGCCGAGACGATCGAGGCGACCAGGACGTGACCGGCGGCGTTCGGCAGGACGGCCGACAGGATCGTCGCATAGGCGACCATGGTGGAACCGGCCACGGTGGCCAGGCCGACGACCATCATCAGAAAGATCTCGGACCGGGTCAGCTTGTCCAGATAGGCGCGGATGACGATGGGGCTCTCGATCATGCCGAGGAAGATGTTGGCCGCGACCGCCAGGGCCGAGGCGCCGCCCAGCCCCATGGTCTTCTGGAACAGGAAGCCGAAACCGTGCGTCAGCCATTTCAGCACCTTCCAGTGCCACAACAGGGCCGACAGGGCCGAGATCACCAAGATCAGCGGCAGGACGTTGAAGGCGAAGGTGAACAGCCCGGCCTGATTGGTCACGGCATAAGGTTGATCCCCGCCCGCCAGCCATCCGAACACGAATTTCGTCCCTTCCGCGGTGGCCAGGGCCAGGCCGTCGACGGCGCCGGTGACGGCGGCCAGCACATTGCGCGAGCCCGGAATGGCGAACAGACCCAGCACCAGCGCCGCCTGCACCCCGATGGCGCCCAGCGTCAGCCGCCAGGGAAAGGCGCGTCTGTTTTCCGACAGGGCCCAGCAGGCCGCGACGATGACGAACAGCCCAAGCAGGCTCTGCAGGTTCAGTGTGCTGAACATTGACGTGTGGAACTCCCCCGACCCGTCTTCCTGCACGTGGGTCGGTAGCGGCGCAAGCGGCGTCGGGCGTCGGTGCGACCGTCGCCGCCCGACGCGTCCGTCAGCCGATGCGACGCACCAGCTTGCCGTAGTCGTCCATCAGGGTCAGCGAGATGTCGCCCGGCGTGAATGCGTATTCACCGATCGACTGGACCGGGGTGACCTCGGCGGCCGAGCCGGTCAGGAAGCATTCGCTGAAGGTCGAGAGTTCCTCGGGGCGGATGTGGCGCACGACCACCTCGATGCCCTTGGCCTGGGCGATGTCGATGACCGTCTGGCGGGTGATGCCGTTCAGGATGTGGGTCACGTCGGGGGTGTGGATCACGCCGTCCTGGACGAAGAAGACGTTGGCGCCGGTCGCCTCGGCGACATAGCCGCGCCAGTCCAGCATCATGGCGTCGGCGAAGCCGCGCCGTTCCGCCGCGTTCTTGGACATGGTGCAGATCATGTACAGGCCGGCGGCCTTGGCCGTGGTCGGGGCGGTGGCGGGGTCCGGGCGGCGCCATTTGGCCCACTCCAGCTTGATCCCCTTCTTCTTGACCTCGGGGTCGAAATAGCTGGGCCAGTCCCACACGGCGATGGCGACGTGGACCTTGTTGTTCAGGGCCGACACGCTGACCTGTTCCGGCCCCAGGAAAGCGACCGGGCGGACATAGGCGTCCTCCATCCCCATCTTGGCGCAGGCGTCCTTGCAGGCCTGATCGATCTCGGCCACGCTATAAGGAAGGGAGAAATCCAGCAGTTCTGCCGACCGCGCCAGACGCTCGGAATGCTGGGTCAGCTTGAAGATTTCGCCGCCATACATACGCTCACCCTCGAACACCGACGAGCCGTAGTGAAGGGCATGGGTCAAAACATGCGATTTCGCTTCCCGCCAGGGCACAAAATCGCCATCCATCCAGATCCAGCCGTCACGATCGTCGAAAGGAACCAAGGCCATTGAACAACGTCTCCTGCGCAGATTTGCCGTTTAGACCGCTCGAGGGCCGTCAGGTCAACGCCGCGCGCGCCGGAATGTTCGCATGAGCGGCGGGCGTTCAGGCCCCGTGGCCGGCGCCGGCGTCGGGCGTCATCTGCTGATCGTCGATGACGACGACCGGATTCGCGAACTGCTGAAGGAATACCTGGCGCGCGAGGGCTATCGCGTCACCGGGGCCGCACACGCGGCGGCGGCCCGCCGGTTGATGGAGCTGATCGAGTTCGACCTGGTGGTGCTGGACGTGATGATGCCGGGCGAGAGCGGGCTGGAGCTGACCACCTGGGTCCGCGGCAAGGCGCAGCTGTCGAAGACGCCCGTCCTGCTGCTGACCGCGCGCGGCGAGGCGGCGGACCGGATTGACGGCCTGTCGCGCGGCGCCGACGACTATATGTCCAAACCTTTCGACCCGAAGGAACTGGCGCTTCGGATCGATGCGATCCTGAGGCGGACCGGGGTCAAGCCGATCATGCCGCGCGAGATCCGGCTGGGCACGGCGATGTTCGACCTGGAGCGGCTGGAGCTGACCCGCGACGGGGCGCCGATGCGGCTGACCGAGGCCGAGGCGCAGTTGCTGAAGACGCTGGCGCTTCACGCCCATGCGCCGGTCGAACGCATGGACCTGTCGCCGGACACCGCCGACATCACCGGCCGCGCCGTGGACGTTCAGGTGACCCGACTGAGGCGCAAGCTGGAGGCCGATCCGAAGAATCCGCGCTATCTGCAGACGGTGCGGGGGGTCGGATACATGCTGGCGCCGGACTAAATGCGCCTGCTGCCCTTTCCCGTCTTCTGGCGCGTGGTGAAGCGTCAGCTGCCGACGACGCTGTGGGGGCGGTCGCTGCTGATCATCGTGCTGCCGATCCTGATCATGCAGGGGGCGGTGACCTGGGCCTTCTTCGACATGCACTGGCAGACGGTGACCGCGCGCCTGTCCGAAGGGCTGGCGGGCGACGTCGCCTGGGCGGCCGAAAGTTATCGTGACGAGCCGACGGCGGCGAATCTGGCGGTGATCGCAGACCGGGGCGAGCGGTCGATGCAGTTGTCGATCGCCTTGCGGCCCGGCGCGACCCTGCCTGAAGAACAGCGGCGCGGTCCCATCGGCGTTGTCGACCGGACGCTGGAGGCCGCCCTGGCGGGGCGGCTGAACCAGCCGTTCTGGTTCGATACGACCCGCTATCCCGCCTATGTCGACATTCAGGTGCAGCAACCGAACGGCGTGCTGAGGATCATCGCTCCTCGTGAGCGGGCGGTGGCGACCCAGGCGCATATCTTCGTCCTGTGGCTGATGCTGGCGACGGTGCTGCTGATGGGGGTGGCGATCCTGTTCATCCGCAATCAGGTTCGGGCCATCGAGCGTCTGGCCGAGGCGGCCGAAGCCTTCGGACGCGGCGAGATGTCACCGAAATTCAAGCCGCACGGCGCGCGCGAGGTGCGTCAGGCGGCGGTCGCCTTCCTGGCCATGCGCGACCGGATCCAGCGCCATATCGAACAGCGGACGGCGCTGCTGGCCTCGGTCAGCCACGACCTGAGAACGCCGCTGACACGGCTGCGGCTGGAACTGGCCCTGGCCCCGCAGTTCAAGCGTCAGAGCGCCATGAAGGGCGATCTGGACGAGATGGAGCATATGATCGACGAATATCTGGCCTTCGCGAAGGGAGAGGCCGGAGAAGCGCCGCAGCCGGTCGATGTCTCGGCCCTGTTGAAAGCGGCGGGCGAGGACGTGAAGCGCGCCGGCGCCGAGGTCGAGATCGCGGCCCCGGCGACCCTGACCGCATCGCTGAGACCGCTGGCGATCAAGCGCGCCCTGACCAATCTGGCGGGCAACGCGGCCGCGCATGGCGAGCACGTGCGGCTGAGCGCGCGCGCGCTGGCGTCCGGCGGGCTGGAGATCGCGGTCGAGGACGACGGGCCCGGTATCCCCGACGACATGTTCGAGGAGGCGTTCCGACCGTTCAGCCGGCTGGACGAAAGCCGAAACCAGAACAGGAAGGGCGTGGGGCTGGGGCTGGCCATCGCCCGGGACGTGGCGCGCGGCCATGGCGGCGACATCACCCTGGCCCGCAGCGAACTGGGCGGCCTGCGAGCCCTGATCCGGCTGCCGGGATAGGGCCGTTCACGTTCGGCGGCGTCTACTGGTGAAAGCCCGTTCGAGAGCGCATCTTGAGGGGGACAGGGAAAACCGGAGATCGCCATGCGCCATTTCGCCTTCATCGCCCCCCTCGCCCTCGCCACCGCCCTCTCGGGGTCGGCGATGGCCCAGGCCCCGCAGATCACCGTGACGGTCGGCGGCGACCTGATCGAAGATGTCGAGACGCTGGGACAGCGCGACGTCGATCTTCAGATCGAACGCCTGACCGAGGTGGTCGAACGCACGCTGGCCAGGCGCGGCGCGCTGGAAGGCGCGCAGGTCAATCTGGTGCTGACCGAACTGAAGCCGAACCGGCCGACGTTCGAACAGGTCAGGGACACCCCGGGCCTGTCGAGCTTTGACAGCATTTCCGTCGGCGGCGCCGCGATCGAGGGAGAGGTCGTCACGGCGGATGGGCAAAGGCTGCCGGTGCGCTATTCGCGGTTCTCGTCGTCGATCGCCGAGGTGCGCGGCTTTGGGACCTGGCAGGACGCCGACCGGGCCTACAGCCGGCTGGCCGAAAACCTGGCCTCAGGCCGGCTTGTCTCCCGCTAGGGCCCGGGCCTTGCCCACCGCCCCCTGAACGGCGGCGCGGGCGACGTCGCCGAGCCCCGCCGCTTCGAGCGCGTCCAGTCCCGCGCGGGTCGTACCGCCGGGCGAGGCGATGCGGGCGATCAGATCCTCGATCGAGCTTTCGCCCGCCGCCCCGGAGCCGGCCGACCGCAGCGCGCCGCGCGCCAACCGCGTGGCCGCGTCGGGCGTCAGGCCTTCCTCCACCCCGGCGGCGGCGACCGCCTGGACCAGGGCGTAGAAATAGGCGGGGGCCGATCCGGCGCAGGCCGTGGCGGGATCCAGCATCGCCTCTTCCGACAGGTCGACGACGTCCGAAATCGGATCGAACAGGGCGTGGGCCAGGGCGCGGGCGTCGGCATCGTCGGACCAGATCGCGGACACGCCCTGTCCCTGGGCCACGGCCGTGGTGGGCATGACCCGGACCACGCGACGACCCTGGACGGCGGAGGCGATGTCGGCGGCGCGGACCCCGGCCATGACCGAGACGACGATCGCGTCAGCCGGCAGCGACGCCAGCAGCGGCGCCACCGCTTCGCGCCAGACGGCGGGCTTCACGGCGATGACGAGGGCGCGGGTGGCGGGTGGACAGACCGGCGCCACGGCGCGGGTCAGGATGGTCAGGTCGCCGACCGCCCCCGTCAGGGCCCATCCCTCTGCTATGGCGGAACCGAGACGGCCGTGGCCGAGGAGGGTGGTGGGGAATGGCTTTGAGGTCATCGCCCCAGCCTGCACCCCGGCGCGGGCCGGGGTCCAGAGGGAAAAACCAATCGCGGGTCTGCGGCGCCGCGGGACCGGAGCCGGGGGTCAGGCGGTGCCGACGGTCTCGAACAGGCAGGCGTCGATCGCGTCCTGGGGCTTCTTGTTGCCGCGGATCATGAAGTCGAAGGCCGGATAGTAGCGGTCGGCGCTTTCCACGGCCGCGTCGATCATCGAGGCGGCCTGGGCCAGGGTCGGGCGCTCGCCGTGCGGCAGGGCCAGGGAATGGCGGAAGACGATCTCGCCATCCTCGGGCCAGACTTCGAAATGGCCCATCCAGGTGCGCTGGTTGACCATCGACACCAGTTCGTAGGCGGCGGGGCGGCGTGATTTCGTGGTCCGCAGGTCCAGGGCGCAGCACAGCTGAAGGCAGTCGCCCTCGGGCCGCCAGGCGAACCAGAGTTCGTAGTCCTTCCAGTCGCCGGCCAGGGCGAAGGCCAGATCCCCGTCGTCGGTGCGGTCGAACGGCAGGTTCTCGGCGTTCAGCACATGCTCGACCACATCCAGCGGATCGTAGGGGACATCGACCTCTTGGGGTTCGGCAGCATCCATCAGGGAAACTCGATCTCGCGGGGGGCGGCCGGCGACTCAGGGCCGCCGTTGGGAGGACGGTAGGCGTGTTCGAGGATTCGGCTCAACCGGCTGCGTCCGGAAGACGAGTTCCATCTGTGGAGGTTCCCGTCGCAGGCTTCTTTTGTCTGGCGGCGGACGTTTGCTTCAGCGCCGCGACCTCCGTGCGCAGGGCGGCGATCTCGGCTTTCAGGGCGTCGAACTCGTCACGGCGAACCAGGTCCATCTCGGCGGCGACGCGGTCGGTCTGGGCGCGGAAGGCGGCCTTGGCCTCTTCGCCCGCCGCCTGGGCCAGGCCCATGGCGCTGGTCGACATCTTGGACAGTTCGTCGAGGAAGGGGTTGCGGGTCTGCATGATCGTCTCCGGCCCGTGCGGCGATCGGGCGTCGTTAAGGGAGGGTTGCCTGATATGGTGAACGAAACCTTTCCGGACACCCCCTGCTCGCGCTCAATCGCGTCTGAAACGTGTCACGCTCGCGTGTGTCATCGACCCTTGCTAAAGGCGGTTCGAAACGTCGCAGGAGCGCCGCGTGCCTTTTCCCGAGTTCGATCCGGTCCTGATCCATCTGGGCCCCCTGCCGATCCGCTGGTACGCCCTGGCCTATGTCACGGGCATCGTGCTGGGCTGGGTCTATGCGGCCAAAATCATCAAGAGCGAGCGGAACTGGGCCCCCGGCAAGCCGCCGGTCACCGGGCCGCAACTGGACGACCTGGTTCTGTGGATCACCCTGGGCATCATCCTGGGCGGGCGGTTCGGATATGCCCTGTTCTACAAGCCGGAGATGTTCGCCCAGCTGTTCACCGGCCAGGGCTGGGGCGAGCGGCTGGAGCTGTTCCAGCTGTGGACCGGGGGAATGTCGTTCCACGGCGGCTTCCTGGGGGTCGCCCTGGCGGTCGCCTGGTTCGCCCGCAAGCACGGGGCCAACCTGCTGAGCCTGGGCGACGCGATCGCTCCCGTGGTTCCGATCGGCCTCGCGTTCGGGCGAATCGCGAACTTCATCAACGGCGAGCTTTGGGGCCGGACGACCGACGTGCCCTGGGCGATCCGGTTCTGCAACGCGCGGATCGAGCAGATGTACGGCTTCTGCCCGGCCGGAAATGAGCCGCGCCACCCCAGCCAGCTGTACGAGGCCGGGCTGGAGGGCATCATCCTGTTGACTGTGCTGTCGCTGGCGGTCTGGAAATGGCGGCTGCTGGCCAAGCCCGGCTACGTCACCGGATTGTTCCTGGTGGGATACGGTCTGTCCCGGGCCTTGCTGGAGAACGTTCGCCAGCCCGACGCCGGGATGGAGAATTTCCCGCTGGGCCTGACGATGGGGATGATCCTGTCGATCCCGATGATCCTGGTCGGGGCCTGGCTGATCTGGCGGGCGTGGAAACGGCCGCCGGTCGCCGCCGGGGCCTGATGGCGCTGAAGGACAGACTGGCGCGGGAGATCGCCCTGACCGGGCCGATGACGGTGGCCGACTATGTCACCCGCTGCCTGCACGACCCGACGGACGGATACTATGCGACGCGGCCAGCGCTGGGCGAGGGCGGCGACTTCATCACCGCCCCCCTGGTCAGCCAGATGTTCGGCGAGCTGATCGGTCTGTGGGCGGTCGAAACCTGGCGGCGGCTGGGCGCGCCCGAGCGGTTCCGGCTGGTCGAGGTCGGGCCGGGCGACGGCACGCTGATGGACGACGCGCTGAGGGCGGCGCGCGTGGCGCCGGGTTTTCTGGAAGCCTGCGACCTGGTTCTGATCGAGCCCAGCGGGCCCCTGCGCGATGTCCAGGCCCGCAGGCTGGGCCAGGCGGATGCGCCGCCGCGATGGGTCGGGACGCTGGGCGGGATCGACACCGACGCGCCCGTCATCCTGATCGCCAACGAAGTGCTGGACTGTTTGCCGGCGCGTCAGTTCGTGCGGACGGACGACGGCTGGGCCGAGCGTCGGGTCGGGGTGACCGACGACGGCGATCTGATCTTCGGACTGGTGGGGATCACCGGCGGCTTCGAACGGCCGGCCTATGGCGTGGAGCCGGGACAGGTGATCGAGATTTCCGACCAGCAGGCGGCGTTCGGACGGGACATCGCGACGATGCTGGCCCAGGCGTCGGGGGCGGCCCTGCTGATCGACTATGGCCGCGACCGGGCGGGACCGGGCGATACGCTGCAGGCGTTGAGACGCCACGCCAGGGTCGACGCCCTCGCCACGCCGGGCGAGGCCGACGTGACCCAGTGGGCGGACTTTCCGGCGGTGCTGGAGGCGGCCGTGCGGGCCGGCGCCGACGTGACCGGCTGCGTCGGCCAGGGCGCGTTCCTGCGTCGGCTGGGGATCGAAGCGCGCGCCGAACGGTTGACCTCTGCAAGGCCCGACGCCGGGCCGGTCATCGCCCGCCAGCTGGCGCGACTGACCGCCCCGGACCAAATGGGCGACCTGTTCAAGGCGGCGGCGATCTTCTCGCCGCGCAGCCTGGCCGTTCCGGGGTTCGAGACATGACCGAGACGCCGACGCCGATCACCCATCCGCTGCTGGAGCGCCAAGGCGTGCGCCACGGCTTCTTCACGCGCCGGGGCGGGGTTTCGACCGGGCTGTACGACGGGCTGAACACCGGTCTGGGGTCGGCCGACGATGCGCAAGCCGTGGCCGAGAACCGGCGCCGGATCGCCGCGGCCCTGGGCGGCGATCCAGACGACATCGCCGCCTGCTATCAGATCCATTCGTCGGTCGCCCGGGTGGCCGAGGGACCGTGGCGCGGAGACCGGCCCGAGGGGGACGCGGTCGTGTCCGCCACGCCCGCCGTCATCTGCGGCGTGCTGACGGCCGACTGCGCGCCGGTGCTGCTGGCCGACGCCGAGACCCGGATCGTCGGCGCCGTCCATGCCGGATGGAAGGGCGCCCTGGGCGGGGTGGTGCATTCGGCGGTGGCGGCGATGGAGGCCCTGGGCGCGCAGCCGGACCGGATCGTCGCCGTCGTCGGCCCCTGCATCGCCCAGGCCAGCTATGAGGTCGGGGCCGATTTCCAGGACCGGTTCGAGCACCATGATCCCGGCGCGGGCCGGTTCTTCGCGCCCGGCGCCGCCGTCGACAAGCGGATGTTCGACCTGCCGGGCTTCGTGCTGTGGCGGCTGGAACAGGCCGGCGTGGGCGAGGCCGCCTGGACCGGCCACGACACCTGCGTCGACGAGGCGGCCTTCTATTCAAACCGCCGCGCGCATCTTCGCGGCGAGGCGGATTTCGGCCGGCTGATGTCGGCGATCACCCTGGATTGATGACGGATTGGACTCTGAGGATACCGAGTCCATCGAGTGCAATCGAGATTAGTCAAAGACTTATCTGAATTTCCTCATTGCACTGCGTGCACATCCTGTCTGAACAGGTCGCCTTCGGCGCCGCCGGGTTGCCCGGTCAAGCCGGGCAATGACGAGAGGGGGTCGCGAAGGCGTCAGCCCTCCGCGTCTTCCTCGACGCCGCTCTGGAAATAGGGTTCGACGAGGCCCTGGAGCTTGACGGTCAGGGCGTTGCCCTTGCGGTCCACGGCCTTGCCGACGGCCAGACGAACCCAGCCCTCGGAGACGCAGTATTCGTCGACGTTGGTCTTTTCCTCGCCCTTGAACTTGATGCCCACGCCGCGCGCCAGCAGGTCGGCGTCGTAATAAGGGCTGGCGGGGTTGACCGAGAGGCGGTCGGGGGGCGTGTCGGACATGGGAAGGCCTTAAGGGCAGCGTTGGGGGCGGTGCATAGCCGCCCCCGCCCCCGGCGCCAACCTATTGCACCGACTGGCGCGGCGCCGACGGATTGGACGGCGCGCCGGAGGCCGGGGTCGTCGGCCGATAGGGCTGGGGCCCGGTGGTGTCGGCAGCCGCGGTCCGGGCCGGGGTGCGCGCCGGCGGGCGGGCGGCAGGGCGATTGGCGGCGGGACGCGGGGCCGGGGCGCGAGCGGCCGGCTGGGCG
>JAHJOK010000054.1 GCA_018820205.1 Alphaproteobacteria bacterium
CCGTCACGACCCCGAGCGGGGTCGCGCCACCTCCCCATCGCTGCGCGACAGGGAGGAGACGAAAGCGGCAGACCGCGCTAGATCGCGCTCCATGCCGTTCACCGCCACCGTCCTGACCATGTTCCCCGAGGCCTTCCCCGGGCCGCTCGGCGTGTCGTTGATCGGCACGGCGTGGCGCGAGAGGGGGCTGTGGGCGCTGGAAACAGTGGACATTCGCGACTTTTCCGAAGATAAGCGCGGCTTCCTGGACGACACCCCCGCGGGTGGCGGCCCCGGACAGGTGCTGAAAGCGGACGTGGTGGCCCGGGCTCTAGACAGCCTATCCGGCCCGCCCCGGCCGCTTTTGTACTTGAGCGCACGCGGTCGACCCCTGACGCAGGCGCGAGTGAAAGAGTGGGCCACGGCGGACGGGATCACCCTTCTGTGCGGTCGGTTCGAGGGGGTGGACCAGCGGGTGCTCGATGCACGCGGGTTCGAGGAAGTCTCCGTCGGAGACGCGGTGCTCGCCGGCGGCGAGGCGGCGGCGATGGTGGTGATAGAGGCGTGCGTACGACTGATCCCCGGAGTGCTCGGGCAGGCAGACAGCCTGTCGTCCGAGAGTTTCGAGGATGGTCTTCTGGAGCATCCGCAGTACACGCGACCGCGGACGTTCGAGGGGATCGACATCCCTGAGGTCCTGTTGTCCGGCGACCATCGCAAGATGGCGGCCTGGCGTCAGGAACAACGGGAGAAGACCACCCAGGAACGTCGGCCCGATCTGTGGGCCGCGCATCTGGAAACAAGACCTGCGGAATCTTCCGCCAAATCAAAGCTAAAGGGCGCAAAAGCCCGAGGAGAATAAGACCATGGCCAACATCCTTCAGACGCTCGAGGCGGAAGAAAAAGCCCGCCTGATCGCCGTCCGCGACATTCCCAATTTCCAGCCCGGCGACACCCTGCGCGTCATGGTGAAGATCAAGGAAGGCGAGCGCGAACGCGTCCAGGCCTTCGAAGGCGTCTGCATCGCCCGTGACGGCGGCGGCGTGAACGAGACCTTCACCGTGCGCAAGATCAGCTTCGGCGAAGGCGTCGAACGCAAATTCCCCATCCTGTCGCCGAACATCGAGTCGATCGAAGTGAAGCGCCGCGGCGTCGTCCGGCGCGCCAAACTGTACTATCTGCGCGACCGTCGCGGTAAGTCGGCCCGGATCGCCGAGCGCCAGACCGTTCGCCCCGCGAAGGGCGCCCAGGTGCCGGAAACGGGCACGGCCGAGAAGGCCGGCGACGAGGCGTAGGATACGCGCCGTCCAACGATTTGAAAGGGCCTCGGCGGAAACGCCGGGGCCTTTTTCTTTGCGTCTTTTTCGTCATTCCGGGCGCAGCGTAGCGGAGACCCGGAACCCAGCGGCGCCGAAGCGAAGCGAAGGTGATAGTCCTGCAGCAGTGTACGCGACAGGTTCGCGCTCTTGCGCGCCGCTGGGTTCCGGGTCTTCGGCGCAAGAGCGCCTCCGCCCGGAATGACGAAAGAAGGGATCAGGCCGGACGCACCCCGGTGAACTGGTCGGGGCGCAGGGAGCGGCGGGTGAAGCGGGCTTCGGCTATCGCGCCGTTGAAATGGTTGACCCGGTTGATCCGCGTGCCGACCGAGGCCCGGCCCGGGCCCTGGGGCGTGAAGGCGATGGCCGCCTGACCCTGCAGTTCGCCGTTGACGAAGGATCGATAGGTCGTGCCGTCGTAGGTCTGGGCGACGTGATGCCAGCGGCCGACGGGGTGCAGGCGATCGGGGAACAGCAGCGTCTGATTGTAGGTCGGTCCCTTGACGAAGGCGTCCAGCGCCCACTGGTCGCCATAGACCCGGATCTCGAACAGGAAGCGCGTGCCGACCGGCGTCTGGCCGGGGGCGACCTCCTCGTCGGACTGCAAGTGCAGCCAACGCTGCTCGAAGGCGCCGCCGTCGGGACGGAACACGGTTTCGAAGGCGAATGTCGCGGCGCCGGCCAGAGGATGCCGACCGATGAACAGGGCGTCGTCCACGCCGTCGAACAGCAGGGCGCCGCCACCTGCAGATGCCGGGCCGTCGACCCTTCGGGGCGCGCCTTCGAGGGTCAACGGCGCGCGGATGCTGTCCAGATCGCCGAAACGCCAAACGACCTGATCCGCCCATGCCGCGCCGGTCAGGGAAGCGCAGGCGGAATTGGCCGTCAGACCCGCCGCCGCTCCGCCGACCAGAAGCTGTCGCCGGTCCATCAGACCTGCAGCGCCTCGATCAGGTCGCCCATGTTTCGGACGAAGGTCTCGGTCGAGATGCATTCGACCGGGAAGTCGGTGACGTAGGGCGAGGTGTCCCACAGGTCGCCGACGCGGGTGGTCTGATACTCGCCGCCCGTGACGGCCTCGGGCGAGGGGCCGATATAGGGGTTCGAGGTGGTGGTCATCGGCGTGGGCCAGTAGCCGCGTGCGTTGAGGCCGGCGGTCAGCTCGGCCGCCCGTGCGGCGGGCACGGCGCGCGGACGCCGGCCCTCGGTCGACATGTCCCAGATGCTGACGTCGCGAAGGGTGAAGTATTTCGGCAGTTTCAGCGTGCCGGGACGCGCCCGCAGCGGCGATGCGGCGATCAGATCGGCGGGCACCATCGCGGCCGCAGCCTCGTACTCGGCCCGGATGGCGGCGGTGTCCAGGTTCCGGAACGAGCCGTAGTGGATCACCAGATTGGTCGGATTGTCGTCGGCGTAATAGTGGCCGTTCCTGATGTTGGACCCCCGGCGGTGGATATAGACCGGGGTGTTCGAGCCTTCGAGGATGAAGGTCGGATGGGTGCGGCCGGGCGCGATCAGGGCCTGGGGCGTCCGGACCTGATCCAGCCAGTCGAGCGCCTCGGGCAGGCGGGCCAGATATTTGCGGTCGCCGGTCAGTTTGTAGAAGCCGATCATCGACCGGATGTTGGTCGCCGTCGTGTGGGTGGCGAAGGCGCGCGGTTCGATGGTGCGGGCGGGCGCCGGTTTCAGCGTGTCGGGATAGTGTTGCAGACCCCAGGCCGGTTGCGGCGCCGGCTGCTGGGTGGCGATGAAGATGTCCATGCCGCGCTGGATGGCATCGACCAGACGCCGGTCGTTCGAGCCCAGGGCCTGGTGGCAGTAGAGCAGGAACTCGATGTTCTCGCCGGCCACGTCGTCGTTGAAGGTGATGTAGGGGGTGTAGTCCGGGTTGCCGTGGAGGCCGCCGGCGCCCTCGACGAACGGGAAACGCTGGGGCCAGCCGCCGTTCGGATACTGGGCGTCGAGGACGAACTGGATCGCCTTGTCGAGCGGCGTCCGGTATCTGCGCTCGCGTTTTTCCAGATAGACACGCAGCAAGAGTTGCGACGCCTCGGCCGTGCCGGCGTCATCGAAGGTGGCGTTGCCGTAGTAGTGCTGGAATTCCTCCAGCCGCCAGGCGTTGCCGCCGATCTTCTCGTACCAGTCCTTGAGGCTGTCCTCGCCCGCCGTGTCGATGACGTAGTTCCAGCCGCCGCGCGGATGCTGGCCCGCGATCAGGGCGTCTGCGGCGGATTTGGCGGCGTCGTAGAACTGTTCGTCGCCGGTCGCGTGATAGGCGTCGAGAAAGGCGTGGCCCACGGTCGCCGTGCCCGGAGGCTGGACCCAGATCATGGTTGGGCTGGCTTCCAGCTCGCCCCAGCGGCGCGAGAAATCGGGCAGGACGTTCCAGACGTAACCGCCGCCCACGGCGACCTCGTCGGTCATGAAGGCGGTGGCGCGCTTCATCGTGGCGACGACGGCGGAGCGGTCGGGGGCGGCCTGCGCCAGGACAGGGCCAGCGGCGGCGAGGGTGGCGAAGGCGGCGCTGGACGCGAGGACGGCGCGGCGCGACAGGGTCGGCGACATGAGCAACTCCGGGTCGTTTCCTACGGGCGGTCGGGTCGAGTCTGATGCTCGATTGAGGCCACACTAACCGTTATGACACCGGTTTCCTAGGGGCGTCGGAACCCTGGAGCGCGGACCTCCAGGTCCGCCTTCCTTCGACGCCGAAGGGCGGACCTGGAAGTCCGCGCTCCTTTGGATCACCGCCGGATGTCGAAGCCTTCGGCGGCCATGGCGGCGCGGACCTGGGCTTCGTCGAACAGGTTGAAGTCGCCGGGGACGGAATGTTTCAGACCCGCCGCCGCGAGGCCGAACGCCAGCGCCTCGTCGTTCGACCAGCTCTTCCAGAGTCCGAACAGGACGCCCGAGGCGAAGGCGTCGCCGCCGCCGACCCGGTCCACGACGCCGCTCAGGGCGATGGGGGCGGCGTGGTGCTCGCCGTCGCGGGTGATCATGACGGCCGACAGGGTCTGGTCGGCGACGCTGTCGTTGACGCGCAGGGTGCAGCAGATGCGCTGAAGCGTCGGCCATTGCTCGAAAGCGGCTTTCGCGGCCATGCGGCGCCGCTCGGCCGGATCGGCGTGCTCGAACTTCACGTCCAGAACGAGGGCGAAGTCGCGGTCGTCGGCGAAGGCGAGGCTGGACCCGGCCAGCATTTGACTCAGGACGCGGGGCGGATCGCCGGCCCATTCGGCCCATAGCTTGCCGCGGAAATTGCCGTCGAAACTGACCTTGACGCCCGCCTCGGTCGCGGCGGCGACGGCGGCCAGGGCGGCGGCCGAGCCCGTCGGGCCGGTGGCGGGGGTGACGCCGGACAGGTGCAGCCACTCCACGCCGTCCAGCAGCGTGGACCAGTCCAGCGCGCCGTCGACATGCTGGACGAAGGCGGACGCGGCGCGATCGTAGAGGACTTCCGAAGGACGACGCACAGCGCCGGGCGTCATGAAATACAGGCCCATCCGGCCGGGCTTGAACACGATGCCCCGCGTATCGACGCCGTGCTTGCGCACCTCGTCTCTGGCGGCGTGGCCGAGGGTGTTGTCAGGCAGGACGGTGGTCATGGCGGCGGGTGCGCCATAGCGGGCCAGGGACACGGCGACATTGGCCTCGGCCCCGCCCGGTCGAACCGTCAGGCCGGGCGACTGCATCAACAGCTCGCCGTTGTCAGGCGTCAGACGCAGCAGCATCTCGCCAAAGCAGAGGATGGTCATGTCGGCGAGCCTAGCCGGGACTTATCGCGCCAGCCAGCCGCCATCGACCGGCAGGGTGACGCCCTGCACATAGTCCGACGCCGCACTGGCCAGGAACACTGCCGCGCCGCCGATGTCGGACGGCTGGCCCCAGCGACCGGCGGGGATGCGGCCCAGGATCTCTTTCGAGCGAACCGGGTCGTCCTGCAGCGCCTGGGTGTTGTCGGTGGCGAAATAGCCGGGGGCGATGGCGTTGGCGTTGACGCCGTGTTTCGCCCACTCGTTGGCCATCAGCTTGGTCAGGCCCGCGACACCCGATTTTGACGCCGTATAGGAGGGGACGCGGATGCCGCCCTGGTACGACAGCATTGAGGCGGTGTTGATGATCTTGCCGCCCCTGCCTCCCGCGATCATGTTCCGCACCACGGCCTGGGACAGGAAGAAGACCGACTTCAGATTGACGTTCAGGACGGCGTCCCAGTCCTCCTCGGTGAAGTCGACGGCGTCGGCGCGGCGGATGATGCCGGCGTTGTTGACCAGGATATCGATGGGGCCGAGGGCGGCCGTGGCTTCCGAGACGATCCGGTCGATCGGCTCGATCGAGCCGAGATCGGCCTGGATCGAGATGGCCTTCACCCCCTTGGCCAGGCACTGGCCGACGGTGTCGTCGCTGTCGCGCCGGGCGACGGAGGCGATGGACGCGCCTGCGTCGGCAAGCGCGAGGGCTATGCCCTGGCCGATGCCGGTGTTGGCGCCGGTGACGAGGGCGACCTTGCCGGTAAGGTCGAAAGGATTGGTCATCTGTTCCCTGCCTCTGTCGAAGGGCGTCTTGCGCGCCTATCTGGATGTATCAGCGTTCACGCGCCGATGAACGACGCCATCATTTGCGGTGTCTGGTAACCGGTGTCATAAGCCGATGCAAATCTTCACGCGACGACCGCGTTCCATCCCGAGAGGAAGCCCATGAAAATCGCCCTGATCATCGAGAACAGCCAGGCCGCCAAGAGCGCCGTCGTCCACGACGCCCTGACCGCCGTCGCCTTGCCGCTGGGTCATGAAGTGTTCCACTACGGCATGTACACGCCCGAGGATAAGGCCTCGCTGACCTATGTCATGAATGGCCTGCTGACCGGCATCCTGCTGAACTCGGGCGCCGCAGACTTCGTCGTCACCGGTTGCGGCACGGGCACGGGCTCGATGCTGGCCGCCAACGCCATGCCGGGCGTCTTCTGCGGCCTGATCATCGATCCGACCGACGCCTTCCTGTTCGGCCAGATCAACGACGGCAACGCCATCGCCATGCCCTACGCCAAGGGCTTCGGCTGGGCCGCCGAGCTCAACCTGCAGGACGTCTATCGCAAGCTGTTCGAAGGCGAACGGGGTCTGGGCTATCCCAAGGAGCGCGCCGAGATCATGGCAAAGAACCGCGGCATCCTGAAGGACCTGAAGGCCGTGACCTGCCATGACATGCTGACAGTCCTCAAGACCGTCGACCAGGACCTGCTGAAGGCCGCCGTCGCCGGCGAGAAATTCCAGGAATATTTCTTCGCCAACGCCACGGACGCGGGTATCCGCGACTACATTCAGGGCCTCGTCGGCGCCAAGGTTCCGGAACCGGCGTAAGGTTCGGACCGACTGACGTCTCCGCCCTGTTCGCCGCCTGGCGAATGGGGAGGCGGCGCGTAGCGAGGGCTCGCATCCACCTCCCCATCGCTGCGCGACAGGGAGGAAAAGCTTACAGCGCCTTCGCCGAATCCCTGATCACCAGTGACGGGCGGACCTCGGGCTGATCCAGCTTGGCGGGGTCGAGCCCGCGCATGGGCGCCAGCAGCTTTTCCGCCGCCATCCGGCCCATGTCGCGGATCGGCAGACGAACCGATGTCAGATTGGGCCAGACCCGCGACGCCATCGGCAGGTCGTCATAGCCGACCACGCTGAGGTCGCGCGGAATCTCCATGCCCATGTCGCGCGCGACCTTGAACACGCCCAGCGCCATTTCGTCGTTGCCGGTGAAGATGGCCGTGGGGCGCGGGTCCAGCGAAAGCAGCGTCTTCGCCGCCTCGACGCCCGATTCGAACGTATAGGCGCCGGCGGCGACATAGCGGTCGTCCAGGGTGATGCCCCTTTCGGCCAGGCCTTCGCGGAAGCCTCCGCCGCGCACGGCGCTGGAGCGGAACAGGGCCGGGCCGGAGATGAATCCGATGCGGGTGTGGCCCAAGTCGGCCAGATGCCTTCCCGCCTCGGCCGCGCCCAGATGATCGTTGGTGACCAGCATGGCGCCCGGACCGTCCAGCGACACCGAGGCGATACGCACATATGGGCAATCCAGGTCGCGCAGTACGTCGATGACCCGCTCGTCCTCCGACATCGAGGGGGGCAGGATGACTCCGAACAGCTTCTGGCGCTCGACGAAGGTGCGGATATCGGCGACGACCGTGTCCGCGGTCCGCAGGCAGGGGTGCACGACCAGCTCCAGCCCAGACCCGCGCAGGGCGTCCAGCACCCCCTGCTGCATGTTCACGACATAGTTCGGACTGGGGTTGTCGTAGATCAGCCCGACCAGGAAGGACCGGCGGAAGGCAAGGCCGCGCGCCTGAAGGTCGGGGACGAAACCCAGTTCGGCGATCACCGCGTTGACCCGGACGCGGGTCTCTTCGCGGACGAAGGGCGACTGGTTGATGACCCGTGAGACGGTCTTCTTGGAGACCTCGGCTACGCGCGCCACGTCATTGATCGTGGGCCGTTTTCCGGGCTTTGTCGCGGCGCGGGCGGTGGGCGTGTCGTCGTCGGTCAAGCTCGACCTCTTGCTGTGAGCCGCCAAGCCATACAACCGGTCCCGCCGCTGCGCCATGCCCGCACGCGTCTTCGCCCCGTTCGACGCAAGCCCGTTGACACCGGTTTCCTTCCCCTTCAATCATCATCGTCCGACGACAAGATCGGCAACTGACAAATAACATCGGGACGCGGCGTGAAGGGCATTCAACATCATTCGGCGGTCGCGTCGTGAGCGCGGCGGACGCCCACGGCCTGCACGACGCCGCGTCGGACATCGCCGCGCGCTTCGTCGAGGCGCGGCTGAGCCTGACCGCCCTGCCGGACTATCCGGGCGAGCGTCCGCTGGACATGGCCGCGGCCTATGCGACGCAGGAGATCGCCATCGGCCTGTTCCCCGACGAGATCATCGGCTGGAAGGTCGGGATGGTGCCGCCGACGCAGCAGCCCACCCTGAAGGCCCACCGTCTCGCCGGTCCGATCTTCCGGCGCAATCTGTGGGCCGTCTCATCCGAACCGACGCCCCTGCCGGCGATCGTGGGCGGGTTCGCCGCGGTGGAGGCCGAGTTCGTGGCCCGGATCGGCAAGGTCGATCCATCCAGGACGGACTGGACGCTGGACGAGGCGACGGCGGCCGTCACGGCCATGTATATCGGGGTCGAACTGGCCGGCAGCCCTCTGTCGACGATCAACGACCTGGGCTCGGCCGTCGTCGCCTCCGACTTCGGCAACAACGGCGGCCTGGTGCTGGGCGCCGAGATCCAGGACTGGGCGGCCCGGCTGGACGGGATCGAGGTCGAAACCGTCATCGACGGCGAGATCATCGGCAAGGCGACAGCCGACTCCATTCCGATGGGCATTCTGGAATCGGTGCGATTCCTGATCGAAAACCTGGCGCGTCGCGGACGGCCGGTGACGGAGGGGGCGCTGATCTCCACCGGCGCCGTCACCGGCGTGCACCGCGTCGAGATCGGAGCCCAATCCCTCTGCGCCTTCTCCGGGGTCGGGGAGATTCATTGCTCGGTGATTCCGGCCCGGGCTTAGGCTTGTATGATGTTTGCGCCAGCCCGCCCGATCTTTCGGAACCAGGAGCGGGACGCGCGAGGAAACCAGTAGACAGGACGGCCAACGCATGACCGACACGACCCAGACCCCGATCGGGATCAAGGCGCCGGCGCCCGGCAAATATCGCTGGCTGATCATGTGGCTGCTGTTCGCGGCCATGGTCATCAACTACGTCGATCGCCAGATGATCGGCGTCCTGAAGCCGACCCTGTCGACCGAGTTCGGCTGGTCCGAAACCGACTACGCCAACATCGTCTTCTGGTTCCAGGCGTCCTACGCCGTGGCCTATGCGATCTGGGGCCGGATCATGGACCGGATCGGCGCGCGCTTCGGTCTCGGCATCGCGTTCGCTATCTGGCAGATCGGCCATATCCTGCACGGCGGCGCGCGAGACCTGACCCATTTCATCATGGCGCGGATGCTGCTGGGCGTCGGTGAGGCCGGGGGGTTCCCGGGGGGCATCAAGGCGGTCACCGAGTGGTTCCCCAAGAAGGAACGCGCCCTGGCCACCGGCCTGTTCAACGCGGGCACCAATATCGGGGCCATCGTCACGCCTCTGATCGTGCCGGCCCTGGTGCTGTCGGTCGGCTGGCAGATGACCTTCGTGATCACCGGCCTGCTGGGCCTGATCTGGCTGCCGATCTGGTTGCTGGTCTATCGCAAGCCGCGAGACCAGAAGCGTCTGTCGGCCGCCGAGCTGGCCTATATCGAACAGGATGCGCCGGATCCGGTCGAGAAGATCGGCTGGCTGAAGCTGCTGACGGTCAAGGAAACCTGGGCCTATGCGCTGGGCAAATTCCTGATCGATCCGGTCTGGTGGATGTTCCTGTTCTGGCTGCCGGACTTCCTGGGCAAGCGCTACGGCCTGGATCTGAAGACGTTCGGCCCGCCGCTGATCGCCATCTATCTGCTCAGCGACGTCGGATCGGTCGGGGGCGGCTGGCTGTCCTCGCGCATGATGCATATGGGGATCAGCCTGAACACCGCGCGCAAGCTGACCATGCTGATCTGCGCCCTGTTGGCCCTGCCGGTCATGTTCGCCTCGTTCGCATCGAACGTCTGGATCGCCGTGTTGATCATCGGCGTCGCGACGGCCGCGCACCAGGGCTTTTCGGCCAACCTCTACGCCCTGCCCGGCGACGTCTTCCCGCGTTCGGCGGTGGGATCAGTGGTCGGCATCGGCGGCATGCTGGGCGGGATCGGCGGCATGGTGTTCTCGAAATACATCGGCCAGGTGCTGGAAGATCTCGGCACCTATACGCCGATCTTCGTGGTCGCCGGTTCGGCCTATCTGGTGGCCCTGCTGGTCGTTCACCTGCTGGTTCCGAAATACGCGCCGGCGAAGGTCTGAGCCGGCCCCGACCGGACTGAAGCGCTGGACTGAAGAGGGCGGGAGTCGCAATAGAAGCGGCTCTCGCCTTTTTTCGGAGCCCGCATGTCCAAGCCCTTCCCGATTCCGTCGCCGGCCGACTGGCGCGTCGAGGCGGAGAAGTCGCTGAAGGGCCGACCGATCGAGGGGCTGATCCATCTCGACGCCGATCACCTGACGACGCGGCCGCTGTATGGCCGCGCCAATGCGACAGAGGCCGTGTTCGCGCCCCGGCCGTCGGACGCCGAGGGTCGCGCCTGGGACCTGCGCACCGGGGTCGAGGGCGACGCGCCCGAGGCGGTCAACGCGGCGGTGCTGGCCGATCTGGAGGGCGGGGCGGCGTCGGTCATCGTGTCGGGGGCGGTGCTGGCCGATTCCGAACCCCTGGCGCGCGCCCTTGCGGGCGTGGCGCTGGAACTGGCGCCCGTCGGACTGGATGGCGGGCTGGATGGCCCAGACGCCGCCAATGCGCTGGCCGTCGTGGCCAAGGGGTCGCCGCGTGCGCGACTGGTGTTCCACATGGATCCGCTGAGCGAGTTTGCCGCGACCGGCGGTTCACCCCGGTCGATCGAGGAGCATGTCGGTCTGGCCGCAAATACGGCCGCGCGCCACGCCGGGGCCTATCCCGAGGCGTCCTTCTTTCTGGCGACCGGCCGGGCGGCGCACGAGGCGGGCGGATCGGCGGGGCAGGAACTGGGCTTTGCCGCCGCCGCCGGCGTTGCGTATCTGAACGCCGCCGTCGAGGCGGGCCTGGCGATCGAGCGGGCGCTTGCGGGAACGGTGCTGGGCGTCAGCGTCGATGCCGAATATTTCGACAGCCTGGCCAAGGTGCGGGCGCTGCGTCTGATCTGGCGTTCGATCAGCCGGGCGTTCGGACACGAAACTCCCGCCGTGATCGAGGCGCGGTCGTCGCGCCGGATGCTGGCGGCCACGGACCCCTGGCCCAACCTTCTGCGGCTGACGGCCGCGGGGTTCGCCGGGGCCGTCGGGGGGGCGGACGCCGTGGTGCTGGACGGGTTCAGCCAGGCGGTCGGGCGGCCCGACGCCTTCGCCCGCAGACAGGCGCGCAACACCCAGATCATCCTGATGGAAGAGGCGCACATCGGCCGCGTCGCCGATCCGGCCGCAGGATCCTGGTATCTGGACCACCGCACGCGCGACCTCGCCGAGGCGGGCTGGGCCGAGTTCCAGCGCATCGAGCGCGAGGGCGGCATCGTCGCCTCGCTGCGCGGCGGGGCTGTGCAACAGCGGATCGCCGCGTCGCGCACGGCGGGCAAGGCCGCTCTCTCCGAAGGCGGCGGCCAGATGGTGGGGGTGACCAAATTCGTCGACGCCAACGTCCGCCCCGTGTCGGCCGAACCCGCCGCGACGACCACGTCTGCATCCGGCGGCGACCGCTGTCCGCCCCTGCCGCCGCTCCGCTGGGCCGAAGCCTTCGAAGGAGAAGCGGCATGATTTCTTGTTCCGCGCATCCCCGCGAAGGCGGGGACCCAGGTTTCAGCTGCCCCTCGGTGCGTGGGATCACGGTCATCGCGCGCCCGGTCCCGCCTATCGCTCAAAGCACCGGGTCCCCGCCTTCGCGGGGATGCACGGGATTTGGAGCAGCGGCATGATCCGTCCGGATTTCACCAGGGCCGCCCTCGACCTGTCCCCGCTCGACGCGGCGCCGGACCGCGACCCCGTCCCAACGCCCGAGGGCATCGACATCGCGTCCGTCTATGGCGCCGAGGCCATCGCCGATCTCGACTTCACCGACGGCCTGCCCGGCTTCGCTCCCTATGTGCGCGGCCCCTATCCGACCATGTATGCGTCCAATCCCTGGACCATCCGCCAGTATGCGGGGTTCTCGACCGCCGAGGCTTCGAACGCTTTCTATCGGCGCAATCTCGCGGGAGGGCAGAAGGGGCTGTCGATCGCCTTCGATCTGGCGACGCACCGGGGATACGATTCGGACCATCCGCGCGTGGCGGGCGACGTCGGCATGGCGGGCGTGGCGATCGATTCCATCCTGGATATGCGGACCCTGTTCGATGGCATTCCGCTGGATCAGATGTCCGTGTCGATGACCATGAACGGCGCCGTCCTGCCGATCCTGGCCCTGTATGTCGTGGCGGCCGAGGAACAAGGCGTGGACCACGCCGCCCTGACCGGCACCATCCAGAACGACATCCTCAAGGAGTTCATGGTCAGGAACACCTATATCTATCCGCCGGAACCCTCGATGCGGATCATCGCCGACATCTTCGCCTGGACAGCGAAAGAGACGCCGAAATTCAACTCCATTTCCATCAGCGGCTATCATATGCAGGAGGCCGGAGCCTCCGCCGATCTGGAGCTGGCCTACACCCTGTCGGACGGGCTGGAATACATCCGGGCCGGGGTCGCGGCGGGCATGGACGTTGACCGGTTCGCCCCGCGCCTGAGCTTCTTCTGGGCCATCGGCATGGACTATTTCATGGAGGTGGCCAAGCTGCGCGCCGGTCGCCTGCTGTGGGCCGAGGCGGTGCAGGAAGAGTTCGCCCCTGGGAACCCGCGATCGCTGTCGCTGCGCGCCCACTGCCAGACCTCGGGCTGGTCGCTGGCTGCCCAGGACGTGTTCAACAACGTGCCCCGGACCATGGTCGAGGCGATGGCGGCGGCGGGCGGTCAGACCCAGTCGCTGCACACCAACTCGCTGGACGAGGCGTTGGCCCTGCCGACGGATTTCTCGGCCCGGATCGCGCGCAACACCCAGCTGCTGCTGCAGCTTGAAACGGGTCTGACGAAGGTCATCGATCCGTGGGGCGGCAGCTTCTTCGTCGAGCGACTGACGCATGACCTGGCCGAACGGGCGCGGGCGCACATGGCCGAGGTCAAGGCGCTGGGCGGGATGGCGGCGGCGATCGAGGCGGGCCTGCCCAAGCTGCGGATCGAAGAAGCGGCTGCGAAAACCCAGGCCCGGATCGACACGGGTCAGCAGACCGTCGTGGGCGTGAACCGCTATCTGAACGACGCGGTCGACGACATTCCGGTGCTGAAGGTCGACAATGCGGCCGTGCTGGCGGCCCAGATCGACAAGCTGAAACGCCTGCGCGCCGAGCGGGACGAGGCGAAGACCCAGGCCGCCCTGACCGCCCTGACCGAGGGCGCCAAGGGGTCGGAGAACCTGCTGGAACTGTGCGTCCGGGCAGGGCGCGCGCATGCGACCGTCGGCGAGATGTCCGACGCGCTGGAGGCCGCCTTCGGCCGGCATGTCGCCACGGTGAAGACCGTCTCGGGCGTCTATGCCCGCGAAGCCGGCGTCGATCCGAAGATCTCCCGCGCGCGCGACATGGTCGCCGCCTTCGTCGAGAACGACGGCGGTCCGCCCCGCGTACTGATCGCCAAACTGGGTCAAGACGGTCATGACCGGGGCCAGAAGGTCGTCGCCACGGCCTATGGCGACCTGGGTCTCGACGCCGTGGCCGGGCCGCTGTTCCAGACGCCGGAAGAGGCGGCGCGCGACGCGGTGGCCAACAACGTCCACGTCGTCGGGGCCTCTTCGCTGGCGGCGGGACACCTGACGCTGGTGCCCGCCCTGAAGGCCGAATTGGAAAAGCTGGGCCGGCCGGACATCATGATCACCGTCGGCGGCGTGATCCCGCCCGGCGACGTCCAGACCCTGATCGACATGGGAGCGGCGGCCGTCTATCCGCCCGGCTCCGTCATCGCGGACACCGCGATCGACCTGATCGACAAGCTGAACCAGCGCCTGGGCTACGCCCAGAAAACCTAGGCCTCAGGGGCGGCTGCGAGACGGCAGGGCCTCGACCTCGGCCTCGCTCAGGCTGCGGACGATGCGGGCGAAGCATGGGCCCTGACGAAGGGTGGAGCCGCGCACGAGGATGTTGGCGCTGTCGCCCACGCACAACCGGCTGGACGAACCGGCGGCCGGGGTGATCGTGATGGTGTTGGCCTGCTCCAGATCGAAGCAGCCCGACGTCCGGGCCTCGAACACGTCGCCGCCGAGGGCTCTGACAAACAGGTTCTGTTCGTCGCCGCCCCGGAAATTGACGATCTGCTGAGGGCGGAAACAAGGGGCGGCGGCGCTGTCGCCCATGTCGGCACGGGCGCCGGGGCCGCCCGCGCCCATGGGGGCGCAAGCCGAGAGGGCGGCGGCGAAGAGGATGGCGATGGATGGGCGCATCGAGGTCTCCTGTCGGTGACGTTACTGACTAAGCGTCTGCGCCCGCGCGCGGTTGCGCAAGGGGGGCGAGGGCCGCGCGCGACGGACTGATCCGCGCGGAAATGTCTGCCGGCAATGGCGAGGGCCGGTCCAGAACCAGCGCCGCCAGATGCTCGCCCAGCAGCGGCGCCAGACAGAAGCCGCGTGATCCCAGCCCGCCCAGGACGAACAGGCCCGGGCGGCCCGGCACGGCCCCGGCGATCGGAAGGCGATCCCGCGTCGTCGCCCGGACGGCTGCGCGGGACCGGATCGCGGCGCTGTCGATGCGCCCGGCCAGTTCCGGCAGCCTCGCCTCGAGCGTCGCGAGGTTGCGCGCGGTGTCCTGGGCCCTGACGTCGCGCCCGACGTCGCTCCGGTCGTGGGTGGCGCCGAACAGCATGCCGTCCGCTGTCGGCGCGACATAGCCGCCCCAGGCGACGGCCGGCGGGGGCGGCCCCTCGACCCATTCGGCCTGGCCGCGGACCGGGGACGTGGGGATTTCGGGCAGGAGGCCTGTCGTCTCCGCCCCGGCGCAGACGACGATGTTCGCGGCTTCGGCCAGGCGCAGGCCGTCGGCGTCCACGACGCGCCAGCCCCCTGGAGCCGCCTCGATGCGGGCCGCTCGCCCTGGCCGGATCGTGACGCCGTCGAGCAAGGCGGACAGGATGACGGCGGGCGCGACGGTCAGGGCCGACGCCATGGTGAGCGCGGGCCCCTCGACGGGTTCTGCGAGCGCGGCTGTCGCCTGGCCGACGTCCAGCAGCTTCATGGCGTCGGGCGGCCAGATCGGTTGATCGACGATGCGGCCGAAGCGGGCGGCCTCGCGCTCGGTTCCGACCAGTTGCATGACGCCTCGCGCCAGGATCGCGCCGGGAATGTCGCGATATAGGGCGCCGGCGCGCTCGAGCGACTGGGAGAACAGGGCGGCGACCGTCGCGTCGCCGAGGTCGAAACGGGCGGTGACGAGCGCGGCCGGGAAGCCGGAGGCCCCGGCGCCGTGACCCTCGGCCTCGATCAAAACGACTTCGCAGCCCTGGGCGGCCAGCCCCCGGGCGACCGAGGCGCCGGCGACGCCCGCGCCGATGACGATCACCGACGGCGGCGAGGGAGGGAGGCGGGCGGGGTCGGACCGACGCGCTTCCAGCCGTTCGCGCTTGCGCCCGTGACCCGGCCGCTTCGCGACCTCGAACCCGCGTTCGGACAGGCCGCGGCGGACGGCGCCGGCGACGGTGAAGGTCGCCAGGCGCGCGTCGGGCGCCGAGCGTTCCGCGATCCGGTCCAGAACGTCGTCGGACCACATGTCGGGGTTCACGGACGGCGCGAACCCGTCGAGAAACCAGGCGTCAGCCCGCCCGGACCACTGCTGCAGCGCCCAGGCCGCTTCGCCGACGGCGATGTCCAGGACGGCGTGGAAGTCGGGCAGGTCGACCCGGTGAAAGCCCGGCGTGTTTGGCGGCCAGGCGGCCAGCATCGCCTCAGACGCCGCGTGCAGTTCGGGCCAGGCCGACAGGGCTCGACGCGCCTCGTCCCGGTCCAGCGGATATCCCTCGATCGAGAAGATGTTCAGGCGGCCCCCGGCGGGCCGGGTGCGACGCCACAGATCGAGCAGGGCGGCGATGTTCAGTCCGCTGCCGAAGCCCAGTTCCGCGACGGTGAAATGTCGACGGTCCCGCCAGGCCTCGGGCATGCCGCAGCCTGACAGGAAGACCGTCCGGGTCTCCGCCAGCCCGTCCTCCGCCGAGAAATAGACGTCATCGAACCGGCCGGAGCGGGGTTCGCCCGCATTGGTCCAGACCAGGCGCGGATTGCGGTCGTCGGCATCGGTCATCGCGGTGACCTATAGAGGCGTGACGCCGCTACGGCAGCGGCAGGCACGAAAAAAGGGGCCGCCCGCGGGCGACCCCTTTCCGACGGATCGGTCGAAACCGATCCGAACCTAGGACCGTGAGGTCTTAGTGAGCAGCCGGAGCTTCAGCAGCCGGGGCCATCGCGGCGTCGGCGGCAGGAGCCATGGCGCCTTCAGCGGCGGCCGAAGCTTCGCCAGCGGCGGCAGCGGCGTCGGTGGCGGCGGCGTCGGCGGTCGCAGCAGCGTCCGTGGCGGTGTCGGCGGCGGCAGCGGCGTCAGCCGAAGCGTCAGCGGCCTTGTCTTCAGCGGCGGGTTGGCAGGCGGCCAGGGTCAGAGCGGCGGCCGAGGCGGCGATCAGGGCGACGATGCGCATGATTTATATCCTTCAGAAGGGGTTCAAGAGAGGTCATGAATCCTCTCCGTGCGGGAGATAACGGGATCGTGAGCGGATTCGCAAGCGAATTCTCACGCGTTCGTGATCTCTTCACGCGGTGAAGCTTCGAAACCCTTCAGACCGACTGAAGGCGGGACCGGATCGCTGGGCGCGACCCGGCCCCGGGGATATCAGTTGGCCGGAGCCATCTTGTCGGATGCGGGATCCATTGCGCCATCGGCTGGGGCCATGGCGCCCTCGGCCGGGGCCATCGCGCCATCGGCCGGGGCCATCGCGCCGTCGGCGGGCGCCATAGCGCCATCGGCGGCGGGGGCCATGGCGTCCGAGGCCGGAGCCATCGCGCCGTCGGCGGATTCGGTCTTCTCTTCGGCGGCGGGCTGACAGGCGGCCAGGGAGACAGCGGCGACGCCAGCGGCCGCGACAGCGATCAGGTGACGGATGGACATTGGGGAACCCCTCTGGATGACGGACGCGAGCCGACGGGCCGCAGCCTGGAAACGCGCTCGCGACCCCCATGGGGACCGCGAGCGACAAGTCTCGTTACGTCGAACGGTTCACGTCGGTTACACGCCGGCGTGAAGGCGAACCTAGTTGGCCTTGGGCGGGGCGTCGCCGGAGGCGGCGAACGGCGGGGGCGAGGCGGGATTGGCGGCGCCGTCCGACATGGATCCATCCGGGTTGATCGTGCCGCTGGAACCGCTGGCCGGGGGCATCGTCCCCGTGGCGGGCGCTGCGGGGTCAGACGTCATGGCGCCGTCGGTCGGGGCCATGGCGCCATCGGTCGCCGGGGCCATGGTGGAGGTGTCGCTCATCGCAGTATCTGCCGATGTCGCCTCCGGCGCGGGTTCGGCGGGCTGACAGGCGGCGAGGGCCAGGGCGCCGAGCGCGGCCGCGGCCAGGACTGTGGTCTTCATTGGAGAACTCCAATTCCCGTTTGATCACAGGCCGGATAAGCCCGCCCTCATGGGCTGACGTGATCGTGACCAGACGAGAACCCGTGCGAAATCACCGTGTTCCCCGACAACGGCAAAATTCGGGGATATCGACGGGATCAGGCGTCGGCGGGGGCGGCCGCCAGGGCTTCTTCCATTTCCAGGAAGGAGGGCTGGGCCGAGGACGGGATATCGCCGCGACCGATCTCGACCGAGATCTGGGCCGCATTGCCATGCAGGTGGGCGACCAGCACCGACTGGATGATCTTGTAGTAGGCGAACTCCTCATCGACGATCGCCTGCAGACGCGCCGCCAGGGGACCGACCAGGCCGTAGGCGAGGAACACGCCCATGAAGGTGCCGACCAGGGCGCCGCCGATCATGCCGCCCAGAATTTCGGGGGGCTCGGTGATCGAGCCCATGGTCTTGATGACGCCCAGCACGGCGGCGACGATGCCCAGGGCGGGCAGGGCGTCGGCCATGGCCTGGAGCGCATGCGGCGCGCCGGCGGCCTCGTGGTGGTGTTTCTCCAGCTGCTTTTCCATGGCGTCCTCGATCTGGTGAGGATCCTCCAGGTTCATCGTCATCATCCGCAGGGTGTCGCAGATGAAGTCGGTGGCGAAATGGTCCTTCAGCACCTTGGGGTATTTCTGGAAAATCGTGCTCTCGGCCGGCTTCTCGATGTGGCTTTCCAGGGCGATGACGCCCTTGGACTTCATCGTCTTGGTCAGCTGGAACAGCAGGCTCAGCAGGTCCTTGTAGTCCTGCTTCTTCCATTTTGGGCCAGCAAAGGCCTTGCCCAGACCGCCCAGGGCCGACTTCACCACGCCGATCGAGTTCGAGATCAGGAACGCCGCAATCGCCGATCCGCCGATGGCCATCAGCTCGTGCGGGGCGGCGTGGATGATGACGTCGAACTTGCCGCCGGCCAGGGCGTAGCTGCCGAACACCATGCCGAACAGCATGACGATGCCGATGATCTGAAACATGAAGCGGTCCGACGTCCCCGGGAACAGAGACGCAGACCATGACCGTTAATGCTTAACGGCCGCTTGAGATCAGAGCCGTGTCTGACCGTTCTGGATCGCCGCGAATGCGTCGGGCGTCAACTTGGCATAGCCCGTCTTGCCGCCCCGGACGTAGATGGCGCCATCGACCGCAGCGGGGTCGAAGCCCTCTGCCACCAGGTCGATCTTGCGGTATTTGAACGTGCCGGTCGTCTCCAGTTCCTTGGCGAGACGGATGAAGACCGGTCGCGCATAGGGCGGCAACTGCTCGTCGGCGTAGACGGCGAAAGCCTTGGCCGAAAACCGACCCTCGGTCACCAGGGTGACCATGCCGGCCTTGCCTTCAGCCCCCGGCACCGGGACGCCGTAGGCGATGACTTCCTTGACGCCCGGGGCGTCCACCAGCCTCTGTTCGACCTCGGCCGTCGAGACGTTCTCGCCCTTCCAGCGGAAGGTGTCGCCGATCCGGTCGATGAAATAGAAATAGCCCTCCGAGTCCTGACGCATCAGGTCGCCGGTGCGGAACCAGCGGTCGCCGCGCTTGAACACGTCCGTCAGGATTTTCTTCTCCGACGCGGCCTTGTCGGCATAGCCCGAGAAATCGTGTCGAATGTCGTCGCCGATCATGCCGATCGCCTCGCCGATCTCGCCGACGCCGGCCTCGCGCGCCAGGCCGTTGGCCAGCCGGACGGGCTGTTCGGTTTCGATGTCGAACGCCAGCAGGCGAATATTGAGCTGCTTCTTGAGGAATTTCGGGACCCGGCCGATGGCCCCCGGCTTGCCGTCGAAATTGAACAGGGAGACGTTGCCCTCGGTCGAGCCGTAGAACTCCAGAATGTCGGGGATGCCGAACCGCGACTGGAACTCGGGCCAGACATCGGGCCTCAGGCCGTTGCCGAAGGCCAGCCGGATCTTGTGATCGCGCTCTCCCTCCTGCTCGGGACAGTTGACCAGATATCGGCACAGCTCACCGATATAGACGAAGAGGGTCGCGCCCGTGGCGTTCGCATCGCGCCAGAAAGACGAGGCCGAAAACCGGCGCCGCAGGATCAGCCGGCCGCCGTTCAAGAGGGCCGGCCCCACGCCGACCAGCCCCCCGGTCGAATGATAGAGCGGCAGCACGTTCAGCACGCGGTCCTGAGGCGTCGACGCCGTGGCGCCCGCGAAGGCGCGCATATAGGTGCGGGCGCGCGCGTGATGGATCCGCGCCGCCTTGGGCAGGCCGGTCGTGCCCGAGGTGTAGATGAACAGGGCCGTGTCGCGATTGGTGATGCCGTCGCGCAGGTTGCGCGCAGGCCTGACCGACGAGCCGCTGCGCACGGCGTTGTCCAGCCCGCGCCGCTCCGAGATTTCGTCGGCGTCCTTCAGACCCAGCACCCACAGCATCATGGTCCGGGTGACGAAGGGGCGGGCCTCTTCGCACCGGCCCCAGGTGTCTTCGTCGGCGACGACGTTCGAGATGCCCGCGATGTTGAGGCAATGGGCCAGGGCCTGGCCGGTCAGGTTGGTGTTGATCAGGGCCGTGGCCACGCCGACCTTCGAGAACCCCAGCCAGGCGGCGAGGTATTCCGCGCGATTGCTCATGACCAGGCCGACCACGTCGGAGCGTCGAAGATTGCGGCTGCGCGCCCAGTGTCCATAGCGGTTGGCCATGGCGTCGAGGTCGCGATAGGTCAGCGAGCGGTGCTCGTCCTCCACCGCGACATTGTCGCCGAAGCGGTCGACGGCCTCCTCGAAATCGTCACAGATCAGGACATCGCTATCCAGCGAGATCGGCTTGATGCGCTTCAACAGTCGACGCAGCCCGGCCACGAACGTCAGATCGCGTCTGATATTGGTCGCCAGACCCATGGTCGCAGTCGCTCCGTATGCATGCCCAAGTGTCTACGGTGATGAACAACCGCAATGTCCGGGTCAACCGGCGGGAGAATCTCGAACGTCGGTCTCCAGCGTTTCCCGGCCGGCGTGACCCCAACGCCCCGGTCCCGAAAGCGGGCCCGTCTGGTCCCGGGGCGTTCACGGGAAGACCTTCCCTGAACGATCACGCCCGGTTGCAGGAGGCGTGGAGGAAAATGGCGGATTTCGCCTCAATCGGCATGCAAACAGGCCGGATTGCGGCGACGGCGGTGTTTAATGAGGGCAGCGCGTTTCTTCCGGAACCGACGCTAGGTGAAGGATGTTCTTCCGCCCTGAGCAAGGAGGACCACGATGTCTATCACCTATACAGACCAAAACGTCACCGATACCCATTCGGAGAATTCGTTCGTTCCGAGCTACGCCCGCGCCGCCCGGCGCAAGAAGCCCGTCCGGACGTGGATGATCCTGGCGCCGATCGGCGCCCTGGCCCTCGTCGGCGGTGGCGCGGTGATGCTGATGTCCCAGGGTTCCGACGCCGCGCCGCTGGTCGAACCGCAGCCGGCCATCGCCGCCCCGCTGACCTCCACGCCGGCGCCGCTCGACAGCGCCCCGGTCGAGGCGGCACCCGCGCCGATCGCGGCATCGACGCCGTCGCGCGTGACGGCCGAGGCTCCGCCCGCGCCTCCGCCGGCCGTCCAGCGCCGCGTCGCGCCGGTCGAACGGGCCGCTCCCGCCGCCGCAGTCGCGCCGCGTGAGGAGACGGTGATCGAGCCCACGGGGCCGCGTCCCTATACGGCTTCGACACCGTCGGACGAGGCATCCGCGCCGCCGGCTCCCGCCATCGCGGTTGCGCCGCTCGGCTAAAATCGGTCCAGCTTGAGACCATCAAAGGCCCCCGGGATCGCCCGGGGGCCTTTTCCGTGTTCGGTCACGCGGCGGGGACGACGCGCCAGATGACGTTGCCAACGTCGTCGGCCACCAGCAGGGCGCCGGTCCCGTCCAACTGGACCCCGACGGGGCGGCCCATGGCTTCGCCCTCCGCGTTCAGGAAGCCGGTGAGGAAGTCCTGCGGCGCACCCGAGGGCGTTCCGTCGGCGAAGGGGACGAAGACGACCTTGTAGCCCGCCCTGGGCTCGCGGTTCCACGACCCGTGCTGGCCGACGAAGGCGCCGTGGCTGTAGGCGGCCGGGAAGGCGGCGCCGTCGTAGAAGGTCAGGCCCAGCGACGCCGTATGGGCGCCCAGCGCATAGTCGGGCGGGATGGCCGAGGCGACGAGATCGGCATTCTGCGGCTGGACGCGCTGATCGACCGTCTGGCCGTAATAGCTGTAGGGCCAGCCATAGAAGGCCCCCTCGCGCACCGACGTCATGTAGTCGGGCACGAGATCGTCGCCCAGTTCGTCGCGTTCGTTGACCGCGACCCACAGGGCGCCGCTGTCCGGCTGCCAGGCGAGGCCGACCGGGTTGCGCAGGCCCGAGGCGAAGACGCGCCGGGCGCCGGTGGCGACATCGATCTGGTGGATGGCGGCCCGACCTTCCTCCTCGTCCATGCCGTTCTCGCCGATGTTCGAGTTCGAGCCGACCCCGACGTAGAGTTTCGACCCATCGGGCGAGGCGACCAGGCTCTTGGTCCAGTGGTGGTTACGACCAGCGGGAAGGTCGGCGATCTTCGTCGCGGCGGCCGTGATCTTGGTCTGGCCGGTCTGATAGGGGAAGGCGACCACGGCGTCGGCGTTGGCGATGAACAGCCGGTCGCCGACCAGGGCCATGCCGAACGGCGAGGTCAGCCCCTGAAGAAAGACCGACCGGGTCTCGGCCGCGCCGTCCCCGTCTGCGTCACGCAGCAGAACGATGCGGTTGGGGCTGGGCGGGGCCGCGCCGGCGCGCTTCTGCACAAGGCCCATCACCCAGCCGCGAATGCCGCCGGACTGGCCCTCGGGCTTGGGCGGGGCATTGGTTTCGGCCACCAGGATGTCGCCGTTGGGCAGGCGATACAGCCAGCGGGGATGATCGAGGCCGGAGGCGAAGGCCTGGACGGTGAAACCCCGGGGCGCGGTCGGCATGGCGCCGGCGGGCCAGCCGACGGCGGGCGCGATGTTCACGGTCGGCGCGAACAGGTTCCTGTGCGGCTCGACCAGCGTCGGATCGGGGCCAAAGGTCGATCCTTCCGGCGCCATCGGCGCGCTGCCGCAGGCCGCCAGGGTCAGTGCAGCCGCGCAGACCGCGAGGGCGATGGGACGAGCGGTCATGGGCAAGACTCCTTAGAAGGCGGGGAATTCGAGGCGGGTGACATCATAACCCAGCGCCCGGGCGCGCTCGACCAGGGCGGCCCGTTCGGTCTCGCTGGGGACTTCGCGCGTATAGATCCACAGCTTTTCGAACCGGGGATCGGCGGAGATGAACCAGCTGTAGTCCTCGGCATGGTCCAGCACCCAGTATTCCCAGGTCACGAACCCGGCCAGATAGCGGGCGCGCAGCTTGGCGTTGAAGCCGGGGTCCAGAATCACGCCGTCCGCGCCGATCGCCTTTTCCTTGCCGTCGGGCGTGCCTTCCTGACAGGTGTCGCGCACATCCACGCGGGTCGGCGAGCGCAGGACATAGGTGGTGGCGCCGGCGACGCAGCCGTCGGTCAGGCCCATCGGCAGGCGCGCGATCTCCAGCCAGCGACCGGTGTAGAACCGCTCCAGGTCGACGGCGCGGGCCGGCTGGGGCGCCCGGACCTGATCGAGCGGGACGGAGGTGGCGCAGGCCGAAAGGCTCGCGGCCGCGGCCAAGGCGATGATCAGGGTTTTCAGGGTCATGTCAGGCCGGCTCCGCGCGTTGTGGGAAACCGGAGATACGGCGGCGGTTCCCCGGACGGACGCGATCGGCGCATCAATCTATCGCGGATCCAGGGTGTCGGGCGCCCGGATGCGGCGAAAGCGCGCCTCGACGAAGGCGAAGGCGCCGAATGCGATCAGGCCCGCCGCCGTCAGGCCCAGCATCAGCGGCCCGCCGGGTTGCCGCTCCAGCGCCTGCAGGGCCGTGCCGAAGGTCTCGATCCGCGACGACTCCGTCCGCCAGCCCGCCAGGCCGACGAACAGGGCCAGCGGCAGATAGGCCAGCCCGCGTGCGACATATCCCACCCGCGCCAGCGGCAGCACCCACCGGCAGACGGTCTTCGAACAGACCAGGGTGGCGGTGAAATCATTGACGACGCCCATGACGATGTTGCCCACGCCCACCGCGCCGATGGCCAGGCCGATCCCCACCAGCATGGCGCCGCCGAACGGCAGGCCGAGCAGGGTCGCGGCCTTGTCCTGGTTCTCGGCCAGCTGCTCGGCGTTCATCGACGGGCCGACCTCGTCCAGCAGTTCGAACATGCCCGACGCAAGCAAGGCGTAGGCCAGGCCGCTGGTCGCCTGGGCCAGACGCACGGCGACGCCTTTCAGCCTCGAACCCTCGTGATCGACGTCGAACACCGCCTGAAGCACGCGCCAGCCGACGAAGGCCCACAGGCCCGCACCGATCAGGATCAGCCACAGCCTGCCGAACGGCTGTTGCGCCAGGACATAGAGCACGCCGTGCGGATCCACCGCCTCTCCGCGCATGCCGATCGCCGACGCCAGCATGAGCACGCCCACGGAAAGATAGACGAAGCCGATCGCCGCGAAGCCGAACCGCGAAGAGCCTTCCAGCGCCTCGTCCAGAGCCGGGAACCGGTCACGCCAGGTCCTCCGTCGTCTGAACCGGTCGAGCAGGCCGGTCACCCGGTCGCGGATGCGATCGATGCGCAAGGATAGGGAGGGCGGCGTCATTCCATCTCGCTCAAGCGGAGCCGTTGAACGTCGCAGTTCCGGATTGGCTGCGCCCGGGCCCGGTCGAGCCAGTCGAATTTAAGCGAGGCGTCCGCCTTGAGCATCGCTGGATCGACGCCATATTGCGGCCACGGCGATGCGGCCGTCGAAGGGGCTGCGCCGAATGCCGACGGTTATCGATATCCAGGGCCTGACCAAGACCTACGCGTCCGGTCTTCAGGCGCTCAAGACCATCGACCTGAAGATCGGCAAGGGCGAAATCTTCGCCCTGCTGGGTCCGAACGGCGCCGGCAAGACCACCCTGATCTCGATCGTCTGCGGGATCGTGACCCCCACGACCGGCACGGTGACGGCCGACGGCCACGACATCCAGACCGACTATCGCGCCGCGCGGATGAAGATCGGCCTGGTGCCCCAGGAACTGACCACCGACGCGTTCGAGACGGTGCTGGCCACGGTGACCTTCAGCCGGGGACTGTTCGGCAAGGCGCCGAACCCCGCCTTCATCGAAAAGACGCTTCGATCCCTCAGCCTGTGGGACAAGAAGGACGCCAAGATCATGACCCTGTCCGGCGGCATGAAGCGCCGGGTGATGATCGCCAAGGCCCTGAGCCACGAGCCCGACATCCTGTTCCTGGACGAGCCGACCGCCGGGGTCGACGTCGAGCTGCGTCGGGACATGTGGAACCTGGTCCGCCAGCTGCGGGAGGACGGCGTCACCATCATCCTGACCACCCACTATATCGAGGAGGCCGAGGAGATGGCCGATCGGGTGGGGGTGATCCTGAAGGGCGAACTGATCCTGGTCGAGGACAAGACCGAACTGATGAAGAAGCTGGGCAAGAAGACGCTGACGCTGAACCTTCAGGATCCGCTGAGCGCCGTGCCGCCGGAGCTGGCCGAGTGGGACCTGACCCTGGGCGCCGACGGAAACGAGCTGGCCTATGTGTTCGATTCCAACGCCGAGAGGACCGGGGTGCCCTCGTTGATGCGGCGCCTGTCGGAACTGGGCATCGCCTTCAAGGACCTGAACACCCGCCAGAGTTCGCTGGAGGACATCTTCGTCAGCCTGGTTCATCGCGAACCGGCCCAGGACATCCGAGTCGGAGCCGACGCATGACCTTCAACGCATACGGCGTCTGGGCGATCTATCGTTTCGAGATGGCGCGGGCCCTGCGCACCGTCTGGCAGTCGATCGTCACCCCGGTGATCACCACCGCCCTGTATTTCGTCGTCTTCGGCTCGGCCATCGGCAGCCGGATGACCGAGATCGACGGCGTGCCCTATGGGGCCTTCATCGTGCCGGGCCTGATCATGCTGAGCCTGTTCACCCAGTCGATCTTCAATGCGAGTTTCGGCATCTATTTCCCGAAATTCACCGGCACGATCTACGAGATCCTGTCGGCGCCGGTGTCGTCGCTGGAGATCGTCATCGCCTATGTGGGGGCGGCGGCGACCAAGTCGGCGGTGCTGGGCCTGATCATCCTGGCCACGGCGGCGCTGTTCGTGCCGCTGCAGATCCTGCACCCGGTCTGGATGCTGACCTTCCTAATCCTGACGGCGACGACCTTCAGCCTGTTCGGCTTCATCATCGGCATCTGGGCCAACGGGTTCGAGCAGTTGCAGATGGTGCCGATGCTGGTCGTGACGCCGCTGACCTTTCTGGGCGGATCCTTCTATTCGATCGACATGCTGCCGCCGATATGGCGCACGATCACCCTGTTCAATCCGGTGGTCTATCTGATCTCGGGCTTCCGGTGGAGCTTCTACGGATCCGGCGACGTGGGCATCGTGTGGAGCGTGGCGGCTACCTTCGGCTTCCTGATCGTCTGTCTGATGATCGTGTTCTGGATGTTCCGGACGGGATATCGGCTGAAGTCGTAACCGCTCCGGTCGAGGCGTTGGACGCCGCCCGGCGGGGACGCTAAGACGCGTCCATGTCGTCAGAGACCCCTCAAGACCCCGGCAAGTCCGGCGCCGCACAGCCTTTCGCGCGCGGTCGCATCCAGTGGGGGCGTCCGCCCCAGCCGATCTTCCAGGTCGGGCCGTTGCCGCGCGCGGCCGGAGGCGTGGCCAATATCGCCTCGCCTCCGGGCCGGACCGGCGCCGGCATACTGAGGGGCTCGATGGTTCCGCCCGCAGCGCCGGTCGAGCCGCCGCCGCCGCCCGAGGCGGAGGTCGCGCCGGAGCCTGTCGCGGACACGGTCGCCTCGCCCGAGCCCAAGCCCGAGCCCGAGCCCGAGCCTGTCACTGCTCCGGCCGAGATCGTGGCCGAGGTGGAGGAGGCAGAGCCTGCGGTGACCGTCCCTCCGCCCCTGTCCGGAGAGGCCGCGCCGGTCGCCGAACCCCGGCGCCTGCCGTCCGTCGTGGTCACCCCCGCGATCTACGCCGGCGTCAGCGCCGCCATCCAGAAGGTGACCGGGAAAGATCGCTGGGTCATCGTGGCCGCCGTTGTGGCGGTGCTGGTCACCGGCGGCTTCATCTGGCTGGCCACCCTGCCGGCAGGGGGAGCGGGCGGCGTTGACCAGACCGCTCCGACGCCCGTCGCGACGCCGACGCTGGACCCCGCCCCGCTTCCGGTCGAGGCGGAGGTCGCCACGGTCGCTCGCCCAGCGGCCCCGACCGCGCAGCCCCCCGAGACGCGTCCGCCTGAGCCTCGGCCGGTCGAGCCGATCAGGTCCGCGCCCCGGCCCGCCGCGCCCGCCGTCGCCGCGCCGCCGGTCGCGACGCCCTCGGTCGGACCCCGGCCCTATATCGAGACCGCACCCCTGATCGTGCCGACGCCGACCCCGGCGGCCCCGCCGCCCAGCGACCCCGACGCGCCGATCGCGACGCAGCCCCAGCCCCTGAATTGAACCGTCAGCGCTCCGGCGCGCGGTAGGGCAGATAGCCGCGCTCGACCATCCGGCGCAGCCCTTCATAGGCTTCGGACAGTTCCTCATAGGCGAGGCGCAGGCCCGAGAGCCGCTGGGCGTCGCTGGGCGACACGGCGTGGCCGCCCTCGGTCAGCCGCAGCGACTCGGCGATCCAGCGGGCGCGGGCCGAGGCGGCGGCCACGGCCAGACGCTGGAAGGCGGCCGGGTCGGTGTGGCTGGCCCCCAGCCCCATCACCTGGGGGATGACCTCGCGGTTCGAGACGAAGGCCGTATAGTCGATCTGTTCGAGGTGCCCGCGCAGGCGGCGCTGCTCCTGCGGATCGGTGTCGCTGGGCTCGAAATGATCCCGGCGCGCGCGGTAGCTGGACGTCATGATGCTGGACATGGGGCGTCTCCCTGGGACCGGAGGGTGCGCCCGATGCGTTAACGCGCCGTTCCGTCCCCGCCGGCCTTCCCGCGCCCCGGCCCGGCGCCCATATGCAGCCGAACCCAGAGGAGCCGCGCCATGACCCAACCCCTGCATATCGACTTCGTCTCCGACGTCGTCTGCCCCTGGTGCGTGGTCGGCCTGGGCGGGCTGGAGACCGCGCTGGATCGGCTGAAGGCCGAGGGGATCACCGCCGAGATCGCCTTCCAGCCGTTCGAGCTGAACCCCGGCATGGCGCCCGAGGGCGAGAACATCGTCGAGCACATCGCCGGCAAATACGGCTCGACCCCCGAACAGTCCGCCGCCAATCGCGCCATGATCACCGAACGCGCGGCCGAGGCCTGGCCCGGATTTCAGATGAACATGAGCGCCGACAGCCGGATCTGGAACACCTTCGACGCCCACCGGCTGTTGCACTGGGCCGGGGAGACCGCGGGACCGGAGCGTCAGAAGGCGCTGAAGGAGGCCCTGTTCCGCACCCATTTCACCGACGGAAACAACCTGACCGACGCCGGCGTCCTGACCCGGGCGGCTGAGGCGGCTGGGCTGGACCGGGCCGAGGCGGGCGAGGTTCTGGCCTCGGGCCGCTATGCCGACACGGTGCGCGCCGAACAGGCCCTGTGGCGCTCACGCGGGATCAACAGCGTCCCCGCAGTGATCGTCGAGGGCAAATACCTGATCAGCGGCGGCCAGCCGGCGGCTGTGTTCGAGGAGGCGCTGCGCAAGATCGCGGCCGAAACGGCTGCCGCCGCCTAGGGTTCGCCCTGAAAGACTGCACCGAGCTCAATGCAGGGTGGCGCCGCCGGTGAACAGGCCGGACCGGTCGTCTCGCGCGGGCGTCGGAGGGGGGGCGTAGCAGCGCGGCTCGGACCTGGACCGCCCCTCGTCGCCGGGCCGGTCGGCGCTGGCCGTGGGCCGACGGGCGGCCGCCTTGGCTGCTGTGCTCTTCATCGACGGCTCCCCTGTTCCCCGGGACCTTGTCGGGCAGGCGGGGCGGGGGCGCATCCTCAAGATGGAGGATGTTTCCGACTATCTCCTTTCCTGCGCACGGTGAGGAGACAGGTAGCCCTGCAGCCGTTCGATGCGGCCGATGCGCAAGCCGGCGCAGCGCGACCGTTGACCCGCGCCATCGCTTCGCCGAACGTCGTCGGATGTCATTGTTCGAGTTCACCTTCGGCCTGTCGGCCGTGATCCTGGGGCTGGCGCTGGCGCATATGGCGTCGACGGTGTCGAAGCTGGCCATGGCCGGGCGGCGAGTGCGCTGGGCGCCCGAACCGTTGTTGCTGGCGGCCATGATCGTCCTGGTCATCGTGTCGGTGTGGCTGTTCCAGTGGGACGCGCGGACCCGGACCGAGACGACCGTCGGCCTGATGCTGATGCAGGTGCTGAAGCTGGTCCTGCCCTTCATGGCCGCGACCTTCGTCCTGCCCGATCCGGTTCCGGAGGAGGGGCCGGTCGACCTTTACGCCCACTACGACCGGACCCGCGCCCTGACGTTCGGCGTGTTGATCCTGGGCCTGATGGCCTTCTGGACCGTCAGCATGGTGGAGTGGGCGACGGGCGTGGCGACAGATCGAGGGCCGATGACGGTCGCGGGTGCCCTGAGCACCCTGCCGTGGGGCTTCTGCGTCATCTACGGCCTGCTGATCGTGGTGCGCCGGCGGTGGTTCAACGTCGGGCTGCTGGTGGTGGCGCTTGCCTATTACGGGTGGGAGGTGTTGCCGATCCGGTTGGGGGAATGATCAGGCGGCCTTGCCGGTCTTCTTCGGCTTCAGATCGTCGAGTTCGCCGGGGGCGCCGGTGATGAGGCGACCCTTCCAGCCGGGGGGCGGCAGGAACTTGCCGGACTTTTCCTCGCGCGTGCCGGTGCGGGCGATCAGGGCGGCGTCGCGCCCGGCCTTCAGGACGGTTTCGGTGTCGAAGATCTTGCTCATCGCGGGCTCATTTCCATCAGCTTCCAGGCCCTCGTCGCTACTCGCATAGACCTCCCACTGATCCACGATCGGTTTGTAGACCGTCTCCAGATAGTCGAGGCTGAGCGCGAAGCGGCGGCGCAGGGTGTCCTCCGGAATGCCGTGACCACCCTGGGCGACGCGGCGCGCCACGCGCATGACGGAGAACTCCGCCGAGGGCGGGCGCAGATAGACCAGCTCGACCCGGTATCCTTCGTCATCCTCCGGCCGAGCGGAGCTCGGACCGGGGGGGCGCCTTCCAGTCGCGGATGCGCACGGCGTGGGACCGCGAGGCCAGGGTCGTCTCCAGCACCACGTCTGCCCGGTCGGCGAACAGGGCGTCCAGCCGCTCCAGCACCAGCCGCCCGGCGGCCAGATCGCGGCCCGCGCCCGCGCCGGTCAGGCCGCGCGCCACCTCGTCCGGGTTCACATACCGGAAGACCTCCGCCCGCCGGCGCAGGAAGCGGTTGATGAAGGTGGTCCTCCCGGCCCCGTTCGGACCGGCGAGGAGGACGAGGGTGGGCTCCTCCATGCTCCTAACTTGACTTCATGGTTGGGGTGCTGCCTCCGCAGCCGCCAGAATACGCCGTGACGGTGCGTCAAGCTCAAATCCTGCGTCTGATGCTAGCCGAAGGCACTCAATAGCTCCGCTTGTTGCGTTGGCTTCAGAGTATATTGCCAAACCGAAATCGTCTTCTATTAAAAACGGCACCAAAGAAATAGGCGCTCTATCAAACCCTGGCGCGACAGTTGGTGTGTCTCCATTCAAATCGGCATTCAAAACGGTGACGTATTTACTGCCGACATCATTCATAGTCACAGCGAATAATTGAGATGATGTAGCGAAGAAGGAATAGCCTCTGCTTCTCAATCGATCTCGAATTTTATCTATGTCAGCAGACCTGATTAAAGCGGTGCCGCCATTCGAGAACCAATGAGTGCGAAAAAGACATGAATCCCCATTTGATGCCGTCAGCTGCGCGGTGTCGCTAGAAGTCACATCCACTAGCGTGTGGGTCGGGGGAACCGCCAAAGTTAGCCTCGAGACGGCGGTGTCTCGCCCTTCGCCATCGACACTCGCCTCAAGTGTAAAGTCGGCGGGCGTCAACATTCTCGAAGGGGTTGCGGTCGAAGCGTCGGGATCTAGATCAGGAGGGTCGTACGGATCGGCAAATGGAAACAAAATCGGCGTGCCGTAGCAGTACGTCTCCTGCTTTTTTGAGCAAGCTGCCTGACCTAAAACTGATAAAACATAACTCGATCCGTTGTAGAAGCTAGCTCCAGAGCCGATTATGAAGAAAATCTGAGCCACTACCAGTAGAATTAGAAAAAAGAACATCCCATCATGTTGGGTGGTTGCCGTTTTCTTTCCCGCATTCCTAGCGAGCTCCGCTGCTCGATTTATTATCTCCACATACGCTTCCAAGCGCATTGATGTTGATATGTAGCTTGTAAGGTAGCAAATAAATCCGAGAACTATGCCAGACAGGAAACTTGCCATGGCTGGATAGGCGAGGCCGAGCGTGTCGGCATTATCTTTTCCGTCGGCGATATAGGAGCCTATGGCGATAACACCCGCGCCGTTCCCGAGCAAAATTGCCGTGGTGATCCTTCGAAACCAAAAAGCGCTTGTTTCTCGATCCCGATCACCGATCTCGGGTAGCGGATCTGCCTGTATTCTGAGATCGGAGGCGCGCTCGCGACGGCTTAAAGCAACGATCGACAAGCGAAGGCGCCGCCGTCTTTGGCTGAACCATTTTGACAAACGCTCGCGTATCACTCGGTTTCCGATTTAGCAGGGCTTGGCTGGAGTAAAACGACAGTACATTTCTTCTCAGATAGCGGACATCCTGCAGCCCAACAATCTGACCGTGTAACCTTTAGCTGGGGCTCGTGCTGCTCACTTTTCTCGCTAGAGGCCACACCTCACACCTTCACCTCCACCACGCTCCCCCCCGCCCGGAACTTCGCCGACATCTCGGCCATGCCGGCTTCCGCCTCCGCCAGCGAGCCGCCCGCATCATTCTGGGCCGCTGCATCCCTGCGGATGTCCTGGCTGATCTTCATGGAGCAGAATTTCGGGCCGCACATGGAGCAGAAGTGGGCGGTCTTGTGGGCCTCCTTGGGCAGGGTGGCGTCGTGGTATTTGCGGGCCGTCTCGGGGTCGAGGCCGAGGTTGAACTGGTCCTCCCAGCGGAACTCGAACCGGGCCCGTGACAGGGCGTCGTCGTGCAGGCGGGCGGCCGGGTGGCCCTTGGCCAGGTCGGCGGCGTGGGCGGCGATCTTGTAGGTGATGACGCCGTCCTTGACGTCCTGACGGTCGGGCAGGCCCAGATGCTCCTTGGGCGTGACGTAGCAGAGCATGGCCGTGCCGAACCAGCCGATCATGGCCGCACCGATGGCGCTGGTGATGTGGTCATAGCCGGGGGCGATGTCGGTGGTCAGTGGGCCAAGCGTATAGAAGGGCGCCTCGTGGCAGTGTTTCAGCTGCTCATCCATATTGGCCTTGATCTTGTGCATCGGCACATGGCCGGGGCCTTCGATCATGACCTGGCAGCCCTTGGCCCAGGCGATCTTGGTCAGTTCGCCCAGGGTCCGCAGCTCGGCGAACTGGGCCTCGTCATTGGCGTCGGCGATCGAGCCGGGGCGCAGACCGTCGCCCAGGCTGAAGCTGACGTCATAGGCCCGCATGATGTCGCAGATGTCCTCGAAATGCTCGTAGAGGAAGCTCTCCTTGTGGTGGGCCAGGCACCATTTGGCCATGATGGAGCCGCCTCGGCTGACGATGCCGGTGACGCGTTTCGCCGTCATCGGCACGAAGGGCAGGCGCACCCCCGCGTGGATGGTGAAATAGTCGACGCCCTGTTCCGCCTGTTCGATCAGGGTGTCGCGGAACACCTCCCACGTCAGGTCTTCGGCGACGCCGTTCACCTTCTCCAGCGCCTGATAGATGGGCACGGTGCCGATGGGGACGCTGGAGTTGCGGATGATCCAGTCGCGGATGTTGTGGATGTTGCGGCCGGTGCTGAGGTCCATGACGTTGTCCGCGCCCCAGCGGGTGGCCCAGACCAGCTTGTCGACCTCGTCGTCCACCGACGACAGGACGGCGCTGTTGCCGATGTTGGCGTTGATCTTCACCAGGAAGTTGCGGCCGATGATCATCGGCTCGACCTCGGGGTGGTTGATGTTGTGCGGGATGATGGCGCGGCCGCGGGCGATCTCGGAGCGCACGAACTCGGGGGTGACGAAGTCGGGGATGCTGGCGCCGAAGGATTCGCCGTCGCGCTCCAGTGGCGAGTGGCGAGTGGCGAGTGGCGAGTTCGATGCGGGAAGCGGTACGGTCGAGCCGTCGGCGAGGGTGATGGTCTGAGCGGTTTCGCTCGCCACTCGCCACTCGCCACTCGCCACTTCCCTGCGCAGGTTCTCGCGGATGGCGACATATTCCATCTCGGGCGTGATGATCCCGGCCTGGGCGTATTCGTACTGCGTCACCGGGCGGCCCTCGACGCCCTTGAAGACGCGGTGGTGCGAGGTGTCGAAGCGGGGGGCCAGGTTCTTGCCGCTGGCGTGGCCGTTGTCCTCGGGCTTGACCTCGCGCGGGTTCAGGACCGGGGCGATGTCGCCGCGATCCAGTTGCCACGACGACTTCACGTGCGGCAGGCCGCGCTTGATGTCGATGGTCACGGTCGGGTCGGTGTAGGGGCCGGAGGAGTCATAGATGGTCACCGGCGGCTCGTTGGCCGAGGGGTGGACGGCGACCTCGCGGAAGGGGACGCGGATGTCGGGGTAGAGCTCGCCGGCGACATAGACCTTGCGGCTGCCGGCGCGTTCGCCGGTCGGGATGGCGCCGGTCTCCTTCATCACCTGCTCGCGCGCGTCTTTCAGCGCCAGATCCACAGTTCCTTCGTGGCTATCGCTCGCGACGCGGTCGCTCGCTGCTTGAGCCAGGTCGAGCTCTTCGGGCAGGACGGGCGGGGTGACTTGGATGTTCATGGCGGCCTCAAACGGTTTGAGGTCCGCCGACGTCGGGCGCGAGGGTCCTGTAACGGGGACCGGAAAGCGTACTCATCCCTTCGCCGGCATGACCCGGATCAGGTTCGACGGGTCAGAGGAGAAACCTCTATCTCAGCCGCTCGATTGCGACCCCCCGGAGAACGAGGCTCAGGGTGACGCCGGGGGAGGCGGACGTCAAGCGGGCGCAAGCGTGGCTGGAAAAGGCGTCGGATTCGCGTGGGATAAGCGGTGAAACGGACTTGCCCGCCG
>JAHJOK010000004.1 GCA_018820205.1 Alphaproteobacteria bacterium
CCCGTTGCGGTGTGCGGAAGGGCCTCGACGAAGACGACGTCGTCCGGCATCCACCATTTTGCGACCTTGCCTTCAAAGGTCTTCAACAAGTCCTCGCGGGTCACGTCCGCCTCCGGTCGCTTCACGACGATGAGCAGGGGACGCTCGTCCCACTGGGGATGTGGAACGCCAATGACCGCGGCCTCCTGCACGGACGGATGGCCCATCGCGATATTCTCAAGGTCGATCGAACCGATCCACTCGCCGCCGGATTTGATCACATCCTTGGAGCGATCAGTGATGGTCATATAACCGTGCGGGTCGATCGTGCAGACGTCCCCGGTCTTGAACCACCCATCTTCTGTGAATGCCGAAGGGTCAACACCGTGGAAGTAGGACCCCGAGATCCATGGACCTCGAACGAGCAAATCCCCGAAAGCGACCCCGTCTTTAGGCAAAGCGCGACCGGCGTCATCGACGATCTTCAAACTCACGCCAAAGATCGGGCGTCCCTGTTTGGCGATAAGGTCGTACTGCGCCTCCGCCGGCAAATCGCGCTCGCCGCGCCGCATGGAAGTGATCGTTCCCAGAGGGCTCATCTCGGTCATGCCCCAACCTTGAAGAACCCGAACCCCGTGAGCCTTGTCGAACCGTTCGATCATCGCGCGCGGCGGCGCCGATCCGCCAATCAGTGTTCGTTGCAGCGAGTCCAGGCTCCGTGATTCGGTTTCGCAGAAGCGCAGAAGCTCAAGCCAAACCGTCGGTACGCCAGCCGCTGCCGTAACCCCCTCAGCCTCGAACAGTTCAAACAGACTTGCGCCGTCCATCTTGAAGCCCGGAAACACGAGTTTGGCGCCGACCATAGGCGCCGCGTAGGGAATGCCCCAGGCATTGGCGTGGAACATCGGCACAACGGGGAGGATTGTGTCATCGGCCGTCAGGCCTATGGCGTTTGCGCCGTTGACCGCAAATGCATGAAGTATTGTCGATCGATGGCTGTAAAGAACGCCCTTTGGGTTTCCAGTCGTCCCAGATGTATAGCAAAGCGAGGCAGCGGTGTTCTCGTCGAACTCGGGCCATTCAAATGTTTCGTCCTGGGCCAGGACGAGGTCTTCGTAACAAAGCAGATTTTTTAGGACGCTCTGCGCAGGCATGTGTGCCCGATCTGTCATCACTATGATGCCGCGAACGCCGCTCAAGCTCTTGTCTAGGCCTTCGAGAATGGCGAGCACGTTGAGGTCGGCGAAGATGAATTGGTCTTCTGCATCATTGATTATATAGGCAATCTGCTCCTGGAACAGGCGCGGGTTGATAGTGTGGCAAATGGCTCCGATGCCGGAGACCGCGAAATACACTTCAAAATGCCGATAGCCGTTCCAGGCGAGGGTGCCGATCCGGTCGCCCGGGGCGACGCCCAATGCTGCAAGCGCTTTCGCGAGCCGGCGTGAGCGCCGGCCCGCATCCGCGTAGGTATAACGATGGATCGGTCCCTCGACCGAGCGTGAAACGATCTCTGTTTCGCCGTGATACTCCGCCGCGTGTTCAATCAATTGCGATATCAGCAACGGACGGTCCATCATAAGTCCAAACACTGGATTTCTCCCAACTACTCAAATGACAAGGTTATAAAACCTGTGATCGGATAATTTTTAATAGATTGATCGGCGACGACGGTCACCATTTCTTCCTGAAATAGCTGCTGATCCAGCGATCGGGCGCCATGGAATAAGGCTTGACCCGCTTGAGATGCACACGGGAAGAGATTGAATTGAAAACGCCAGCTCGGTCGGAACGCTCAGCGAGCGTAAGCTTGTCGGAGCGACAGGCAAGCGGTGGTTCATAAGCGTGACGATGTTCGAACCTCCTCCGCTCCCTGCGAGGCACCCTGCCGGACCACGACGAGGTCTTGAGGACCCAAACGGCCTTCCACCAATCTCCCCACAACAATGCGCGCACCTGGCGGAAATTCGATTGCGGCCGCCTGACTGGACGTATTGAGCAGAAACCAGCAAACGCCTGCCGGCCCCGCGCGCATCGACGCCTCGACGCCCGCCGGAACCCAGGGCAGCCCCGGTTTCAGTCCGGCGGAGGAAAGAATGCGGTCGGTCAAGCCGCCCTGCCCCGTCTCATCTAGCAGCGCGCCGACGTACACGGTTCCTCCCTGTCCCACTCGTCGCTGGACGATGGCCGGCTGTCCTTGCGTCCAACCGCCGACGGCGTAGCGCGCGAGGACCTCGACATCGGAAGCAACTGGACGGATCGTTTCGGCCCAGACCCTGGCCTTAGCGGACCAGGATCCCTCCAACGGGCGTTCGTCGTCCAGAGCATAGAACCCGTCGACCTTCACGCCGAGCAAAGCCGCCAGGGGGCCTGGCTGCCCGTTCGGCCAGAGCGCGTTGTCTTCGGTCTTCATGCCGCTTCGCGGTCCGAGCACCAACCATCCCCCTTGTTCGACATAGGCTGACAGACGCCCGGCAAGGTCGGCGTCCACCAGATGCAGGGCCGGGGCCATGACGAGACGATATCGGTTCAAGTCCTGTTCGGGGCCGATGACATCGATGTCGATGTTCCGATCGTACAGGGGTCGGTGCCACGCCTTCATCACGCCTGTCGGATCATAGTCCTCGGCATGACGCTGCTGTTCAAGGGCCCAGCGGCTATCCTGGTCGTAGACCAGGGCAATTTCAGCTTGCGGAGCCGAGCCCTGAAGAAAGGGCGAGGCCATGGCGAACTCGTGGGCCGTCTGAGCCACCTCCGGGAAGACCGCCGCTGGGGTCCCGTCCGGCCCCACCAAGGTCCCGTGGTACTGCTCCTGGCCGCCTAGGGCGCTCCGCCATTGCCAGTAGAGCACCGCATCGGCGCCGCGCGCGACCGCCTGCCAAGCCATCAGCCGGGTCTCGCCGGGGTCCATTGATCGATTGAGGGGCCCCCAATTGACATAACCCGGCTGTGTTTCCATCACCCAAAAGGCGCGCTGCTTGTAGCCGCGGACGGTCGCGTGGTGGAGGGCGTTTCCAGCCCAGTCTGGTCGTCCCGACGGCGCATAGAGGTCCCAGGCCGCTTGATCGAGGGTCTGGTGCACGAGATGTTGGTCGAAATGATTGTTCCAGAGAGTGGAGTTGGTCGTAACGAACTGATCGGGTGCGGATGAGACCCGAAGGGCGGCGGCCTGGTCAGAAACATAGTCCGCCCACAACCGGCTAAAGAACCGGCGGGCGTCCAGCACCAACGCCGGGTTCTGATCAGGCCCCAAGCTCAACGGAACCTGGTCGAACCGCTGATACGTCTGGCTCCAATAGGCCGTCGTCCAGCGGTCGTTCAGGCCGTCGATCGTCCTGTACCGTCCTTCGAGCCACCGCGCCCATCGCACCTTAGCCTCGGCGTCGAATGTCTCAAGCCCGATCTCGTTGTCGATCTGCCAGCCGGCGACATTCGAGTTCCGGCCGTACCGTCGGCCCATCTCCGACGCGATCCGCACGGCATAACGTCGATAGGTCGAACTGGCGACCGAGAACTGGCGGCGTTCTCCATGGCCCTGAACCTCACCGTTTTCCACCACACGCAGAACCTCCGGGTGGGCCTCGGTGAGCCATACCGGTGGCGCAGCCGTTGGGGTGCCAAGAACCGTCTGCAATCCGCGCGACCCCGCCGCTGCGATTGCGCTGTCCAGCCAATCGAAGTCGAAGCGCCCATCGAGGGGTTCCATGCGGGACCAGGCGAACTCACCTATCCGCACGACCTTCAAACCGGCCTCGCGCATCAGGTCCAGGTCTCTGGCCCATGCCTCCATCGGCCATTGCTCGGGATACCACGACGTTCCGACGACGGGAGACGACAGAGCCGGCTCAGAGGCTCCGGCCAGCGCCGGCGCCGGAAGCATCGCCAGAACGGACGTCGCTAGAACCTGCCGACGGTTCATCTGACTGCGTCGGCCGCGGGTCGCGCTCCTGTCTCCACCCATGACCGCAGGGCGCTCCAGGCCGCTGAGGTCTGCGCCATGTCGAAACCGCAATGGGTGTAGCCTTCCACGCCGCTTCCGGGCAAAGGCGCTTTGACCGCCGGCACAGCGTACTGCGCCACGTTGGCCTCGCTCCCAGTGCGGGCGACCGCCTGAGCGAACGCCTCTTCCTGCGCATAGGGCACCAGGGAGTCGATCTCGTTATGGAAGGTGATCAACGGGGTCTGGACGCGACCGGTTGCGGTGTGCCAGCGGTCAAGATAGGCTAGGGCCTCCGGAGCCGCCCGCACGCGCTGGACGCCGGCATTTATGGCTGCGGCCTCCTGCGGAGTCATGTCGGGCGTCGAGAAGTCTCGGTCCTCATTTCCATAGACCCAGCCGCCTGCGGTCGCCGTTAGGTCCTCAGAGGCAAGGGTGGCCGTCACCAGAGGATACGCCAGGGACGCTGCGTCGTAATCGAAGCCCCCGATCGTCGTGACCTGACGCACGATCCGCGCCTCCGGCCCCTGCGGGTTCGCTTGCGCAGCCGCCCAAAGCGCTAGGGGCGGAGCCGCCACCTTCATCATCTGGCCGAACACGTAGAACTGCGCCGCTTCGCCGGTGAGCCCGGCGGGCGGCTCCGGCGCGATCACGCTTCGGCGGACGTCGGTGTCGCCCTCATAGGCGTAGGGGGTTCCGCGGGTCAGGAAAGCGTAGGCGACGCGCATGTCGAGCAGCTGGTCCAGCAGAACGCGCCAGCTGTTGACGACTCCACAGCGTGCAAGGCCGCCGGCGAACGCCTCGGGATGGGTCTCAAGCAGGTTGACGACGATCCCGCCGCCCATGGAGTCTCCGGCGACGTAGATACGCTGTCCGCCCAGCCCCGCGACGAGGTCGCGTAGACGCAGGGTGTTGACGGAGCCGGTCTCGACGCCCAGGCCGGCCTTGTCGTAGGCGCTGTGCCCCGCCACGAAGCCTTGGTCGTAAGCGAGTTTCAGCACGCCGGGCTTCTCGACGGGGTTGTTGGCGACCGACACCGGAGTCCCCGGCGTGGAATAGCCGTGGGCATAGACCAGCCCATCGCCGTTCCACGCCGCGGGAAAGGCCAGGGCGAACTGGGCGCCGGAAAGCTTGCCGCCCAGCAGCAGGCCGCCGTTCGGCCCGGGCCGGGCGTCGATGTCGGTGGCGCCCAAGGCCCCCGCCCGGTCCGCGATCGCCTGTTGCGCCGGCGTCAGGCCGGCGCTGGCCGCTTCGACCACCGAGGGGGCGACCTGGGCTACTGCCAGCGTAGCCTGGCCGCCCCCGACCAGGATGAGCGGGATCAGTCCCGCGAGCAGGCAGGATTTGAAGCGAGAGGTCATGACGGGCTCCGGGGGGTTGGTATCGAAGAGGAAGGGGTGAGACCGAGCCTGCTGTCGAAGAAGCCGGCGATCAGCGCGTAGGCCTCCAGTGACTCAGGCATGTCAGGCCAAACGAAGAACGCGTGCGGCAATCCGTCGAACAGATGAAGTTCGCTGTCGATCCCCGCGCGGGCGAGGCGACGGTGGGCCAGGCTGAGCGCGCTGACGGCGAAGTCCCGGCCGCCCGCCAGCAGGAGGGTCGGCGGCATGAGAGCCGTTTCCGCATCCGAAGTCAGCGGATAGGCTCGCGCATCGTCGGCTCCGACGCCTTCCATATAGGTGGTCGGCAGGACTCCGGGCAGGGGCGGCGCCTTGACCTCCGGTCCGACCGGCACGACGCCGGCGAGGTATGGGCTGTCGCCGGAATAGGGCGCGCCGGTGCCGCACAGGGTGCCGATAGCGCCCGGTCGGGGCAGACCCTCTCGGCGAATCCAGGTTACGGCCTGGGCTGTGATCACGCCGCCCGCCGAGCAGCCGAAGATGCCTATGTTGGCTGCCGGATATCGTTCCAGCAGGGCGCGATAGACCGCCGTCACATCCTCGGACGCGGCGGGATAGCGGTTCTCTGGGGCCAGGCGGTAATCCACCGTCACCACGGAGACGCCCATGGTCGCGGCGATCGGAATGGCCTCCACCAGGGCTCCGCTGCCCGCGCCCCACATGAAGGCCCCGCCGTGGACGTTGATCAGGACGCGGTCGCGATTGCGGGCCGACACGCCGTCAGCGGGCTCGACCACCTGCACATGGACGGCATTCAGCGTCTCATGCCGTTCACGGGTCCTGAACACCCGCCGCATTTCCACGAGCCGATCGTCGTTGAACTGCTGATAGAAGGCCCGCTGGCGTACAAGGTCGCCATTGAACTCGGGAGCCTTGGCCGCGTCCATCCGATCCAGCACGGATCGCGCTTCAGGACTGAGCTGATTGGAAGGGGGGAGCCAGGACATCAAGGCGGGGGTCTGGGCCGACGACGCTGAGCCAGAGGCCATGAGCGCCAGGCTGGATATGACAACAGCGACACAACAATTTGCAGGGGTCATTTCCAGGGCTCAGTCGGGGACAAATGGCGCGCCATCGCGCGAAAGGCCGCGTCGGTTTCAGGCGCGTCGATGTAGCTCCAGAAGGCGTGAGGCAGACCGTCGAAGACGATCAGGTTGGCCGCGACGCCCGCCTCGTCCAGTCCGCGACAAAAGGCGGCTGTCGAACTGAGCAAAAGGTCACGGCTGCTGGAAATGCAAAGGGTCGGCGGCCAATCCGTGAGATCGCCGCGTGCGGGCGAGGCTGCGACATCCTGAGGCGATCCTGCTCCCAGATAGGCGCCCAGGACTGCGGAGGCGGCAGCCGGGTCTCCGAACAGGTCCAGGCTGTCGCCGCCGGAGGCTAGGTCGGCCGTGCCGGAAAAAAAGCCCAGCGCGGCCGGCAGCGGCTCCCCATCGAGCCGAAGCCGGGCGATGAGTTCAACCGCGAGGGTCGCCCCTGCCGAGGTCCCAAACAGAACGATGCGGGCGTCCGGCCGGGTCGATCGAAGCGCGCGATAGACGCTCAATGCGTCCTCGACGGCCGCCGGGAATGGATGCTCTGGCGCCAGGCGATAACGGATGGCTATGACTTGGCGCTGCGTCAGCGCCGCGAGGGGGGCGGTCTCGGTCATTGAGCCGGCGTCGACGATGAATCCGCCCCCGTGCAGGTTCAGCAGTATGACGCCCGGTCTCGCGCCGGCCCCCGGCTCGAAGACTCGAACCGGGACATTGGCGATGGCGGTCTCCTCCATCGTCACCCCGTCGCGCGCCATACGATCGCGGCCCATCTCCTGTTGGATGGCCTCAGCCCGGCCCCGCCGGTCCGCCATCGTCGGACCCGCCGGTGATCGGGCCGCATCCTCGTCAAGCCCTGCCTGGGCTGCTCTCGAAATCACGCCGGAGGCGGCCTGAGGGGCGACGGGATGGCTCTGACCGGCCAGGACCAGAAGCGTCGCGAACAGTGCGCCGGTCATCGCCGCGCCGCCACGAGATTGGCGTAAAGTCCGGCGCTGGCCTTGGGCGTACGCCTGAACGTCCCGCGGTCCACCGCCGCCAGACCAAACTGCTGGCCGTATCCGCGCCGCCATTCGAAATTGTCCAGCAGAGACCAATGCAGATAGCCGATCACCGGCGTTCCAGTTCGACGCACCTCGTCCAGGCTGTCCAGGGCCGAGGCGATATAGCGCTGCCGCTGTGCATCATCCGCTGCCGCCAGACCGTTCTCAGTGACGAAGATGGGGCGCCCGGTCACGGCGTGAACGTGGCGGACGGCGGCGCCCAGGGCCTGTGGATAGTATTCGTCACCGCTTTGCGTGCGCTCGGCATTCGGCTCCGGAGGCAGGACGCGGTCGGCTGCCATCCTCAGCCTTCCGTAGGTCTGCACGCCCACGAAGTCGTCTTCCCGGACCGCGTCCCAGAACGGCGCTTCGGCGAAGCGGCGATAGGCGGCGACACCGCTTTCGTCGCCGATAGGCTGAACATCGGGCACGGCGAGGCTCAGGCCGACGCTCGCCTGGGGCGAGGCGCCCTTCCAGGCCCCGCGCGCCCGCCGATGGCCGTCAAGAAGACGGCCTAGCGCCTCATCTTCTCCTCGCGAATAGACCCAGACCGAATAATGATCGGACCCGCTCTCCCGTGCGGCCTGGGCCAGCATGGCGTCGAGCCCGTCTCGAACCGGATCCGATATAGGTGTCGGGGTCCAGCGGCCCATCAGCGGCAGATTGGGCTCGTTGAAGGTGATCACATGGCCAACGGTGTCTGATAGCGCCTTGGCGACACGGGCGGCGAAACGCTCGAACAGGCCCGGGGCCTGAGGGTTTTCCCAGCCGCCCCGGGCGGCGAACCAGCGGGGCGACGTGAAATGGCTCAGCGTCACGACCGGCGCGATGCCCAGATCTCGGCAACGCCGGGCTTTCTTTGCGTAATAATCCAGCCAGGCCAGACTGAATTGTCCCGGCTCTGGTTCGATCCGCGACCATTCGGTGGAGAAGCGGTAGGCGTTCAGCCCCATTCCCGCGATCAACGCCAGATCGTCCTCCGTCCGGTTCAGGCTGTCGCAGGCATCGCCTGAAGGCTCAGCGAACGTGGTGCCTCTCACCTGCTCCAGAAGCCAGATGTCCGCATTGACATTGTTGCCCTCGACCTGATGTCCGGCGGTCGCCGCGCCCCATAGAAATGGGGGCGGGGTGTTCACGGTGTCATCCCCGTCCGCGCGATACGCCCCAGAACCTCAGCGCTGGGCTTGGGACTGCGGCGAAACGTCTGGCGGTCAACCGACACGAGTCCGTATTTGGGACCGTAGCCGGAAAGCCACTCAAAATTGTCGAGAAGAGACCAGTGAATATAGCCGAGAACCGGGACGCCTTCAGCGCGGGCCGCCAGGACAGAGGCGACGGCCTCCGGTATAAATCGCGCGCGTTCCAAGTCGTCCTCGGCGTCGATGCCGTTCTCGGTCACCAGAACCGGCTTCCCCGTCGCTTCATGCACGTATCGAACGACGTTACCCACGGCGGCCGGGAACCATTCCTTACCATTCGCGCGGCGGGGGATATCGTCTGGCGGCGCCACCGATTTCTCTGCGCCGACGTAGTCCCGCCCATAGGTCTGGACACCAACGAACTCGTCGTCGGAAACCGCTTCGAAGAAGGGCGCATAGACGTCTGCACGTTTGCGTTCGAGCGCGCTGTCCGGGACCATCGGCACTTCGTCGGGTATCGCCAGGCTGAGGCCCACCGGCAGATCGGAACGGATCGACTTCAGAGCGGCTCGGGCCCGACGGTGCGCCTCCACGACGTGCGGGATCATTGGACGAGGGTCTTGATCGCCCATGAGCAGGGAAAAGCGATCCGACCCGCTAGCCTTGCCGGCGGCCGCAATACAGGCTGACATCTGAGCCATGAAGGCTGGGGGAGGCGGGTTGGCCGACCACCGCCCGCCGAGCGCCAGATTGGGTTCGTTGAAGGTCAGGGCATGGCTTAGACCGCCAGCGAGACGTTGACCCGACCGCTCGCAAAAGCGCGCGAAGAGGTCCGGCGATTCGGAATTCTCCCACCCGCCAGCGGCCGCAAACCATCTCGGCGTGGTGAAGTGGTTGAACGTGACGATCGGCGCCAGCCCCTGGCTGCGACAATGATCGACGATGCGCGCGTAGTGATCGATGTAGGCTAGGCTGAACTGTCCCTTGGCGGGCTCGATCCGGGACCATTCAATGGAGAAGCGATAGCAGTTGAGCCCCAGAGCCTTGACGATCGCAACGTCCTCTCTCCAGCGGTGAAGGCTGTCGCAGGCATCTCCAGACGGTTCGGCGAACACGGTCGGCTCGACCTGCTCCAACAACCAGAAGTCGGAGTTGACATTGTTGCCCTCGATCTGGTGTCCCGCGGTCGCTGCGCCCCACAAGAAACCGTTGTCCGCCGACCTGCCCGGCCCCGCCAGGCCAGCCGCGCCGACTGCAGCGCCCAAGCCTAGGATACCTCTGCGGTTCATGGCCAAGCTCATCTGACCGCCTCCGGCGAGGGGCGCCGTCCTTGCTCGACCCACGTCCTCATGGCCTCGAAGGCCGCAATATTCTGTTCGGGCGAGAAGCCGCAATGGGTGTAGCCCTCCAACCCTCCAGGTAGCGGGAACAGCGTTCCGGGAACTCTGTACTGGACGAGGTTGCCGGTGTTTCCGGCCTCGGCGACCGCCTGGCCCAACGCTTCGGATTGAGAATAGGGAACGAGAGAATCGACGGCTTGGTGAACAGTGACGAGAGGAGTCGAAAACCGCCCGGTCGCTTCGTGCCAGCGTCGCCCGTACGCCACGGCGGCCGGATCGGCGTCGAACCTCTGGATTCGCGCGTTGAATCCTTCAGCCTCCGTCCGGCTCATCCCATCGGGCGCATAGACCGTATTCCGGTTACCGGCGGGGACACCGCCCATGACCTCAACGATGTCGTCCATGCCCAGGACAGCCGAGTAGATGGGCGCGCCGATAACCGCCGCATCAGGTTCCGCATCTATGATCGAGGCCAATTGGCGAACGATCGTCGCTTCCCGGCCCTGAGGATCTGCCTTGGCAGCCCCGAACAACATCAGCACCGGAGCGATCACCCTCATCTTCTGCGCGTTTCTGAACGCCTCGCCGTCCGTTGGGTCGCCGGCGAGAGGAACCGTCGGCAGCCCGGATCGCGTTACGTCCATAGAACCAGGCAGGGCGTAAGGCGTGCCTTCGGTCAGCAGGTTGTATGCGGCCCGCAGCTCCATCATTTGTCCTACGAGGGGCAGCCACCCTTGCGTCATGCCGCACATGGAGACGGCGCCGTCGAAGGCGTCAGGATGCGTCTCTATCGCGGCCAGGACGACGCCGCCGCCCATCGAGCCGCCCAAGATGTAATCCCGGTTCGAACCCAGTCCATTCACGAAATCGCGCAGGCGTAATGTGTTGGCGACGCCGCTTTCGGTTGCAACCCCCGCCTTGTCGTAGGCCGAAATGGCGACCGCATAGCCTTGGCTATAGATGTGCGCCAGGCTTCCGCCTCCGGGATCCTTCGTGATGGGATCCGGCGGCACGACGGGCGTGGAGCCGGGTGTCGCATAGCCTTGCGCGAAAAAGACTGCGCCCCGGTTCCACTGAGCTGGCGTGGCCAGCACAAAAGCTCGACCGTTCAACTTGCCACTCAGGATGGAACCGCCGTCCGGCCCCGGCGCGCTCACGAGATCGGTTGCTCCAAGTCGGGCCGCCCGCTCCGCAACCGGCGCGGAAATGTCAGGCGAGGCGGATTGGATCGAAGCGCAGGCAGAAAGCAGCGCGGCAACAGCGCAGGCGCTCAACAATAGACGTGCCGATGTCATCTCCACTCCTAGTAACGGGCGCGAACGGACAGGCCGTACTGGGCGGGTTCGCCGTAGATGCTGCTGACCCGGCCCGAGGTTGTGTAGGCGTTGTTCGACGTGACGCGGTATTCTTCATCAGTCACATTCGTACCGTACAGCGCGATGTCGATCGGCCGCCCCCCAACGTTGTCCCACTCGAGGCGCAGGTTGACCAACGCATAGGAGGGGATCGTGTCGAAGGGCTGCGGATCCGGAGACACTTTGAGGTCGTCCTGCCAGGAATAGGTCACGCGCAGACCCAGATCGCCGAGTTCCACGGGCATGGGCAGGGCCAGGCGTCCGTCGAGGCTGAACTTGGAACTGGGAACGTAGAGGAAAGGCGTGCCGCTGTAGTCCTGACTGGGCGAGCCGGGCGTCGCCAGCGTCTGCCACTCGTCATATTCGGCGGAGTTGTACGAATAAGTAGCGCCCAAGGTGAAGCGGTCGCCGAACTTCAGCAGACCCTCGAACTCCACGCCCAACACATGAGCCTTCTGGGCGTTGGTGGCGATGTCGGAGCCGATGAAGACTTGGCGCTGAATGACCTGGATGTCGTCGTACCAGGTATAGAAGGCCGCTATGTTGGTCCGCGCGCTGACGCCGTTGTCCCAGGACCAATCCCTCTTCAGGCCGAGTTCGAGGTCTGTGACGGTTTCCGGCTTGAACGGAAACAGCGGATCATCCTGCCCGAGCGGTGAAAGGATCGTCACGACCGGATTGGTGCCGCCGCTCTTGTATCCGCGCCTGCTGACGACATAGACGAGCGTGTCCGGATCAGCGCGCCAGTCGAGCCCGAGTTGCCAGGTCGCCCCGTCGCTCTCACCCTCGAAGCCCGGATAGGAGCAATTTGGGAAGCGGACGGACGGCGTCTGCCCGCGCGCTACGGCGAGAAACGCATCATAGACGCACAGGTCGGACGCCAGAGCCTGGGTCAGCAACGCCGTCGGCAAAAGAGCGGGCGGGGCATTGGCGACGAAGTTCGAGAAGGAGCTCGCCGGAAGATAAGAGCTGATGTGGCCGCCATAGGTGTCCCAGGTCCACCTCAGCCCCGCCGTTGCAGTGAGGCTGGATGTGAGATTCACATTCGTCTGGGCATAGACCGCCCGGCTGTCCCCATGGACTTCGGCGCGATCCTGTACGCTGAGGACAGGATAGAAGAAGGGCGAAAAGGGCAAGATGACCGTCGTCGCGGCGATGCCCAGGGGGGCTTGGAGGGGATTGATCGTCTGGAAGGTCAGACCGTCGTCAGGGGTGTCTTCCTTCAGATAGAAGGCGCCGACCTGGACATCGAACCGGTCGGTCTCGTAGCGCAGCTGCACCTCCTCGGTGAACGTCCGCAGGTCGGTGTTGTAAGAACCAGGCAGTGCGCCGACCAGATCCGAGATCTCCAAGGGGCTCGCGTCGCCATCGGATGCCGTGTTCCCTTGCCGGCCCGCATAGCTGATGATGTTCTTCAACGTCAGGCCATCGCGGAGCCGGAACTCGGAGTTATTGAGGAAGAGAAACGTCTTCAACTCATCCTTGGTGATGGTGCTGAGCGCGGTCTCCCGCACGCTCCTGGACTGCTGCGCGGCCAGAAAAGGCGTCATAAGCGACCCGAAGGTCGATGCGGGATTGACGGCCAGAAGGACTGTCCCCCCCCCGTTCTCATTGACCTCGTTGTAGCTGGCCACCGTGTAATTGCTGAACCAGGGCGTCGGATCGAACCGAATACCCAGCCGAACGCCCCAGTTATCTCGGTTCAGGTACTCGCGCCCGCTCAGGACGTCGCGGGCGTAGCCTTCACGTTGATCGAAGCGAGCCGCAAGACGAACGGCCAGCCTGTCCTCGATAAGCGGAAGATTGATCGCCGCTTCTCCACTTCGCCGCGAGAAGTTGCCGACAATGCCTTCGGCGTACCCATTCAAGCCGCTGTAGTCCGGGCGGCGGGGCTCGATCAAAACTGCGCCGCCGGTCGAGTTTCGTCCGAACAGGGTGCCTTGCGGCCCCTTCAGGACCTGCAGCGACTGGAGGTCGTAGAAGACGCCTGGTCCGCTCGCGCTGTTGGGAGTCTCAGCGAAGTAGGCGACCACCCCGGGGCCGCTTCCAGTGCCGAACCCGCCGGAGCCTCCCATGCCGCGGAGGGTGAACTCTTCCTGGTTTCGGCTGACATGTCCCAAGACGGTCAGGGATGGCGTGAAATTCTGGAGATCCGTCGCCGTCTGTATGCCTTTCTCACGCAGCGATTCCTGGCTGAAGGCAGAGACCGCGACCGGAACATCCTGGCTCCTCTCCTCGGTGCGTCGCGCTGTGACGATCACATCCTCGATCTGTGTTGTAACCAAGCCGATCTCGGCCTGGCTTCGGGAATCGCTCTGGCGAATGATCGCCAGTGCCCCGGACGTGTCGCGGCGGCTGGTGAGCCCCGAGCCCGCGAGGGTCCGCTCAAGCGCCAGATCGCTGTCCATCACGCCGCTTACGCCGCGGGTGCGCAGACCTTGGACGTCCTCGACGCGATAGATCACCTCGCGGCCGGATTGCCGCATCCAGGTGTCTATGGCCGGCCGCATCTCCCCTTCAGCGATGTTGAAGCTGGCCGTCCGCGGCGCCTGCGCCTGACAAGGCTGCGACGCCACGACGAGGGCCGCCGTAGCGCAAGCGCCCAGCAGCCAGGTCGATCTGGATCCTTTTGACATTGTCTGTTCCTCACCCGATGTCGCGGCGTCTGACGCGCCGTCACCAGAGAAGGACAGTCGGGAGCTTCCACTCCCGTAACGTCGTCACGAAGAAATTGTGAATCGATCGCCGGTTTGGGTCACAGACAGGTCGTAGGCGTCACGAAGCATCCGGACGAAGCCATCCAGATTCTGGGCGGCGAACGAGCCTCCGATCCGCAGGTCCGAGAGGTCTTCGGAGACGATGAGCTGACGGCGGTTGTAGCGATTGAACTCGAGGGCGGCCTGCCCCAGGGTGGTGTTATCGAAATCGATCCGCCCCTGGCGCCAGGCGAGTTGAGCCTCGACGCGCTGCTCCGAGCGCGGCGCCAAAAGCATCGAATCGCCCTGGGATAGAGCGATATCCCCTGAGGTGATGACTGAGGCCCTGTCAATGGCGTGGCCGCCCGCCTCCTCGACCTTCACTCGGCCCTCAACGACGCTGACCGTCACTTTGTCTTCGTCTCGCCGAACCACGAACTTCGTGCCGAGAACCGTGACGCGTGTATCGCCTGCATGAACGACGAAAGGCCGATCCCTGTCATGGGCAACCTCGAAATAGGCTTCGCCCTGATCAAGCCAGACCTGCCGGCTCCTCCGACCGATCTCCGCGCGCAAATGACTGGCCGTATTCAGCTCGACACGAGACCCGTCGGACATCACCGCCAGTCTGTGTCCGCCGACATCCGTCGTAAACATGGCGGGCGCCGAACCCGGTTCGCGTATCGCCCAGAACCCAAGGGCGGTCGCGAGCACGAGACAGGCGGCCAGCAACGCTGCACGAACCCGACGGGTCCCTATGCCTGCATCAACCCCCTTGCGCGCATCGCTGGTGAGCGCCGCCAACCGATCAGCCCTTCGCCAACCATATTCGAGACGCCAGAAGGCCGCGCGGTGTGCCGCGGATTCCTGCAGCCAGAGCTGCAACTCCGCTTCGTCTCTGGCAGTCCAGTGCTCTTCTTCGCGACGCACCAGCCAGGTCGCTGCGCACGCTTCCACGTCGGTGGCTCGGCTCATGGCTGCGTCTCCCGGGTCTTGCGACCTTGGCCGACGCCACGAGCAATGCGCCCTTCCCCCCCCAGCATGAAGTCCGTCAAAGCTCGCATTCCCAACGTCAGTTGCCGCTCCACCGTATGGTGACTGACGCCTAGCCTCTCTGCCGCCTCGCGGGTCGAGAGCCCTTCCAGCTTGCGCAGGCACACAACTTCCCGGCACCGCACTGGCAGACGGTCGAGTCCCTCTTGGGCTCTACGAAGTTCTTCACGCGCCGCGAGATGACGGTGCGGTTCGGCGGCCAGGTCCTCCCAGTCTGCAGTCTCTAGGTCCGATATCAGATCGAACGATACGATTTTGGCGCGACGCGCTCGGTTGATCATCAGATTGCGGGCGATGGTCAACAGATAGGCTCGGGGTTGGGACGGCACGCCGTGCTGGGCGGCGTTCAAGACGCGTTCATATACATCTTGGCGGATATCGACGACGTCCTCAGCGCTTGGCCAGCTCCGATGAATGACGCGCATGAGCAAAGGCTCATGCGGCAGTATCGCATGACAGAACCACCGATTGAGTTCGTCATCCCGCATGATTTGAGACCCCGAAGCCGATCCGCCCCGACTGGTAGACATCTCGCACGGCCAAAGCCGTAACGCGCGCACGAGTTATGAACGAACCTTGCGGCCAACTTAAGCCATAGGAGGCGGGCTGCCGGGCTGATCGGACGGGGCGCGCCTTTTCGAACCAGCAGGGTGAAGGTTGCCACGGCTGGGGGCAGACGAACAGCGATCCAGCCTGACGCTGGTCGCTGCGGATCTCACCTGGTCTCGAAAGCAATGCTTACGCGGACCGCACTCGCTCCGGCCGCAGCAGAACACCGCCCGGGCGGCAGAACACGCTTTGTGGTGGAACAGTCCTTGAACCGTCCGAATAAGTCCCTTAATAACTTTCCGTTCAGTTAATAAGGGTCGTCATGCTGCCTCCGGGACAACCAAAATGGCGCCGCCGAGCAGCCCATCGGCCGGCAGAGATCGTGGCGGCTGCGCTCGAGGTGTTCTCCGAGCATGGTTTCGCGCGCGCCCGGCTCGACGACATCGCCAAGGCCGCCGGGGTGTCGAAGGGCGCGCTCTATCTCTATTTCGAAACGAAGCAGGATCTCTTCAGGGCGGTGGTGCAGGACGCCATAGAGCCGCGCTTGCTCAAGATCAGGACCGGCGTCGAGGCCGATCTACCATTCGATGAAGCGGCGCGATTGGGCGTCGGGGTCCTCGTTAGCGCGCTCCAAGCCAATCCTCGTATCGGCGGCGTGGTCAAGCTGATCATTTCGGAAAGCCGCAATCTGCCCGAACTGGCGCTGATCTGGCACCAGTCCGTCATCACACCGCTTCTGGCGCTGATCGCCAGTCTGGTCCGTCGAGGGCAGAAGTCGGGCGAGGTCCGACGGGGCGATCCTGAACTCTTCGCCATGGGCCTGTTGGGCCCCTTGGTGCTCGGTCTGCTTTGGAGAGAAACCTTCGAGCCCATCGGGGCCAAACCTCTGCCGCTCGAGGCGCTGGCGGCCCAACATCTGGACACCGTCCTCAAGGGGATGAAGGCGTGAGGCGCCGGACGCTCTATCAGATCGCCGCCGGTGTTGGCCTGGTCGCGATCGGCGGGTTGATCTGGGGGTTTCTCCGGACCGACACAATAGACCGCCCTCTTTCAGGCTATGTGGAGGGCGAGCCGGTTTATCTCGCTGCGCCCGCATCGGGCGCGCTCGAAACCCTCTATGTGCGCGAAGGCGACCGCGTCCGGACTGGTGCTGCGACGTTCCAGATCGACGCGGGCGTGCAGAAGGCACAGGCGAGCGGTGCGGCCGCGTCGGTCGAGGCGGCGCGCGCGCGTGCCGACGATCTCCGGACGGGACAAAGAGAGCAGGAACTCGACGTGTTCGATACCGAACTCGCGTCCGCCCAGGCGCAGCTGCGGGAAGCGGAAGCCAGCTATGCGCGGATCGAACCCCTGGTGCGTCAGGGCATTTACGCACCAGCCAGGCTCGATCAGGAGAGAGCGCAAAGAGACACGGCCAGGGCCCAGGTCGCGGCCGTACGGCGTCGGCGCGAGGTGGCGACGCTGGGTGCGCGGGAAGGCGCCCTGCGGGCGGCTGAACAACAAATATACCAGGCCGAAGGGGGACTGGGCGAGGCCGAAGTGCGGCTGAGCACCTTGGCGCCGCGAGCGCCTGTGGACGCGCGTGTCGAGGAGATCTTCTTTCGCCAGGGTGAATTCGTCCCCGCCAATCAACCGGTCCTCGCGCTGCTGCCCGACGCCGAGGTCAAGGTCCGTTTCTTCGTTCCCGAGCGAGAATTGATTAACTATCGGCCCGGCGGCGTGGTGAGCTTCAGCTGCGATGGCTGCGGCGCGGCGCGCCGGGCCCGGATTAGCTGGATCAGCCCGCGACCTGAGTTCACTCCGCCAATCCTTTACAGCCAGGGCAGCCGGGATCGTCTGGTCTTCATGATCGAAGCGACGCCCGAAAATCCCCGCTCGCTCCAGCCCGGTTTGCCTGTCGATGTCGAGCGGTTGCGGGGCGCACAATGAAACATGCAGAGCCGGTGATCGACGTTCGGGGCCTCAACAAGTCGTTCGGCGCGCTGCATGCCGTGCAGGACTTCGGCATCACCGTCGAACGCGGCAGAATATGCGGATTTCTTGGCCCGAACGGAGCGGGCAAAACGACCACGCTTCGTCTTCTGTGTGGTCTGCTGACGCCCGACAGCGGAGAGGGCGAGGTGCTTGGCTACGACGTCATGAGCCAGTCGGAGCTGATCAAACGTCGGGTCGGCTATATGACGCAGAAATTCTCGCTCTATGACGACCTGTCCATCGAGCAGAACCTGGTGTTCACAAGCAGGGTTCACGAACTGGACCGTCGCGCCGCTCGGGTCGAGGCGGCACTGGAGCGTCTGGGACTGGTCAAGCGACGAAGACAGCTCGCCGGCACGCTCTCCGGCGGATGGAAACAACGGCTGGCGCTGGCCGCCGCGACCCTGCACGAACCCGAGTTGCTCCTGCTCGACGAGCCGACCGCCGGCGTCGATCCGGAAGCGCGGCGAACCTTCTGGGACGAAATCCACGCGCTGTCTGACGAAGGCATGACCGTTCTTGTGTCCACCCACTACATGGACGAGGCCGAACGGTGTCACGAGATCGCCTATATCGCCGGAGGTCGAACGCTGGCTCGGGGCACGGCCGACCAGGTCATCGATGAGTCCGGATTGACCACCTTCTTGGCGGAGGGGCCTCATGTAGGCCGGCTCGTTCCACGCCTCAGAGACCAGGTCGGCGTTGAAATGGCGACGGTGTTCGGAACGACGCTGCACGTCTCCGGCCGAGATCGCGCCGCACTGGAAAAGGCGATCGCACCGTTGAGTGAGGCGCCGATCGTGTGGACGGAAACCCGGCCGACCCTTGAGGACGTGTTCATACAATTGACGGCTGACCTTCAGCGAGAATCGAGCTGATGCTTTCGGCGACACGAATCTGGGCCGTCATGGCCAAGGAGTTCATACAGCTCACGCGCGACCACCTCGCCTACGCCATGATCCTGATCATGCCGATCCTGCAGCTGGTCTTGTTCGGCTATGCCATCAACGACGATCCCCGAAATCTGCCGACCGCGGTCTATGTTCAGGATCATGGGAGCTTTTCGCGCTCATTTTTGAGCGCCCTGACGAACAGCGGCTATTTTCTCATCACCCAGTCGGCCAACAGCCAGGCCGAACTCGACCAGGCCTTGGCGCGGGGCGAGGTCCAGTTCGCGGTGGTGATCCCCCAGGATTTCACGCGCAGGGTCGTGCGGGGCGAGAATCCGGCGATTCTGATCGAGGCCGACGCCGCCGATCCCTCGGCGACGGGCGGCGCCCTCGCCGCGCTCGCAGGCCTTCCGGCACAGGCGTTGGCTCGCGACCTGACCGGCCCGCTGGTCCGGTCCACCCAGGGCGCCCCGTTCGAGGTGATCGTTCACAGGCGCTATAACCCGGAAGGGATAACCGCTTTCAACATCGTTCCCGGCCTTCTGGGGGTCATCCTGTCGATGACCCTGGTCATGATGACGTCGCTGGCCATGGCGCGCGAGCGGGAGCGCGGTACGTTGGAAAGCCTGCTGGCGACGCCTGTGCGGCCGCTCGAAGTCATGATCGGCAAGCTCGCCCCCTATGTCGGGGTGGGGATTGTTCAGGTGACCCTGTTCCTGGTGATGGCTCGGCTGCTGTTCGACGTCCCCATGGTCGGGGGCTGGGACGCCCTCATCGTCGGGGTCATGCTGTTCATCGTGGGATCTCTGGCGCTTGGGTTCTTCCTGTCGACCCTCGCCCAAACCCAGATGCAGGCCATGCAGATGTCCATCTTCTACATTTTGCCGTCCATGCTGCTCTCCGGCTTTCTCTTCCCTTTCCGGGGCATGCCTGACTGGGCCCAGGCCCTCGGGTCATTAATTCCTGTCACCCATTTTCTGAGGATTGTCCGCGGCGCCTTGTTGAAGGGCGTTGGTCTGGCCGACGCGTGGCCAAGCGTGATGGCGCTGGTCGCCTTCGTCGTGGTGATCACGGCGCTCGCCATCCTTCGGTACCGGACGACGCTGGATTGAGTCTTGAGCGGCGTCCCGCCGCATCGGACGGTGCTGGTCATTTCACGCATCCTCTTGAGCCTGGACGCGGGCCTCGTCCATCGGCTGCTAAGGTGATGAGGCTTCGGGTCTTTCCGCCTCAGCAGCGAGGAGGGCGGTAAACATGTTCGGAATCGGCGTGCGTTGACGCCGGCTGAGGAGCCAGCGTTGGCGGGAGCAGATCAAAAGCCACATCCTCCTCTCGCGTCAGGGCTGCGATAGTCCGCACACTCACGCTTGACTCCGTCGTGCTACGGAACTTGGGGGCGGGCCTCCGGTTTCAATGTCACGGAGGCTGCAATGACCAAGACCGCCATCATCTATCGCATGGTGATGCCCGACCACACCTGCCCCTGGGGGCTCAAAGCCCGTCACCTGCTGAAAAGCCGGGGCTATCGGGTCGAGGACCACTGGCTGACGACCCGCGAGCAGACCGACGCCTTCAAGGCCCAGTACGGCGTGAACACGACACCCCAGGTCTTCATCGACGGACAGCGGATAGGCGGTCACGACGACCTGCGTCGCAACCTGGGCCTCAAGGTCCGCGACCCCAAGGCGACGACCTATACGCCGGTGCTGGTCGTTTTCCTGACGACCGCCGTCATGGCCTCAATGCTTAGCCTTGTCATCTACGGAACCCCGCTGACCGGGCGGGCGGGCGAGTGGTTCATTGCGCTGTCTATGATGGTGCTGGGGATGCTGAAACTCCAGAACATCGAGAGTTTCTCGTCCATGTTCCTGAATTACGACCTCTTGGCCAAGCGCTGGGTCCCATATGGCAAGATCTACCCCTTCGCGGAGTTTGGAGCGGGCGCACTGATGGTCGCGGGCGTGCTGACCTGGCTGTCGGCGCCCGTCGCCCTGGTCATCGGAGGCATCGGCGCGATCTCTGTGTTCAAGGCCGTCTATATCGACAAGAGGGAACTGAAATGCGCCTGCGTCGGCGGCGACAGCAATGTGCCTCTGGGTTTCCTATCGCTCACCGAGAACCTGATGATGATCGCCATGGCGGTCTGGATGGCGGTGATGTCACTCG
>JAHJOK010000055.1 GCA_018820205.1 Alphaproteobacteria bacterium
AAACCGCATAGAGATCATGTTCGGACGGCTCAAGGACTGGCGGCGTGTTGCCACCCGATACGATCGCTGTCCGACCGTCTTCCTGTCCGCCATCGCCCTCGCCGCGACCGTGCTGTTCTGGCTATGAGTCCTGAGCCTAGGCCGCGAAGGCTGGCCACCAGCCTACAATAGTACTTAGCGTAAATGCACCGGCAGCGCCGCCGATTTCCCATATCCAGAAGCTAACGCGTCGGCCCCCGGTGATCCGCGGACTAAGCTTAGTCAGATCTCTGTGGAACGTCTCTAAAGAAGCGCTCAGTTCAGAAGAGGATGCTTTGAGTTCGTTTACCCACTTCGTACCTCTTCCCGTCAACACGTCTTCGGCTAAATCTGGTGGAGGTGGCGATTCGACATAGAAGCCTGATATTTCAGCGGACAGAATGTTACTAGTCTTTTCGACACGGCGAGTGATTTCGTTATCAACACCGGAGCGATTGGATTGGGCCGCGCGTATGTCAGATTCAAGATCTGATAACGCTGATTTAATCAGTTCTATAATAGATTGCTTGTTGTGATAGAGGGGGTAGGGCTCTTCCCGATAAACGCGTAGGGTCTGCTCGTAAGCACTGACCGAGTTTCTCCAGTTCTGCTCGATCTCCTCATAGGCTTCATCGTGAACTTGGCCACGATCGGCGAGCGACTCAATGTGCTGTTCTAGTCGTCTGAATTCACTTCCTCGCAATGCTTTCGAATTGATTTGGCGAGCGGCGAGAGCCTCCATTAGAAAACCCACAAGATAGTAGGCGCCGCCCAACCAGAGAATCCACCGGACGATCCAGGTGGCGACTTTGATATCTAAGAATGGAGAGTGCAGTTCGTGCTCGGCCGAAGAGGCGCTCAAGCCAAGGATTGCGAACGCAGCAGCGAAAAGCATCACCGTCCGCTTGAGGCGGTGAAACGACTCCGGCAGGTTCATGTCGATCAATTGATCGGTCATTGTGGACTGAGTGCTAAGGTGCTTCTTACGCTGCCGCAACGGTTGATGGCATTCGGCGATGAAGCGAGCATGAGTTCGGGATTGATTGCCCTTGTCGGCTCGGGGTAGCGGCATTTTTAACTGTGGTGCCCACTTGGGGCGGCCGCGCCACTTTCTGCAATCACAGAAAGTGGCGCGAGTGACGGGACTCGAACCCGCGACCTCCGGCGTGACAGGCCGGCACTCTAACCAACTGAGCTACACCCGCGTTTCCCGCAGCGGCGTTTCCGTCGCGGCGAGGGGCGTCGTTTAGGCGGGCGCTCGGTCCGGTGTCAAGCGACCATTCGGGCGTTTGCGACAGATTTCCGCATCGCCGCGCGCTGACCGTCCGGCCGCATGGGTTTGGCGATTTCGTGCGAACCGTTCGCAAGAAAAATCCTTTCGCCGCTTGGGTTTGAACCGTCGCCGGGTTGGGTCTAGAAAGCGCCGAATCCGCCGCCCTCCCTCGCGGCGTGGACGAATCCGAATGAACGCATTTCTTCTGCAATATCTGCCGATCGTGATCTTCGTGGGCATCGCCCTCGTGATCGGGGTCGGCTTCATGGTCGCCTCCTGGGCCCTGGCCCCGTCCAACCCGGACGCGGAGAAGCTGTCGGCCTATGAGTGCGGGTTCAACGCCTTCGACGATGCGCGGATGAAGTTCGACGTGCGGTTCTATCTGGTGTCGATCCTGTTCATCATCTTCGACCTGGAAGTGGCCTTCCTGTTCCCGTGGGCGGTGTCGATGTTCGATCTGGCGCGGCCCGAGATGGTGTTCGCCTTCTGGTCGATGATGGCCTTCCTGGGCGTGCTGACCGTCGGCTTCATCTACGAATGGAAGAAGGGCGCGCTGGAATGGCAGTGATCTCTCCCCCCCTGACCGGCGGGTCTGGCCTGATCGCCCCGTCCTCGCCGCTGCCGACCGCCTATGGTGTGGGCGCGCGTTCAACTGTCGAAGGCTATGACCCCAAGCTGCACGACAAATTCTTCGAGGCGGTCAATACCGAGATCGCCGAGCAGGGCTTTCTGACCGCGTCGCTGGACGACGTCATCAACTGGGCCCGCACCGGCAGCCTGATGTGGATGACCTTCGGCCTGGCCTGCTGCGCCGTGGAGATGATCCAGGCGTCGATGCCGCGTTACGATCTGGAGCGGTTCGGCATGGCCCCGCGCGCCAGCCCGCGTCAGTCGGACCTGATGATCGTCGCCGGCACCCTGACCAACAAGATGGCTCCGGCCCTGCGCAAGGTCTACGACCAGATGCCGGACCCGCGTTACGTGCTGTCGATGGGCAGCTGCGCCAACGGCGGCGGCTATTATCACTACAGCTACAGCGTCGTGCGCGGCTGCGACCGGATCGTGCCGGTCGACGCCTATGTGCCCGGATGCCCGCCGACGGCCGAGGCCCTGGTCTACGGCCTGCTGCAGTTGCAGAAGAAGATCCGTCGCACCGGGACGATCGAACGATGAACGGGCATCTGGCCGCCGTCGCGCGCAACACCGAGACCCTGACGCCCCTGGGTCAGGAAATGGTCGCCGAGCTGCAGGTCGACGCGACCGTGGCCTATGGCGAGCTGACCATCGCCTGTCACCGCGACCGGATCGTCGAGGTCCTGACCGACTTGCGCGACCGGTTCGGGTTCCAGCAGTTGCTGGACGTCTGCGGCGTCGACTATCCGGATCGGGCCGAGCGGTTCGACGTGGTCTATCATCTGCTTTCGCTGACGCGGAACGCCCGCATCCGGGTCAAGGTCGCGACCGACGAGGTCCAGCCGGTTCCAACGGTCATCGGCGTCTATCCGTCGGCCGAATGGTTCGAGCGCGAGGCGTTCGACATGTACGGCATGCTGTTCTCGGACCACCCGGACCTGCGCCGGCTGCTGACCGACTACGGGTTCCAGGGGCATCCGCTGCGCAAGGATTTCCCGATGACGGGCTATGTCGAGGTCCGTTACGACGAAGAACAGAAGCGGGTGGTCTATGAGCCCGTCAAACTGACGCAGGAATTCCGCAACTTCGATTTCCTGTCGCCCTGGGAAGGCGCCGAATATCCCGCGCCCGTTCTGCCCGGCGACGAGAAGACCGCGCAGGCCGCCGCGGTTGCGGGCGCCAAGCCGTCGGGAGGCAAGGCCTGATGGCTGACGGACACACGATCAAGAACGAGACTCCGAACGTGTCCGAACTGGACCTGGTCGCCGACGACCTGGGCCGGATCGCCTTCGAGGACGGCCGCACCGCCCACGCGCGCGAGATGGATGATCGCAAATTCACGATCAATTTCGGCCCCCAGCACCCGGCGGCGCACGGCGTGCTGCGTCTGGTGCTGGAACTGGACGGCGAGGTCGTCGAGCGCGTCGATCCGCACATCGGCCTGCTGCATCGCGGCACCGAGAAGCTGATGGAGGCCCGCACCTATCTCCAGAACGTGCCCTATCTGGACCGGCTGGACTATGTCGCGCCGATGAACCAGGAGCACGCCTTCTGCCTGGCCATCGAGCGGCTGCTGGAGATCGAGGTGCCGTATCGCGCGCAGCTGATCCGGGTGCTGTATTCGGAAATCGGCCGCATCCTGTCGCACATGCTGAACGTGACGACCCAGGCGCTGGACGTCGGCGCCCTGACGCCGCCGCTGTGGGGCTTCGAGCAGCGCGAAAAACTGATGGTGTTCTACGAGCGGGCCTGCGGCGCGCGTCTGCACGCCAACTATTTCCGGCCCGGCGGCGTGCATCAGGACCTGCCCATGGCCCTGATCGACGACATCGGCCGCTGGTGCGCGGAGTTCCCGGCCGCGCTGAAAGAGATCGAAAGCCTCGTCACCGAGAACCGTATCTTCAAACAGCGCAACGTCGACATCGGCGTCGTGTCCAAGGAACAGGCCTTGGCCTGGGGCTTCTCCGGCGTGATGATCCGGGGTTCGGACATCGCCTGGGACCTGCGCAAATCGCAGCCCTACGAATGCTACGCCGAGCTGCAGTTCGACGTGGTCGTCGGCAAGAACGGCGACTGCTGGGACCGCTACCTGGTCCGCATCGAGGAGATGAAGCAGTCGGTGCACATCATGGAGCAGTGCATCCACAAGCTCCGGAACTGCCCCGGCGATCCGGTCATGGTCGAGAACAACAAGATCGTTCCCCCGACGCGCGGCGAAATGAAGCGGTCGATGGAAGCCCTGATCCATCACTTCAAGCTCTACACCGAAGGCTTCCACACCCCGGCCGGCGAGGTCTATGCCGCCGTCGAGGCGCCCAAGGGCGAGTTCGGCATCTATCTGGTCAGTGACGGCACCAACAAGCCGTACCGCGTGAAGATCTCGGCCCCCGGCTTCCGTCACCTTCAGGCGATGGACTGGATGAACCGCGGCCATATGCTGGCCGACGTCTCCGCCATCCTGGGATCGCTCGACATCGTCTTCGGCGAGGTCGACCGGTGAGTGCGTTCGTCGTGGATCCGCTCTTCACCCAACTTCAGGCCATAGCCTTCGTCGGCTTCCTGTTGTTCGGCGTGGCGGTGCAGTTCGTCTTCTCGCCGCGCCGCCGCGCGGTGATGGGCAACGCCAAATTCGGCTTGGCCTCGGCCATGGTCGCGGCGCCGGGCATTGCGGGCGTCACCTTGGTGCGCGGGGCCTATCGCGCCGGCTATCTGGCGGAGGGAAGGGGCTTCCTGGAGGCCAACCTGCGCTCGATCGTCTGGATGAGCGGCTTCATCTTTCTCAGCCAGATGGCCGTGCGGTTCCTGCCGCCGATGTCCTGGCTTTCCCGCGATCTCGCGAACGCCGGCAAGGCGGTCTGGGGCGCGCGCCTGAACCGTTGGATGGGTAGAGCATGACCCGCCTTGCTTTCGTCATTCCGGGCGAAGGCGCGCTTGCGCCGCAGACCCGGAACAAGGCGGCGCGCGAGAGCGCGAAACTGTCGCGCATGAGTCTGATGAAACATTTCGCCTTCGCTTCGCTTCGGCGCCGCCTTGTTCCGGGTCTCCGCTGCGCTACGCCCGGAATGACGAAGGTCATGGAGTTGAGCGCATGAGCGTTCGTCGTCTCGCCAAGATACAGCCTGCTTCGTTCGCTTTCTCGAAGGCGACGAAGTCGAAGGCCGACTGGTGGATCGCCAAATATCCGTCTGACCGTCGCCAGTCGGCGGTGATCCCGATCCTGTGGCTGGTGCAGAAGCAGGAAGGCTGGGTCTCGGAGCCCGCCCTGCGCGCCATCGCCGACCTTTTGGGCATGGCGTATATCCGGGTGCTGGAGGTCGCGACCTTCTACACCATGTTCATGCTGGAGCCGGTCGGCTCGGCCGCCCTGATCCAGGTCTGCGGCACGACACCGTGCATGCTGCGCGGATCGGGCGAGCTGATGAAGGTCTGCAAGGACCGGATCGGTCCGAAACAGACCCTGTCGGCCGACGGCAAATTCTATTGGGAAGAGGTCGAGTGCCTGGGCGCCTGCGTCAACGCGCCGATGGCCATGGTCAACGACTACTACCACGAAGACCTGACCGCCGCCGACATGAACAAGATCATCGACGACTTCGCGGCGGGCAAGAAGCCCAAGCCGGGTCCGTACGTCGACCGGGTCAACTCGGCGCCCGAAGGCGGCGCCCTGACCCTGACCGATCCCAAGCTCTATGACGGCTCGGCCGCCAAACCGATCACGAAGCTGCCGAACACGGAGCCCGTCTCCGCGTGACGACTGGCCCCGACCTCGAAACCGAAGAAGGCCGCGCCGCCTACCGGGCGGAGCTGCGGGCTGTCGCCCTGCCGCTGCGGTGGTCGGGTCTCGCCTTGATCCTGCTCGCCGCGCTGTTTTGCGTCGGCGCCTCGCGCGGCTTCCTGGGTCTGCCCGCGGGCTCGGTCGTGATCGGTTACGGCCTGCTGGCCGCCGGCTGGGCCCTGGTCATCGCCACCACCTATCTGCGCAACCGCCATCACCGCCGCCGCATGGCCGAGCTGGAAGGGGTCGCCCAATGACCGTCCTTCTCGCCCACGGCGAACCGTCGCGCGATTGTCCGACGGCCGGTGCAATATCCGTGATCTCAAGACGTTCGGGGGACCGTCGTGGCATCCAGGAATTCGGGCAAGCGCGGTGTCGCCGGCTTGTTTATGGCCAATATGATGGGCGCCGGCGCTTTGCCTCTGGGCGGAGCCTCAGCGCCTGTAGCGCCATCGCCCTCCGCGCCGTCCCCTCCGCCTTCTCCCGCCGGTTTACCGAATGCGCCTGATCAGACACCTGCAGCCTCAAGCGGCCAGCGTCCGCCTCCGCCAAGCGAACGCCCGACGGGCGACCGTCGCAGCGAACTGTCGCGCCCGCGTGGCGAGGGCGTCGGCGGCAGTGGTGGAGGAAAACCGCTGATGGCCGGCCTGCTGCAGGACAAGGATCGCATCTTCACCAACCTGTACGGGCTCCAGGACTGGGGTCTGGAAGGGGCGAAGAACCGCGGCTGCTGGAACGCCGTGCCAGACATGCTGGCGATGGGCCGCGACTGGCTGATCACCAACGTCAAGAACTCGGGCCTGCGCGGACGTGGCGGCGCCGGCTTCTCGACCGGCCTGAAGTGGTCCTTCATGCCGAAAGAGCTGAAGGATCGGCCCCACTATCTGGTGGTCAACGCCGACGAGTCCGAGCCCGGCACCTGCAAGGACCGGGAGATCATGCGTCATGATCCCCACCTGCTGATCGAGGGCTGCCTGATCGCGTCGTTCGCGATGCAGGCTCACGCCTGCTACATCTATCTGCGCGGCGAATATGTGCTGGAACGCGAGCGGATGGAGGCTGCGGTCAAACAGGCCTACGAGGCCAATCTGATCGGCAAGAACAACGTCCACGGCTGGGATTTCGACGTCTATATCCACCACGGCGCCGGGGCCTATATCTGCGGCGAAGAGACGGCCCTGCTGGAAAGCCTCGAAGGCAAGAAGGGCCAGCCGCGCCTGAAACCGCCGTTCCCGGCCGGCGCCGGCCTGTACGGTTGCCCGACCACGGTGAACAACGTCGAGTCGATCGCGGTCGTCGGCACCATCCTGCGTCGCGGGGCCGAGTGGTTCGCCGGCTTCGGCCGGGCCAACAACACCGGCACCAAGCTGATGTCGATCAGCGGCCACGTGAACCGCCCGTGCAATGTCGAAGAGGCCATGTCGATCCCGCTGCGTCAGCTGCTGGAAGAACACTGCGGCGGCGTTCGCGGGGGCTGGGGCAATCTGAAGGCCGTGATCCCGGGCGGCGTGTCCGTGCCGTTGATCACGCGCGAGATGTCCGAAACGGCGCTGATGGATTTCGACAGCCTGCGCGACATGAAGTCGGGCCTGGGCACCGCGGCCGTCATCGTCATGGACGAATCGACCGACCTGGTGAAGGCGATCGCCCGCATCAGCTATTTCTACAAGCACGAGAGCTGCGGACAGTGCACACCGTGCCGCGAGGGCACCGGCTGGATGTGGCGCGTGCTGGAACGGATGGCCGTGGGCGAGGCGGATCCGTCGGAGATCGACCTGTTGCTCGACGTCGCCGGTCAGGTCGAGGGTCACACGATCTGCGCCCTGGGCGACGCCGCCGCGTGGCCGGTCCAGGGCCTGATCCGCCACTTCCGTCACGAGATCGAGGACCGCATCTCGGCCTACCGCACCCGCCGCGCGAATTTCGCCGGCCATGCGATCGCGGCGGAATAGGGGATGGGCGTGATGTCTCGACGTCTGGGCTGGATCGCGGGTCTCGTCACGCTGACGGGGGCGCTCGCGTTGACGGCCGCCGCACAGGTTCCGGACGCCCGGAATGAGATCGCGACCCGGCTGGCCGCCATCGAACTGCCCGCGCCACGTCAGGACGTCGTGCCGACGCCTGCGGCCTATGTCGGCAACGACTGGCTGACCAACCACTATCGCGAGCGGACGATCATCTTTTCCGACTATCAGCCGCTGAACGGCGGCGTCGCCTTCGTCGGCGACAGCATCACTGAGGGCGGCGACTGGGCCGCGCTGTTCCCCGGGGTGGCGACGCGCAACTATGGCATCGGGGGTGACCGGGCCGAGGGGTTGCTGGTGCGGTACGGTCAGGTGGTCGATGCCAAACCGGGCCGCATCCTGCTGCTGATCGGCACCAACGATCTGGCCAATGGTCAGTCTCCGGCCGAGATTGCCGATCATGTCGGGCAACTTCTGGCCCTGTGGAAAACCGCCCTGCCGGACACGCCCGTGGTGGTGCAGAGCGTCCTGCCGCGCCAGCCCGAGTTCGACGCCCGCGTCCGTGACCTGAACACCCGGCTGCAAGCCGCCGCCGCCGAGCACGGCGCGGCCTATGTCGACATTCACACCACCTTCGTCGTCCAGGGCGACCGGCTCGACCCGGCCGTGACCGAGGACGACCTGCACCTGACCGCGCCGGGCTATGCGCGCTGGGCCGCGCTGATCGACGGTTGCGTGCGGGAAGGGGACTGCGGATGATGCGCGCCCCGATCCTGTTGCTTGCCCTGGGAATGCTGGCCGCCTGCGGACCCAAGGCCGAGACCGAGCCGACGCCTGCCGAGATCGTCGCGGCGACCGCGCCCGTGTCCGACGCTGTGGCCCAGAGCCCGGCCGTCCTGACCGCTGTCGACCTGCGCCGCGTCTGTCGCGCGGGCCTCGCCGCCATCCATGGCCAGGACCTGGCGGCGATTGAACTGACCGGCCTCGAGGGCGAGGTCGTCAACGCCCAGTGGCGCGCGCCCGTCGATGGCGGCGTGATGAAGGCCCAATGCCGCGCCGGCGACGGTCTGGTCGTGTGGAAGCCGCTGGACCTGCCTGATCCCGCCGATGTGCGGTGGCTGAATGAATCCGGTGATCCGGTCGTGCGCTACGCCCTGCGCGGCGACGAGATCGAGATCACCCAAACCCTGCCTGACGGTACGACGCAGACGGCCACCGAGGTCGTCCGCGCTGAAGAAGAGGTCCGCTGATGCCCGTCGCCAAGGTCAACGGCGTCGAAGTCGAGTTCGAGCCCGGTATGACCGTGCTCCAGGTCGCCGAGCGCGCCGGGCACGAGATCCCGCGTTTCTGCTATCACGAGCGGCTGTCGATCGCCGGCAACTGCCGCATGTGCCTGGTCGAGGTGAAGCCTGGACCGCCCAAGCCGCAGGCGTCGTGCGCCCTGCCGGCCGCCGAGAACCAGGAAATCTTCACCGACACGCCGATGGTCAAGAAGGCCCGCGAAGGGGTGATGGAGTTCCTGCTCATCAACCACCCGCTGGACTGCCCGATCTGCGACCAGGGCGGCGAGTGCGACCTGCAGGACCAGGCCATGGGCTATGGCCGCGACGGGTCCCGCTATGCCGAGAACAAGCGCGCGGTCGAAGAAAAGAACATGGGTCCGACCATCAAGACCTTCATGACGCGGTGCATCCAGTGCACCCGCTGCGTTCGGTTCGTGTCGGAAGTTGCGGGCGTGCCGGACATCGGCATGATTTCGCGCGGAGAAGACGCCGAGATCACCACCTATCTGGAAAGCGCGGTGAATTCCGAGCTTTCGGGCAACGTCAACGACCTGTGCCCGGTCGGCGCCCTGACCCACCGTCCGTGGCAGTTCCACTATCGTCCGTGGGAACTGAAGAAGACCGAGACCATCGACGTCATGGACGCCCTGGGGTCGAACATCTCGGCCCAGTCCAAGGGGGCCGAGGTCATGCGCATCCTGCCTCGCGTGCACGAGGGCATCAACGAAGAGTGGCTGTCGGACAAGAGCCGCTACGTCGTCGACGGCCTGCAGGCCCGCCGTCTGGACCGGCCCTATGTCCGTGAGAACGGCAAGCTTCGCGCCGCCTCGTGGGACGAGGCGCTGAACGTCGTTGCATCGAAACTCAAGGCGGCCCCGGCGGAGCGGGTCGGCGTCGTCGCCGGCGACCTGCAGGACGCGGAATCGATGAAGGCCGTGCTGGACCTGTTCCGCGCCTTGGGCTCAGCCAACACCGACTGTCGTCAGGACGGCTCAGCGATGGGCTATGGCCCGCGCGAGGGATGGCTGTTCAACACCGGTCTGCAAGGTCTTGAAAACGCGGACTCCATCCTGCTGGTGGGCGTCAATCCGCGCACCGAGGCGCCGCTGCTGAACCAGCGGATCCGCAAGAGCTGGCTGGCCGGCAAGACCCGCGTCGGCGTCATCGGCGAGGCCGCCGACCTGACCTACGAATACGACGTCGTCGGCCGGGGGACCAAGACGCTGGCCAAGCTGCCGAAGGCCGCGACGGACGCCCTGACGAACGCCGAACGACCGGCCATCGTGGTCGGCGCCGGCGCCCTGACGGGGCCAGACGGCTCCAAGGTTCTGCAGCAGCTCGGCAAGCTGGCCGCCCGGTTTGGCGTCGTTAAGGACGGCTGGAACGGCTTCAACGTCCTGCACCACGCCGCCGCCCGCGTGGGCGGTCTGGACATGGGCTTCGTGCCTTCATCCGGCGGTCTGACGGCGCACGAGATGGTCCAGCCGAACGCGCTCGACCTCCTGTTCCTGCTGGGCGCCGACGAGATCGAGACCGGCGCATCGAAGGCTTTCAAGGTCTATCTGGGCAGCCACGGCGACCGGGGCGCTCACACCGCCGACGTCATCCTGCCGGGGGCCGCCTGGACCGAGAAGTCGGGCCTGTATGTCAACACCGAGGGCCGGGTTCAGATGGGCGAACGCGCCGTCTTCCCGAAGGGCGACGCCAAGGAAGACTGGGCCATCCTTCGCGCGCTGTCGGAACGCGTCGGCCACACCCTGCCGTACGATACGCTGGATCAACTGCGCACGAAGCTGATGGCGGACCACCCGACCTTCGGCCGCATCGACTATCTGGCTCCGGCCGGGTCGTTCGACGTTACGGGCCTGGGCAAGAAGGGCGAACTCGGCGACGTCGCCTTCGTCTCGGCCGTGGTCGATCCGTACCTGAACAACCCGATCGCGCGCGCCAGCGCGACGATGGCCGAGCTGAGCGCACTGCGCATGTCTCCGGCCCTGCTGGCGGCGGAGTAGGTCCATGGAAACGAGTTCTTTCTGGACCACCCCGCTCGGCTGGACCCTGGCCACCACCGGCGCCGTCGCTCTGGTCACCGTCGGCGTGCTGATCGCCGTGGCCTTCCTGCTGCTGGCCGACCGCAAGATCTGGGCGGGCGTGCAGATGCGAAAGGGGCCCAACGTCGTCGGCCCGTTCGGCCTGCTTCAGTCGTTCGCCGACATGATCAAATTCGTGCTGAAGGAGATTGTCGTCCCGGCCGGCGCGGACAAGATGGTGTTCCTGATCGCGCCGGTGATCACGGTGATCACCGCCTTCATCGTCTGGGCCGTCATTCCGTTCGCGCCGGGCTGGGTCATCTCCGACCTGAACGTCGGCATCCTGTACGTCTTCGCGATCTCGTCGCTGGGCGTCTACGGCATCATCATGGGCGGCTGGGCGTCCAACTCGAAATACCCGTTCCTGGGGTCGCTGCGGTCCGCGGCCCAGATGGTCAGCTACGAGGTCTCGATCGGCCTGATCATCATCAACGTCATCCTGCTGGCCGGGACCATGAACCTGTCGTCCATCGTGGTGGCGCAGGAGGGGTGGTTCTGGAACTGGTACGGGTTCGGCGGCGGGGCGGATACCTGGCCCCTGATCGTCGTGCTGTTCCCGATGTCGATCATGTTCTTCATCTCGGCTCTGGCCGAGACCAACCGGCCGCCGTTCGACCTGCCCGAGGCCGAGTCCGAACTGGTGGCCGGCTATCAGGTCGAATACTCGTCGACGCCATATCTGCTGTTCATGATGGGCGAGTACGTGAACATCATCTTCATGTGCGCGATGATGAGCATTCTGTTCTTCGGCGGCTGGAACCCCGGTTTCCCCATCGACTTCGCCGCCGACTGGCCGCCGTTCCTGGTCAACCTGCTGCTGTTCCTGGTCTTCTTCGCCAAGATCGTCTTCTGGTTCTTCATGATCTCGCTGGTGAAGGCTTTCGTGCCTCGCTACCGCTACGATCAGCTGATGCGCCTGGGCTGGAAGATCTTCCTGCCGACGTCGCTGGTGGCCGTGGTCATCGTGTCGGCCTGGCGCGTCTTTGCGGTGGGGGCGTGATTCGCATGGCCGCCCTGTCGATCGCGGCGCTCGGCGCCTCCGCCTGCGCCATTCCCCCGCCCTATGAGGCGGAACCTCAGTCGATTTATCAATGGCAGCGTCGCCAGGACGGCATCCAACAGCGCGAAGCCGAACGTCAGCGCCTGTGCGCCATCATGAACAAGGACACGGATCGCTACGAGCGCGATTGCACGCGTCCGGGAGACCCCGTCCGATGATCACCCGTATCGCCCAGGCCGCCAAGGGGGCCATGATGATCGATCTGGTCGGCGCCATCGGCCTGTCGCTGAAACAGATGGTCCGTCCCAAGATGACGGTGAACTATCCGTTCGAACGCAATCCGCAGTCGCCGCGCTTCCGGGGCGAACACGTCCTTCGCCGCTATGCGAACGGCGAGGAACGCTGCATCGCCTGCAAGCTGTGCGAGGCCATCTGCCCGGCCCAGGCCATCACGATCGAATCCGAGCCGCGTTCGGACGGCAGCCGTCGCACGACCCGCTACGACATCGACATGGTCAAATGCATCTACTGCGGCCTGTGCCAGGAGGCCTGTCCGGTGGACGCCATCGTGGAGGGGCCGAACTCGGAGTTCGCCACCGAAACGCGGGAAGAACTCTATTACGACAAGCAACGACTTCTGGATAACGGCGACCGCTGGGAACGGCAGATCGCGAAGAATCTGGAACTCGACGCCCCCTATCGCTAAACGAAGCGCGCGAATCCCGGTGGGTTCGCCGTCCAACCGACTGAAAGGGGCATCGTCCCTCCCATGCTGCAAGGCATAGCCTTCTATCTGCTGTCGGCGGTGGCCGTGATGTCCGGCCTGCTGGTCGTGACCGCGCGCAACCCCGTGCACTCGGTGCTGTGGTTGATCCTGGCCTTCTTCTCGTCGGCGGGACTGTTCGTGCTGTTGGGCGCGGAGTTCCTGGCGATGCTGCTGGTCGTCGTCTACGTTGGCGCGGTGGCGGTGCTGTTCCTGTTCGTCGTCATGATGCTGGACGTCGATTTCGTCCGGTTGCGCGAGGGTTACGCCAACTATCTGCCCCTGGCCGCCATCGTGGCGGGCGTGCTGCTGGCCGAAATGATCATGATCTCGATCGTGGTCGTGCAGGGCGGGGCGGCGGCCGATGCTGTCGCGCCGGTGGCGGCGGCGGCCGACGCCTCGAACGTCGAGGTCATCGGGCGGGTGCTCTATACGGACTATGTCTACATCTTCCAGGCGGCCGGCATCGTGCTTCTGATCGCCATGATCGGCGCCATCGTGCTGACCCTGCGCAAGCGCACCTCGGTGCGCCGTCAGGATCCGGGCGACCAGACCAACCGCGACCGCAACACCTCGGTCGAGATCAAGGGCGTCGTGACCGGCGTCGGCGTCACCGGCGAGGAGCTGCGCTGATGGAAGTCACCCTGCAGCACTATCTGGCGGTGGGCGCGATGCTGTTCACCATCGGCGTCTTCGGCATCTTCGTGAACCGCAAGAACGTCATCATCATCCTGATGTCGGTCGAGCTGATCCTGCTGGCCGTGAACATCACTTTCGTCGCCTTCTCTGCCTATCCGAACGACGTGCAGGGGCAGATCATGGCCATGTTCGTCCTGACCGTCGCCGCAGCCGAGGCCGCCGTCGGCCTGGCCATCCTGGTGACCTTCTTCCGCAACCGCGGCGATATCGCGGTTGACGACGCCAGCGTGATGAAGGG
>JAHJOK010000056.1 GCA_018820205.1 Alphaproteobacteria bacterium
ATCTGCCAGCCGGTCAGTTGGGAGGCCAGACGCACGTTCTGGCCGCGACGGCCGATGGCCAGCGACAGCTGTTCGTCGGGCACGACGACCTCGACGCGGTCGGCTTCCTCGTCCAGCACCACCTTGGACACCTCGGCCGGGGCCAGGGCGTTGACGATGAAGGTCGGCTCGTCCGGGTTCCACTGGATGATGTCGATCTTCTCGCCCTGCAGCTCGGCCACGACCGCCTGAACGCGCGAGCCGCGCATGCCGACGCAGGCGCCGACAGGATCGATTGAGGAATCGTTCGACAGCACGGCCATCTTGGCGCGCGAGCCGCTGTCGCGGGCGGCGGCGCGGATCTCGATCACGCCGTCATAGACCTCGGGCACTTCCTGGGCGAACAGCTTGGCCATGAAGCCTGGGTGCGCCCGCGACAGCATGATCTGCGGGCCCTTGGCCTCGGGACGCACGTCGTAGATGTAGGTGCGGATCCGGTCGCCGATGTTGAAGATTTCGCGCGGGATCGACTGGTCGCGGCGCATGATGCCCTCGCCCCGGCCCAGATCGACGATGGTGTTGCCGTATTCGACGCGCTTGACGGTGCCGTTGACGATCTCGCCGACGCGATCCTTGAACTCTTCGTACTGGTTGGCGCGCTCGGCCTCGCGGACCTTTCCGGTGATGACCTGACGAGCCATCTGGGTCTGGACGCGACCGAACTCGAACGGCGGCAGGTCTTCGACGTATTCCTTGCCGACGACCGCCTCGGGATCGCGCTTGGACGCATCGGTCAGGCGCACCATGGCCGAGTCGTTGAACTCCTCCAGCTCGTCTTCCGGCATCCAGTCGTCCTCGACGATGGTGACGTGACGGGTCAGGGCCAGTTCGCCGGTCTTGGGGTCGATCCTGGCGCGGATATCGTGATGGGCGCCGTAGCGCGACTTGGCGCCCTTCTGGATGGCTTCCTCCAGGGCCTCGATGACGATCTCGCGGTCGATGTTCTTTTCCTGGGCGACCGCGTTGGCGATCTGCAGAAGTTCCAGGCGATTGGCGGAAATACCGGTCACGGCCATCAGGCGTCGTCCTCAGAAGTCTTGGTGGTGTTGTTGCGGTCTTCGGGCGAGCCTTCGGGCAGGCCGTCATCTTCGGGTTCGCCCCGCGCGGCGCGGATCGCGGCGCCGCGTTTCAACAGGGCGTCGTTCATGACCAGCTTGGCGTCCACCAGCCAGTCGAAGGGGATCAGGGCGGTGTCGTCCTCGCCGTCCAGGTCGATGGCGATATTGTCGCCTTCCACGCCCGCGACCAGACCCTTGAAGCGTTTGCGCCCCTCGATCATCCGGTCGGTTTCAAGGCGCGCTTCGAAGCCCTCGAACAGGTCGAAATCCTTTAGCCGGGTCAGCGGCCGGTCGACGCCGGGCGATGACACCTCCAGCAGGTATTCGCCCGCGATGGGGTCGGCGGCGTCCAGCACCTCGGACATGGCGCGGCTCAGGCGCGCGCACTCGCCGACGTCGATGTCGTTGTCGGCCGGGCGCTCGGCCATGACCTGCAGCCGCCGACGCAAGGTCCCGCCCATCAGGCGAACGCGCACGATATCCAGACCGATCGATTCCGCGACGGGATCGATCAGCTCCAGGATCTGGCGGTCTTCGACGGTCTTGGCGCGCAAGGGGCTGGATCTCAGGCAAAAATAAAAGCGGTCGGCCCCGACGGCCGCCGCTTTGAACGACGCCGTTGGACGCCGGTCTAACGATGTGAGGGGCCATATAGACCCCTCTCGTGCAAAGGGAAAGGGCGGACGCGAACGCCCGCCATCCGACCTAGTGAGCGTGCACCCGGTGACGATGACCGCCACCCAGCAGTGTCTTGACGAAGAAGAAGACCGCGATGACCACCGAAAAGGCCAGGAAGAGGGCCAGCACAGTCATCCAGAAAGTCATGCTCATCAAATCCGGCAGCGCGAACGCGCCGCCGTCCAGCATCGGTCGCAACAGGCCCACCAGGATATAGACCAATGTCGCGCCCAGGGCCGTGCTGAACAGACTGCGCCAGGCCGGCATCATGAAGGCCGCGATCAGGGCGATGATCAGCCCAACCACCTGATTGACGCTGTCGAACCCGCTCTGTGTGAGGGCGAACACCCCTTGGATCAGATTGCCCAGCTGGGCGAAGAACTCTTCCATCACTCACGCTCCGGGTCGTTGCTCACGGCCCAGCTTGGCCGTTGGCAGAGTAAACGCCGGTATCCCGGAATGGATGCGAGTCTTTATCGGCCGGTCGAGCCGAACCCGCCCGCGCCCCGCGCGGTGTCGTCCAGGCTATCGACTTCGGCGACCGTCGCCTGGGCCACGGCGGCCACGACCATCTGGGCGATGCGCTCGCCGCGTTTAATCACGAACGGCTCCTGACCCAGGTTGATCAGGATGACCCCGACCTCGCCGCGGTAGTCGCTGTCGATCGTGCCCGGCGTGTTCGGCGCGCTGATCCCGTGCTTCAGGGCCAGGCCTGAGCGGGGCCGGATCTGCGCTTCCCACCCCTGCTCCAGCGCGATCTTCAGCCCGGTCGGGACCAGGGCCCGCGCGCCCGGCTCCAGCGTCACCGGCGCGTCCTCCGGCACGGCGGCTCGCAGGTCCATCCCGGCCGATCCGGCGGTCTCATAGGCGGGCAGGGGCAGGCCCTCGGAATGGGGCAGACGCAGAATGCGAAGCGTGGTCAAGACGGGGCTCTCAGGCTTGGGGGGAGAAATGATCGGCGATGCGGTCGGCCAGTCGCGCGGCCACCTCGGTCTTGGACAGGCGCGGCCAGGGCTCGGCGCCGTCGCGGGTCACCAGCAGCACGGTGTTGCCGTCCGCGCCGAACACGTCGGCCGAGACGTCGTTGCCGACGATCCAGTCGCAGCCCTTCCGCGACAGCTTCGAGCGGGCGTTGGCCTCCAGGTCCGTGGTCTCCGCGGCGAAACCGATGACCAGGGCGGGCCGGTTCGGGCCCGGTTTGGCGATGCCGGCGAGGATGTCCGGGTTCTCGATCAGGGCCAGGGTCGGCGGGCCGCCCGGGGCCTTCTTGATCTTGCCGCCGGCGACGGTGTCGACCCGCCAATCGGCCACGGCAGCGCTGAGCACCGCGATGTCGGCCGGCAGCGCGCCCTCGGTCGCCGCCTTCATCTCCACCGCCGTCTCGACGTCGATGCGCGTGACCCCGACCGGCGCGGCCAGACCCGTCGGCCCGGACACCAGGGTGACCTCGGCCCCCCGCTCGGCCAGGGCGACGGCGATGGCGTAGCCCTGTTTGCCGCTGGAGCGATTGGTCAGTCCCCGCACCGGGTCGATCGGCTCGAACGTCGGCCCGGCCGTCACCACCGCGCGGCGACCGGTCAGCGCACGCCCGTCGGGACCGCTCAGCAGGCTGGAGATCGCCTCAAGAATCGCCGCCGGCTCGGCCATCCGGCCGGGACCGAACTCGCCGCAGGCCATTTCGCCCTCGTCCGGCCCGACCACCGCCATGCCGTGAAAGCCGGCGAAGCCCGTAAGACGGGCGACATTGGCCTTAACCGCCGGGTGCAGCCACATGCGCACGTTCATCGCCGGGGCCAGCAGCACCCGCTTGTCGGTGGCCAGCAGGGTCGTGGAGGCCAGGTCGTCGGCCATGCCGTTCGCGGCCTTGGCGATCAGCCCCGCCGTCGCCGGCGCGACAACAACCAGATCGGCCCAGCGCGACAGCTCGATATGACCCATGGTCGTCTCGTCGTCGGGGTGGAACAGGCCCATGCGCACGGCCTCTCCGGTCAGGGCCGCCAGAGACAGGGGGGTGACGAACTCGGCCCCGCTCGCGGTCAGGACGGCGCGGACCTGTGCCCCCGCCTTCTTCAGCAGCCGCACCAGCTCCAGCGCCTTGTAGGCGGCGATGCCGCCGCCGACGATCAGCAGGATTTTCCGGTGGGTCAGGGCCGCGCTGGACATGACCTCCGTCTAGCCGCCGCGACCGCGCGCGTCGAGCGAGCTGAAAAAGAACATTGCAAGAACAAACGGCTTGTGTCTAACATCGTTCGGCGGGTTCTGGATGGATGGAGGGTGGAATGAAGATCGGATTGTTCGCGGGCGCGGCCATGGCGGCGCTGATGGGATTGGCGGGGTGCGGCGCGGGCGATTCCGCCGTCGAGACGCGCGAGCGCGCCGCCGACGCGGCCGGGGTCGCGCTGACGGCAGCATCGGGTGCGACGACGGCCGAGGCCGCGACGCCTGAGGCGCCCGTCGAACGCACGGTCATCACCGCAAATCGGCGCGAAACCGTCGATGAGAAGGTTCGGCGACTGTATGAGCGCAACGGAGCCGATTTCGGCGCGCGCTCGGCCGAGGATTTCCTCGACAAGGTGACGACCTTCACCACCCGGCCCCCGGCCGGCGTCGATACGGCCACGCGACCGAACGGCGACACCCTGTTGTACCAGGCGTCGACCAACACCTTCGCCGTGGTGTCGCGCGACGGGACGCCGCGCACCATGTTCAAGCCGGATGACGGCCCGACCTACTGGGCCGAACAGAAGGCGGCGGCGCCCACGTTCGGCCAGCGACGTTCGGGCGGCTGAAGCGACGGTGCTCAGGCCGCGCCCTCAGGCGTCCTGATCCTTGCCAGACATTTCCCGGATCATTTCCAGCGCCAGCTTCTGTTGCCGGCTGGTCAGCTGGGGCGCGAGGCGAGCGATCTCGATCGTGTAGCGGGTCGAGGGGAAGTCGTGGTCGAACGGCGCGGTCTCGCCTTCGGCCATGCCCGGCTGGCCGGCGCCCAGGCCCTGGAAGAAATAGCCGATATCGACCTTGAAGAAGCGCGCGATGTCCCAGAGTTTGGACGCCGAAATCCGGTTGGCGCCCTTCTCGTATTTCTGGATCTGCTGAAAGGTCAGGCCCAGCGCCCGGCCGAGATCACTCTGATTGTATCCCAGGCTGATGCGTTTTTCGCAGACCCGCCTGCCCACATGACGGTCCACCGGGTGGGGTCCGTCCTCGCCAATGCCTCTTGCCATCTGGTCGTCTGCCGTCGGAATTGTTGCAACGGCGAATGGAATGCGCCTCTAAGGCAAAGGTGTCATGTAAAAATTTTTTCAGGTTGCATTTCTGGACCTATCGCGGCGTCGACTTCAGCGCCCGGATCAGGGTTTCGGCGACCTCAAGCCGGTCCAGGGGCAGGCCGGCGGCAGTCCTGGCCAGGGCTGCGGCGCGTTTGGCGCGGGTGTCCTCGTGGTCGAAATCCGGTGCGGATTCGGCCAGTCCCGCGACCTCGCCGATCACATGATGCGGCATGTCGACGAACAGGGCGGCGACATCGAGGCCCAGACGTCTGCAGATCTGCCAAAGCCGCCCGGCCGGGATGCGCTGGCTGCCGTTCTCCCATTTCTGGATCGTCGCCACCGAGACGCCGAGATAGTCGGCCAGCGCGCTTCGCGACATCCGCGCGGCCCGTTCGATCCTGAGCCGCGCGCCCAGCGGCGCGTCGATATGTCCCGTCTGGCCCGGATCGACGGCGTCCTGCCGGTCGCGGCTCACCGCCGACGATTCCGCCAGACACGCAGGACCAGAGGCCCCAGCCCCCCCAGCGCCATCAGCCAGAAGAACAGGTCGCCGACCCGGCCATAGGGGGTGATCCCGACCGGCGCCGGCAATCGGGCGTCGATGACGCCGCTTTCGCCCGGCTCCAGCCGTTGGCCGTCCACCACCCGGCCCCAGGGATCGATCATGGCCGAGACCCCGGTCGGGGTGGCCCGCACCACCGGCAATCCGGTCTCGATCGCGCGATAGCTGGCCAGGTTCAGATGCTGGATCGGACCGGAGGTGGCCCCGAACCAGGCGTCGTTGGAGACATTGACGATCCAGTCCGGCCGCCCGCCGGCCCCGGGCGTGAAGCCGGGATACAGGCTCTCGTAACAGATCAGCGGCTGGACCCGCGGCGCATTGGGCAGGTCGATCGGCGACGGCCGCGGCCCGGCGCTGAAATCCGATGGCATATGCACCAGGCTGCGCACGCCCATGGCGCCCATCAGGTCGCCCAGGGGCAGGAACTCGCCGAACGGCACCAGCCGGTATTTGTCATAGACGGCGGCGACCCTAAGGCCGGCCCCGCCGACATCCTCCAGGGCGAACAGGCTGTTGTAGTATCGCGCCCGACCGTCGGTCCCGACCTCTCCCCGCGCCAGTCCCGCCAGCAGCGTCTGCCTCGGCTGAACCGCCCGGGCGATGGCCGCGCCGTCGGCCGAGGCCGGGTCGAAGACGTCGTTGAAACTGGCCGGCAGGGCGCCCTCGGGCCAGACCACGATGTCGGGAACCGCCGCCCCGTCGCGCGCCGTCAGGTTCACATAGCGATCGACGATCGAGCGATAGGCCTCGGGCGTCCATTTCGACTCCTGCTGCACGTCGGCCTGGACGATCCGGACCAGGGTGTCGGTCGGCCGCACCCGGGCGTCGCCCAGCCGCACCGCGCCGCCGACGGCCAGGGCGATCAGGACCAGGGCGCCGGTCAGGGCCACGCCCGCCCGCGCCTTGCGCGTCCCCTCGCCCAGCAGGACGCCGAAGGCCGAAACCGCCGCGACGGTGACGATCCCCAGCCCATAGACCCCGACCACCGCCGCGAACTGCGACACCGCCGACCCCGCGCCCCACGCCGCGCCCGCAGGGTTCCAGGGAAAGCCGGTCAGGACGTGACCCCGAAGCCATTCGAACAGGCCGAACAGGGCGGCGAAGACCAGAACCCGCGTCAGGCCGACCGGCGCGAACCGGCGATAGAGGGCCGCGGCCCCGCCCCAGAACAGGCCGATCCCGGCCGGCAGCAGGCTGGCCGCGAAGGGCGCCATCCAGGCCTGGGCCGGATCGACCAGAAACGCCTCCGCCACCCACCAGCAGCCGACGCCGAAATAGCCAAAGCCCGCCAGCCACCCCATCCAGAAGGCGCCGCGCGTCGATGCCGACCGCTCGGCCAGAAGCATCAGCAGCGGATAGCCCAGCAGACCCGGCAACACCCCGAACGGCGGATGCGCCAGGGCCGCCGCGATCCCGGCGACCAGCGCCAGGCCGATCCGGGCCAGGCGGCCGTCGACGCCGCCGCGCAGTTTCTGGAGAAGCTCAGCCGTCATGCGGAAGCGTGTATGGGTCCGATACGCCCAGCCTGGCAAGGATGACGCGCTCCTCCGCCTCCATCGCCTCGGCCTCGGCCTCGATCTCGTGATCCCGCCCCAACAGATGCAGCACGCCGTGCACCACCAGATGGGTCAGGTGATCCTCCAGCCGCTTGCCCTGCGCCTGGGCCTCGCCGGCGCAGACGCCGTAGGCCAGGACGATGTCGCCCAGCGGGACCGGATCGACGCCCGGCATCGGCGCCGCCGGAAACGACAGCACGTTCGTCGGCCGGTCCTTGTCGCGGAAGCGGGCGTTCAGTTCCCGGACGGCCTCGTCGCCGGTCAGCAGAACGACGATCCCGCCGACCCGGTCCGCAAGGGCGGCGACGGCGGCGCGTTCGACGACGGCCTCGACATCGTCGACGGCGTCGGTCCAGTCGACGCCCTCGATCTCGACCTCGATCATGCGGCGGCCGGATCTTCCAGGTCGGGCGCGGGCCGACCCGCAGCGGCGTCGGCGTCATAGGCGCGCACGATCCGTTCGACCATGGCGTGGCGCACCACGTCCTGAGCCTCGAACTCCAGCACCCCCACGCCCTTCACGTTCCTCAGGATCCGCAGGGCGTGGGCCAGACCGCTGTCGCGCGGATTCAGCAGGTCGATCTGCGACGGGTCGCCGGTCACCACCATTCGCGCCCCCTCCCCCAGCCGGGTCAGGACCATCTTCATCTGAAGCCTGCTGGTGTTCTGGGCCTCATCGACGATGACGAAGGCGTGGCTCAGGGTCCGGCCGCGCATGAAGGCGATCGGCGCGGCCTCGATCTCGCCCTTGTCGCGGCGTCGCTGGACGTCCTCGGGCCCCAGAATGTCGTTCAGCGCCTCCCAGATCGGGGCCAGATAGGGATCGACCTTCTCGTTCAGGTCGCCGGGCAGGAAGCCCAGCTTCTCGCCCGCCTCCACCGCCGGACGGGTGATCACCAGCCGGTCCACCTGGCCCCGCCGCAGCAGGTTGGCTCCATAGGCCGCCGCCAGAAAGGTCTTGCCCGTCCCCGCCGGTCCGACGCCGAAGCTCAGTTCGCAGTTGGCGAGCGTCTCCAGATAGCGGGCCTGGGCATTGGTCTTGGGCACGATGGCGCCGCGCTTGCCGACCGGCAGGGCCTTGGGGTCGTTGGAGGCGCCCTTGCCGCCCCCGCCGCGCGCATGGCCGATGCCGGCGCGCACGTCGGCCTCGTTGACCTCGGCGCCCTTTTCGGCGCGGCTGATCAAACTGGCGATGACCGCCTTGGCGTTGGCCCGGTCACGGGCGCCGCCATTGATCGACACCCCGCCGCCGGGCGCCTCGATCAAGACCTTGAAGGCGTCCTCGATCAGGGCGACGTGACGGCTGTGCGGCCCGATGACGGCGCGCAGGGACCGGTCGTCCAGTTCGATGAATTCCGACTCACGCGCCAAGCAGACGACCCTTCAAACTGTTTTGCTGACCGTGTTCGATCTTCACCGGAACGATCCGGCCGATCAGGTGATCCGCGTCCTCGACATGGACCGACTGAAGATAGGGCGACCGGCCGATGGCCTGGGCGTCATGACGCCCTTTCTTCTCGAACAGGACGTCCAGCGTCCGCCCGGTCTGGGTCGTATTGAAGGCCGCCTGCTGTTCCAGCAGCAGGGCCTGAAGCGCGTGCAGCCGCGCCAGGGACACATCGGCCGGCACCTGGGTTCCCATGGTCGCGGCGGGCGTTCCCGGCCGGGGCGAATACATGAAGGAGAAGGCCGAGGCGTAGTTCACCTGGCGCACCAGTTCCATCGTGTCCTCGAAATCGCGATCCGTCTCGCCCGGGAAGCCGACGATGAAATCGCCCGAGATCGCCATGTCCGGTCGGGCCTGACGAATGCGTCCGATCAGGTCGATGTATTTCGCTCGCCCGTGCTTCCGGTTCATCAGCCGCAGGATGCGATCCGATCCGGACTGCACCGGCAGATGCAGATAGGGCATCAGGGCCTCGACCTCGGCATGGGCCGCGATCAGGTCTTCGGACATGTCGTTGGGATGGCTGGTGGTATAGCGGATGCGGTCCAGACCGACGATCTCGGCCAGGGCCCGCGCCAGTCGCGCCAGGGACCAGACGCCGTCCGGGCCCGCCCCGTCATAGGCGTTGACGTTCTGGCCCAGCAGGGTGACCTCGCGCACCCCCTGGTCGGCCAGATTGCGCGCCTCGGCCAGCACGTCGGCGACCGGCCGCGACCATTCGGCGCCGCGCGTATAGGGCACCACGCAGAAGCTGCAGAATTTGTCGCACCCCTCCTGCACCGTCAGGAAGGCGGTCGGCCCGTCCACGCCGCGCGCGGCGGGCAGGCTGTCGAACTTGGCCTCGGCGGCGAAATCGGCGCCGATCCGCTCGCCCCGGGCCCGGGCCGTCCGGGTCAGAAGCTCGGGCAGCTGGTGATAGGCCTGGGGGCCGACGACCAGATCCACCGCCGGCTGACGGCGCATGATCTCCTCGCCCTCGGCCTGGGCGACGCAGCCGGCGACGGCGATGGTCATCCGGCCTTCGCCGCGCGCGGTCTTTTCCTCGCGCATCTGCTTCAGCTTGCCGAGTTCGGAATAGACCTTCTCGGCCGCCTTCTCGCGGATATGGCAGGTGTTCAGGATGACGAAATCCGCGCCCTCGGCCGTCTCGGTCGGGGCGTATCCCAGCGGGCGCAAGACATCGGCCATCCGCTCGGAATCATAGACGTTCATCTGGCAGCCGTAGGTCTTGATGAACAGCCGCTTGACGTCGGGCGTCGACGGGGCGGCCTCCACCTCGGGCGCGATCAGGGTATCGGACATGACGGCTATCTAGTCCGCCGGGGCCCAAGACGCCACTGGGTCAGGAGGCGACCCGATGAGCGTTGCGGGTGAAGATCAACCCTTCGCGCTTGGACGGTTCGGCGCCCTCGATGGCCTTGCCGTACAGTTCCAGCTTGTGGCCGATCAGTTCGAAACCCAGCCGTTCGGCGATTTCGGTCTTCAGCCGCTCGATCTCGGCGTCGAAGAATTCGATGACCTCGCCGGTGCGGGTGTCGATCAGGTGATCGTGGTGATCGTCGCCCGCCTCTTCGTAGCGCGAACGGCCATCGCCGAAATCATGCTTTTCGACCACGCCCGCCTCTTCGAACAGGCGCACGGTGCGATAGACGGTGGCGATCGAAATGTGCGGGTCGATGGCCGAGGCGCGGCGGTACAGTTCCTCGACGTCCGGATGGTCCTCGGCGGCGCCCAGAACGCGGGCGATCACCCGTCGCTGTTCGGTCATGCGCATGCCGCGCTCGGCGCAAAGTTTTTCGATCCGGTCCATGGGTCGCGAAGATAGGGCGGCGAGGCGGCGGTGGGAAGCCGTCAGGCCAAGTTGAGAACCAGAAGCAGAGCATCGACGTCGGAGCCGGAGCGACGGTGATAATATCGCAGCCGACGCCCGGCCGTTTCGAATCCCAGCCGTTCATAAAGGGCGCGGGCCGCAGGGTTGTCTTCCGCCACCTCGAGAAACATGCGCCTCGCCCCGGCTGCGGCGGCCCGGTCCGTCGCGGCCCGCACCAAACGCGCGCCCAGGCCCGCGCGTCGGCCGGAGGGCCGGACCGCCAGTGTCAGGATCTCCGCCTCGTCCGCGACCACCCGCACCACGATGAAGCCGTTGGCGTCGGCCTCCAGGATCAGGCCGGTCTGGCCCAGCAGGTCGGCGAAGGCCGCTGCGGACCACGGCGCATCGAATGCCTGGGCGTGCAGGTCTGCGAGCGCCTGCGCCACGTCGCCCGGCGCGGTCCGGCTCGTCATGGGACGGGCGCGGGCGGGCGGGCCTGTCCCGGCAGGCGGGTCGGCGGAATCGCGTCCGGCGCCCGCAGATACAGCGGCCTCGGCGGGTTCGTGGCGGGATCGAACACGCTGGCCAGCGCCGCCAGGGCCCCGGCGTCGGGCGTCGTCGCCGCGTCCGGCGTACCCCCGACCAGCGCCGAGCCCGACCCGGTGATGCGCCATGGCCCGCCCATCGCGGCCAGGCGCGCCGCCGCCTCGACCTCCAGAGCCTGGGGCTCCGAGGCCGGAGCGCCGTCCCGGAACAGCTGCAGATAGACCTGGCCCCGGCGGGCGTCGATCACGGCGGCCGTCGCGCCCCGGCCGTCGTCCGCAGACCACGCCAGCGCCGCCAGGGTCGAAACCCCCACGACGGGGCGTTCCAGCGCCGCGCCCAGCCCCTGGGCGAAGGCCAGGCCGACCCGGAGGCCGGTGAACGAGCCCGGCCCCACGGTGACCCCGATCCGATCCAGCGCCTCGAAGCCGCCGCCGGCCTCGGCCACGGCGTCGCGCACGAAGCCGCCCAGCCGCTCGGAATGACCGCGCGCCATGATCTCGGTCCGGACCGAGAGCGCGCGTCCGTCCTCGAACACCGCCGCGGTGCAGGCGTCCAGCGCCGTATCAATCACCAAGACCCTCATCCGGCGAGACCGGAGATCAGGAGGCGGACGCCAGGGCCTCGGTAATGCGCGCCAGGGCCTGGCGCACGGCCCGGTCCTGAATCAGGGGAAAGGCGGCCGCCAGCGCGCGCCCCTCCGCGCTGGCGGTCATGAACCGGAGGTTCGACGGCGCCTCCGCGTCGTTCGGCGCGGATCCTGAGGCCGGTTCCGGAAAGAAGGCCGCCGGCCCGACGCCCAGGGCCGTGGCGATGTCGCTGAGCCGCGAGGCCGAGATCCGGTTGGCGCCCGCCTCGTATTTCTGGACCTGTTGCGGACTGACGCCCAGCCGCTGGGCCAAGGCGGACTGCGACAGGCCCATCGCCGCCCGTCGCGCGGAAATCCGACGCCCCACCGAGGCGTCCATGGCGTCTGGCGAACGAGGCATGACACAGGCTCCGGGCGGGATAACATCCGGATCGTTTCACGAGCGCGCCCGAAATGCAATCTTTTCGTTTCATTGATCCAGCCTGGCTCGCACGGCGGCGACCCGCGCGACCGTCGCCCGGGGTACGCTGGTTTCCGCCTCCAGTCCGCCGGGTCCGCCCTTGAGGTATAGCCGGTCGGCGTCGGCGCCCTGATAGAGCCGCGCCAGCCGGGTCCCGTCGATCATGTCGATGACGCAGCCCTGATCGCGTCGCGGCCACCGGCCCGGATCGAACTCCAGCACCACGCCGGACGCCGCCCAGGGGGCCAGCTCGTCGTTGGATAATTGCATGCGCTCGGGCGCTGCCACCGGACCGAACGGCGTCGCGCCATAGGGGCGGCCGGGGCTTTCGACGCCGGTCGCGGGCGCCGAACCGGGCGGATCGTCCCTTGCGACGGCCAGCGCCAGATCCTCGGGCGTGGCGTTGACGGCGCCGGTCAGGCGGCGCTGAACGTCGGGCCGGAACAGGCCCGGTCGCTTGCCGGCCTCGTACAGGCCCCAGCCCTGGCTGGTCATGCCGATCCGCGCCCCGGCGTCGGCCTGGCTCAGACCCGCCGCACGGCGCAAGGCCGCCAGCCCCTCTCCGAGGACGGCGGCGTCCGGGTCTGAAGCGAAACGGGCCATGGCTGATTGTGCCCCGGTTCGTGATGTCAGGCGAGACGTTTTGGTTTCACCGCGCTCAAGTAGAGAGCCGCCGCGCGGCGAGCGGTAGCGCACGGAACAAGACTGCGCTCAAGCAGAGAGCCGCAGCGCGACGAACGATAGCGCCCCTAGATCACCTGCTCGACGCTGGTCACTTCGGGCACATAGTGTTTCATCATCTGCTCGACCCCGGCCTTCAGGGTCATGGCCGAAGACGGGCAGCCGGCGCAGGCGCCGCGCATGCGCAGGGACAGGACCCCGGTCTCCAGATCGAAGGCGTCGAACAGGATGTCGCCGCCATCCTGGGCCACAGCCGGCCGAATCCGGCTGTCCAGCAACTGTTTGATCTCGGCCACGATCTCTGAGTCCTCGGCGCCGTCGTCAACCGCTTCCACCCCGTCGCGCAGCAGCGGCGCGCCGGACACGAAATGATCCATGATCGCCGACAGGATTTCAGGCTTCAGCTCGGACCAGTCCCGGCCATGGTCGGCGCGGGTGACCGAGACGTAGTCGGCCCCGAAGAAGACGCCGGTGACGTCCTCCAGCTGGAACAGGCCCTCGGCCAGGGGCGAGGCGGTCGCCTGATCGATGGTCAGGAACTCCCGCGATCCGGAGGGCGCGACATCCCGGCCGGGCAGGAATTTCAGCGCGTTCGGGTTCGGGGTCGGTTCGGTCTGGATGAACATGACCCGGAGATGCGCCTGCCTGGAGCGGTGTTCAAGTCCCGCGTGGGTCACGTCATCCGCGCTCAAGCAGCGAACGACCGCGTCGCAAGCGGTAGCGCCCTGAACCATGCGCTCAAACAGCGAGCGACCGCGTCGCGAGCGTTAGCGCCCTGGCATCAAGCCAGATCCTCGACTTCGGCGTCGGTCAGTTCGCCGGGCACGATGGTTACCGGCAGCTTGCGGCCGCCGATGCCGTGTTTCAGCACCGCCGAGACCAGCGGCCCCGGACCGCGCCCGCCGTTCCCGGCCGCCAGGACCAGAATCTTGATCTCCGGATCCTCGCCGACGACCTTGCGGATCGCGGCCTGGGGGTCGCCCTCCTCGATCAGGAAGATGGGCTGGGCGCCCGATCGCTCGGCCGCGCCCTCGCCCAGACGGTTCAGCAGGGCCTCCGCCTCGGCGCGTTGCTGGCGCTCGATTTCCTCGCGCACCCCGGACCAGTGTTCGTCGCCGCCGCCAGGCATGATGCGCAGCAGGGCGACGCGGCCGCCGGTCGATTTGGCCCGCCGCGCGGCATAGCGCAGCGCCGCCTCGAACTCCGGGCTGTCGTCGGCGACGACGAGGAACTTTCTGGGCATCAGGCCGATCCCACGACGCTGCGAATCTGACCGTTGGCGATGGTCAGTTTGGCGAAGGTCCAGCCGGCGCCCGAGGCCTCGATCTCGTCCACGGCCGCGCGGACGCCCTCGACCACGGCCAGACGCGGTCCGATCCAGGCGTCGACGGCGGCTTCCGCGGTCCCCTCGCTATCGCCCACCGCCGGATCCGAGGCCGCGGCCACGGCGCGGGTCAGGACGACCTGTTCGGCCATCAGATCCTCGATCAGCCGCCGCACGGCGAGACGGTCGAACCGGTCGCCGGACGGCACCGCTCCGGCCGCGGCGCGCAGACGGTCGAAATCGAACGCCGCCCCGACCTGGTGATACAGACGCGCCATCCGGGGTTCGGACCAGTCGACCCCGCCGGCCCTGGCCTCCGTCGCCAGGTCGCCGATGTCGGCGGTGGCGACCAGGGGCCGCAGCATGGCGATGGTCTGGGCCAGGGTCTCGCCCACCCCCATGTCGGCGAACCGCTTCAGCCGGTCGGCCAGCCGTCCTTGTTCGAAGCGCGAAAGCACGCCGCCGCCCTCCTGGCGCAGGGCGTCGGCGGCGGGACGGTAGGCTTCGATCAGCCCCTGCACCGTCGCGCCCTCGCGTTCGGCCCGCCGGGCCAGCCAGAAGGTCTGGCGACGCAAAACGGTGGCGACCTCGGTGTAGAGGGCGGTCTGGGTCTCGGCCGGGATCTTCAGGTCCAGGGCGTTGACCGCGTCCCATGCTTCGTCGAGGCGGAACACGCGCCGCGCCGCCTCGAAGGCGATGACCAGGGCGGTGGTGTCGCACCCCGCCGCAGCCCGCAGGCGATCCGGGAAGGTCGCGCCGGCCATGTTGACGATCTCGTTGCACAGCACGGTGGCGACGATCTCGCGCCGCAGCCGGTGACCCTTCATCTGATCCTCGAACCGGGCCAAGGGCTGCGGGAAATACCGCACCAGCGTCTCTTCGAAGAACGGGTCCTCAGGCGCCCGGGAGGCGACGATCTCCTCGGACAGCTCCAGTTTCGAATAGGCCAGCAGGACCGCCAGTTCGGGGCGGGTCATCGCCAGCACCGCCGCCTTCATCTCGCCGATGCGGATGTCGCCCGGCAGGCCCTCGACCTTGCGGTCCAGTTTGCCGCGCGCGACCAGGGACTGCATGAAGCGCTGCTGGCCGTCGAGGCCGGCGACCCCCTCGGCCTGTTTCAGCGTCAGGGCCAGGGTCTGGTCGTAGTTGTGGGCCAGCACCTTCAGGCCGACCTCGTCGGTCATCGAGGCCAGCAGAGGAACCCGTTCCTCCAGCGGCAGGACGCCATTGGTCACCGCCGAACCGATCAGGATCTTGATATTGACCTCGTGGTCGGAGGTATCGACCCCGGCCGAGTTGTCGATGGCGTCGGTGTTGATCCGCCCGCCGCCCGCCGCATAGGCGATGCGGCCGGCCTGGGTCAGACCCAGGTTGGCGCCCTCGCCCACCACCTTGACCCGCAGTTCGTCGGCGTTGATGCGCAGGGCGTCGGTGCCCTTGTCGCCGACCTGGGCGTCGGTCTCGGCCGCCGATTTCACATAGGTGCCGATACCGCCCAGATACAGCAGTTCGGCCGGCGCCCTGAGGATCGCGCGGATCAGGCTGACCGGGTCCAGACTGTCGTCGGAAATCTCCAGCAGCGCCTTGATCTCGGGGCTCAGGTCGATCGATTTGGCCGAACGCGAGAACACCCCGCCCCCGGCCGAAATCAACGCCTTGTCGTAGTCCTGCCAGGACGAGCGCGGCAGCTGGAACATGCGGTTCCGCTCGGCCCACGAGGTCGCGGGATCGGGCGTCGGGTCGATGAAGATGTCGCGGTGATCGAAGGCGGCGACCAGTTTCGTGGCCTTGGACAACAGCATGCCGTTGCCGAACACGTCGCCGGACATGTCGCCGACGCCGACGACGGTGAAGGGTTCGGACTGAATGTCCTTGCCCATTTCGCGGAAGTGGCGCTTGACCGCCTCCCAGGCGCCGCGGGCCGTGATGCCCATGGCCTTGTGGTCGTAGCCGACCGAACCGCCGGACGCGAACGCATCATCCAGCCAGAAGCCGTAGTCGGCCGAGACGCCGTTGGCGATGTCGGAGAACGTCGCCGTGCCCTTGTCGGCGGCCACGACCAGGTAGGGATCGTCGCCTTCGAAGGCGATGACGTTGTCCGGGTGAACCACTGCGCCGTCGGCGGCGATGTTGTCGGTGATGTCCAGCAGACCCGACAGAAAGGTCTTGTAGGCGCGAATGGCCTCGGCCTGCTGGGCGTCGCGGTCGCCGCCGGCGCGAACGATGGCCGACAGGTGTCTGGGGAAAAAGCCGCCCTTGGACCCGACCGGCACGATGACAGCGTTCTTGACCTGCTGCGCCTTGACCAGTCCCAGCACCTCGGTGCGGAAGTCGTCGCGGCGGTCGGACCAGCGCAGGCCGCCCCGCGCCACCGGGCCAAACCGAAGGTGCACGCCCTCGATATGCGGGGCCCATACGAAGATCTCACGATAGGGCTTCGGCAGGGGCAGGTCTTCCAGCTCGCGCGAGGCGATCTTGATCGAGATATGCGGCTTGACCCCCCCGCCCTCGGCCGCCTGATAATAGTTGGTGCGTTTGATCGCCCCGATCAGCTCGGCCATCCGCCGCAGCGCCCGATCGTGATCCAGCGACTTCACCTCCATCAGAAGGCCGGTGATCTTGTCGGACAGCTCGCCGCACGCGGCGGCGCGGTCCTCGGCCGAGCCGCCGTGGGCAGGGTCGAATTTGCAGGCGAACTGCGACAGCAGGGCCCGGGCCACGGCCGGATAGTCCCGCAACGCCTCTTCCTGCACCGCCTGAGAGGGGTCGAGGCCGGTCTGCTGGCGATAGCGCGCCAGAGTGCGGATCAGGGCCGCCTCGCGCCAGCCCACGCCCAGCTCCAAGACCAGGCGGTTGAAGCCGTCGCTTTCGGTCTGGCCTGTCCAGACGGCCGAGAAGGCCGCCTCGAACGGCGCCTTGACGTCGGCGAAGGCGATCGCCGCGCCGCGCGGATCCTCCAGCAGGAACTCGTGGACGTGAAACTCCTGCAGCGTTCCCGAATGGGCCGCCGGCCGGATCGTGTGGTTGAATTCCTCGAGCGTCTTCAGGCCCATGTCGGCCAGGATCGGCAGGACGTCGGACAGCGGCACCGCGCCGCCGCGATGATAGAGTTTGAACCGCAGCTGCAGGGGGGAATCGTCCACCGCCCGGAAGGCGCGCACCGCCACCGGCTCGCCGTCGCCGGCCTCGCCGGTGGCGTTCAGGCGGTCGATCTCCTGCAGATCCGCAACCGCCTCGGTCGCGTCGTAGCGATCGCGATAGCCGGGCGCGAAGGCCTCGGCCCAGCGCTGGCTCATGGCCCCGATCTGGTTGTCGTCGACATCGGCGGCGCGCAACGCCGTCTCGAACCGGTCGATCCAGCTGCGGCCGGCCTCGGCCACCTCGGCCTCCAACATCTTGGGGTTCGGCGTCGGATGGTCGCCGGGGGCCACGCCGATGATGTAGTGAATCCGCACCAGGGGGGCGTCCGACAGCTGCGGATACCAGGCCGAAAGCCGTCCGCCCCAGGCCTTCGCCAGGATGCGGCCGATCCGCTCGCGCACGCCGGCGTCGAACCGTTCGCGCGGCACGAAGGCCAGGACCGAGACGAACCGGTCGAACGGATCCTTGCGCGTGAAGATCTTGATCCGCGGGCGGTCGTACAGGTGCAGGATGCCGAGCGCGATCTCCAGCAGCTCGTCCTCGGTGATCTGGAAGAGCTCGTCCCGGGGATAGTTCTCCAGGATGTTCTTCAACCGCTTCTCGTTGTGGCTGCCGGGCGTCTTGGCGGCCCGGGTCAGGGCGTTGGCGACCTTGCGGCGGATCAGGGGCACCTGGGAGGCGGCGCGGTCATAGGCCTCGGCGGTGAACAGGCCGACGAAGCGGGTCTCGCCCGACGGCCGGCCGTCCTCGCCGTACCGCTTGACCCCGACGTAATCCATATAGGCGCGGCGATGCACGCGGCTGCGCAGATTGGCCTTGGCCACGGTGACCGGCTCCGACAGGTCCATCTGCCGCTTCATCTGGGCGGTCAGGACGGCCGGCTCCGAGGCCCGACGCAGCACGGTCCGGGCCGGGTCGCGCAGAACGCCCACGCCCTCCGCCGACAGGTCCAGCGGCGCCTCGGCCGCATAGCCGCCGTCCGGCGTGCGCGGATAGTCATAGTCGCGGGCGCCCAGGAAGACGAAATGGTCGTCGTTCAGCCAGCGCAGGAAGGCCAGGTTCTCGGCCACCACCTCGGGGTCGATGCCGCCGGGGCAGGCCTCCAGATGGGCGACGGACTGCGCCATCAGGTCGCTCATGGCGCGGAAATCGCCCACCGCCGCATGAACGTCGGCCAGGGCGTCTTCGACCTCGCCCTTGAGGGCTTCGCGACGCTCGGGCGGCAGGGGATCCAGCACGACCAGGATCAGGGATTCGCGCGCATCGCCGATGTTCGCCACATCCAGGACCGGATGGAACAGGGCCCGCACCGAGACGCCGGCGTCGGCCAGTTCGCCCATCACGCTGTCGACGAGGAAAGGCCGGTCGTCCTGAACGATCTGGAGCAGGTCGTAGGGGGTGGCCCGGCCCCCGGCGCCGGTCAGGGGCTGAACCAGAACCTGCGGCGCGTCACCCGGTTTGCGTTGTTCGGCCCAGCGCCAGGCGTCGGCCAGCAGCGTGCCGAGGTCGGCGGAATCGAGTTCAGGCGTTTCGTCCTCTGCGTAGTCCTCGTGGGCCTGGGCGAGGAACGACTGCTCTCGTTCATCCGGCCCGCCGCCTTCGCCCATCGCCTTTCCGAAGGCCTTCTGCAGCGCCTCCGGGCTTGAGAATTTGGCCTGGGAGCGGATTTCGCCGGACATGGGCAGGTCTCGAAAGGCGCGGCCGTGGCCGCCGGGGTCTGGACCGGGCATCGTCGGTCTTGCCGACCGCGCGCGCCCCGTCCCTATCCGCTGGATAGGCCGACCATCGCGCCTCGGGAAGGCCGGAAACGACAAACGCCGGGTCCTGTCTCCAGAACCCGGCGCCTGATCGCCGTTCAGTGATCCGAAAGGATCCTAGAAACGGTAGTTCATGCCGACGCGGAACGCGTGCAGGCCGAAACGGCCGTTCGAGCGGGTCATGTCTGTGCCGGTCGTGTTCGGAGCCAGCACGAACGGGTTGTTGGCGGGGGCGACGCCCCGGCCGACCCGGATGTTGAAGTCCGGCGCTTCCAGCGAGGTGTAAAGGTACTCGCCGGTCACGCTCAGGTTCGGGGCCAGCATATATTCCACGCCGCCGCCGGCCTGGTAGCCGTTAGCCTCGTCGTCGTCGGTGGTGGCGGTGAAGCTGTTGGCGCCGTTCGAGGTGTAGAACTGGCTGGACATGTCGCCCATCGCGCCGCCGCCCGTGGCGTAGAACAGGGCCGGGCCGTAGGCGTAGCCGACGCGGGCGCGCAGGGCGGCCAGATTGTCCAGCTTGCGCTCGAACGTGTAGGAGGCCGGCGTGGTCGAGTACGACGTCACGGTGTCCTCGGCGCCGCTGAAGGCCGAATATTCGGCCACGGCGCCGACCACGAACGAGCCGAACTGGAAGTCCCAGCCGGCGCGAACGCCGCCCTCGGCGCCGTCGGAATCGCCGTCGCAGCCCGCAGTGGGAACGTTGCCGTTCGGCGAGCCGCCGCACGAGCCGGGGCTGAAGGCGTCGGCGCCGCCCGCCGTGGTGACCGGATCACCGAAATTTCCGTCCAGGTTGCGGTCGAAACGCAGGAACTCGTCTTCCTGGTCGTTGGTGTTGGTGCTGCTGCCGTAGACGCCGACATAGGGGCCGGACCAGTCGGGGGTCGCATCCCAGTTCGGCATCCAGCTTTGAGCCATGGCCGGCGCGGCGACGCTTGTCAGCAGCATCGCGGCGGCCGTGGCGGAGAGAATCTTGATCATGTGTCCCTGTCCTTGAAATTCGTGTGTCTGCCGCTGTCGCGACAGCCGCCCTTCCGGTCGAGCTAACGGGAGGAACGCGAGGCCGTTCCCGCCGGATGCGCTGCCGGACACAACCCGGAGCATCGTGTCGCTTTCCGGCATCAGTGCCCGGACGGAGTTCGGACAAGGAAAAGGCCGCCGGACGGGCGTCCGGCGGCCTCTCTTGGACCGGCGCTGGAGGGGGGGGTGGGCGCCGGTCTATGCCGTCGCGGCCGGGAGGGGGAGGGGTGGCCGCGACGTCTGACACCCAGATGGGGGCCCGCGCGTCCGCTTCAAGAGCCCTGTCGTCAGGCCTCGGCGGCGTCGGCACGCGGCGGTTTGACGCGGGAGGGCCGGCGAGTCTTCGCGCCCGGCTTCTTGGAGGACTCGTCCTCGTCAGCATAGGGCTCTCCATCGCCGGACAGCAGAATGGCGATCCACATCGATCCCTTGAACTCGGCCAGGATCGCCATGGCCATCACCGCCAGCGGCGTCGACAGGAACATGCCGACCACGCCCCACATCTTGCCCCACAGGGCCAGGGCCAGAAGCACGGCGACCGGATCGATGTTCTGGTTGTCGCCCTGCATGCGCGGCTGGATGGCGTTGCCGACCACGAACAGGATCAGTTGCAGCCCCACCAGCAGGATCAGCGCCGGCCAGTAGGTCGGAAACTGCACCAAGGCGAACAGGGGCGGCGCCAGGCCCGCGACGGCGCCGCCCAGCACCGGGATGAAACCCACCACGAAGATAAGAAAGGTCCAGAACTCGGCGTTCTGAAGGCCCACCAGCCGCATCAGGATCCAGGCGGCGGCGCAGATGATCGCCCCGGTGACGGTCTGGACATACAGATACCCCTCGACCCCGCCCCGCACGCGCAGGAACACCTCGCGCGCCTCCGAGCGGGATTCGCGCTCGGGGAACAGATTGACCAGCTTTCGGCGAAAGCCCGCCTGGGCCGCGATCAGGAAGCCCAGATAGACCATGACGAAGAAGGCCCCCGACACCACGCCCTGCATCTGGAAGGCCAGGGTGGTCAGATAGCCCCGGATGTCGGCGCCGGCGATCAGCTCCTGGGCCGTCGGCGGCGTCTGCATCCCGAACAGGCCCGCCACGTCGGCGATGATGGCGTCGATCCGGGGCCCGATCCCGCGCGACACCCCCGTCGCGTCCGAGACGAACCCGGCCGCGCCGTCGACGATGAACGCTATGGACAGAAGGAAGGCCAGCACGACCAGCACCAGGGCGGCGACCCCGGCCCAGTGGTCCGGCAGCCGCGTGCGGCGCTCGATGAACCGCTTCACCCCGTCGATCATGATCAACAGGAAGATGGCCATCGCCAGGGGGGTCAGGATGTCCCGCAGCCAGTAGAGGGCCGCGCCCCCGGCCACCACCGCGATGGTCACCAGGGCGTTGCGGGCCACGGTCGAGGTCGGAACGGCGATCGGCGATTTCATGCCTCGACTTGTCAATGGCTGCGGGGGTCCGGTCAATCGCCGATTGGCTGGAGGTCGGCGGACGCCTCGGCTAAGCATCGGGAACACGGAGACGCCTGCATGACCGATCCCGCCGCCACGCCCGGACTGTTTCTGGGCCAGTCCTCGGACGGCCCGACGCCCCAGGCCGAATTCCTGCTGTGGAACAGGGCCAACCGGCACGGGGTGATCGCCGGCGCGACCGGCACCGGCAAGACCGTCACCCTGCAGATCATGGCCCAGGGCTTTTCCGACATGGGCGTGCCGGTCTTCTGCGCGGACGTGAAGGGCGACCTGTCGGGCGTCAGCCAGGCGGGGACGCCCAATGACAAGCTGCTCACCCGCGCCGCCGGCATGGATCTGACGCTGACGCCAAGGGCCGCGCCAACCGTCTTCTGGGACCTGTATGGCCAGAAGGGTCACCCGGTCCGCGCCACGGTGTCGGAGATCGGCCCCCTGCTGATGGCGCGAATGCTGGACCTGAACGACGTCCAGGAAGGCGTCCTGACCGTGGCCTTCCATGTCGCGGACAAGGAGGGCCTGCTGATGCTGGACCTCGACGACCTGCGGTCGGTCCTGACCTATGTGGCGGAAAACGCCGCCCGCATCGGCCGCGAGGTCGGCAATGTCGCCCTCGCCTCCATCGCCGCGATCCAGCGCGGCCTGCTGCAGCTGGAACAACAGGGCGGCAAGGCCTTCTTCGGCGAACCCGCCCTGAAGCTGGAGGACATTATCCGGGTCGGGCTGGACGGAAAGGGCCAGGTCAATGTGCTGGATTCGACCCGGCTGATGTCGTCGCCACGCCTGTACGGCGCCTTTTTGTTGTGGTTGTTATCCGAGCTGTTCGAACAGCTGCCGGAAGTCGGCGACCCCGACAAGCCGCGCCTCGTCTTCTTCTTCGACGAGGCCCACCTGCTGTTCCGCGACGCCCCCCGGCCGCTGCTGGAAAAGGTCGAGCAGGTGGTGCGGCTGATCCGGTCCAAGGGCGTCGGGGTCTATTTCATCACCCAGAACCCGGCCGACATTCCCGACAGCGTCCTGTCCCAGCTGGGCAATCGCATCCAGCACGCCCTGCGCGCCTATACCCCCTCCGAACAGCGCGGGCTGAAGTCGGCGTCGGAAAGCTTCCGCGCCAATCCCGCGTTCGACACCGCCGAGGCGATCCAGGCCTTGGGCACGGGCGAGGCGCTGGTCTCGACCCTGGACGAAAAGGGCGCGCCCCGCGTGGTCGCCCGCACGATGATCCGCCCGCCCGACAGCCGCCTGGGCCCGGCCACCGACGCAGAGCGCGCCGCCGTCATGGCCGCCAGTCCGGTTCGGGGCGTCTATGACACAGTCATCGACCGCGACTCCGCCGAGGAAATCCTGGCCGCCCGCCACGCCCGGGCGGAGGCCGACGCCGCGCCGGTCGAGAACGCCCCGAAGGGCCGCGCCCCGGCCGAGCCGAAAGCGGCGCCGAAGCCCAGGGCGCCGCGCAAGTCCACCCGCCAGACACCGCTGGAGGCCCTCACGAAAACGGTTCTGCGCACCGCCGGCTCGACACTGACGCGTGAGCTGTTGCGGGGCGTGTTGGGTGGGCTGAAACGACGCTAGGAGGCGCTCACCTCGGAACCAGCCGCCACATCCTGAGGGGATGGCGCACCGAGCCGGCCTCGTCGCCCGCCGCATCGCCCCGGCCCATATAGAGGTCGGCGCGTACGGGTCCGCGAATGGCCGATCCGGTGTCCAGGGCCATCACAAGTCCGGAATAGCCGTGCCGGGCGCCGACGAGGTTTCCCGCATCGGCCGATATCCAGACCAGGTCGCCATAGGTCCAGGACGCCGGATCGATGGCGATGGCGCGGCGTGCGGGCAGGGGGACGCCCGCCGCCCCGGCCGGATTACCGCCGTCGTCGGGATCCAGGGCGAAATAGATATAGCGGGGATTCAAGGCCGTGACGGCCCGCGCCTCGGTCCCCCGGTGCGCCGCCAGCCAGGCGCGGATCGCCTCGCCCGAGGTTCCGTTGGCCGGCAACAGACCGCGTTCCGCCATCGGCCGGGCGATGCCGACGAACCGATGGCCGTTGTCCGCGGCATAGGCGGCGCGGGCCTTCGACCCGTCCTCGAACGTCAGATAGCCCGAGCCCTGGATCTGCAGGAAGAACAGGTCCTCGGCCCGCATCCAGGCCAGGGGCGGCGACGACGGCGGCCCGCCCTCGATCACGGCCCGCGCGTCCAGGATCTGGCCCCGCGTCCAGCCGACGGGGCGACCCAGGACCGGCATGTCGAACTCGGCGTCCGGCGCACGGCGCGCCGAATACTCGGGTGCGAAATAGGAGGTCAGCAGGCCCGGCCGCCCGTCGCCGGTCTCCGCCTCGACCACGCCGAATCCGGCTTCGAAGAAGGCCCGCGCGGCCGAGGGCGTCACCGGGCGCGAAAGGCGCTTGATCTCCTGGGCCCGTTCGCACTGGCGGGTCGAGGCGACGTCGCGCGCCACGCGGCAGGTCTCGGCATAGGCATGGAAGGCCGCCAGATGATCTTCGTCGGCCCAGCCGGGCAGGCTCTGCGGCCAAGGCAGGCTGGACGTCTGGACCGGCGGCGGCGACGCGGGCGGGGGGGGCGGACGGGTCGGGGCCTCCACCGTCGACGTCGCACACCCCGCCAGCAGCAGGAGCGCGCCTGCCAGGACCGGCCTCAGGGCGATTCCCAAGGGGCGGCGGCCCCTAGGCGGACGCGGGTTCGACGCGGGCCAGCACCCAGTTCGGGTCCGTGGCGCCGAGCGAGCGTTCGAAAGTCCAGTGTTCGGCGGTGCGGCGTTCCTCGATGCGCGGCTCGGCCGGGGCGCCGGGGGTGGCTTCGGCCTCCGGCGGCAGGATTCTGGAGCGGATCTCGGACAGGAAGCGGACCTTGGCGACCGCGCGGTCGCCCTCGGCCGAGGCCAGTTCCAGGTCGGCGCGGGGCGGATGCAGGAACTCGACCTGTTCGGTCTCGCCCCGGGTCTCGCGCGCGGCGATTCCGGTTTCGAACGAGTCGAGCACGGCCGGGGTCAGCAGCGGCTTCAGCGCCGCACGATCGCCGGCGGCATAGCCGCGCACTATGGTCTCATAGGCCTGACGCGCGCCTTCGATGAATTTGGCCGGGTCGAAGGCCGGGTCGCGGGCCCTGAGCGAGGCGGCGGCGGCCAAGGTGGCGGCGTCGAGGCCAAGCGTCTTGACGACGGGTTCGCCGCCCTCGGCCGGCAGGGCGGGCGCCTTGGCGTCTTCCTGCGGTTGGCGGCCGACCTTCTTTCCCAGCACATTGTAGAGCTGGAACAGAACGATCGCCGCAATGACGGCGAAGATCACGATCGAAAACTGTACCGGCACGGGCTATCCCTGAATGGCGTCCTGCCCGCATCCCGATCGGTCGGGGCGCGGTCGGTGTGGACGATTAGGGTCTGATATAGGCGTGCGCAAGGCGCGACGCTCGCTGCGCGAGCCGCGCGCCTCCGGTTGCGACGCGATGCCGCCGGTGCTAGTCGCGCGCCTTCGCATCCCCGCCAGCTTCAACGGCCCTGTCTCCATGACCGACGTCACGCCCGCCGACACCAACGGCTCCGCCCCGACCAACGCGCCTCAGGCCCCCGGATTCCGCATCCTGGCCCAGTATGTCCGCGACCTGTCGTTCGAGAACCCCAAGGCGCCCGACAGCCTGCGCATCGAGGGCAAGCCCCAGATCGACCTGGGCGTGGAGCTGAACGCCCAGGGCCGTCCGGACGGCCTGTTCGAGGTGGACGTCAAACTGTCGATCAAGGCCTCGACCGAAACCATGCCGGTGTTCCACGTGGAACTGCTTTACGGCGGCCTGTTCCAGCTGTCCGGCATCTCCGAGGCCGAGATCGAGCCGATGCTGCTGATCGAATGCCCGCGCTATCTATTCCCCTACGCCCGCGAGATCGTGGCCCGGGCGACGGCGGACGGCGGCTTCTATCCGCCCTTCATGATGGACCCGATCGACTTCGCCGGCATCTATACGGCGCGCCAGCAGCAGCAGGCCCAGACCGGCGGCGCGGCCTGATCCGTCAGGCGGCCGGCTCGACGATCACGCCGTAGCCGGCCCACAGGGACTGGTCCTTCAGGGTCGCCAGCAGGAAGGCGCGATGGGCCTCGACCTCTTCGGGGCGCAGCCGGGGCGTCAGCGGCCGGGGCCGGGGCGCGTAGCCGCCGGCCGCTGCATGGGCCGCCGCTGCCTGGCTCTCGCGGCGACTGCTGAGGTCCAGCACCCGCTCCTTGCCGCCCTTCAGTTCCAGATAGACCTCGGCCAGCAGCCGGGCGTCGATCAGGGCCCCGTGAAGCGCGCGATCCACCAGACTTATCTTGTAGCGTTTGCACAGGGCGTCCAGCGAGTTGGGCATGCCCGGAAACCGCTTCTGGGCCAGTTGCAGCGTGTCGATCCAGCGCGTTTCGGCCAGCAGCGCCTGACCGCAGCGACCGCACTCGTGATCGATGAAATTGCGGTCGAACTGGGCGTTGTGGGCGATCACCGGCGCGTCGCCGATGAAATCCATCAGGTCGATCACGATTTCGGCGAATTTGGGCGCGTCGCGAACCTTGTCGTCGGTGATGCCGTGCACCCGGATCGCGTCCGGCGGGATCAGCCGCTCGGGATTGACCAGCCGGTGAAAGGTTCGCCCGGTCGGCAGCAGATCCTCGATCTCGATACAGCCGACCTCGATCAGCCGGTCGCCGGTCCGGGGGTCGAAGCCGGTGGTTTCGGTGTCGAGAACGATTTCGCGGGTCATCGCCCCTTAATGGGGTGTTTCGATCGCGCCTGAAAGAGTCCGGTCCGGTCGTTTCCAGCCCGGCGACAGAACCATCCCCACGATTTCGGCGACGCGGGCGCGGGCGGCGTCCAGACCGGCGCCGGTATCGACGACGAAGTCGGCGCGACGACGCTTTTCCGCGTCCGGGGTCTGGCGCGCCAGGATCGCCTCGAACCGCTCGACCGTCATGCCGGGGCGGGACAGGACCCGGTCGCGCTGAACCCCGGCGGGCGCCGTGACGACCACCACCGCATCGACGGCCCGGTCGCCGTCGGTTTCGAACAGCAGGGGAATGTCGAGCACCGCCAGACGCACGCCGGACGCCCGCGCCGCCTCCAGATCCGCCTGTCGGCCGGCCGCGACCAGCGGATGGACGATGGCCTCCAGCCGCCGGAAGGCCGTCTCGTCGCGCCCGAGGGCCTCGGCCAGACGGCCGCGATCCACCGCCCCATCGACGACCGCGCCGGGAAAGGCCTCGCCGATCGGCCCGACCGCCGCGCCGCCGGGGGCGTAGAGGGCATGCACCGCGTCGTCGGCATTCCAGACCACGGCGCCCTGATCCGCGAACATGGCCGTCGTGGTCGACTTGCCCATGCCGATGGACCCGGTCAGGCCGAGCACGATCACCGCATATCTCCTGGAGGGGGCTCTTCCAGATGCGTCAGCAGCAGCGGCCTCGGGTCGAGATCGGGCGGGGCGACGCCGAAGATCGCCTGGAACGACGGTCCCGCCTGCCCGATCAGCATGGCCAGGCCATCCACCGTCGTCAGGCCGGCGACGCGCGCAGCCTTCAGGAAGGGCGTGATCACCGGTTTGTAGGTCATGTCCATGACCGTCGCGCCCGGCTCCAGCGTCCCGAGGTCGATCTCCGGCCGGATGCTCAGGGCATTGACCACCAGGGTCGCCCCCTGGAAGGCCGCAGGACCCTCGGCGACCGTGACCGATCCGCCGAGGTCGGCGGCCAGGGCTTCGGCCCGGTCGCGGGTGCGATTGACGATCCTGACCTGGGCCCCGGCGCCCGCCAGCGCCGCCACGGCCGCCCGCGCGGCCCCTCCGGCCCCCAGCATGACCACAGGCGAGCCGGCCAGCGACAGATCGGGCGCCTGCTCCCGCAGGGCGCGCAACAGGCCCAGACCGTCGGTGCTGTCGGCGTGGACCGACCCGTCGCGGAAGGCGAGGATATTGGCCGACCCGCTGATCCGGGCGGTTTCAGACGCCGTATCGGCCAGGGCGAAGGCCTGTTCCTTGAAGGGGGCGGTGACGTTGATGCCGGCCAGCAGTCCGGCCCGGCCGACGGCGACCAGGGCCTCGAACCCGGCGGCGTCCCTGGGCGCGAACGGCGCATAGACGGCGTCCAGCCCGGCTGCGGCGATCCAGGCGTTGTGAACGACGGGGCTGAGCGAGTGAGCGATGGGATTGCCGGCGATGCCGCCGACCTTCGCCGCGCCGGTGACGCATGCGCGGCTCATGTGCGGATCGCGCCGGCGCGGCGCAGTTCGTCCAGGACGGGCCACAAGGGCATGCCGAGGACGGTGAAATAGTCGCCCTCGACCCGGTCGAACAGCTGTGCGCCCCGCCCCTCCAGCCGGTAGCAGCCGACCGATCCCAACAAATCTTCGCCCTCGGCCTGCAGATAGGCGTCGAGAAATTCGTCGCTGAAACGCCTCATGCTCATCCGAGCCGTATCAACGCCGGACCAGACCACGGCCCCGCCGCGCGCCAGGGCGGCCGCCGAGTTCAGGTGGTGCGTTCCGCCGCGCAGCGTCCGAAGCCGTTCGCGCGCCGCGTCGAGATCGGCGGCCTTGGAAATCATCCCGCCCGCGAAATCCAGCGTCTGGTCCGAGCCCAGCACCCAGGCCTCGGGATCTTGGCGCGAGATCGTCAGGGCCTTGGCCCGCGCCAGCTCGAGGGCCAGTTCCGCCGGGTCGATGCCGTCCAGCGACGCCTTGATCGCATCCTCGTCGACGCCGGCGTCCTGGGCCGTGAAGGGAACCCCGGCGCCGGTCAGCATGGTTCGCCGCGCGGCGCTGCGGGACGCCAGGATCAACCGTTCTTCGTTGACGCCGCTCACCAGGACGCCCCCAGGCCGCGTGTGCGTCGTTCGGTCAGAAGGTTGAGGATCGCCGCCGCCGTCTCCTCGATCGAACGCCGGGTGACGTCGATCGTGGGCCAGCCGCGCCGTTCGAAAGCCCGGCGCGCCTTGATCGTCTCGTCCCGGACCGCGTCGGGCTCGACATAGGCGGAGGCATGATTGGCGTTCAGACCGTCCAGCCGGTTTCGACGAATCTGGACCAGCCGGTCGGGCGAGACGGTCAGGCCGATGATCAGGGGGTTCTTCAGGCCCACCAGCCGCTCGCCATCCTCCTGACCCGGCACCAGCGGCACATTGGCGGCGCGCACGCCCCGGTGGGCCAGATAGATGCAGGTCGGGGTCTTCGACGTCCGACTGACGCCGACCAGGACGACATCGGCCCCCTCCAGCTGTTCGGCCGTACCCTGACCGTCGTCATGGGCCATGGCGTAGTCCAGGGCGCCGATGCGGTTGAAATAGTCGTGGTCCAGGGCGTGCTGAGCCCCCACCCGCGTCGACAGGGCCGCGCCGAGGTAGCGCGACAGGGCGCCGACCAGCGGATCCAGCGCGCCGATATGGGGCATGTCCAGGGCCCGGCAGCCTTCCTCGAGCTGGGCCCGCAGGTCGCGATCGACGATGGTGTGCAACACCACGCCCGGCGCGGCGGAGATCTCCGTCAGCACGCGTTCCATCTGCTTGTCGGAGCGGACCAGGGCGTAGATGTGCTCGATCGGAATGACCCCGTCGAACCGGGCCGTCACCGCCTTGGCCATGGCGTTCAGCGTCTCGCCGGTGGAATCCGACACCAGATGAACATGGAAATAGGTCGCCAGTCGCGACGCGCCCGCTGGACGCGCGGGGCTCACGCCGGACCCCGGCCAGGGAAAACACGGATCGAGAGCATGCGAATGGCGATGATTCCTGTGGATCGGATGCGGCGCCGAACGGCCGCGCTGGGGCGCCGATCCCTATAGCGCGCGCCTCGTCCGGCGGCGAGCGGGGACGGTGGTGGACGTCGTCCGTCGTCCGTCTGCGGATCATCCACGGCCTCCACCGCGCCCACGTTTCCGCTGGGGAGATCCTTAATGAAAGGTAAACGGCGCCCAGCCCAATCCCGGATCGGCAGGCCGCCCGATCGCCCGGCTGTTAAGGTCTGATTAAGGATTGTCCCCGGTTTCTACAGGCTGTCCGTGGGTCGTTGCTCTAGCTGGCCACGGCCCGGGACAAGACCCTTGCGCGTGGGGATCGGCCCCGGTCTGTCCCCGTCATCCCCGGCCCTACCGACTGCCTCCAATCCTTTTATTTTTCTGATCAGGATAAGAGGAGAAGCGCGGGCTTGAGGCGATGCGCCCATGGCCCTAGAGCCGGGGTCATGAGCACCACGCCTTCGTTGATCCGCGTCCTTCAGGGCCAGACCCTGGATCGGCCGCCCGTCTGGTTCATGCGTCAGGCCGGGCGCTACCTGCCCGAATACCGGGCCTTGCGGGCCCAGGCGCCGGACTTCATCGCCTTCTGTCTGAACCCCGAGATGGCGGCCGAGGCAACGATGCAGCCGATGCGCCGGTTCGGCTTCGACGCTGCGATCGTCTTCGCCGACATCCTGTTGATCCCCAGGGCCCTGGGCCAGGACGTCTGGTTCGAGACCGGCGAGGGGCCGAAGCTGGGCCTGATGCCGACGCCGGGTCATATGGCAGAGCTGGCAGAGGGGGCTGGCGAGCATCTGTCGCAGGTCGGCGAGACCCTGAGCCGGGTGCGGGCGGAGTTGGATCCGGAACGGGCCCTGATCGGGTTCGCCGGCGCGCCGTGGACCGTTGCGACCTATATGCTGGACGGGAAACACGACACGATGGGCAAGGGCGAACGCGCCAATGCCCGCTCCTATGCCTATGCCGATCCGGACAGGGTCGGTGCGGTGCTGGATGTGCTGGTCGAGGCCACCGCCCGCTATCTGAAAATGCAGGCCGACGCCGGGGCCGACGCCCTGAAGATCTTCGAGAGCTGGGCCGAGGGCCTGCCCGACGATCTGTTCGAACGACTGGTCATGCGGCCGCACCGGAAACTGGTCGCGCGGGTCAGGGAACTGGGCGTCACCATCCCTTTGATCGGGTTTCCGCGCGGGTCGGCCTTGCACGCCGAACGCTATGCCCGAGAGGTCGATGTCCAGGCCGTGGCTCTGGACACCGCCTGTTCGCTGGAGCGCGGTCGCCAGGTCCAGGCCGTCAAGCCGATCCAGGGCGCGCTGGACCCGCTGTTGCTACGCGCCGGCGGTGCGGCGCTGGACCGCAGGGTGGATCAGCTTGTCGAGGCCTGGGGTTCGGGGCCATGGATCTTCAACCTGGGTCACGGCATCCTGCCGGACGTGCCGATCGCCCATGTCGAACAGGTGCTGAAACGCCTGGGCGCCCAGTAGGCCAGGGAGGAGAGGCGCCATGTCAGGCAGACGGATCGCGGTGGTGCTGTTCAACCTGGGCGGGCCGGATGATGCGGCGTCGGTGCGTCCGTTCCTGTTCAACCTGTTCAACGATCCGGCGATCATCGGCCTGCCCGGTTTCGTCCGGACCCCGCTGGCCGGGTTGATCTCGTCGCGACGCGAAAAGAGCGCCCAGGCCAACTATGCGATGATGGATGCCGGCGGCGGGTCGCCTCTGAAGTCGGAAACCCGCAAACAGATGGCGGCGCTGGACGACCGACTGGCGGACCTGTTGCCCGGGGACGAGGTCCGCAGTTTCCTGACCATGCGCTACTGGTATCCTTTGACCGACGAGACGGCGGTCGATGTCGCCGCCTTCGGACCGGACGAGATCGTGCTTCTGCCGCTGTATCCCCAGTTCTCGACCACGACGACGGCCTCGTCGCTGAAGGCGTGGAAGACGGCCTATGCCGGGTCGGGCCGGTCACGGACGGTATGCTGCTATCCGGCCGCCGAAGGTTGGGTCGCGGCCCAGGCCGAAGGGGTGAGGGCGAGGCTTGCGGAGGCGCAGGCCATGGCTTGCGATCGTGAGATCCGGGTGTTGTTCTCGGCCCATGGGATCCCCGAGAAACTGGTGTCCAGGGGCGATCCCTATCAGGAGCAGATCGAGACGACGGTCGCCGCCGTGGCCGCCGCCGCCGGTCTGTCGGACTGGCGGCTGTGCTATCAGAGTCGGGTCGGGCCGATGAAATGGCTGGGGCCATCGACGCCCGAGGCGATCCATGAAGCCGGCCGGGACGGCGTCGGGGTCGTGGTGACGCCCATCGCCTTCGTCTCCGAACATATCGAGACCCTGGTCGAGCTGGATATCGAATACGGCGAACTGGCCCATGCGGCGGGGGTTCACCCCTATCTGCGCGTGCCGGCCGTCGGCGTGGCCGAACCCTTCATCGCCGCCCTGGCCGGCGCCGTGGCGACCAGTCTGGACCGGACCGGGACGGCGCCATTCGGGCAAGGATGCCGGGCGCGCTGGTCGGCCTGTCCCTGGCAAGCGGAGAAGGCGGCATGAATCCCTATGATCTGGCCCGTGGGCTGCACATCCTCGCCGTAATCGCGTGGATGGCGGGTCTTTTGTTCCTGCCCCGCCTCTATGCCTATGACGCCGAACAGGCGGTTAAACCCGAACCGCTGCGGAGCGAGATGCGGGCTCTGTTGCGGGCCTGGCAGGCGCGGTTGATGAAGATCATCCTGAACCCGGCGGCCGGGCTGGCGCTGATTTTCGGCTTGTGGCTGATCCACCTGGACATTCAGGCGCGTGGCGCCGGGTTTCTGGGCGAGCCGTGGATGGTGGTGAAACTGGTCGGCGTGGTTCTGCTGTTCGGCTGGCACGGGTTCCTGTCGACCGAGCGGAAGCGGATCGCGGCGGGGACATCGGTGCGGACCGGCCGGTTCTGGCGTATGACCAACGAAATCCCATTCCTGCTGGCCATCGTCATGGTGGTCTCGGTCACGACTGAGTGGACCTTTGGCTGACGGCCTCCTCCCTGTCGCGCAGCGATGGGGAGGAGGCGGCCCTCCGATGCTTGACCCGAGGGGGTGTTTCGTGGTTCCGCTGGCGGCGAGGCGTCGTTCGCGGCGCTGCCCTTCTCTATGCATCGACCGATCGCTGGCTCATCTCTGTCGAGAACCGACGCCGCCTTCGGACCCGACGCCCTCCCTTTCGGCCCCATGGCCTTCGTCATTCTCCGGTTCGACCGGGGGACCATTCGTTCCCGCCTGACGTTGCCAGACGTCGGGCCGTGACGGCGTGAATCCAGAGTTCCGACATGCCCGACATCAACGACACCCCTAACGACAGCCCCGAGATCGACGCCGTCGAGGGGGAAACTCCCGCGCCTGAAGACACGTCTCAGTCGGACGGCGCCAATGACGCCGATGTGGCCGCCGATATCGGCGACGACGGCGATGGGGACGACGACGGCGAATCGGTCGTGCCTTCGGGCCGGATCACTCTGCAGGAACTGAACGACAAGTCGCCGGTCGAGCTGGTCGCCTTCGCCGAACAACTGGACATCGAGAACGCGTCCAACCTGCGCAAGCAGGATCTGCTGTTCGCCATCCTGAAGACCCTGGCTGACGAAGAGGTCGAGATCATCGCCTCGGGCACGCTGGAGATGCTGCCCGACGGGTTCGGCTTCCTGCGCTCGCCGGACGCCAACTATCTGCCGGGGCCTGACGACGTCTATGTCTCCCCGTCGCAGATCCGTCGCTTCGGCCTGCGTTCCGGCGACACGGTCCATGGCGCGGTGCGCGGCCCGCGCGAGGGCGAGCGCTATTTCGCCCTGCTGAAGGTCGACACGATCAATTTCGAGGACCCGGAAACGGTCCGCACCAAGGTCAATTTCGACAACCTGACGCCGCTGTATCCCGACGAGCGTCTCATCATGGAAATCCAGGATCCGACCCTGCGCGATCGTTCGGGCCGTGTGATCGACATTGTGGCTCCCCTGGGCAAGGGCCAACGCTGCCTGATCGTGGCCCCGCCGCGCGTCGGCAAGACGGTGATGTTGCAGAACATCGCCAAGTCGATCGAGGCCAACCACCCCGAGGTCGCCCTGATCGTCCTGCTGATCGACGAGCGGCCTGAAGAAGTCACCGACATGCAGCGCACGGTGAAGGGCGAGGTCGTGGCCTCGACCTTCGACGAGCCCGCCACCCGCCACGTCGCCGTGGCCGAAATGGTGATCGAAAAGGCCAAACGTCTGGTCGAGCACAAGCGCGACGTCGTCATCCTGCTGGACTCGGTCACCCGCCTGGGCCGTGCCTACAACGCCACCGTCCCGTCGTCGGGCAAGGTCCTGACCGGCGGCGTCGACGCCAACGCCCTGCAGCGGCCCAAGCGCTTCTTCGGCGCCGCGCGGAACGTGGAGGAGGGCGGCAGTCTGACCATCATCGCCACCGCCCTGATCGACACCGGCAGCCGGATGGACGAGGTCATCTTCGAAGAGTTCAAGGGCACCGGCAACTCCGAGATCGTTCTGGACCGCAAGGTCGCCGACAAGCGCATCTTCCCCGCCATCGACGTACTGAAATCCGGCACCCGCAAGGAAGAGCTGATCACGCCGAAGGACCAGCTGACCAAGACCTATGTCCTGCGTCGCATCCTGAACCCGATGGGCCCGCAGGACGCGATCGAGTTCCTGCTCGACAAGCTGCGCCAGTCCAAGAACAACGCGGACTTCTTCCAGTCGATGAACACCTAGACCGGCTCGGTCTGCTCCCGGCGCCAGCGGCGCCGGGAGATCTCAGGGTATCAGAAGGGTGGAGCCGGTGGTCCGCCGGCCTGCCAGCGCCTCATGCGCCTGTCGCACCTGGTCGAGCGAGAACGTCTGTCCGATCTCGACCTTGACGGCGCCGGACCCGACCACATCGAACAGGGCGGCGGCGCTGGCGTCCAGCTCTTCGGTCGTGGCCACATAGTCGAACAGTTTCGGCCGGGTCATGAACAGCGAACCGGCGGCGTTGAGCCGAAGCGGTTCGATCGCGGGAACCGGGCCCGAGGCGTTGCCGAAGCTGACGAACAGCCCGCGTCGGTGCAGACTGGACAGGGACGCGTCCACCGTCTCCGCCCCCACCGAGTCATAGGCCACGGCTACGCCGTCGCCTCCGGTGATCTCCCTGACGCGCTCGGCGACGTCCTCGTGTCGGTACAGGATGATGTGGTCACAGCCGTGGGCGTGAGCCAGTCGGGCCTTGGCGTCGTCGCCGACAGTCCCGATCACAGTCGCTCCAAGCGCCTTGAGCCATTGGCACAGGATCAGGCCGACGCCGCCGGCGGCAGCATGAACGAGGACGGCATCGCCCTGTTTCACGTGAAACACCCGTCGCGCCAGGAATTCCGCCGTCATTCCCTTGAGCATGATGGCAGCGGCGGTCTTCAGCGAAATCTCATTCGGAACCCGAACGGCCCGACCGGCGTCCACGATGTGCGCCTCGGCATAGGCGCCGACCGGACCGGTTCCATAGGCCGCCCGATCACCGACCGCGAAGCGGGTGACTCCCGGCCCGACGGCCTCGACCATGCCTGCGCCCTCCAGCCCCAGACCGGTCGGATAGGTCAGGGGATAGAGACCCGTCCGCTGATAGACATCGATGAAGTTCAGCCCGCAGGCCTCGTGCCGGATCAGGATCTGGCCCTCGCCGGGCGTCGGCGTGGGAACCTCACTGACCGTCATGACCTCGGGTCCGCCGGCCCGGTCCAGCCTGACCGCCTTCACGGCAGCATCCGGGCGTTGGTCTGCAGGGCGCGGATCATGGCGGGTTCCTTTCAGCGGGCGGTTCAGCCTAGAACATCGTCTTCGGACAGGTTGGAGCGCTGCCATGAAAGTCAAGATCGAGGGCGAATGCACGCCCGAGGAGGCCCGCGCCTTTCTGGGCCTGCCCGACGTCACGGTTCTGAACGAAAAGCTGGTCGAGGAGATGAAGGCGCGGATGGACGCCAACATGGCCGCGATGCAGCCAGAGGAGCTGATGAAGTCCTGGACCAGTTTCGGCATGCAGGCCCAGGACCAGTTCCGCCAGATGATGCAGGCCGTGGTTCCGACCTCCAAGGGCTGAGCGACCGCGCGTGACCGACACCATCTTCGCCCTGGCCACCCCGCCCGGCCGCAGCGCGATCGCGATCCTGCGGCTGTCGGGTCCCGGCGCGCGCGCGGCCTTGGCCGATCTGGGCGTTTCGGCGATCCGCCCCCGGCAGGCGAGCCTTCGCACCCTGCGCCATGACGGCGAACGGATCGACCAGGCCCTGGTCCTGTGGTTTCCGGGCCCGGACAGCTACACCGGCGAGGACTGCGCCGAACTGCATCTGCACGGCGGACGGGCGGTCGTTGAGGCCGCCGGCGCCGCCCTGATCGCCTTGGGCCTGCGTCCGGCCGAGCCCGGCGAGTTCACGCGTCGCGCGTTCGAGAATGGCCGGATGGATCTGGCCCAGGCCGAGGCGGTGGCCGATCTGATCGATGCGGAGACGACCGCCCAGGCGTCCCAGGCCCTGGGCCAGCTGGACGGCGCCCTCAGCCAGACCTACGCCGGCTTTCGACGCGACCTGCTCACCGCGCTCGCCCTGGTCGAGGCCGAGATCGACTTTCCGGACGAGGACGTTCCCGATCATCTGGCGGCCTCGGCCGGGCCGGTGCTGGATGGCCTGATCATCGACCTGAAGGCGGCGCTGGCTGACGGCGATCGCGGCCGCCGGGTGCGCGAAGGGTATCGCATCGTCCTGATCGGCGAGACCAACGCCGGCAAATCAGCCCTGTTCAACGCCCTGGTCGTCCGCGAGGCCGCGATCGTCACGGCCATCGCCGGGACCACCCGCGACGTCCTGGACGCCGAGATGATCATCGGCGGTTACGCGGTGACCCTGTCCGACACTGCCGGCCTGCGGGCCAGCGACGATCCGATCGAGGCCGAGGGTGTTCGCCGCGCCCGCGCCCGGGCGGAAGCCGCGGACCTGCGTCTGTGGGTTCGGGCTCCGGGCGATCCGGACGGCGACGCCGAGGCGTTCATGCGGCCCGACGACCTGATCGTCTGGACCAAGGCGGATCTGGCGAGACAGCCACAGCCCGGGGGATTGCGGGTCAGTAGCCTGACCGGTGCGGGCATGGCTGATCTGCACGACGCCTTGGCCGAGCGGCTGGCCGCGGACCTTTCGGGCGCGGATTTCCCGGCCATCACGCGCGAGCGCCATCTGCGGCGTCTGTCGGAAGCGCTGTCGGCGGTGGAGGCGGGACGGGTCCGGTTGAGGGATGCTCCCGAACTGGCCGGAGACGATCTGCGCCGCGCCGCCGAGGCCCTTGCCCGCGTCACCGGCGCGATCGGCGTCGAGGATGTGCTGGGCGAGGTTTTCTCGACCTTCTGCATTGGCAAATGAGGACGGGCTGTTTCACGTGAAACACGCGGGCGAGTGGCGTTTGCGCCCCGTTTCGCCTATGTCCCGCCTATGAGCTCCCCCTCCACCTTCGACGTCATCGTGATCGGCGGCGGCCACGCCGGCTGCGAGGCTGCGGCTGCCTCGGCGCGCGCGGGCGCGCGGACGCTTTTGCTGACCCAGAAGCTGGAGACGATCGGCGAGATGAGCTGCAACCCGGCCATCGGCGGGCTGGGCAAGGGCCATCTGGTCCGCGAGATCGACGCCCTGGACGGGATCATGGGCCGTCTGGCCGACGTGTCGGGCATCCAGTTCCGCCTGCTCAACCGGTCGCGGGGCGCCGCCGTGCGTGGACCGCGCAGCCAGATCGACCGTCGCCTGTACCGCGAGGCCATGCAGGACGAACTGGCGCAGACGCCGAACCTGACCCTGCGGGCCGGGACCGCCGAAGCTTTGATCCTGGACGGCGAGCGCGTGGTGGGCGTGTCGACCGGGGAGGGCGTCGATCTGCGCGCGGCCGCCGTCGTCCTGACGACCGGCACCTTTCTGAACGGGGTGATCCACCGGGGCGACGAGCGGCTTCCGGCCGGCCGACATGGTGAGGCGCCGTCAACCGGACTGGCTGCCGATCTTTACGGCGCGGGCCTGCGGATGGGTCGGCTGAAGACCGGAACGCCCGCACGCCTGGACGGCCGCACCATCGCCTGGGACCGCCTGGAGATGCAGGCGGCCGACGCCGAACCCGTGCCGTTCAGCTTCCTGACCGACCGGATCGACGTGCCCCAGATCGAATGCGGCATCACCCACACCAATGAACAGACCCACGCCATCATCGCCGCCAATCTGGGCGAGAGCGCCGTCTATGGCGGCAAACTGACCGGTCAGGGACCCCGCTACTGTCCCTCGATCGAGGACAAGGTGGTGCGGTTCGCCGACAAGTCCTCGCACCAAGTGTTTCTGGAGCCGGAGGGTCTGGACGATCCGACCGTCTATCCGAACGGGATCTCGACCTCGGTGTCGCCGGCGACCCAGTCGACCTTCTTGCGCACCATGCCGGGGCTGGAAGCGGTCGAGGTGTTCCGCTTCGGATACGCCATCGAATACGACTATGTCGATCCGCGCGAACTGACGCCCGCGCTGGAGGTCAAGCGCCGTCCGGGCCTGTATCTGGCCGGTCAGATCAACGGTACGACCGGGTACGAGGAGGCCGGCGCTCAAGGGTTGATTGCGGGGCTGAACGCGGCGCGCGCCGCCGCTGGATCGCCGGAAATCGTGCTGGGGCGGGCCCAGGCCTATATCGGCGTGATGATCGACGACCTGGTCACACGCGGCGTGACCGAGCCCTACCGGATGTTCACCAGCCGGGCCGAGTACCGGTTGACGCTACGCGCCGACAATGCCGATCAACGGTTGACGCCCCTCGGGATCGAGATCGGCCTCGTGTCGTCGGACCGTCGCCGCGCCTTCGAGGCCAAGGCGGCCGCCCTCGCCGAGGCGACGACCTTGGCGCGCGAGACCCGATTCACACCGAAAGAGGCGCAAGGCTTGGGCATCGCCGTCAACGCCGACGGCCAGCGTCGCTCGATGCACGACCTGCTGGCCTATCCCGGCGTCGATCTGTCGTTGTTCGAAACGGCCTTCCCGGCGATCAGCGACTGGAGCCCCGCCGTGCGCGAGCAGGTCGAGATCGACGCGGGTTACGCGGGCTATCTGGACCGCCAGGGCGCCGAGGCCGAAGCCCTGCGCCAGGAAGAGGCGTTGAGCCTGCCGGCCCAGCTCGACTATTCTGCGATCGGCGGTCTGTCGCACGAGGTTCGCGAGAAGCTGGCCCGGGTTCAGCCGCGGACCTTGGGTCAGGCCGGCCGGATTGAGGGGATCACCCCCGGCGCCCTGACCGCCCTGTTGTCGCACGTGAAACGTTCCACCCGGGCGCTCGCCGGATCGGCCGACCGCGCCGCGGGATGATCGCCGACGAATTCCAGCGCCTGACCGCCGCCGCGTCGGAGCGGATGGCCGAGATGGAGCGGTTCCGTGCCCTCTTGACCGAGGCCAATGCGGTCATGAACCTCGTCGGCCCCGACAGTCTGCCGGACTTCTGGAACCGACACGCCTGGGATTCGGCCCAACTGCTTGACCGGGCGGGGCTAGCGCGAACCTGGGCCGATCTCGGCGCTGGCGCCGGCTTCCCCGGCCTGGTCCTGGCGATCCTGTCCAAGGGCAAGGCCGGCGCCCATGTCTGGCTGATCGATTCGCTCCAGAAACGCTGTCGTTTCCTGCAGGCCGTCGTCGATGAGCTCGCCCTGCCGGCCACGGTGGTGTGGGGCCGGGCCGAGGAACAGGCGCTGAAGGTCGATGTGGTCACCGCTCGCGCGGTTGCCCCGATGGAAAAACTTCTGGGTTATGCACAGCCGTACCTGTCTCGCGGTGCACAAGGTCTGTTTCTCAAGGGAGAGAAGGCCGAGACCGAGTTGCGCGAGGCCGCCAAGTCTTGGCATGTCGAAGCTGATCTTTCGGTCTCGCGCAGCGATCCGAGGGGTCGCATCGTCGCAATCCGGAGTCTCAGGTCCCGTGGGCAGCAGCAACGTGGTTAGTATGACCAAGTCCTCCCCGAAGAAGGCGCCCCGGGTGCTGGCCGTCTCGAATCAGAAGGGCGGGGTCGGCAAGACGACGACCGCGATCAACCTCGGAACGGCGCTGGCGGCCATCGGCGAGCGGGTGCTGATCGTCGACATGGACCCACAGGGCAATGCCTCCACCGGACTGGGTGTTCCACGTGAAACACGCCGCATCACCATCTATGACGTGATCGTAGACGGGCGCTCGGTGCACGACGCGGCGGTGAAGACGGCCGTCCCAGGGCTGGAGATCATCCCCGCCGACGCCGACATGTCGGGCGTGGAGATCGAACTGAGCCAGGCCGATCGGCGCTCTTACCGGCTGCGGGACGCGCTGGCGGCCCAGGCCTCGGACGGCAATACCGGGTATGACTATGTCCTGATCGACTGCCCGCCGTCCCTCAACCTGCTGACGCTCAACGCCATGGCGGCGGCCGACGGGGTTCTGGTCCCGCTGCAGTGCGAGTTCTTCGCTCTGGAAGGGTTGACGCAGTTGATGAAGACCATCGAGATGGTCCGTCAATCATTGAATCCGACGCTCGAGATTCAGGGGCTGGTGCTGACCATGCACGATCGGCGCAATGCGCTGTCGGGACAGGTCGCCGCCGATGTCCGCGCCCATTTCGGGGACAAGGTCTATGAGGCCGTGATCCCCCGGAACGTCCGCGTGTCCGAGGCGCCGTCCTTCGGCAAGCCGGTTCTGATCTATGATCTGAAATGCACCGGCAGCCAGGCCTACCTGCGTCTCGCCAAGGAGGTGGTCGGCCGCGAACGCCGCCGCCTCGCCGCCTGATAACGAAACGGAATTAGCAGTTTGTCTGAACGTCAAAGAGGTCTCGGTCGCGGTCTGTCGGCCCTTCTGGGAGAACCGGTCAGCGAGGCCGCCGTTCCCGTCGCCCCGGGCGCCGACCTGCCCACGGGCGTCCTGTCCGTGCCGATCGAGAGCCTGAAACCGAACCCGGACCAGCCGCGCAAGCTGTTCTCCAAGACCGATCACGACGAACTGACCCAGTCGATCCGCGACAAGGGCGTGCTGCAGCCGATCCTGGTGCGGCAGCAGCCGGGCGAGGATGGCGTCTGGCAGATCATCGCCGGCGAACGCCGCTGGAGAGCCTCTCAGGCCGCCCGCCTGACCCAGGTTCCGATCATCGTGCGCGAGATGGACGATCTGGAAGTGCTGGAGGTCGCCATCATCGAGAACGTCCAGCGCGCCGACCTCAATCCGCTGGAGGAGGCCAGCGCCTACGGCCTGCTGATGGAGCGGTTCGGCCGCACCCAGGACGCCGTGGCCGGGATCGTCGGCAAGTCGCGCAGCCATGTGGCCAACACCCTGAGGCTCATCCAGCTGACGCCCGTCGCGCGGGATCACGTGCTGGACGGTCGGCTGTCCGCCGGCCACGCCCGCGCCTTGCTGACCGCGAAAAACCCGGACGCCCTGGCCGATCAGGTGGTGGCTCAGGGGTTGAACGTGCGCCAGACCGAAGCCCTGGCGCGGAAATCCCAGCAGGAGAGCGGGCGGACGTCCGGCAAATCCGCTACGGCCCAACCGGCGCCGTCGCCCGACATCGCGGCGCTGGAACAGGATCTGACCGACGCCCTGGGTCTGAAGGCCGCTCTGGCCGACCGGGGCGGAAAAGGCGAGCTGACCCTGTCCTACGCCAGCCTGGAGCAACTGGACGATCTGTGCCGGCGGCTGATGCGCATCTAGGACCGGCGTGTGCTAGGGTGAGGCCATGACCGACACGCCCGAAACCCCCGCCGAAGCCCTGAAACGCGTGCTCGCGGCCAAACAGGCTTCCAGCAAGGCGGGCGGCCCCGCCTTCAAGCCCGGTCAGCACCCGGAAAAGGCGGTCAGCGCGCGGAACACGGCCATGGCCAAGCCGGCGTTCCGCAAGGCGTCCAAGCGGGGGTAGGGAACCGTCACCACCCCATTCGCCAAGCGCGAACGGGGAGGAGATCTGATCTACAGTCCCAGCCGTCGCGCGCGAGCGGCGATCTCCAGCAGCAGGCGTTCGGCGATCAGATGCTCCGGCATGCCGGTCGTCTTGGTGGCGACGTCGGCGGTGTTGACGCTGTTCAGAACGACGTCGAGATCCTCCAGCCGCCAGGCGCGGGCCTGACGCAGCATTTCGGCCTCCTGCTTCCAGAACACTCCGGCGGCCTTGGCGGCCTCCTTGGCCCCCGCTCCCGAGCCCTGCAGGACGTTGATCCGACGCAGTTTGCCCAGATGGATCGAGGCGGATCGCACGGCCATGACCGCGCTTTCACCCTCGGCCAGGGCGCGCCGCAGTCCGCCTTGCGCCGGGGCGGGCCGTCCGCCGAAGGCCTGCAGGGCCGCATCGGCCAGTGACGCGTCGGCCTCGACGCCCAGATGCGCCTCCAGCTCCTCTACGTCGATGGTGCGGCCCGACCCCGGGCCGACATACAGGGCCAGCCGCTCGATCTCCTGTCGCATCAGGCCGCGCTCGCGCGGCAGGCGAGCGACGAAGGCGGTCAGGGCGTCGGACGTCAGCCCGACCTTGTCGGCGGCCAGGGCTTCGCGCGTCATGCGAGCGATGTCGCCGGCCTCGTCCTCGTAACAGGCGATGCCGACCGAGCCCTTGCCCGATTCGGCGGCCTTCCTCAGGGCGGAATCGCGGCCCAGCGCTCCGGCCTCGATCACCAGCATGGCGTCGGGGTTATAGCCGCCCTCGGCATGGGTCTTCAGTGCGGCGGCCAGCATCTTGTCGACCGACGCCTTGTCGCTGCCCAGCCGGACCCGGACCAGCCGCTGGCCGCCGATCATGGAAAGCGCCGTCAACGCCTCTTCCAGACGGCCTTCGTCGCCGTCGATGTCCGAATCGGTCAGGGCGGTGACGTTGAACGGGTCGTTCAAGTCGGGCGTGATCGCCCGGCACAGGATCTCGGCCCGTTCCGCCACGCCGGACCGATCCTTGCCGTGGATGACGCAGGCCCGCACCCCCGCATCGGGCCGGGCCAGGAAGCGGTCCACATCGGGCCGCTTGGCCAGAATCATGGCCGGTCGTTCATTGGGGGCTCAGCGCCCGCATCAGGTCCAGCCGGATCAGTCGGGCCAGTTCGGCGGCTGCGCGATCCTCGCCGTCCTGCTGGGCGGCGATGGCTGCATAGGGCTGGTCCGCGGCGGCATAGGTGGTGGTCACGGCCTCGGTCCCCGTCAAGGGCGGGCCGCCATTGACCGGGGTCAGCGTCCATGCCGCCCGCAAGGTCAGTTCATAGCGGGTCGCGGTGTCGTCGATCCGGCGGCCCAGAGGACGGCGGTTCTGTTCGACGGCGGTTTCCAGTCCATAGAGGGGGGCGGCGCTCCGGTTCCAGCCCAGGGCGTCCTCGAGCTCCTCGCGCAGGCTATAGCCCAGTCGATCATCCTGGGCCGCCACTGCGATCCGGCTCAGCGCCGGCGCACCGGCCGCGTCGCCGTACATGGGCGTGAAGCCGCACCCGGCCAGCAGCAGCGCGGAAAGGGCGGCGAGCACCGGGGCCGTCCGCGCCGCGGCGCGACCGCGGCCCATTAGCCGGCCACCAGGTTGACGATGCGATCGGGCACGACGATCACCTTGCGGATCGATTGGGCGTTGGCTTCCAGATAGGCCTGAACGGCCGGGTTGGCGAGCGCTTCGGCCTCGACCGCCTTGGGATCGGCGCCGCGCGGCATTCTCACCTCTCCTCTGCGTTTGCCGTTGATCTGGATCGGCAGGACCAGTTCGTCGTCGGCGGCCAGGGCGGGGTCGAAGACAGGCCAGGGCGCATCCAGAACCAGGCCGGACTCTCCCAGCCGGGTCCAGCACTCTTCCGCCAGATGGGGCGTGAAGGGCGAGATCAGTCGGGCCAGGGCCGACAGGGCCTGGGTCCGCGCCTCGCCGCCCGCCTTGTCGTGGTCGCGGATGGTCGCCACGAAGGCATAGAGTTTGGCGATGGCGGAGTTGAAGCGGAAGCCTTCCACGCCTTCCGACACGGCCTTGATGGCCTTGTGCGTCTCCTTCAGCAGTGCCGCTTCGGCCGCCGTATCGCCTGCCGCGTTCGCATCGAACCCGTCGAACAAGCTCCAGACGCGCTGGACGAAACGGCTGGCGCCCTCGACTCCGCCCGGGGTCCACTGCACATCGCGCTCGGGCGGGCTGTCGGACAGGACGAACAGGCGGCCCGCATCCACGCCATGCGAGTCCAGGATTTCCTGGGGCGCGACGACGTTCTTCTTCGACTTCGACATCTTCTCGATGTCGCCGATGGTCAGGGGTTCGCCGGTGGATCGCTGGCTGGCCGAGCGCTTGCCGGCGTCGTTGGTCAGATCGACGTCGGTCGGCTCGACCCATTGGCCATTGGCCCGGCGATAGGTCTCGTGGACGACCATGCCCTGGGTGAACAGGCCGGCGAATGGCTCTTTGACCGACAGCATCCCGGCGTCGGACAGGGCGCGGGTGACGAAGCGGGCGTAGAGCAGGTGCAGGACCGCGTGCTCGACCCCGCCGATATACTGATCGACGGCCAGCCAGCGGTTCGCGGCCTCGGTGTTGATCGGCTCGGCGGCCGTGGGGTCGGTGAAACGGGCGAAATACCAGCTGGAGTCGACGAAGGTGTCCAGCGTGTCGGTCTCGCGCACCGCTTTGGTCCCGCACGACGGACACGCGACGTGTTTCCAGGTCGGATGCCGATCCAGCGGATTGCCGGGCACGTCGAAGGTCACGTCGTCGGGCAGGACGACGGGCAGTTGATCGGCCGGAACCTCGACCACGCCGCAGGACGGGCAGTGGACGATGGGGATGGGACAACCCCAGTAGCGCTGGCGCGACACGCCCCAGTCGCGCAGGCGATAGATGGTCGCGCCCTTGCCCGTTCCGGCGGCCTCCACCTTGGCGATGGCGGCGGCCTTGGCGTCCTCGATCGAGAGACCATTCAGGAAGTCGGAATGAAACAGGGCGCCGGGACCGGTATAGGCCTCGGTCTCGACCGCGAAATTGTCGTCCGCGCCGTCCGGCTTGACCACGGCGACCACCGGCAGATCGTATTTGCGGGCGAAATCGAGGTCGCGCTGGTCGTGAGCGGGGCAGCCGAAGATCGCGCCCGTGCCGTATTCCGACAGGATGAAATTGGCGATCCAGACGCTGACCTCATGGCCGTCAAAGGCGTGAACGACCTTCAACCCCGTGTCCCAGCCGATCTTTTCGGCCTGTTCGATGTCGGCGGTGGAGGTTCCGCCCGCCCGGCATTCGGCGACGAAGGCGGCGACCTTGGGGTCGGCCTCGGCCATCGCCCTGGCGATCGGATGGTCGGGCGCGATGCCCATGAAGGATGCGCCGAACAAGGTGTCGGGCCGCGTGGTGTAGATTTCCAGGCCGTCGGGCGAAGCGGCCGGGGCGTCGCCTGACCATTTCCACGTCATCTGCAGGCCCTTGGACCGACCGATCCAGTTCTCCTGCATCAGCCGGACCTTGTCGGGCCAGCGGTCCAGAGTGCTCAGACCCTCGATCAGGTCGTCGGCATAGTCAGTGATGCGCAGGAACCACTGGTTCAGCTTGCGCTTCTCGACCACCGCGCCCGAACGCCAGCCGCGCCCGTCGATGACCTGTTCATTGGCCAGGACCGTATTGTCGACCGGATCCCAGTTGACGACGCCATCCTTGCGATAGACCAGGCCGCGCCGGTACAGCTCCAGGAACCAGGCCTGCTGCTTGCCGTAATATTCCGGGTCGCAGGTGGCGAATTCGCGCGACCAGTCCAGCGACAGGCCCAGCAGTTTCAGCTGAGCGCGCATCGAGGCGATATTGTCGTAGGTCCAGCCCTTTGGGTGGATGCCGCGTTCCATGGCGGCGTTCTCGGCCGGCATGCCGAAGGCGTCCCAGCCCATCGGGTGCAGCACGTCGAAGCCCTGGGCCCGCTTGTGACGCGCCACCACGTCGCCCATCACATAGTTGCGGGCGTGGCCCATATGGATGTTCCCCGACGGATAGGGGAACATTTCCAGGACATAGTATTTCGGCCGTCCCGTATCGCGGGTCACGAAGGCGTCGGCGTTGGCCCAGCGTTTCTGCTGGCGCGGTTCGGCGGTCTTGGGGTCGTAGCGGGTCTGAGAGGCGGACACGGGATTCCTTCAGGCGGCTCCTTCAGGAACAGACCCGCAGGAGGGATGTCTTGGTAGAGGCCTTAGCCTGCGTTGGACAGGTTCAGCTGGCGCGCCCGGGTCAGGATCGCGTTCTCCAGATCGGCCTCGGTCTGGGCCGCGACCGGGGTCGCGGTCCACTGACCGGCGGCGTCCTTGACTTCCTTGGTGACCGTGACGTTCAGCGCGTCGGCGCGCAGCCGGGTATCGAGGATGAAGACCGTGGTCTTGAACCGCTCGTTCGGGGTCTGCGGATTGACGTACCAGTCGTAGTTCACGACGCCGCCCCAGGGATCGGCGCTGGCCAGCGGCATGAAGCTGAAGGTGTCCAGGGTGGCCCGCCACAGATAGCCGTTGACGCCGATTCCCTGCTGGACGTCGACTCGGGGGGCGCTCCGGCTGCCGCCGAACGGCAGGCCGCCACAGGCCGAGAGGAGCAGACCGCCGGTGACCAGGACCGTGGTCGCCAGGACCGTCTTGCCGCGAACAAAGCTCATCGAAGCTCTTCTCCATCCAGGCTGTCTGAACCCGGCGGGGCCGCTCTGGGGCCGGCGCGCGGGCGTTTCGCCCGCGACCACCCAGGGCCTGCGACGAAACGAGGCTCTATAACACGTCCAAAAGGGGCAATGACAAGGCCGAGGCGACCGCATGCCCCGTGTTCGTACGGCGGCGGACCTTTCCCGGACAGCGAACGCGCCGGCGCCTTATTCCCGTGACGCTTGCGCCACAGGGCGCCGATAGAGTCGCTGGAACCTCGACGTCATGCGTTCGTTGCGTTGACCGGGCGAACCACCGGCGCTTAATCGGTAGGTTCACGGCGGAAACGCCGGGTTCAGGGAAAGGCGCGGCGATCAACGCCGGGCCGAAGGGTTGGAAATGCGTCTGCGTGCGATCATCGCCAGTTCGGTCGGTCTCGTCGCCCTTCTGGGCGTCGCCGGCGAAGCGTCGGCGCAAGCCCGATCGCGCGCCACAACCGTCACCCTGTCCGAAGCCACGACCGCACAGCGCGCTGCGCCGCCGGCTCCCCGGCGCGGACTGCGCTGGAGCCAGAGCGGTCGCTGGGGTCTCGATTTCAACCTGAACCAGCCCGTCGGCCGCGAGGCCGAGTGGGGCGACGTGGAGGCCGGCGCCTATTACCGCCTGTCGCCGCGTCTGCGCGTGGGCGCCGCCGCCGGTCTGGCCACGCCGGAGCAGGATCCCGCACGGGCCCCTGAATCCGACCGCCGCGCCCAGCCGCGCGTCCGTCTGGAATCGATCTTCCGCTTCTAGGGTCCGAACGCGTCGACGATCCCGCCGATCGCCGCGAGACCACAGGCGCCGCATTCGGCCAGGGACGCCGCATTGCTCGCCGTGATCCCGCCCAGGGCGATGACGCGATTGATCCCGCCCGCCGCTCGCGTCAGCGTTTCCACCCCGATCGCCGCCTTTCCGGCGGATGGGCCGCCGGCCGGGAACACCGGCGACAGCACGACCGCATCCAGATCGAGCGCCGCCAAGGCCGCCTCCCCGGAATGAACCGCCCCGGTCAGGATCCATCCCGGCCGTCGTCCCGACAGGCTATAGGCGGCCGACAGGGCGCGTTCGGCCAGATGCAGGCCGTCGGCCTCGACCCGGTCCGCAAGCTCTGCGTCCATGCCGATCAGCAGGCGCATCCCTCGAGAGCGCGTCGCCTGGCGGAGCCGGACCGCGACGTCCAGGGCGTCGGCGGCGCCGAAATGCCGGTAGACCACGGCCGAGCCGGGCGGCATGCGCGCGGCGACCTCCCAGGGCCGGGGCGTGCGCTGGGGGTCAGTGAAGAACAGCAGCGGCGGAACCCGCGAGGGCGGTCGGCCGCCGCCTTCGCCCCCCCTGACAGCGTCGGCGGCGCGGGCTAGATGCTGGGCCACGGCCCACAGTCGGCCGCCGTCTTCTGTCGTCCCGGGTTCGTCCATGACCGCCTCATCCCCCGCTTCAGCCTCGCCGTCCACCGGCGACGGCTTCGTCCGGAGACTGGCGACGATTCACGATCGGATGGCCGAGGCCGCCCGCGCCGCCGGCCGCGACCCGGCGTCGGTCGCCTTGACGGCGGTCTCCAAGACCCAGCCGCCGGAGGCCATCGACGACGCCCTGGCCGCCGGGCTCAGGGTGTTCGGCGAAAACCGGGTGCAGGAGGCGCAAGGCCGGTGGGCCGGGCGCAGGCCCGCCCTGCCGGACCTGGAAATGCGTCTGATCGGCCCGCTGCAGTCCAACAAGGCCGAGGACGCGGTCGCCCTGTTCGATGTCATCGAGACTCTGGACCGGCAAAAACTGGTCGGCGCCCTGGCCTCGGCCGCCGCGAAGCTGGGCCGGTCGCCGCGCCTGCTGGTTCAGGTCAATACGGGCGAGGAGGACCAGAAGGCCGGGGTCGCGCCGCGGGACGCCGACGCCATGATCGCCATGGCGCGGGCGCAAGGGCTGACCGTCGAGGGGCTGATGGCCATTCCCCCGGCCGATGAGGCGCCGATCCTGCATTTCGCCCTTCTGGCCCGGATCGCCGAACGCAACGGCCTGTCGACGCTGTCGATGGGGATGAGCGCGGATTACGAGGCTGCGATCCGGTTGGGTGCGACCCACGTGCGGATCGGATCGGCCCTGTTCGGGGAACGAAATCCGGGTTTCGCGCCCTCTAGGGACTGAATCCCAATCAAATTCACCCACCGCCTTGGCGTTCGACCCAAGCCTCGCCATTCTAGACAGATGCCCACAGCCAAGACCCTGCTCATCATCGACGACGACGACGACCTTCGCGAGGCTCTGGCCGAGCAGTTGGCGCTGCACGAAGAGTTCAAGACGGTTCAGGCCGCCACGGCCACCGAGGGGGTCCGCCTGGGGCGCGAGATCCGCGCGGACCTGATTCTGCTGGATATCGACCTGCCCGACATGGACGGCCGCGAGGCGTGCCGGCTGTTGCGCAAGGACGGGGTTTCGACCCCGGTGATCATGCTGACGGCCCAGGATTCAGACGCCGACACTGTTCTGGGTCTCGACAGCGGGGCCAACGACTATGTCACCAAACCCTTCCGCTTCGCCGTGCTGCTGGCCCGCATCCGGGCCCATCTGCGCAGCCACGAACAGTCCGAGGACGCCGTCTTCCAGATCGGTCCCTATTCCTTCCGCCCGGCGGGCAAGGTGCTGCTGGACGCCAAGGGCAAGAAGGTGCGGCTGACCGAGAAGGAAACCAACATCCTGAAATATCTCTACCGGGCCGGCGCCAAGGCCGTGTCGCGCGAGGAACTGCTGACCGAGGTCTGGGGCTACAACGCCGGGGTCACGACCCACACGCTGGAAACCCACATCTATCGCCTGCGCCAGAAGATCGAGCCGGAGCCCGGTCAGGCGCGCCTGCTGCTGACCGACGCGGGCGGGTATCGCCTGCAGCCCTGACCCGAGGGGTCAGCCGCCGACCCGCCATTCAGACAGGGCGGCGCCCTGGGCGTTTTCGAACGCCACCCGGTCCAGCCGGACGGCCGCGATGCAGACCGGACGCTGATCCGGGCCAGCCGCGCGACAGCGGATGGCTCGTCCGTCGGGGAAGTTTCCGATCCGGCCCTCCAGCCTGAGCCGATAGCCAGCCTGGGGCGCTGTCACCGTTTCGGCCTCGCCTTCCGGACGGACGGAGAAGACGTAGGCGCGACCGTTGCGTCGCTCCAGCCGCGATCCGTCGGCCTCGAACACCGCCGCCAGACCCACCGTCTGGGGCGAGGGCGCGGCCGGGCCGCTGGCCAGGGGATCGGCGGTCAGCGCAGGACAGCCGCCCTCCTCCATCCAGGGACGCGTAATCCAGAACCCTTCGACGGCTTCCCAGCCCTCGCCGCCGGCTCCGGCGATCAGGGCCGATTCCGTCCAGTTTCCGGGCGTCATCGAAAGCTGGATCGCGCGACGTTCGGGGGCCCACGACCAGCGCGCCAGGCCTTCGGCCTGCCCCTCGACCGTCGGCTCGGGGCCACGGCAGCCGAAGGCGACCGCGATCGAAAAGGGCTTTCCGACCATCGTGTCCGGGCCCTGCGGCGGGGCGCCAGAGGCATAGATCGATGCGGCGCGACGCAAGCCTTCCAGAACCGTCTTGCGATCCAGGGTGGTGACGACCGGCGCAGGCAGGGGAACGACCGGCGTTTCGGCGACCGGCGTGGCCTCAACCGGCGTTTCGGCCGGTTCCGACCGGTCGCATGCGGACAGGAGAAGCCCGGACGCCGCCAAGGCGACAAGCGGGCGGCGGAGGATTTCGACCGAACCGTTCATGGAACGACTTGTAGCACGGGGATTTGTCGAATGTCGGGCGTCATGCGGAAAAGGTTGACGTTTTCGCTCAGGGGGAGTCAGCAGAAGCCATGAGCTTCGAACAGATCGCAGCCCTGGTCATTCTCGCGGGCGTCGTCGGCGTGCTGGTGCATGGCCGTGTCCGGTCCGATGTGGCTGCCTTGGCGGCGGCGGCCCTGTTGCTGGTTCTGGGCGTGATCCGGCCGGTGGAGGTTCAGGGCGCCTTCGCCAGCCCCGCGGTCATCGCGTTGGCCGGCCTGTTTGTCATCGCCTACGCCATCGAACTGTCGGGCCTGCTGGGCCTGCTGATCCGCCAGGCGACCAAACTGTGCGCCCGGATGGGCGAGGCCGGTCTGTGGATCGTGATGGTGCTGTGCGGCGGCGCCTCGGCCTTTCTGAACAACACGCCCATCGTGGTTCTGGCCGCGCCGGTGATCAAGGATGTGGCCGGGTCGCTGAACCAGTCGCCGAAACGCTTCCTGATCCCGCTCAGCTACATCACCATCATGGGCGGCGCCTGCACCCTGATCGGCACCTCGACCAACCTGCTGGTCAACGACATGGCGCGCAACTCGGGCCAGCCGGTGTTCAGCCTGTTCGAGATCACGCCGGTGGCCCTGGTGATCGCCGCGTTCGGCGGCCTGTATCTCTATTTCGTGGGTGGGCGCCTGCTGGGCAAGCACGTGGACGCCGCGCCGGCGGTCCAGCCTCACGAACAGACGGGCGACGGCCTGCTGGGCGACGCCGAGCTGTTCGCCGCCGCCGACCGACCCTTCGACGCGCGCAAGGCGATGACGGCGTTGGCGATCTTCCTTCTCGTGCTGGCGGCCGCGGGTCTGGGCATCGCGCCGATCGCCGCAGCCGCCTTCGCCGGGGCTGTGGCGCTGATCCTCTTGCGCGTCATCAGCGCGGAAGAAGCCTATGCCGGTCTGCGGCCTGAGGTGCTGCTGCTGATCGCCGGCATGGTGGTCGTGGGACTGTCGATCGAGGTCACCGGGCTGGCAGCCGCCGGGACCGATGTCCTGATCGGCGTGATCCGGCCATGGGGCCCGCTGGCGGCGCTGATCATCCTGTACGGGGTGACCCTGTTCGCGACCGAGCTGTTGTCAAACGCGGCGGTGGCGGTGCTGATCACGCCGGTGGCCGTGGCCCTGGCCGAGAGCCTGGGGGTCGATCCGCGGCCGTTCCTGGTGGGGGTGATGATGGCCGCATCGGCCGCTTTCGCCACGCCGTTCGGCTATCAGACAAATGTCATCGTGTTCCAGCTGGGCGGCTACAGCTATATGGATTTCGTCCGTGTCGGGGTGCCGCTGAACATCGTGACCTGGATCGCGGCGATGATCGCGATCCCGATCTTCTTCCCCTTCTAGACGTCCAGGTCCACCGTGATCGGGCAGTGGTCCGAGGGCTGCTCCCAGGCCCGCACCGGCTCGTGGATCGTCGCCGATCCGGGCACGACCGACGGCGTCAGGCCGGGAGAGGTCCAGATGTGATCCAGGCGCAGGCCGCGGGCCGATTTGCGGAAGTCCTGGGCGCGGTAGCTCCACCAGCTGGCCAGTTTCTGCGGCTCGGGAAAAGCGTCGCGGACCACGTCGGCGAACCCGCCCGCCGCCTGCAGCCGGTTCAGGGTCTCGACCTCTCCCGGCGTGTGGCTGACGATTTTTGACATGTACCGGTGATTCCAGACGTCAAACTCACTGGGGGCGATGTTGAAATCGCCGCACATCACCAGGCGCGCCGAACGGTCCTGTGATGCGATCGTCGCGGTCAGCTGTTCATAGAAATCCATCTTGTGATCGAATTTCGGATTCAGTTCGCGGTCGGGCACGTCGCCGCCCGCCGGGATGTAGAAATTCTGCACGTCGATCCCGGCGATCCGGGCCGAGACGCAGCGCGCATGACCCAGTTTGCAGGCCTGGAAGGTGTCCGAGGGCTCCAGCGGCAGCCGGCTGGCGATCGCCACGCCGTGCCAGCCCTTCTGGCCCGCGACCTTCAGATGCGGCAGGCCCATGTTTACGAAGGCGGCGCGGGGAAACTGGTCCTCCAGGCATTTGATCTCCTGCAAGCACAGGACATCGACGCCCGCCTCGGCCACGAAGCGGGCGACCTGATCGATGCGCAGACGGACGGAGTTGATGTTCCAGGTGGCGATACGAAGCATCGGCTCCGATCTCACAAAAAACCCCCGGCGCACAGGCCGGGGGTAAGGTCTTGTCTCTCTGGTCGCCGTCGGGAGGGGGATTGCAATCGGCGGCGACATGACGACTCCCGTCGTCCTGTGCTTAAACTGCCACAGTCTGTGAAAAAGTCAAACGAGATCGACGATCAGTTACGACCGGGCCGCCGTGTCGGATCGCGCAGCTGGAACAGGCTGGAGGCCAGGCCCGATGCGGGCGTGAGGGTGGTCAACTGGGTCCGCGTCCGCGACCCTTGCGCATCGGTGATGGTCCATTCCTGAAGTCGCAACGGACTGCCGGCGAAGGCGAGGATGACCGAACCGTCGTTGGGCCGGCCGCCGTCGCGCACGGTCAGGGCGAAGGCCCCCGACTGCATCCGGGTGACCCGATCGATCTGAACGCCCTGATCCAGCCGTACATTACGGGCCAGGAAGGTCGAAAGCGGCGTCGCGCCCAACGGCACCTGACGGAAGACGTCCAGGCGCGGATCATAGCGTTTGACGTTGTTGCCGTCCGACACGACCAGCAGGCCTTCGGGGTCGGTGTATTCAAACCGCATCTTGCCGGGACGCTGCAGATAGAATCGCCCCTGACGACGCAGGCCGCCGGCCCCGGTCTCGACGAAGGTTCCCTGTGCAGAGGTCAGATTCTGCAAATAGGTCTGGGCCGTGGCCAGGGTGGCGCGATCCTCGGCCGACAGATTGCTCTGAGCGGCGGCGGGCAGGGCGGCGATCGCGGCGACGGCGCCCAGGCCGAAGCCTAGGTCTCTGCGGGACAGGGTCATTCTGGTCTTTCTCCTTCGTCATCCTCCGGCCTGACCGGAGACGGGACGATTGTCAGTGCCGCCGTTGTGACGGTCGAGCGCGGCGAGGCGATGACGCGAGCTAGGCCTTATTTCGGCGTTGCGATGAAGCGTCGTTCATCGCCGCAAGTTCCGTCACCCGTTGCAAAAGCCGGGCGACCACCAGGCCACATAGATGGCTTGCTCAAGCAGTCGGCGGTTCACATTGGGGAAGTATTTTATGTTCTCGACATTTGCGTATTTCGGATGGTTGCAAGTCTGCTCAAATAGCCACCTCTCAAAGCGCACGATCTCGTCGGGAGAATGCCCCCAATCGAGGAGCACGAAGCCGTCTAGGTTCGCGTTGTTCTGTCTGCACCATCGCTCGTAAACTTGACGGCGGCTCGCGGGATTTCCGCTGATGCCCACACAGAATTGCGTGACGCGCCGCGACGCCACAATATGCTGAACTGACAGCAGAGCTCGTTGATAGCGAACTGACCGTCTTGCGCCCAAATCTCTCATTGCATTCTCATACCGGCGGAGGACCCGCCAGGATGTCGCGCTTGCCCGCGTGGTTGGCGGCCGAGACCACCCCTTCCTGCTCCATCCGTTCGATCAGGGAGGCGGCGCGGTTGTAGCCGATCTGAAGGCGGCGCTGGACGTAGGAGGTCGAGGCCTTGCGGTCGCGGGTGACCACGGCCACGGCCCGATCGTACAGGTCGTCGCCCGATGAGACGTTTCCGCCGCCGTCCACGGCATTGTCGCCGTCGCCGTCCGGGTCGTCGGTTATCAGGTCCAGATAGTCGGGCTCGGCTTGCGAGCGCAGGTGTTTGCAGACCTCCTCGACCTCCTGGTCCGTCACGAACGGGCCGTGCAGGCGGGTGATGCGGCCGCCGCCGGCCATGTAGAGCATGTCGCCCTGGCCCAGCAGCTGTTCACCGCCCTGCTCGCCCAGGATGGTGCGGCTGTCGATCTTGGACGTGACCTGGAAGGAAATCCGGGTTGGGAAGTTGGCCTTAATGGTGCCGGTGATGACGTCGACCGACGGGCGTTGCGTCGCCATGATCAGGTGGATGCCGGCGGCGCGGGCCATCTGGGCCAGACGCTGGACGGCGCCCTCCACGTCCTTGCCGGCGACCAGCATCAGGTCGGCCATCTCGTCCATGACCACGACCAGATAGGGCATGGGTTCGGGGCGGATTTTCTCGGACTCATAGACCGGGCGGCCCTGATCGTCGAAGCCGGTCTGGACCGTGCGTTCGAAATGCTCGCCCTTCTTCTGGGCCTCGACCGCGCGCTCGTTGTAGCTGGCGACGTTGCGGACGCCGAGCTTGGACATTCGGCGATAGCGGTCCTCCATTTCGCGCACCGTCCATTTCAGGGCGACGACAGCCTTCTTCGGATCGGTGACGACGGGCGCCAGCAGGTGCGGGATGCCGTCATAGACCGACAGCTCCAGCATCTTGGGGTCGATCATGATGAAGCGGCACTCGGCCGGCGACAGGCGATACAGGATCGACAGGATCATGGCATTGACCCCGACCGACTTGCCCGATCCGGTGGTGCCCGCGATCAGCAGGTGGGGCATGCGCGCCAGGTCGGCCACATAGGGGTCGCCGCCGATGGTCTCGCCTAGCGCCAACGGCAGGATATGGGCGGCCTTGCCGTATTCGGAACTGGCCAGCAGGTCGCGCAGATAGACCGTCTCGCGCTTCAGATTGGGCAGTTCGATGCCGATGGCGTTCCTGTTCGGCACCACGCTGATGCGGCAGGCGCGGGCTGACATGCTGCGGGCGATGTCGTCCGAAAGTGCCACGACGCGGCCGTGCTTCACCCCAGGGGCGGGGACCAGCTCATACAGGGTGACCACCGGGCCGGGGCGGATCTGATCGATCACGCCCTTGACCCCGAACTCGGCCAGCACGCCCTCCAGCATCTTGGCGTTCTGTTTCAGCGCGTCCTCGTCGACCATGCCCGCGCGAGCCTGCGGCTTGGCCAGCATGCCCAGGGGCGGCAGGTCGAAGTCGCCCTCGGGCCGGACGAAGTCGAACACCGCCTGATCGTCGGACACGGTCTTCTTCGACGGTTTGGCCGGTTTCGGGGCCGCGACGCGGGGCTCGGCGCCGGAGGCGCGGGGTGCGGGCGGCGCCGGAGCGGGCTCGTCCCAGGGCAGGGGCGTGTCGGCGGCGTCATCCTCGGGCAGTTCCAGTCGAGAGGGTCGGCGGGGGGGCTGCGGCGCGGCGACTTCGGGATCGGGACGGACGGGACGGCGACGCGCGGGCTTGGCCGCAACCGTCTCGGGCGTGCGGCGCAGTCCTGACGCCCAGGCGGCCCCCTCGCTGAAGTCGGACAGGCGCAGACCGACCGCATAGGCGCAGGCCCACAGACCGAACGCCAGGAACAGGAGGCCGCCGAAAACGTCGCCGGCCGGAAGGGTCAGCGCCCGGAAGCCCGCCTCGACCAGACCGATCACGCCGTCGCCCCACAGGCCGCCCAGTCCCGTCGCCAGGGGCCAGGCCGAGGGCGCCGCCAGTGCCGACAGGGCGGCGGACAGGCTGAGCACGCCGCCCGAGGCCGCCAGAGCCTTCAGCGGCGTCGGCTTCAGCAGTTGCTGGATCGCATCGCCGATGGCGGCGGCCAGTCCGAAGGCCACGGTCAGGGCGGCGGCGGGCCAGGCCGCCAGACCCAGCGATTGCATGAAGATGTCGGCGAACAGCGCGCCGTTGACGCCAAGCCAATTGGTCGGAGCGGCTGACGAGGCGGCGTTCAGGCTGGGATCTGCCGGGTTCCATGACACCAGGGCCACGACCAGCAACGTCGCCAGCAGGGCCTGCAACACGCCGCGAAACCGCACCACGAAGGGCGCGTCCCACAGCACGAGGGCGCTCATAAAGGCGCGCTGGCCGATGGCGAGGGCTGCGGACATGGACGGCTCCGGACGAACGTGTCGGCCAATGTCGCCGGATCAGGGTTAAGGGGCTGTTTACCCGGCGCGACAGACCGCCGAATCCGCGCGGTCGCGAACGGGACAGGAGACGAAAGCCCGCTGCATGCGTTAGGCTTCCCATCGCTGTCTGGGGAACTCCATGAATTCGTCGCCCTCCCGCGTGCGCAAGGCCGTGCTGCCCGTCGCCGGTCTCGGCACCCGCGTCCTGCCCGCCGCCAAGACCACGCCCAAGAACATGCTGAATGTCTTCGACCGGCCGATCCTGTCGCACATCGTCGAAGAGGCGCGCGCCGCCGGGATCGAGCACGTCATCCTCGTGGTCGGACGGGGCCAGACCTCGATCGAGGACTATTTCGACCACGTCTATGAGGTAGAGGCGATCCTGAAGGCCAAGGGCAAGGACGACATCCTGGCCCAGGTGGTCGCCGACCTGCCCCGGCCCGGCGAAATGAGCTTCGTGCGCCAGATGGCGCCCCTGGGCCTGGGTCACGCCGTGTTCTGCGCCCGCGATCTGATCGGCGACGAACCGTTCGCGGTGATGCTGCCCGACATGCTGATGATGGCCGACACGCCCGCCCTGAAACAGGCCATCGACGCCCACGAGAAGACCGGCGGAAACATCGTCGTGGTCGAACCGGCGCCGGAGGGCGAGACCCATAAATACGGAATCGTCGCGCTGGACGGCCAGGACGGGCGTCTGAACCGGATGACCGGCATGGTCGAAAAGCCGCCCCTGGGCACCGAGCCGTCGAACCTGTTCATCTCGGGCCGCTACATCCTGACGCCCGACATCTTTCCGCTGCTGGCCGACCAGCAGACCGGGGCGGGCGGGGAAATCCAGCTGACTGACGCCATGGCCCGGCTGATGAAAATCAAGGACTTTCACGCCCTGGAATACGAGGGCGCGACCTATGACTGCGGCGATCCGGTCGGGCTTCTGCGCGCGAATGTCGCCTATGGGCTGAAGCATGCGAGCCTGGGCGCCGCAGCGCGGGCGGCGATCGCGCCGCTGCTTTAGGGAACCCTGCGGCAACGGCGCCGCTTTGCCCCTGACGACGCGTTCGGCTAGGCAAGGCGTCCGGGGGCGGAGGAAAGGCACGCGATGAAGGTTCTGGTTCTAGGCGGTGACGGCTTCTGCGGCTGGCCCACGGCGTTGCACCTCTCGGCCCAGGGCTGGGATGTGACCATCGTCGACAACCTGTCGCGGCGGAACATCGACAATGAGCTGGAGGTCCAGTCCCTGACGCCGATCCGCTGCATGGGCGAGCGGATCGCGGCGTGGAAGGACGTGTCCGGCCGCGAGATCGGCTTCGTCAACCTGACGGTCGGCAAGGAGTTCGACCGGCTGGTCGCCCTGATCCAGGCCGAGAAACCCGACAGCATCGTCCATTTCGCCGAACAGCGGGCCGCTCCCTATTCGATGAAGTCGGCGCGGCACAAGCTCTACACCGTCGACAACAACATCAACGCCACCAACCACCTGCTGGCGGCCATGGTCGAGAGCGGGCTGGACGTCCACCTGGCCCACCTGGGGACCATGGGTGTCTATGGCTACACCACCGCCGGGCTGCGCATTCCCGAGGGCTATCTGAAGGTCACGGTGGACACCGATTTCGGCCCAGCCGAGCAGGAGATCCTGTTCCCGCCGAACCCCGGCTCGATCTACCACATGACCAAGACCCAGGACGCGCTGCTGTTCCAGTTCTACGCCAAGAACGACGGCGTCCGGATCACCGACCTGCATCAAGGCATCGTCTGGGGGGCCCAGACCGAGGAGACCCGCCGCGACGAGCGGCTGATCAACCGCTTCGACTACGACGGCGATTACGGCACGGTGCTGAACCGGTTCCTGATGCAGGCGGCGGTCGGATATCCCCTGACGGTCCACGGCACGGGCGGCCAGACCCGGGCCTTCATCCACATCCAGGACACGGTGCGTTGCGTCGAACTGGCGCTGAAGAATCCGCCCAAGGCCGGCGAACGGGTCAAGATCCTGAACCAGATGACCGAGAGCCGCCGGGTCCGCGATCTGGCGCAGATGGTCGCCGATATGACCGGAGCCGAAATTCACAACGTCCCCAATCCGCGTCAGGAGGCCGACGAGAACGAACTGATCGTCGCCAACGACCAGTTCCGTGACCTGGGTCTGAAGCCGATCACCCTGGCCGAGGGGCTGATGGAGGATGTGACCGATATCGCCCGCCGCTACGCCGACCGGGCCGACCACGGCAAGATCGCCTGCGTCTCGGCATGGAACGACAAGCGTGCCGAGGCCCTGAAGGGCGAACGCAGGGTCCGGGTCGATCCGGGTTCGCCGACCCGGACCATACGGGCCAGGGCGGAGGTCGCCTGATCCCGACGCGCGCCCCACATTCGCTGCTCGTCTTCGGTGCCGGCTATCTGGGCCGGGCGGCGGCGAACCGGGCGAGGGGTCGGGGCTGGACGATCGAGGCGACGTCCCGCGACCCCGATCGGCGCGCGGTGTTGCAGGGCGAGGGGATCGCCGGCGTCGACCCATCCGATGCTGCTGCGATGACCCAGGCCGTCGCCTGCGCCTCCGCCATCCTGGTCACAGCACCGCCGGACGCGGCGGGTTGCCCCGGCGCCCGCGCGCTTCTGCCGGCCCTGACGGCGGCCGGCGCCTATCCCGACTGGATCGGATACGTGTCCTCGACCGCCGTCTACGGCGACCGCGACGGCGGCTGGGCCTTCGAGGACGACGCCCTGAACGCCTCCAGCCTGGAGGGCGCCCGCCGGGTCCGGGCCGAGGCCGACTGGCTGGACGCCGGACAAGGTATGGGGCTGACGGTGCAGATCTTTCGCCTGCCCGCGATCTATGGACCCGGTCGGTCGGTGGTCGATCGGCTGAAGGACGGCTCGGCCCGGATCGTCAGAAAGCCCGGCCAGGTGTTCAACAGGGTTCATCTCGAGGACGCGGTCTCGGGCCTGTTCGCCTCGATGGACCGGCCCCGGCCCGGCGCCGTCTACAACCTGACCGACGACGCGCCGTCGCCCGTCGATGTCGTCATGGCCGGCGCCGCCGCGCGCATGGGCCTGCCGACGCCGCCCGAGGTGGACTGGACCGACCCCTCGGTGTCGGACGCCATGCGGCGGTTCTACCTCGACTCCAAACGCATTTCCAACGCCCGCGCCAAGGCGGAACTGGGCTGGCGACCTGAGTTCCCGTCCTGGCGCGAGGGGCTGGAGGCGATCTTGGCCTCCCGCTGAGGATCACCCCACCCGGGGGGTCTTAAGACGACGCTTGTTGGCGTGGGTCTCGGGCGCCGTGCCCAAGGCCTCGGGGATCTCGCCCTTGAAATAGAACCGTTGCCAGGCCTCCTTCGCCGCGTCGGGATCACCGCTCGCCAGCCGGGTGTTGAAGTCGGTCCTCTGACGGTTCCAGGCCTCGAACTGCCCCTTCATCACCGGATTGGACTCCAGGGTGCGGATCACGGGCTGAACCTGTTCCAACTTCCTGTGTTCGACCAGGTTGATGAAACAGAACGGCTCGCCGCGCTCGAATTTGATCCGCCCTGGCCGGGTGAAGATCCAGTTCATCGTGAACGGAAACGGCAGCCAGTCGGTCTCGATCAGTCCGACCAGAGGCTGGATTCCGTCCTTCACATGATTGGGCGATCCCGAACAGATCATGCCCCAGCCCGGCGGGGTGCGGAACAGATACTGGGGGTGCATGGTCAGGACGCCGCGCGAGAAATGCGAGGTGACGAAATGGTCGAGCTCGGGCTGCGGGCGCTCGGGCGTGATGGTGATGTCGGACTGCTGCGGCCCGCCGTTCCATTCGGCCGTGAAGGTGAAGGGACACAGGATTTCCCACCCCGTCGTGTTGGCCATGGTCAGGGGCAGGCAGCGATAGGGATGGCGACTGACGAAGGCGTCCATCCAGTTCCGCGACTGGCGACCGGGGACCATGTCCGGCGGCCGGGCCGACATGGGATAGCATTCCAGTTCCAAGGCGGCGCTCCGGCGGGTATCCAACAAACAACCATTCCTAGCCCGGCCGGACATGACCGCTCAACCGCTTCACGAACGCGACAGTCTGCTGGCCTGGTTGGCGGATCGCGCCATCGACCAGAAGACCCACGACCATTCAGCCGTGTTTCGCGTCGAAGAGGGGCTGGAGCTGAAGGCCGGCCTGCCCGGCGCCCACACCAAGAATCTGTTCCTGAAGGACAAGAAGGGCCGACTGTGGCTGATCTCGGCCCGCCAGGACACGGTCATCGACCTGAAATCCGCGCCGAAGGCGATCGGCTCGGCCCACCTGTCATTCGGCAATGAGGCCCTGATGTTCGAGACCCTGGGCGTCCGCCCCGGCTCGGTCACGGCCCTGGGCCTGATCAACGACATCAACCGGCGGGTGACCTTCGTGATCGACACGCGGTTGTGGGAGGCCGACATCGTCAATTTCCACCCCCTGACCAATACGGCGACGACCGCCCTGTCACAGACGGCGTTTCGTCGCTTCTTGAGCGAGATCGGACGCGAGCCGTTGGTGATCGAGTTCGGCGCGGCTTGAGTCTTTCGCACGCCGCGACCATCTGAGCCCTACCGCGTTACAGCCCTGAGCTTCAAAGAGACCCGATGACCCTCGCCGACCCCAAAACCGCCGATGACCTGATCAAGGACGGCTCCGACGCCGGCTTCATGGACGATGTGATCGCCCAGTCGAAGATCCAGCCGGTGATCGTCGATTTCTGGGCCACGTGGTGCGGTCCCTGCCGCACCCTGACGCCCGCGCTGGAGAAACAGGTCCGGGCGGCCGGCGGCGCGGTCAAGCTGGTTAAGATCGACGTCGATGCGAACCCGGCCTACGCTGGCCAACTGCGGGTCCAGTCGATCCCGACGGTCTACGCCTTCCTCGATGGCCAGCCGGTCGACGGCTTCCAGGGCGCGGTGCCCGAAAGCCAGATCAAGGCCTTCATCGAGAAGCTCTCGGGCGGCGCCGGGGTCAACACCGACGTCGAGCAACTGTTGACGCTGGGCGAGGAATCTCTGGCGCTCGAGGATTTCGGCGGCGCGGCCCAGGCCTTCGCCCACGTCCTGACCATGGAGCCGGACAACCAGAAGGCCATCGCCGGCATGGCGCGGGTCTATCTGGCGGGCGGCGACGCCGATCAGGCGCGCCAGACCATCGCCATGGCTCCCGCCGATTCGACCGAGCCCTCGGTCGTCAGCGTCCGCGCCCAGCTGGCCCTGGCCTCGACCGCCCCGACCGGCGAAACCGCCGCGCTGACAGCCCGTATCGCCGCCGACCCCGCCGATCACCAAGCCCGCTATGACCTGTCCCTGGCCCAGGCCGCGGAAGGGGACCTGAAAGGCGCCGCGACCAGCCTGCTCGACATCGTCGCCGCCGACCGGGAGTGGAACGATCAGGCGGCGCGCAAACAGCTGCTGGTCGTGTTCGAGGCCGCTGGCCTGTCGTCCGATATCGCCCGGGACGGCCGCCGTCGCCTGTCCTCGATCCTGTTCGCGTAAAGAGAGCCGACCATGGCCCAGGGTTATGTGAAGGCCGTCGACCTGCCCCAGGTCATTCCGGTGTTCCCCCTGCCGGGCGCGATCCTGTTGCCGCGCGGCCAGTTGCCGCTGAACATCTTCGAGCCCCGCTATCTGAACATGATCGACGACGCGATGGCCGGCGACCGGGTTCTGGGGATGATCCAGCCGACCGGCGGGCCCCGTCCCCTGCCCAGCCTGTCGGCTGTGGGCTGCGCCGGGCGGATCACCAGCTTCGCCGAGACGTCCGACGGCCGCTATCTGATCACCCTGACCGGGGTCGCGCGGTTCAGGGTGGCGGCGGAGCTGCCCAGCCAGACCCCCTATCGCCAGGTCCGCGCCGCTTTCGCGACTTTCGAGGCCGATCTGACATCGCCGGTCGGCGGCGAGGCGTTCGACCGCGAAACCTTCCTGGCCGGGCTGAAACATTATCTGGAGCGCCGTCAGCTGGAGATCGACTGGGAAACCGCCGAGGCCGCGCCCCAGGAGGCCCTGATCAACAGCCTGTCGATGGCCCTGCCGTTCGAGCCGGCCGAGAAACAGGCCCTGCTGGAATGTCCGGCGCTGGACGACCGCGTTGACGTCCTGACCGCCCTGATGCGGATCGATGCAGCCGAGACGGGCGACGGCGACACGCCGACGTCGATGCAATAAAGCTGGGTTTATGAGCGACGCTTTTCACACCCCATCATCCGTTGATCCACGCCTTCTCGAGGTCCTCGTCTGCCCGATTACCCGCGGACGGCTCGACTATGATCGCGAGGCCAATGAGCTGATCTCGAAGGGCGCCAAGCTGGCTTATCCGATCCGCGACGGCGTGCCGATCATGCTGCCGGAAGAAGCGCGTCCGCTGGATTAGACGGAGCGCGGACCTCCAGGTCCGCAACTCGGCCTCGGCGGACCTGGAGGTCCGCGCTCCTCAGACCAACTCGCCCCTCAGCAGCTTCGGCAGATCCCCCGTCGCGCCGCCGGCCTCGCGCATGAAGGCGCGGCGCAGGGGTCCGATGCGGTTCACCGCCGCCATGCCGATATCCCGCGCCAGCCTCACCGGAGGCAGGTCGTTGGAGAACAGCCGCACGAAGCCGTCGAATCCGGCCGCCAACGCGACGTTGTCGAACCGGCGCCAGCGGGCGTAGCGGTCCAGAACGATCTCGGAGCCGATATCCTCGCCTAGCCGCATCGCCTCGATCAGAACTTCGGCCAGGGCGGCGGCATCCTTCAGCCCCATGTTCAGCCCCTGGCCCGCCACGGGGTGCACCCCATGGGCCGCGTCGCCGATCAGGGCGGTGCGCGGGGCGGTCAGCGTCGTGGCCAGGTCCAGCGCCAGCGGATAGACGAACCTGGGCCCGTCCGGTGTCGCGCCTTCCAGAAACTCGCCGAACCGGCGGTTCAGGTGGGCCTGAAACGCCGCGTCGGAACAGACTTTCAGCGCTTCGGCCGCGCGCGTGGTCTCAGTCCAGACCAGGCTGGCGCGCCGGTCGGTCAGCGGCAGGATGGCGAAGGGACCGCCCGGCAGGAAATATTCGTGGGCGACATTGCCGTGCTCGCGCCCCAGCCGGACGGTGGCCACGACGCCGGACTGGCCGTAGCCCCAGCCGACCGTCTCGATCCCGGCGGCCTTGCGCACCACCGAGCCGCGCCCCTCGGCGCCGACGACCACGGGCGCACTCATCACCGCGCCGTCGGCCAGGGTCACGCGGGCGGCGGCCGGAGTCTGTTCCACGGCCGCGACCGACCCCGGCGCCCGCAGGTCGATATCCGACGCCGTCACGGCTTGGGCCAGCGCCGCCCGGATGCGCCGGTTCTCGACCATATAGCCCAGCGGCTCGCCGCCGTTGGCGTCGCCGATCTCGTCGGCGTCGAACCGCAGGAAAGCGGCCGAGGCGGCCTTCGACGCGGCGCCGGGCCTGCGCCCGTCGGTCACCAGAATCCGGTCCATTCTGCAGGCGTGGGGCCGCAATCCCTCGCCCAGACCCAAGGCGTCCAGCATCCGGAAGGTCGAAAAGGCGATCGCCGTCGATCGTCCGTCGAAGGTCGGCGCCAGTTGGGCCGGGAAGGGCTGGGGATCGACCAGGGCGACGCGCAGCCCTGAATGATCGGCCGCCAAGGCGAAGGTCGCGCCGGCCATCCCGGCGCCGGCGACGATGACATCGTGGGTGTGGGGTGCGGTCATCGCTCCTTGTCGCGCCGCCGGGCCTCGGGGTCCAGAGGCGGGGCAGTCGCATGCGCCGCCGAACGAACGGAGGGAAGGCTCACTCCACCGTGACGGACTTGGCCAGGTTGCGGGGCTGATCGACGTCGGCGCCCTTCACCACGGCGACGTGATAGGCCAGCAGCTGGATCGGCGCCGACATCACCAGGGCCGAGATCAGGGGATCGCAGGCCGGGGCCGTGACCACCACCTTGGCGCCCGCCGGAGCGTGTTTCGCCCCTTCCGGGTCGGTGATGAAGACCACCTGACCGCCGCGCGCCATGACCTCGCTCATGTTGGAGGCCGATTTCTCGAACCACGAATCAAAGGGGGCGAGGATGATGACCGGGGTCGCCTCGTCCACCAGGGCGATGGGGCCGTGCTTCAGCTCGCCGGCGGCGTATCCCTCGGCGTGGATATAGCTGATCTCCTTCAGCTTCAGCGCGCCCTCCAGGGCCAGGGCCGACATCGGGCCGCGACCGAGGTAGAGGACATCCTTGGCCTTGGCGATCTCGGCGGCGACGGCCTTCAGCGCGTCTTCCAGCCCGATGGCCTCGGCGATCAAGCGGGGCGCCTCCAGGAGAACGCGGACCAGCCGCTGTTCCTCGGCGTCGTCGATCCGGCCGCGCGCTTTGGCGGCGGCGATGGCCAGGGCGATCATGACCGAGACCTGGGCGGTAAAGGCCTTGGTCGAGGCGACGCCGATCTCGGGGCCGCAGTGGATCGGCCAAACCACGTCGGCCTCGCGGGCAATCGTTGATTCCGTCGTATTGACGATGGCGGCAGTCTTCATCCCGGCCCCGGCGCAGTGGCGGAAGGCGGCCAGGGTGTCGGCGGTCTCGCCCGACTGCGACATGGCGATGGCCAGGGCGTTCGGCCGCAGCGCTGGCTGGCGATAGCGGAACTCCGAGGCGATCTCGACGTCCACGGGCAGGTCGGCCAGCTGTTCGATCAGATAGCGGCCGATCATCCCCGCGATCCACGACGTGCCACAGGCGACGATCTGGATCCGGTCGATCGCGGCGAAATCCACGCCGGTCACTTTCGTGCGGGCGGTCAGCGTGTCGACATAGGCGGCGATCGTGTGCTGGCATCCCTCCGGCTGGTCGTGGATCTCCTTTTCCATGAAATGCCGATAATTGCCCTTCTCCATCAGGACGGCGGAGGCCGGAACCGTCTTGACCGGCCGCGCGACCTCATGGCCGATCGCGTCGAAGATGCGGGCGCCGTCGTGGGTGGCGATGACGTGGTCGCCGTCCTCCAGATAGGTGATCTTGTTGGTGAACGGCCCCAGCGCCAGGCCGTCCGAGCCGATGAACATCTCTCCGTCGCCGTGACCCACGGCCAGCGGCGGGCCGTTCCGTGCGGCCAGAATGACCTCGTCCTCGCCCGAGATTAGCACGCACAGGGCGAAGGCGCCCGACAGCCGGCCTAGCGTCGCCTTGAACGCCTCCAGCGGCGACAGCCCCGTGGCCAGTTCGGAATCCAGCAGATGGGCGACGACCTCGGTGTCGGTTTCGGAGGAGAAGACCCGCCCGGCGGCGATCAGCTCGGCCTTCAGCTCGGCGAAATTCTCGATGATGCCGTTGTGGACCACTGCGACCCGTCCGGCGATATGCGGGTGGGCGTTGACCTCCGTCGGGGCGCCGTGGGTGGCCCAGCGGGTGTGGCCGATGCCGGTCGTGGCGCTCAGCGGGTTCGCATCGAGGACCTTCTCCAGTTCCTTCAGCTTGCCGGGCGCCCGGCGGCGCTCCAGCACCCCATTCACCTGGGCGGCGATCCCGGCCGAATCATAGCCCCGGTACTCCAGCCGCTTCAGGCTTTCGACCAGACGGTCCGCGACGGGCTGGGTTCCGACGATGCCGATGATGCCGCACATTCTGGGTAGGCTCCTCGCGCAGGTTCGCGATTGCGGCCAGGGATGACGGCCGGACTGTCAGGGTCTAGGGAAACCGTAAGACCCCGGCACCTAATAAGCGGTTTCGGAAGATTTCGGCGGAGGGCCGCGTATGGGCGAGCGCAAATATTTCGGCACCGACGGCATTCGCGGCCGCGCCAACGCCAGCCCGATGACGGCCGAGATCGCCCTGCGCGTCGGCCTGGCGGCGGGCAAGCTGTTCATGTCGGGCGACGACCGGCGTCATCTGGTGGTGATCGGCAAGGACACGCGCCTTTCGGGCTACATGCTGGAGCCCGCCCTGGTCGCCGGGTTCGCCTCGGTCGGGATGGATGTCCGCACCTTCGGCCCCATCCCGACGCCCGGCGTGGCCATGATGACCCGGTCGATGCGCGCCGACCTCGGCGTCATGATCTCGGCCTCGCACAACGACTATGCCGACAACGGCATCAAGCTGTTCGGTCCCGACGGCTACAAGCTGTCGGACGAGACCGAACTGAAGATCGAGGCGATGATGGACGCCGGGCTGGACGAGGGTCTGGCGACGTCCGCCAGACTGGGTCGGGTCAAGCGGATCGACGAGGCGCCCTGGCGCTACAGCGAAATCGCCAAGGCCGCCTTTCCGCGCCATCTCAGTCTGCAGGGTCTGCGGGTCGCCGTCGACTGCGCCAACGGGGCCGCCTATCGCGTCGCGCCGACGACCCTGTTCGAACTGGGGGCCGAGGTCTGCGCCGTGGGCGTGTCGCCGAACGGGACCAACATCAACGCCGACTGCGGCTCGACCCACCCGAGCACGGTCGCGGCGGCGGTCAAGGAATACCGCGCCGACATCGGCATCGCCCTGGACGGAGACGCCGACCGGCTGATCATCTGCGACGAAAAGGGCCAGGCCGTGGACGGGGACCAGATCATGGCCCTGATCGGCAAGGACTGGGCCCGCCGCGGCGTGCTGACCGGCGGCGGGGTGGTCGCCACCGTCATGTCCAACCTGGGGCTGGAACGGGCGCTGGTGGCCGAGGGTCTGACGCTGGAGCGCACCGGCGTCGGCGACCGCTATGTGATGGAGCGGATGCGGTCGGGCGGCTTCAATCTGGGCGGCGAACAGTCGGGCCATCTGATCCTGCACGATTACGCCACCACCGGCGACGGCCTGATGGCGGCGCTCCAGGTTCTGGCTGTGATGGTCGAGACCGGCCGCCCGATGAGCGAACTGGCCCGACAGTTCGACCCCGTGCCGCAGCTTTTGCAGAACGTGCGGTTCACCAGCGGCAAGCCTCTGGACGACGCCAGGGTCCAGGCCGCCATCGCCGACGGCGAGGCCTCGCTGAACGGTCAGGGTCGCCTGCTTGTCCGCCCCTCCGGCACCGAGAAACTGATCCGCGTGATGGCCGAGGGCGACGACGGGGCGCTGGTGAAGCGCGTCGTCGCCGACGTCGCGGCGGCGGTGAAGGCGGCCGGCTGAACCCGATCTGTTTCGGCCGGAAATCCCGCCAGAACGGCAGCGCTTGCGGCCCGTACGCGGGAGAGCTAACAGCCGGATTCGATGGTGGATATCGAGCGCAAGAAGGCGATTCTGCGGGCCGAGGAAGAGTTCGGCCGGAAGGAAGTGTTGTCGCGCGCCCTGGCCGTCAGCGGCGTCACCCTGATCGGCCGGATCACCAGCCCGGCCCCTCCTGAAGAGCCCGCCGCCGACCCTGTCGATCAGCTCGATCGCTAGCCCTCCACCCGCTCTTTCAAATCCGCCAGCATCGCCACCGCACCTCGGGCATAGGGGGCCAGCCAGCGGTCGTGGACGGCCTTGATCGGCATGGCGTTCAGGTGGTTCCAGCGTTCGCGACCCTCGCGGCGGACGATGACCAGGTCGGCGGTCTCCAGCGCCTTCAGATGCTGCATCACGGTGCAGCGATCCAGCGACGGCTCGGCCTCGCACAGATGGCCCGTGGTGCGCGGCCCGTCCTTCATTGCATCCAGCAGGCGGCGTCGCACGGGGTTGGCCAGGGCCTTGAAGACGGCGTCCAGATTATCGGCATTTGACATGTTATAATAACATAACATATGAGTCCGATTCAGCAACCATGGAGAACGACGATGGAGCTGAAATTCGAAGTGAGCACGCGGGTCGGACGGCCGGTGCACGAGGTGTTTGAGGCCGTCGCCGATCCCGACAGTTTGTCGAAATATTTCACTACCGGCGGCGCGGTCGGACGGCTGGAGACCGGCGCGACGGTGCAGTGGGACTTCGCCGACTTTCCCGGCGCCTTTCCGGTCGAGGTGGTCGAGGTCGTGCAGGACCAGAAGATCGTGCTGCGCTGGGACGGCAAGGGCGCGGTGGACGGCCGCACGACGGTGACCATGACCTTCAAGCCGCTCGACGACGATCGCCGGACTCTGGTGACGATCGCCGAGGAACGCTGGGAAGACACGCCCGAGGGCCTGAAGGCGTCCTATGGCAACTGCATGGGTTGGTCGCAGATGCTGTCAGCGCTGAAGGCCAGCGTCGAATACGACATCAACCTGAGGAACGGAGCCTATCGCTAGGTCGTAAGCGCGGCGACCACATCCTCGATCCGCCTGCGGATATCGGGCACGGCGATCGTCTCCCAGAAGGCCGCGCGGGCCGGGGGGCCGAGCACGAACAGGGCGAGGTCGGGCCGGCCCCGGGCGTCCAGCACCCGGCCGGTCGGGTCGAGGTCCAGGCCCAGCCGCAGAGGGTCCAGGCGCGCCCGCCCATCGGCCAGCAAGGGGCCGGTGATCGGGTCGGTCTCGGGCGCATGGCCGGGTCCGGTGCAGTCGATGACCCAGCGGGCGACCAGCGGGGCCATCGGCGGACCGCGCCGGGGACGCCACGACACAGACACGCCCCCTGGCGACGCCTCGATGCCCCGCACCCGTCCCGCGACGATGACCAGCCGACTGTCGGTGTAGAGTCGATAGATCACGGCCGCGACTTCCGGCGCGATCCGGTGGCGGTGGACGTCCCACCACGGCCTGAGGTGACGCACGATCCGGCTGCGGGTCGGCGTGTCGGAGGCTTGCCACAGGTCGGTGGTCAGGGGCCGCAACCCCTCCATCATCTCGCGCCATCCGGCCCGGTCCGAGGATCGCCGCGCCTCGGCCAGACGCGCCGAGACGGGGCCGGTGGTCAGGGCCGGCGCCGGCGCCGTCGGAGTCTCGGGCCGGTCGGAATGGGCGCGGGGCAACAGGCCGCGCCTGGACAGGGCCGTCGCCCGGCCGCGCCAGCCGCCCGCCTCCAGCACCAGAACCATGTCGACCATGGTCAGGCCGGTGCCGATGATGAGGATGTCGTCGTCTGCGCCGATCCGGTCCAGCCCCCCGGGGGCCCAGGGGTCGGGAACGACGCCGGGCGGAGCGTCGGCCGAGGCGGTGCGCGGGGCCGGGTTGCCGGTGGCCAGCACCACGGCGTCGGCTGCGACCCGCCGTCCGTCGGACAGGGCGACCCCGTCCGGCAGGATGGCCGAAACCTCGCCCGTAATCCGCTCGACCCGACCAGGATGCGCCGCCTCGACCGCGGCGAGCCGATCCCGGACATAGCGGCCGAACACCCGGCGCGGTGCGAAACCGTCGGGATCGGCGTGTTCGGGGACGTGGGTTTGAAGCCAGCGTACGAAATGGTCCGGCTGGTCGGCCAGGGCGCTCATCTTCGCCGAGCGCACGTTCAGCAGATGGCCCTCGAACGGCGTAGAATAGGCGACGCCCAGGCCGAAATCGCCGCCGCGGTCGATCAGGGTCGAGGCCGCGCCTCGCTCGGCCAGACGCGCCGCCAGCATGGCGCCGGAGAACCCCCCGCCGACGATGGCGACCCTGTCGATCCGTCCTGCCACATCACCCCCTGCCCGTTGCGGTGGTTCTGGACCGCGCCGGACGAGGGGTCAAACGCTCCGAGGCGCCTCCACATTCGCCAAGCGGCGAGTGGGGAGGAGACGACCGGATTCAGATTTCCTGATTGTAGGTGCCGACCTCGGGGTGGGCGGCGAGGCGGGGCTTCACCTCCTCGCGGAACAGGGCGCGCATGTCATCGGCTGAACGCATGCTCTCGACCACCACGACCATCTCGGGCTTGTTGGACGAGGCGCGGACCAGGACCCAGGAGCCGTCCTCCAGATGGACACGCGCGCCGTTGACGGTGATGACCTCGACGATCTTGCGGCCCAGGATCGAGCCGCCCTCGGCCGCCAGTTTTTCGTATTCGGCCACGATCTTGGCCAGGACGTCGTATTTCAGCTCGTCGTCGCAGTGGGGCGACATCGTCAGGCTGGTCCAGGCGTCCGGCAGCGAAGTCTTCAGCTGCGACAGCGTCTTGTCCGGGTTGCGATCCAGCATCTGCAGGACTGCCGCGGCGGCGACCAAGCCGTCGTCGTAGCCACGGCCGATCGGCTTGGCGAGGAAGAAATGGCCCGATTTCTCGAACCCGGCCAGGGCGCCCAGTTCGGCGGTCTTGCGCTTGATGTAGCTGTGCCCCGTCTTCCAGTAGACAGTGGTCGCGCCGTTCGCTTTAAGCACCTCGTCGGTCTTGTAGAGGCCGGTCGATTTCACATCGACGACGAAGGTGGCGTTGGCGTGCAGAGCCGACAGATCGCGGGCCAGCAGCAGGCCGATCTTGTCGGCGAATATCTCCTCGCCGGTCTCGTCTACCACGCCGCAGCGGTCGCCGTCGCCGTCGAAGCCAAGCGCCAGGTCGGCGCCCGTTTCCTTCACCCGCGCCGCCATCTGCATCAGCATGGCGTGGTCCTCGGGGTTCGGATTGTATTTGGGGAAGGTGTAGTCAAGATCGGTGTCCATCTCGATCACCTCGCAGCCCATGCGCCGCAGGGCCTCGGGGGCGAAGGCGCCGGCCGTGCCGTTGCCGCAGGCGCAGACCACCTTGAGCGGGCGGGTCAGTTTGATGTCGCCGACCACTTCCTGAAGATATCGCTCGCGGAAGTCCTCGACCCGCTCCAGACGGCCGCCGGCCCGGGCGACGCCGGTTCCGCTCAGCACGATCTCCTTCAGCCGGCCGATCTCCTCGGGGCCGAAGGTGACGGGCGGGTTGGTGCCCATCTTGACGCCGGTCCAGCCGTTCTCGTTGTGCGAGGCGGTGACCATGGCCACGCAGGGCGCCTCCAGCGCGAACTGGCCGAAATAGGCCATCGGCGACAGGGCCAGGCCCACGTCCAGAACCTCCATCCCGCCCTCGAGCAGGCCGATGATCAGGGCGTGCTTCACGGTCGAGGAATAGGAGCGGAAGTCGTGGCCGACGACGATGCGGGGCTGGATGTCGTTTTCGTGGACGAAGGTGGCCAGGGCCAGACCCAGGGCCTGGATGCCCAGCAGGTTGATCTCCTTCTCCAGGATCCAGCGGGCGTCGTATTCGCGAAAGCCGGTCGGCTTGACCAGGGGAATGGTCTCGAATTCGAAGGTGTTCGGAACCAGGTCCTGGCGGGGCTTCAGCATGCGATGTCCTTGAAGAAAGGGAGGTTCCAGCGTCTCGCCCTATAGCCGCCAACGGGTGGCCGGACAACACGACGAAAGCCCGGTTATCGCTGTTTTGCGAAATCCGTGCGACGCCCGCCGCTTGACCCTCGTCGGGCGCCGCCCTACCCCGGAAGGCCGTCTTCGAAAGAGTCCCCGACCCATGCCCCGCCTGATCCTGCTTCGTCACGGCCAGAGCCAGTGGAACCTCGAGAACCGCTTCACCGGCTGGGTCGATGTCGATCTGACCGATCAGGGCGAGACCGAGGCGCGCCGGGGCGGCGAACTGATCGCCGAGGCCGGGTTCAATCCGGCGGTGATGTTCACCTCGGTCCTGATGCGGGCCAAGCGTACCGGCGCCCTGGCGACCCGGTCGGCGGGCCTGACCGATGTGCCGGTGATCCAGGACTGGCGGCTGAACGAGCGCCACTATGGGGGGCTGACGGGGCTGAACAAGGCGGAGACGGCGGTCAAGCACGGCGAGGACCAGGTGACGGTCTGGCGGCGCAGCTATGACGTCCCGCCGCCGCCGATGGAGGCCGGTAACGAATGGGATTTCGCCAACGATCCCCTCTATACGGGCCAGGACATTCCCAACACCGAAAGCCTGAAGACAACGCTGGAACGCGTCCTGCCCTATTGGGACGCTGCCATCGCGCCACGCCTGAAGGCGGGCGAGGACGTGTTGATCGTGGCCCACGGCAACAGTCTGCGGGCGATCGTCAAACATCTGTTCGACGTGCCGGACGACAAGATCGTCGGGGTCGAGATACCGACCGGCAATCCGCTGGACATCACGCTGGATGCTGACCTGGCGCCCGTGTCGGCCCGCTATCTGGACGAAGGTCGCGCCCAGCCCCTGCCGGCGATTTCATGAGCGACGACGCGGCCTTCATGCGCCGGGCCATCGACCTGGCCATGGCCCGGATGGGTGAGACATGGCCCAATCCGGCCGTGGGCTGCGTCATCGTCAAGGACGGCAAGGTGCTGGCCGAGGCCGCGACCGCGCCCGGCGGCCGCCCTCACGCCGAGGAACAGGCCGTTCCCGCCGCCGGACCGGATGTCGCCGGAGCCACCGCCTATGTGACGCTGGAGCCGTGCGGCGCGCGGTCGTCGGGCCGGGCGTCCTGCGCCCATTTCCTGGCCGAGGCGGGGATTGCGCGCGTCGTCGTGGCGGCGCTGGACCCGTCTCCCTTCGCCTCGGGTCGCGGCACCGAGCGGCTGCGGCAGGCCGGGCTGACGGTGGAGACCGGCCTGATGGGCGACGAGGCTGCGGTGCTTTCCGAAGGGTTCCTGCATCGGCTGGAGACGGGACGGCCGATGGTGCGGGTCAGTTCGGACGGGGCCGGTTTCGACGCTCGTTTCGCCGCCTCGGCGCGCGCCGACCTGGTGACCGAGCTGAAGCGGCTGGGCGAGGCCGGATACACCCGGCTGTGGACCTCTCCCGGAGACCTGGCCGACGCCCTCGCCGACCAGGGGCTGCTGACGGTCTGAGGCGGCGCGCCGGTCGGCTGTTCCCGCCGATTCCGGATCGGTGAGAACGCTACCAGACATACTGAATCGATTGCGAAAAATGCCTGTTTTCGAAACGCTCCCTTAAGCGCGTCGGCCGCATGGTTCGACCATGTCAGCAGCCCGCGAAGGCGTCGTAAGACGCCGCATCAGTCAACAGGAGCTCGACGCGATCTGCGCGCGTCATGATCGGCTGTGGCAGGCCCGCCCCGGCGGCGCGCGAGCCGTGTTCGCCTGGATGGACCTTTCGGGGCTCAGCCTGGCCGGCCGAAACCTGGCCGACGCGGACTTTTCGGCCGCCTGCATGATCGGCTGCAACCTGAGCGGAGCCTGTATGGACAACGGCTCGTTCTTTGGGGCCGACATGCAGGACGCGATCCTGATCGACGCCTCATTGCGGCGCGCCGACCTGCGCGGCGCCTGTTTGCGCGGCGCGGACCTGTCGGGGGCCGACCTGTTCGAGGCGGACCTGCGCGAAGGCGCGATCGCCTCGGCCGACCGGGCGGTCGGCTTTCGCGTGGTCGAGCCGAAAGGGCGCGACACCACCCAGGCCCAGGGCGCGAGCCTGGTCGGCGCCAATCTGCAACGATCCCGCCTGTCCGGCATAGCGGCCCAGTCGGCCGATTTCTCGGACGCGATCATGAAGGACTGCAAACTGGTCCGGGCCAATTTGAAACAGGCCAATTTTCGCGGCGCGGACCTCGCCGGCGCCGACATGTCCGGCGCCGATCTGACGGGCGCGGACCTGCGCGACGCGATCCTGGTGGGCGTGACCTCGTCAATGTGGCGCGCGGACGGGGCCAATCTGGACGGCGCCTTGACCGACAGTCGGTCGTCCGGCGCGCCGGTGGCCCAGTTGCCGGCCGCCGAAATGCTGCACGAGCACGCCGTCTGGTGCGAGAGCGGGGGCGCCGAGGGTCAGCCCTCGGTGTTCGACAATGTCGATCTGCGGGGTCTGGGATCGATCACCGGCTTGAACCTGACCGCCCTGTCGGCGCGCGGCGCGGTGTTCTACGGCCTGAACATGGAAGGGGTGCAGCTTCAGGGCGCCCACCTGGAGGGTGCGGATCTGCGCTCGACCAATCTGAAGCGCGCCGACCTGCGCGGCGCCCGGCTGACCGGGGCGCGACTGAACGGAGCGGATATGCGCGAGGCGCAACTGGGCCCGCTGATGCTGGGACCGGAACGCCTGCTGCCGGCCGATCTGACCGGAGCCGTCCTGCGGGGCGCGGACCTGACCGGCGCGGACCTGCGTCGGGCGAATTTCACCAATGCGGACCTGACCCGCGCCGGCCTCCATGGAGCCCAGGCGCGCAATGCCGACTTCACGGACGCGAACCTGTCAGGGGTTCGCGGCCTGGAACAGGAGGGGGCTCCGGCATGACGGTGGTTCGAAGACGGTTGGGACAGGGCGATTTCGACATGTTCGCCGCCGCGCACGAGCGGTTCGCCACCGGCAAGGCCGGAGGAAGGAAGCTGTCGCTGAAATTCATCGATCTGAGCGGCGTTTCGATGGCGCACCGCATCCTCGACGATGCCGACTTTTCAGGTTCGATCCTGGAGGGCTGCAACATGGCCAACGCGCGGCTGGAGCGGGCGGTGCTGTTCGGCTGCGACCTGCGACGCGCGGATCTGACCCGGGCGTGCCTGCGTCGCGCCGACATTCGCGGAACCTGTCTGCAGGGCGCGGACCTGTCGGACGCCGACCTGACGCAGGCGGACTTCCGCGAAGGCGTCATCGCCGTGCCGCACGAGACCCGGGGCCTGGCCTCGGCCCGGCACGAGACGCGTCAGGGTCTGGCCGACGGCGCGCGGTTCGCCGGGGCGACCCTGGACGGCTCGCGCTTCGACGGGGTCAGCGCCTGCAAGGCGGACTTCACCGACTGTTCGATGCGGGGCGCGCGGCTGAACGGCGCCAATCTGAAGGATGCGGACCTGTCCGGCGCTCTGCTGGAAGGCGCGGACGTGGGCGGGGCCAATCTGGCGGGCGCGCGCCTGTGCGGCGCCATCCTGACCGGCGTGGCGATGGACCGGGCCAGGCTGGACCGGACTGACACCACCGGCTCGTTGCGGGAGCCGGATGCGGCGACCATCGCCCGGGCCGAAGACCTGTATCAGATGGCGCTGGACGCCAACGCCTGGGCCGAGAGCGGCGGGGTGCTGGGCGGTCCGGCCATCCTGGACGGCGAGGATCTGCGTCCTCTGAAGGACCGCCTGAAGGGGTTGAGACTGTCCGCCCTGAGCGCCAAGGGCGCCTGCCTCGCCGGGGTCGACCTTCGAGGCACGGCGCTCCAGGGCGCCAATTTCGACAATGCCGATCTGCGCGGCGCCCTGCTGGCCAAGTCGGATCTGCGTGGGGCGCGATTCGCCGGCGCATTGATGACCAAGGTCGACCTGTCCGGCGCCGACGTCAGCCCGTTGCCCCTGGGACCGACGCGATCGGTTCCGGCGAACCTGACGGGCGCGCGGTTGCGTTATGCGTCGCTGGCCAAGGTGGACATGACCCGGGCGGTGCTGACGGGAGCCGATCTGTCGGGCGCGGACCTGACCGGCGCCCAGTTGAGCGGCGCGGATCTTGGCGAGGCGAATCTGGACCGGGTGGCGGGACTGTGTCCGCCGGCCGTCGCGGCCTGAACATGAAAAAGGGGCGGCGCGGGCGCCGCCCCAGGCCTCATGGAATTTGTTTACGGCCTCAGGCGGCTTCGCCCTCGATCAGGGCGGCCGAACCTGGGGTCGCGATCTCGATGCGACGAGGCTTCAGCGCCTCGGGCAGTTCGCGCTTCAGGCTGATGGCCAAAAGGCCGTTGTCGAGACCGGCCTCGGTCACCACGACATAGTCGGCCAGCTGGAAGCGGCGCTCGAAATCGCGCTCGGCCAGGCCACGATGCAGATAGGTGCGGTTCGCGCTCGCGTCGTCGTTGGCGGTCTTGCGGCCGGTGACGGTCAGCAGGTTCTCCTTGACCTCCAGGGTCAGCTCATCGGGCCTGAAGCCGGCGACGGCGATCTCGATCCGGTAGGCGTTCTCGCCGGTGGTCTCGATGTTGTAGGGCGGCCAGCCGTTCTCCTGACTGGTGCGCGCGGCGCTTTCCAGCAGGCCGGCCAGGCGGTCGAAGCCCACGGCGGAGCGGTAGAGGGGGGTGAAGTCGATGGTACGCATGTCGATCTCCTGATCATCAGCAAGATTGAACCGGCCCGCGTCTTGCCCGGGTCGGCGGTGGGGATCAGTCCGGTCGGTCCCGTGTGGGCCCCGTCCGGGCTGTGAGAGCCCGCAGTCGGCGCTCTCGGAGGAGAAGGTGGGATGCGCGGGTGCGACGTCAAGGGGACGACGATATCAGGAACGTCACTTGCCCGCGTCGGCCCGGTCCTTAAGGATGCCGCCGACCCGAAAGCATTTCCCCCGGAGCCGACATGCGCGCCACGACCCTTGTTATCGCCACGACCCTGGCGGTGCTGACCGCTTCGGCGGCCGTCGCCCAGAGCCTGCCGGCCCTGAACGAAACCTCGGCCCAGCGCACCGCGCGCCGGGCGGCCATGGCGCCGCCGGTGCTGCAGGAGGACGAGGCGCTGCAGGCAGCGATCGGATCTGACGCCCGGCCGGCCGGCGATGTGGCGCGCGACGCCTATCGCCATCCGCTGGAAACCCTGACCTTCTGGGGTCTGACGCCGGGATCGACCGTGGTCGAGATCGAACCGGGCCGGGCCGGCTGGTGGAGCGCCATTCTGGAGCCCTATGCCGCCGCGACAGGCGGAACCTATGTCGCCGTCAATCGCCCGCTCGAAGGAATGGGCGTGGAGGACGGGACGGCCGACATGATCGTGGTGGCTCGCGCCTTCCACAACTGGCACCGGTCGAACCCGTCGCGGACCGGCCCCTATCTGGCGGCATTCTTCAAGGCGCTGAAACCGGGCGGCATCCTGGCGGTGGAGCAGCATCGGGCGACCGAGGGTCTGAACCCCGATGCGACCGCGCCGTTCGGCTATGTCTCCGAAAGCCACATCATCCGTCAGGCCCAGGCCGCGGGCTTCGTGCTGGAGGCGCGCAGCGAACTGAACGCCAACGCCAAGGACGATCATGATCATCCCTACGGCGTCTGGACCCTGCCGCCGACCCGCGTCAGCGCGCCGCGCGAAGGCGTTGCGACCGATCGCGCCACGCCCCTGACCGAGGCCGAGCGCGCCGCGTTCGACGCCGTCGGAGAAAGTGACCGCATGACGCTGCGATTCCGCAAGCCTGCCTGAAACGCAAGGCTTTGACGCGTCTGGCGAACCTCTCTATCCCAACTCCGTCCGGGATGGCCTCGCCGCCCGGAGCGCGGCTTGCTGGGGAGAGTTGATGCGGAATCTGACGGCGAACGGGCGAAGCACGCCGTCGCGTCGGGCGATGCTCGCCGCGACCGGACTGCTGCTGGTCGCGGGCGTCGCCGGCTGCGGCCGCAAGGAGGCCGCCCCTGCGGAACCCGAAGGCCCCGCCGGGCCGCCCGAAGGCTCGCTCGAATGGGCGATCCAGGGCCCCTGGCGCGCCGCCGACCGCCCCCGCGACGCCTGGCGCCACCCGCTGGAGACGCTGCGGTTCTTCGGCCTCCGGCCCGCCATGACGGTGGTCGAGTTCTGGCCCGGCAGCGGTTGGTACACCGAAATCCTCGCCCCCTATCTGAACCGGGGCGACGGCGAATATTACGCGGCCGGGTTCGCGACCGGACCCGCCGAGGATCCTGCGCAAGCGGCGCTCAACGCCAATTTCGAAGGACGTTTCAGCGCGGACAGACGTCTGTACGGCGAGGTGAAGTTCAGCGCGTTCGGGGCGACGACGGGACCGGTCGCGCCGGCCGGGTCGGCCGACATGGTGCTGTTCATGCGCAATATCCACGCCTGGATGGCGGCGGGAATCGCGGAAAAGGCCTTCGCCGACGCCTATGCGGCGCTGAAGCCCGGCGGAATCCTGGGCGTGGAGCAGCATCGTCTGGGGCCGGACCAGGACCAGGACCCTGCGGCGGCGAACGGCTATGTTCAGGAGGCGTTCGTCAAACAGCTGGCGGCCGAGGCGGGGTTCATCTTCGTCGCCGCCTCCGAGATCAACGCCAACCCGGAAGACACCAAGGACCATCCGTTCGGTGTCGAAACCCTGGCGCCGCGTCGACTGACGGCCCCACAGGGCGCGCCGCCCGACCCCGCCTTCGACCGCAGCAAATACGACGCGATCGGCGAGAGCGATCGCATGACCTTGACCTTCAGGAAGCCCGAGTGACCCGCGCCGCCGCCTTCGCCGCCAATGCGCCCCTGATGGGCGTCCCCGGAGCCGCCTCGCCGCCGGGAGGCCAAGGCGAATGGTTCCGCGGCGCCGGCGGTCTGCGCCTGAGGGCCGCCTACTGGACGCCGTCCGCCTTGGTGGCCGCCAAGCCGCGCGGTACGGTGGTGCTCAGCCCCGGTCGGACCGAACCGATCGAGAAATATTTCGAGGTCATCGGCAATTTCCTGGCGCGCGGCTGGTGCGTGCTGGCGCACGACTGGCGCGGCCAAGGCCTGTCGGCCCGCCTGCTGCCCGACCGACTGAAGGGACATGCGCGAGCGGTCGAGGAGTTTCTGGACGACTATGCCCGACTGCTGGACGCATTCGAGGCGAAGGCGCCCAGGCCCTGGGTCATGGTCGGCCATTCGATGGGGGGGGCGCTGAACCTGCTGAGTCTGGAAGCCGGTGAAAGCCGGGTCGCCGGGGCCCTCCTGTCCAGCCCCATGCTGCGCATAAAGACCGGCAAACGCTCGATGTGGTCGGTAAAACTGGCGGTGCGCTGGAACGTGCGGCACGGCAAGGCCGGTGATTTCGTGCTGGATGACGCCGACGATCCGTTCGACCACACGTTCGAAAAGGACGCCCTGACGTCCGACGAGACGCGCTACGAATTTTGGCGCCAGCAGCTGTACGCCTGTCCGCACCTCGCGGTCGGCGGGCCGACCTGGGGCTGGCTGGCCTTCGGCATCGACGCCGGCGAACGGGCGCTGAAGCCCAAGGCGCTGAAGTCAGTCCAGATTCCCTGCACTATCGTGCAGTCGGGCGACGACGACCGGGTCTGGAAACAGACCAACCGCTGGGCCGCCAAGCGGCTGGGCCGGGGCCGCTATGTCGAGGTGACCGGCGCCAGGCACGAGGTCATCATGGAAACCGACGACCTGCGCGCGATCTTCCTGAACGAGTTCGATGCGATGGCGGACTATGTCTCGCCGACGAGCGACCTTGCGCCCGCGGCGCAGTCGGACGAGGTCGCCTGAGCGACCCCGTCCGGACGAACCGTCCTACATCGGGCGGGTGACGCGACCGCCCAGGTTGGAGATGACTTCGCGGGCGTCAAAGGCGTTGACGTCGCCGGCGGGCTTGGCGCCGCGACCCAGGACGATCTCGGAGGTCGCCTCGAAACGATCAATCTCGCGGACATCGAAATCGGAGCGGCCCCAGAACGGATCGTTCCAGCGGCTCCATCCGCCCCGCCCGTAATAGCGCCACGACGGACCCCAGAACGGGCCATAGCGATCATAGAAGGGGTCGCGGAAGGTCTGGTAGCGAACATCGCGATCGGTCGCCCGATCGACGGTCGAGAACCAGTCGTAGCCGCTTTCGACAGTGACCTCGGCCGCGCGCAGCAACAGGCCCATCTCGACCTGTTCGCGTGACGTGACCGAGTTGCCGGCGAAGCTGACCCGGAAGCGGTTGCTCTCCAGACGTTGCTCGGCATAGCCGCCCCGCTGTCCGTTGTAGCCGGCGGGGGCGTATGTGGTGGAGGTGGCGCAGGCGCCGAGCGTCAGTGCGGCGGCGGCCACGACCAGGAGGGAGGTGGTCGAGGTTTTCATAAAAGACTCCAGAAGGGAGAACGGAAAATCCGCCATTTCACCTGAACGAGACATGAACGGCGACGTTCCCTCGAGGCACAAGCCCCTATAATCGCGAAACAATCAGTCCGGCGGCGGTCAGAAGCAGTCCCCCGACGAAGAGTCCGAACGTGCGCCGGAACCGGGGCTCGCTCATGCGTCGCGCCAGGGCCGCGCCGCCCAGACCGTATGCGCTCATGGTCAGGACGTCCATGCCGATCACAGCCACCGCAAACAGCGCCAGCTGGGGCGCCGCAGGCCGCGCGGGGTCCAGGAACGGCGGCAGGACCGCGGTGAAGAACAGAACCGCCTTGGGATTGGCGATCTGGACCATGAAGCCGTCGATAAAGGCCGGGCGTCGCACATGGACGGCCGCCGCGTCCGCAGGTTCGGCCGCGACGCTCGGCCGCATGGCTTTCCAGATGGCGGACGCCCCCAGCCAGGCGACATAAAGGGCGCCGGCGACGGCGACCCAGCGAAACACCTGCGGAAAGGCCGCGACGAGCGCGCCGAGACCCAGCGCGGCGGCGCCGAACCAGACCAGGGTGGCGACGTTCATCCCTGCGACCGCCAGCAACACCGACCGTCGCCCCCGCTCCATGCCCGTGGCCACGGAGAACAGGTTGGCGGGGCCCGGGGTCACGGCCATCACGGCCATGACGCCCAGAAACACCAGATACAGATGCGGATCGACGGGCAGGGAGGACATGCGTTCGACGGGTCAGGCGGCCAGGCAGACGACCTGGGCCACGCGCAGGTCGCGGCGAAGGTCGTCGGAGACCCGACCGTAGTTCTCGATGGTGATCGGTTCGCCCAGCAACTGCTCGTCCGGCCTCTGCTCGCCGCGGATCGCTGGTCCCAGGGTGTCCGGCGCAGTGGTGTAGATGCGACCCCGGCGCGGCGCCTCGGCGATGGTAAGGGCCACGACGCGGCCGCGGCGATCCAGCGCGGGCGCGCCCGACAGGCCCGCCAACGTACCTTCCATTCCCCGGGTCCGGCCGACTTCGGCCCAGGCCAGCACCGGTTCATCGCGGGCGCCTCTGCCGCGCACCTTCAGCGTCTCCCGACCCAGCAACAAGGACGTGACCTCGCCGGGCGCGCCCTGCGGAAATCCGGGGTGGAAGGCGCGCTGACCGACATGCAGCGGCGTGATGGTGGTGACGGGCAGGGCGGGCGGTCCGCCGGCGGTGATCAGCAGGGCGATGTCGGCCCGGGGCGACAGGCGGACGTCGGCGGCGACAGCGCGCCCGCCGCCGACCACCAGGGCAGGGCGGCGACAGCCCTCGACGACGTGACGGGCCGTCAGCCAGCGCCCTTGTCCGGCGATGGAAAACGCGGTGCCTGCGGTCGGCCTGAAAGACAGGTCCGGCGCCGTCACGGTGACCGAGGGATCGAACGGGGTGATCGGACCAAGAAGCGCGCCCTCCGATGCGTCTGGCGGCGGCGGCGCGGGCGGAGCATCGGCGTTCTCGCGGCGACCGAGCGAGAACAGCACCAGGGCGAACACCACGCCGGAATAGACCAGCCAGTCCGGGGGACGGGGAAGGCGCATGGCCGGCGCTCAGCCGGTCAGGGCGGCGGCGAGGATCAGGGCGGTGGCCAGCTTCGCCGCCACCAGCAGCACGGCGGCCGAAATCTCGCCTTCCTGGATGCGCTGGGGCAGGCCGGTCAGCACCAGATCGACGATCCGGAAGGCCAGGAGCTGGAGCACCAGTGTGGCCACGCCCCACAGGACGATATCGCGCACCGAGGTCGACACCGACATCGACACCGCCAGCGGCACGGCCAGTCCCAGCAGAACCCCGCCGAAGGCGACCGCCGCAGCCGAATTGCCTTCGCGGATCAGGGTGATTTCCTTCCACGGCGTCAACATTCCGTAGATCACCGCGCCGGCGCCCAGAAGGCCGAGGGTGACCAGCAAATGCACGACCAGCACGGGAAATCCGCTGGCGAAGGCCTGGACCTCCGGGCTCGAAAGCGTGTCGGACAGGGACGAGGGGGCCATGGGGGCGTCGGCTCTCTGGCGCGAGGAAGGGCCGCCAGCATCCGGCGGAACGAAAGCAAAACGTCTTGCCCGATTGTCGCCCCAATCCGCAAGACCGCGACAGCCACAGTATGTGACCAATGATTGCAGACCGGTTACGCCAGCGGTTAAACCTCCGTCCATGACCCAGCCCGTCCTGCCGACCGTTCTGGTGGTCGCCGTCGCCCTGATCGACGTCGACGGCCGGGTGCTGATCGCCCAGCGCCCCCAAGGCAAGACCCTGGCCGGACTGTGGGAGTTTCCGGGCGGCAAGGTCGAGCCGGGCGAACGGCCCGAGGCCGCCCTGGTCCGCGAACTGAACGAGGAACTGGGCATCGATGTTCAGGAGGCCTGCCTCGCGCCGTTCGTTTTCGCCAGCCATGCTTACGATTCGTTTCACCTGTTGATGCCATTGTATCTGTGTCGGCGCTGGTCCGGCGTCGTCATCAGGCGCGAACATGCGGCCCTGGCCTGGGTGAAGCCGAATGCGCTTTCGGACTATCCCATGCCGCCCGCCGATGCGCCGCTGGTCGCCTGGTTGCGCGATCTTCTGTAGCTCGACCGGGAAGGCCCGATGACCCTGCTGATCCGCCGCTTCCTGACCGACGAAAGCGGGGCCACCGCGATCGAATACGGGCTGATCATCGCCCTGATCTTCCTGGTCATCCTGGCTTCGGTCCAGCTGTTCGCCACCAACGCCACCGCCCTGTTCGATCAGGTCGCGACGGCGGTGGGCTCGGCCATGGGACCGTCGGAAGAGGGCTAAGGCGTCGCTCGCCGCTGGCCGGCCTGTAACGCGCAGGCGACCGCGACCGAACGAGGCATGGCGGCCCGCGCCCGCGCTCGTTAAAGCTGAGACCCATGTCGCGTTTCGCCGCCCTGTTTGCCGGGATACTGTTGATCTTCGCGCCCGCGGGCGCGGAGGCCCAGACGATCAGTCGCGCCCCGAGCGCGGCCGAGGCCGGCCCCCAAAGCACCGTGCGGATCGAGGCGGAACTGGTCCCGATGAGCGAATGGGCCGCGCCCGGCTCCACCGCGATCGTCGCCATACGTCAGAAGATCGAGCCGGGCTGGCACACCTATTGGCGCAATCCCGGCGATTCCGGCGGCCCCACGACCCTGGACTGGACCCTGCCGACGGGGGTCGTCGCCGGCGATATCGTCTGGCCGGTCCCGGAGCGCCAGCGGCTGCAGGACCTGATGAACTACGGCTATTCCGGCGAGGTCTTCCTGCCGGTGCCGATCGAGATTCCGGCGGACGCGCGGCCGGGCACGGTCCTGCCGCTGACGGTGCGCGCCCTGTTTCTGGTCTGCAGCGACGAGATGTGCGTGCCGGACGAACTGACCTTGCGGCTGGATCTGCCGGTGCGACAGGGCGCGGCGGCGCTGGACCCGCGTTACGGTTCGGCGATCCAGAGCGTCGTGGAAACCGCGCCGCGGCCCGCCGGGATCGACGCGAAAATCACGCCGAACGGCCGGACGCTGAGCCTGACCGCTACGGGCGGTCCGCTGGCGGGGCTGGAGCCTGACCGGGCCTGGTTCTTCCCGTTCGACGGCGGGCTGATCGATCATTCCGCCCCCCAGCCCGGCGAGCGGGGCCTAGACGGGATCACGCTGAACCTGGCCGGCGGCGGCCGGATCGCGGCCGAGGGCCTGACCGGGCCGATCGGCGGCGTCCTGGTGACCGACGACGGCGCCTGGGAGATCGAGGCTGCGCCCGGCGCAGCGTTGACCGGGGCGACGGGCGGCGGCGCCCTCGACCTGTCGGAAGGTCGGTCGGGGGGCGAGGCGGCCTCGTGGTCAGGCTTCGCGCAGGCGGCGGTGTTCGCGCTTCTGGGCGGTTTGATCCTGAACCTGATGCCCTGCGTCTTTCCCATTCTGGCGATGAAGGCCGCGTCCCTGGCCCGGTCCGCCCATGCGCCGGCCGAGGCGCGCCGCGACGGCCTCGCCTTTCTGGCGGGGGTGCTGGTCAGCTTCCTGGCTCTGGCCGGCGCCCTGCTGGCGCTGAGGGCTGGGGGACAGGCGGTCGGCTGGGGCTTTCAGCTTCAGTCGCCGGCGGTGATCGCGGCCCTGTCGCTGCTGATGCTGGCGGTCGGGCTGAACCTGTCGGGCGTGTTCCAGATCGGCGCCGGGGTTCAGGGTCTGGCCGGATCGGGCCCGCTGTCCCGCCTGCCCGGCGGCGTCGGCGCCTTCGTCACCGGCGTCCTGGCCGTGGTCGTCGCCGCGCCCTGCACCGCGCCGTTTATGGCCGTGGCCCTGGGCGCCGCGCTGTTGATGCCGGCCCCGATGGCGCTGGGGGTCTTCCTGATGCTGGGACTGGGTCTGGCCTTGCCCTATCTGGCCGTCAGCCTGTCGCCCGGCCTGCTGCGGCGCCTGCCGCGTCCCGGTCCGTGGATGGACCGGCTGAAGGGATTGCTGGCCTTTCCGATGTACGGCGCCGCGCTGTGGCTGGTCTGGGTCTTCTCGCGTCAGGTCGGGGCGGACGGGCTGGCGCTGCTGCTGGCGGCCGCCCTGGCCCTGGCTCTGGCGCTCTGGCTGTTCGGAACAGGCCAGACGGATCGCGCCGCCGGGGGACGGGGCCTTGTGACCGCCAGCGGCGCGGCCTTGGCCCTGGTCCTCGGCGGCGCCCTGGCCGTTTTCGCGGTCCGGACCCCGCCGACGGCCGCCGCCGTCGGGGAAGCCGCTTCCGCCCTGGCGTCCCAACCGTGGTCGCCGCAGGCCGTAGCGGCGGCGCAGGCCGAGGGGCGGCCGGTCCTGGTCAATTTCACCGCGGACTGGTGCGTCACCTGCAAGATCAACGAGCGGACCTCGCTGGGATCGCCCAAGGTCGCACGGGCGATGGAGGCGGCGAACGCGATCTATCTGGTCGGCGACTGGACGCGGCGTGATGACGCGATCACTCGCGAATTGGAGCGCCGCCGCCGATCGGGCGTTCCGCTGTATCTGCTCTATTCGCCCGGCTCGGCCGAGCCCCGCATTCTGCCTCAACTGTTGACCGAAGGGGTCGTGATCGACGCCCTGGAGACTTCTCGACCCTGAACCCCATCCAGAAGGAGACGCCGCCGTGACCCGCCTGCCCATCCTGACCGCCGTGATCCTGACGCTCGCCGCCTGCCAGCAGGCCGAGGCCCCCGCCCCCGCCCCCGCCGCGACCGAGACGGCGGGGGTCGACCCTGCGACGCCGGGCCAGCCCCAGGCGGCGCCGGCCTTCACCCTGGTCGACAGCGAGGGGGTTCAGCGCTCCCTGGCCGACTTCCGGGGCAGGACGGTGGTGATCGAATGGACCAATGAGGGCTGCCCCTATGTGCAGAAACACTACACCGGGGCGATGCAGGCCCTGCAACGCGAGGCCGTGGCCGACGACGTCGTCTGGCTGACCATCATCTCCTCGGCGCCCGGCAAACAGGGGTTCGTCGAGGGCGAAGCGGCCCGGGCCTGGAAGACGCGGAACAATGCGGGCTCGACCCATCTGCTGCTCGATCCCGACGGAACGGTCGGCAAGACCTATGGCGCTTCGACCACGCCGGACATGCGGGTGATCGACGCCCAGGGCCGGGTCCTGTTCACCGGCGGCATCGACGACCGCCCGACCAACAAGGTCGAGGATCTGGAGGGCGCGAACAATTTCGTGCGCGCCGCCCTGGACGACGTCGAGGCGGGCCGTCCGGTGCGCACCGCCTATGCCCAACCCTACGGCTGCTCGATCAAATACCCCGAAGAGGCCTGATCAGCTCTCGGCCCGGGGCGGGGTCGTGATGACCTCGACATTGTCGTTCAGCAGGTAGGACAGTTCGCCGATCGCCGTGGCCCGGGCCTCGGGCGAAGCCGCGGTCTCGACCGCCGCGACCTTGACCGGGATATCCTCTGAGATGCCGCGCAGGATGCATTTCAGATCGCCGTCGGTCCCGCGTTCCTTGAGGATCAGGTGCGCCTGCATGTCCAGGGCGGCCAGTTCGGCGGCCTGAACCTTGAAACCGGCGAAATCCGAAGGCTCGCCGGCCCAACCGTCGACGATGGCTTTCAGCGCGCTGGAACGGGCCACGATGTCGGCGAACAACGGCTCAGACGCGACCGAGATCGGGGCGCCGGGAACCGCCGCCGGCTGGGCGGCGGCCAAAGCCACGCTGGGGTCGGACAGAAGCAGGGCGGCGGCGAGGGCGAGGCCACAGGACATGGGATTAACCTTTTCGCGAATCCACGATTGAACCGGTCTACGCCCCACCCGTAAACGAGACCTTGATTCCGGGAGACAAAGCCTATGACCGACGCCCGCCAGACCGCCTGGGACGCCTTCGACGCCGCCGCCGACCGGGGCCGGGACCGGGACGCGCGGATCGCGGATCAGTTCGTGGCCGACACCGACCGACTGGCGCGGATGAGCGTTGAGGCGGCGGGCCTGTATCTGGACCTGTCCAAACAGAGCTGGACGAGGGAAGGCTTCGACGCGTGTCTGGATCTGGCGCGCGCCGCCGGGGTCGAGGCCGCCCGCGACCGGCTGTTCGGCGGCGAGGCGATCAACTCCACCGAGGGCCGAGCCGTGCTGCACCCCGCCCTGCGCGCGGCGAAAGGGGCCGCGTTCAAGGCCTTGGGCGAGCCGGTGTCGCAAGAGGTCGAGGCCGTTCTGGCCGATATGGCGGCCTATGCGCGCGCCGTCCGCTCGGGCGCCGAGACAGGCGCGACGGGAAGACCGTTCGACGCCATCGTGCACATCGGCATCGGCGGCTCGGACCTGGGGCCGCGCGTGGTCTGGGACGCCCTGCGACCGCTCGCCCCGACGGTCGATCTGCGGTTCGTCGCCAATATCGACCCGCGCGACATGGCCGAGGCCCTGACCGGACTCGATCCCGAGACGACGCTGGTCGTCGTGGTGTCCAAGACCTTCACGACCCAGGAAACCCTGGCCAACGCCGATGCGGCCAAGGCATGGCTGGCGGCGGGACTGCCCGAAGCGGGGCGCGAAAAGCATTTCATCGGCGTCACCGCCGCGCCGGACAAGGCCGAGGCGTTCGGATGCGCCCGCACCTTCGCTTTCAGGGACTGGGTCGGCGGACGCTATTCCCTGTGGTCGGCGGTCAGCCTCAGCTGCGTCATCGCCCTGGGGCCGGATGTCTTCGACGCCATGCTGGCCGGCGCCGCCGCCATGGACGACCATTTCGTTTCCGCCCCGCTGGACCGAAACGCCCCGGTGCTGCTGGCTTTGGCCCAAGTGTGGAACGTGGATGGACTGGATCGCCCGGCGCGCACCGTCGCCCCCTACGCCCACGCCCTGCGCCGCCTTCCGTCCTTCCTGCAGCAGCTGGAGATGGAGTCGAACGGCAAGCGGGTCCATCGCGACGGCTCGGCCGTGACGCGCCAGACCTGTCCGGTGGTGTTCGGCGAGCCCGGCACCAACGGTCAGCACGCCTTCTTCCAGCAGATCCATCAAGGGCCGCAGGTCGTGCCCGCCGAGTTCGTGATCGTGGCGAAGACCCACGCCGATGCGCCGGAGAGCCCGTTGTGGTCCAACGCCCTGGCCCAGGGCCAGGCCCTGATGCTGGGCAAGACAGCGGAGGCGGCGCGGGCCGAACTGATCGCCTCAGGCGCGGATGAGGCCGAGGCCGACCGGCTGGCCCCGCACAAGACCTTCCCTGGCAACCGCCCCTCGACCGCCATCGTCATGGACCGGCTAACGCCCGGGACGCTGGGCGCCCTGCTGGCCCTCTATGAGCACAAGACCTTCGTCGAGGGCGTGATCTGGGACATCAACAGTTTCGACCAGTGGGGCGTGGAGCTGGGCAAGGTGCTGGCCCGGGCGATCTTGAAGGACGTGGCTGCGGGCGGGCCTTCCGCCGGGCTGGATCCGTCGACCGCGGCCCTGATGGACCGGCTGATGTAGAAACGGGGCCTTAAAGCCCCGTCTCGTCGATCAATAGTTGCGCCAGCGGCGGTCGCCGCGGTCGTCGCGACGATCACGACGGTCGCCCCTGCGATCGCCCCGGCGATCGGAGCGCCAGTCCCGCTGGTCCCGCCGGTCGCCCCGGATGACGCCGCGTTCGTACCGGTCATAGCCGTCGCGGCTGTTGATGCCGTGTTCGCGCTCCCAGTGGCCGCGATTGCGCCAGCAGCGGCCGTCGCGCCAGTAGTCGCAGTCGGTCTGATAACCGCCGTAGCGATAACCATAGCCGCCCCCGTAACCGACGCTGTAGCCGCCATAACCTCGGCGATCGTCATCGCTGGCGGTCGCCGCGCCGAGCGCCGCCCCGGCCAGGGCTCCGCCGGCCACGTAGCGATCGTCTCCGTCGCCGATGACGGCGCCGGCGATGCCGCCGACCAGCGCGCCGACGACCAGGCCGGCCACGGCGTCTCCGCCGTCGTCGTGGCGATCGTATCGATGGCCGTAATCGCTCTGCGCCGCGGCCGGCAGGGCGGTTGCGCCCAGGGTCAGGACGGCGGCGCCGGCGGCCATCGTGCGAAGAATCCTCATCGTTCACCCCTCCAAGGCTGTCGGCCGCCCCCGCCCCCAGATCGACGGAACGGCGACGCCCGAAGTCATTGCTACGCTTCCGTTCCTGAACGGCTGAGTCGAATTGTCGTTCATCCGCCGTTCATCGGGGCACGGCGGCCTTGACGGTGCGGAGGTCCGCGCCTACCTCCCGCTCGCGTTAGCACTCGCGAGGCACGGCTGCCAAAATGGCCACCCCGAGGGCTGCGAAGAAACCTTAGACGTCCTTATCGGAGAACATTCAGATGGCGTTTCGTCCTCTCGGCGATCGCGTGCTGGTCAAGCGCGTGGAAGAAGAATCCAAGACCAAGGGCGGGATCATCATTCCCGACACCGCCAAGGAAAAGCCCCAGGAAGGCGAAGTCGTCGCCGTGGGTCCCGGCGCGCGTGACGACAGCGGCAAGGTCAACGCCCTGGAACTGAAGGCCGGCGACCGCATCCTGTTCGGCAAATGGTCGGGCACCGAGGTCAAGCTGGAAGGCGAAGATCTGATTATCATGAAGGAATCCGACGTTCTGGGCGTGCTCTAGCACCCGACGTGTCGTCCCCTTCGATTCCCATCAAGTTGAAATAGGAGCCGCCTCACATGGCTGCCAAACAAGTTCAGTTCTCCACCGACGCCCGCGAAAAAATGCTGCGCGGCGTCAACGTCCTGGCCAATGCGGTCAAGGTCACCCTGGGTCCCAAGGGCCGCAACGTCGTGATCCAGAAGTCGTTCGGCGCCCCGCGCTCGACCAAGGACGGCGTCTCGGTCGCCAAAGAGATCGAGCTGGAAGACGCCTTCGAGAACATGGGCGCCCAGATGATCCGCGAGGTCGCCTCCAAGACCAATGACAAGGCCGGCGACGGCACCACCACCGCCACCGTCCTGGCCCAGTCCATCGTGCAGGAAGGCCTCAAGTCCGTCGCCGCCGGCATGAACCCGATGGATCTGAAGCGCGGCATCGACAAGGCCGTCGCCGCCGTCATCGCCGAGATCAAATCGACCTCCAAAAAGGTCAGCGCCAACTCCGAGATCGCCCAGGTCGGCACCATCTCGGCCAACGGCGACCAGGAAGTCGGCGACATGATCGCCAAGGCCATGGAAAAGGTTGGCAACGAAGGCGTCATCACGGTTGAAGAAGCCAAGACCGCCGAGACCGAGCTGGATGTCGTCGAAGGCATGCAGTTCGATCGCGGCTATCTGAGCCCGTATTTCATCACCAACGCCGACAAGATGGAGGTTCAACTCGAAGAGCCTCTGATCCTGCTGTTCGAGAAGAAGCTGTCGAGCCTGCAGGCCATGCTGCCGATCCTGGAAGCCGTGGTTCAGTCGGGTCGTCCCCTGCTGATCATCGCCGAGGACATCGAGGGCGAGGCCCTGGCCACCCTGGTGGTCAACAAGCTGCGCGGCGGCCTGCGCGTCGCCGCCGTCAAGGCGCCGGGCTTCGGCGACCGCCGAAAGGCGATGCTCCAGGACATGGGCGTCCTGACCGGCGGACAAGTGATCTCCAGCGAGACCGGGCTGACCCTGGCGAAGGCCACCCTGGAGCACCTCGGGCGTGCGCGTCGCGTGCTGATCGACAAGGAGAGCACCACGCTCATCG
>JAHJOK010000057.1 GCA_018820205.1 Alphaproteobacteria bacterium
AAGCGACTGAGCGATCCACGACGGGCGATATGACATCGACGGTTTACCGCAACCGGACGGACCCGTCCTTTACAGCCGTCATCAGCCGTGCTGACGCGCCGGGAGCGCGGTTGGACCGCGTTCAGGTGCTCGTGACAGGCACTTATGCAGCGAGTGAGTAGACCGCCACTCATCGGGCCCCTGTATGTCCGATTTGGGTGGTTAGCGGACCTCGGACGCCTCAACCCGTTCGCTAATCGCGAGAAGTTCGCACCCATAGGAAGGCTCAACGATCAGGAGTGTAAGGCTGCCGTTCCCAACCTGCTCCGCAAGGTCGTCGATGAACAGCCGATGTTTCTCATGATATTCGGGAGCGGCCGACCCATGCGGCCCGCCCGCAAGGGCCTCAAGCAATCCGCGCGGAGGATCGGCTTTAGTGATGGCTTGGCAGTAGTTGACGATATTCCCTTCGCGGAAATCGTCGGCTTTCAGATACCGCACGCCGCTGAGTTCGATCTGCCACGCTACGCCGTCAGAACGGGCAAGGGTGAGGGTTGCCGCCGCCTTCGCGACTGACAGGCCGATCAGGTTTCCGTCGTGAAAGGTCGGGATCATCCGACTGATAGATCATATAGTGCTCGGGTCCGCTATGGGGCGGGAGCGGACCGTCGCTGACGGCTGGAAAGCGCACGTCTAGTTGCCAACCCTGTCCCGTGCCGTCCGCGAAATGTGCCTAAGCGCGTTTCGCCGAAACGGCATTGCGCGTTCGAATGCGGCGTAATCCCACCCGCCAGCTCTATGCCCGCTGGATCCAATCTACGGCTGCAGACAGGACAGGATCACGGCCAGCAGCGATGTCTTGTGCCGAGCATGTGATCCGCACGTCCGGCGCTACCCCTTCGTCTGGTTGCAGCGACGTCGGAAAATTGCCGACCAGTGGCAGGTCGAACTCCAGCCCGGAACCGGGCAGGCGGACGAAAAAGATCTGACCGGCGTTGATCCCTTTCAAATTGCCGCCGCTGGTCTCGCCGAACAGCCGCGCCAAGCCTAGGCGCTTTAGACGTGCGGTGAAGAAGAAGGTCGCCGAACTGTTGGCCGCGTCCATCAACACAGCGGTTCGCACCGGAATTCGCGGACCTGCCGCCGCGATGCGGTCCGCCGGCCTAGCTGGCGGATAGCCTATGAAGCCGTCGCCGACATCGACGCCCTGCATGCCCAGCGTCCGCGATTCCGGGTCGTAGGCTTCGAAGTACGCGTCCATCTCCGGGGGGGAGCGCCTGAACCGGACCCGTGGCTCATAGTCGTCAAGGATCAGGTCTTGGTTGCTCAGCCGCGCGAGGATGGGATCGCCGCACGACAGGCCGCCTTCGCACCCTCGGATGTCGATGATGAGGCCGCTGGCGTCGCCGAGGCCATCCAGTCGTTCGATCAACCAACCGCGCCAGTCCCAACTGCCGCGATAGACAACCCATGTCGGCATGGTCAGGACGACCACGCCGTCCGGACGAACCGACCAGTCCCACAGCGGCTGGTCGTCAGGCGGGGGCGGCGGCGTCATGGCGCGGCGTGCATTCAGGTCAACGGCTGCCACCCGGACGGTCTCCGTCATGCCGTTCGGCCGCCGGAACGTCAGAGCAAAGCTGCCCTCCAAGGGCGGGAAAAAAACGCTCTGGAAGACGTCGAACGTCGGATGATATTCGCCGCCGGGCACCGAAAGAAGGTCGCGGCGTTTGCCGTCATTGGAGCCGTCAGCACGCATGTATGGCATCATCTCGGCGAGGATTCGGCCCGCCGGGTGCCCGTTGACAGTCAAAATCTCCGTGCCGGGGTCCAACCGGCGCGATCCACTGTGGTCGGCCGTCACGATCATGGCTCCATCCATCCACACGAACAGAAACGGCAGGCGTGTCCGACGATCAAGAAGGTCCGCCTCCACCGCCCTGGACTGATTATAGAAATTGACTTGGGTATGCCCGCAGCGGAGGCGGGCAAGGAACTGCGACAGGGCAATGAAGCGACCGTCCAGCGACTCGGCGGACTGGTAGGCGGCCTCGAAGCCCGCTTGAGCCGCCCGAAGCTGGGACTCATCGAGATAGCGACGGGCACCCGGATGGATGGAGACGGCCTGGCGCACGATCTCCAGATCCAGCGACAGGTCACGGGCGGTCACGGGGGCGGAGAGCGCTGGGCCAGTACCGAGCGCCAAGGCGGCACCACCGAGAATAAGTTGGCGTCTGTGCATGTCGATCTCCCCGAAAGCTCGGGCGAGCCTCAACCCAGCGGCATCCTTGTGCGCCTCACATCCGGGCGGGGGTGCAAGTTTTTAGGATTTGAGGCGTCGGCGGAAGGTGGAGGGCGACACGCCGAAGCGCCTACGAAAGGCGCGGTTGAAGGTGGCCTTTGAGGCAAAGCCGGCCTCCAGCGCCAGGTCCAGCAGATCTTCGCGGCGACCGGCCTCGATCATGGCTGCGACGCGCGCGCTGCGCTCGCCATTGACGAAATCCGAGAAAGGAATGCCGAGCCCCTCGTTGAAAGCGCGCGACGCATAGGCCGCGTTGGTTCCCAAGTGCCGGGCCAGAACTGGCAGGGTCAGTTCCGGATCGTCCAGCCAGTCTTCGCGGCGAACACGCTCTGCAAAGTCGCGCCCAAGCTGGGACCAGTCGCGCGGCGTTGGAGCCGGTGTGGCGGAGAGATCCCGAAGGTGCGGGAACTTCAGGGAGGCGTGCCTCCAGCCCTCGACAGCGAGATAAAGCCCGATCAGCGCGAGGCCGACGTGGAGGCCCATCAGCCCGCGATAGCCGAGCGGCTGGAACAGGCCCCAAACCTTGTGTCCCAAGCTGAGTAGGAACAACGCCACGATGGCGATCCACGCCGCTCCGATCCACGCGACAGCGAAGCGCGCGTCGTCGGCCCTATGCTCGGCAAGCGCCCGGCGATAGTGGCTGAGCAGACCCCGGACCCTTAGTCCATAAAATACAAAGCCGACCAGCAGCGCCAGATCGGCCAAGGGTGCCAAGGCGGGAACGAATCCGGTCTGGCTTTCGGCCACCTTGAGCGCTGCCTGAGCACCGGCGGGCAACAGGTGCAACCAGCCTCGCGCTGGCCAGTCGCCGGTGACTAGGGCGGTCACATAAAGCCAGATCAGCGGCATCACTGCCAAGTTCAGCGAGAGCGGGACAAAGCTGAGTATCTGCCAGCGGTCGTAGAAGCCCGCGAAGCCGATCATCCAAGGTGTTACGACGCCCGTCATCACGACAAGCAGAGCCGCCAATGTCCGGTTGGCCAAACGATTTGTGATCGCCGTCGGCAGAGCGGCGGCGATCACCAGCATGGGCGAGACCGCGGTCAGTAGGACAGCGGTCCGCCAGCCAAACTCTAGACCGTGGAACATCCGCCGCCTCCCGCGTTGCGCCAGTTCATCCCAAAGGCGCGGCCGTATCAAGCGGCGCTTTCAGGTCGACTGTGTGAAGTCGATGATCTGCTCCCGTGAAACTCCTGCAGCAATAGCGAGAGTCCGCTCTGGGTCGGACCACGACATTGGTGTCAGGCCCGGAAGCGGACATCCGGCCCCGCGCCCCCAAAACGGAACTGCCGGACTTCGCCTGAGGGTGATGGGGTGGACGCCCCCCGACGGCATCGATGTGCCAGAGTGAGGGTGTTGAACAACACTCGAAGGAGGCGTCCATGGGACAGGTTAGCACTGTTGGTCTGGATCTCGCCAAGAGCATCTTTCAAGCGCATGGCGCGGATGCTTCGGGCGATGTGGTGTTTCGCAAGAAGTTGGGGCGAGGGCGTTTGCTGGCGTTCTTCGCAGGCCTTCCACCTTGTGTGGTGGCGATGGAGGCCTGCGCTGGAGCCCATCACTGGGGTCGCGAGCTGACGCGACAGGGCCACACGGTCCGGCTGATCCCACCGATCTATGTGAAGCCGTTCGTGAAGCGTCAGAAGAACGACATGGCCGACGCAGAGGCGATCTGCGAGGCGGCGCAGCGACCCAGCATGAGGTTCGTGCCTCTCAAGCAGGAAGAGCAGCAGGCCAGCAGCGTGGTCTTCCGAGCCCGGGACCTGCTGGTGCGTCAGCGTACCCAGACCATCAACGCCCTGCGCGGCCATCGCCGAGTACGGCTGGATCGTTCCCAAGGGCGTGCCGCACGTCGATCGGCTGATCGCGCGCGTCGAGGACCCGGCCGAGGGGCTTCCACCCGCAGCCCGAACCATTCTTCTGGTCCTGGTTTCGACCTTGCGAACGCTCGACCAGCAGATCGCTGTGCTCGACGCAGAGATCGCTTCTCGCGCCCGGCATGATCCCGTCGCGCGTCGACTGATGACCATCCCAGGCATCGGACCGATCACGGCGACGGCCCTGATCGCGCTCGCGCCCTCTCACGAAGCCTTCAAGAGCGGACGTCACTTCGCCGCCTGGCTGGGCCTCACGCCACGACAGCGATCCACCGGCGGTCAGCAGAAACTGGGTTCGATCACCAAGATGGGCGAGCGAACGCTTCGACGGCTTCTGACCATTGGGGCCAGCGCCGTCATCAAACAGGCCGCCATCCGAGGCGCACCAGCAGGGTCGTGGCTCGACCAGATGCTGGCGCGAAAGCCGAAGATGCTGGTCATCGTCGCATTGGCCAACAAGAACGCCCGCATCGTCTGGGCGCTCTTGGCCAAAGACGATGTCTATCGAGCTCCGGGCGTGCCGGCCTAGCCAGCACGAACGCGAGACGTCGAAGCGTAGGATGAGCGAAGGAGCGTATGGCGCAACAGTCGGCGACACGGGATCAGGAAAACCAGGGCTTTCCACCGTGCTTCGAGCACGCTCAGGGTGATTTGGACCGGATCCGCGAACTCCCATACAGGCCAGCGACGGTAAGCCGCCGCACAACAGGCCGGACAGATGGCAGCATCCGACTACGTGTCAGAAACTCTCGAATTCACTCTTGCGCTGAAGGGGGCGTCCACAGATGGGAAGCGGACCTTATCGGTTCTCGGACATACGAACTGCGTGAGGGAGAAAACGGACCTCAGCTTGGGTCCAGCAATCGCTCCACTGCGTCGCAACCATCGCACCGCACAGACAAGCTCGGTTTGGTCCATCGAGGCCGTCAGACCCGCAGCAGCCGTTGTCGATCCCGGCACGATCCAAACCACCAATGATTATGTCTTCGGGATTGGCGGCGACCGCACCGGCCTCCGAGTAGACTTTACGCTCGACTGTCCCATCCGCATGAACGGCGTCAACAGCTTCCTCGACACTCAATTGGATCAGCAATCCCTTCGGAACGGCTTGCGTCCGGTCAACGCAGGTGCGGTCATAGTCAGCTTCGCTACCCCGTTGGCATGGGCCGGTTAGATGGCGTCCGCAGGAACGGCAGATGATTTCCACTGACATCTGCTAAGTCTGCCGGGCAAGGCCAACGTCCGCAACGGGTCGAGATCGGTCGTCGCTTGGCAGGCGAACAGCGGACATTCGATCCATCGCCGGAAGCGGACCTGCCCTACGACTGGATGGGGTGGGTAGCGGACATGGACCGAACTTGGTTCGCGCACATTATACTATCGATTTCGGCCGATTGTGGAGTGAACCGTGAGGCAGTTGTTGAAAGTCATTTGCTGGGCGATCGTCGGCTTTGGGATAATAGTTTTAACTCTGCTGATGAATAACCGCATACAGCCTGCGTTGTGGACCGGCATAGCCGTTTTCGCCGCATTCCCTGCCTTCATCCTCGCCGGAATAGTTCGGACAAATGACCTGCTCCGACGACAGGGATTTCAAGACCGCGAGATACCGACGTCGAAAGGCAGGTTGGCTCGATCAGTGCTTAGATCGATTGCGGCTGGCTTGGCTGCCGGCATCTCGGGAGGCGCTGTCCTTTATCTCTTGACGAAGGGCGGGAATGGCTGAGTCGGGTCGATATGCGAAGTTGGCATCCTGGCGGAAACCGGACATCCCGGTGATCGGCGAAAAGCGGACGTCGCCACCTTCTGCTGAGGGTCGATTTGCGAAGTTGGCAGTCGGCCCGGAAGCCGACATTGACCGCACGGCCCGAAAGCGGACCAGCTAAAGGTCTGAGACGGGTGGATAGCGGACTTAGACCGCCCAACGTTTCCTTATCGATCTCAACGCCGCCATCAGCAGGTCGAGCGCGAGGACCGCAGGCGCGCCATACGCAGTCGGCAACCCGAGGGGCGAATACATGAGGGTGACGTAACCCATCATCTGGCCCGGGTCGTTGCCGTCGAAGCCATACATTTGCATCCCACTGATGCTCACGACCGCCAAGCCGACCCCCAGGCTAACGAACCACATTCCGTAAGCGGCAAACTGAGCCGCATGACCAAGCCTCGGCCTGAACAGATGGGTGAAACCCAAACGCAAACCGAGCGCACAGGCGAAAGCCCAACCGAACCAAACGGCGTTGAAGACTGAAGCGTCCATGGGTCCAGATTACCGACATTCCGAAAGACAGCTATGGGTCGTGTTCGGTCCTGGACTTTGGCGCCGAAAGCGGACGCCAAACCGCTAGGCCGCAAAGCGGTCGCCGCCGTCGTCTGTCAGGGGTGGAAATCCGACGTTGCCTTGACGCCAAGACCGTTCCGCTCAATCTGCTGGCGTAAGCTAGAAACCTCAGGTGCTACCTTGAACGAACAAATGGTCTTGAGCATCTTCTTTGTAATCGGCTCCATCTATATGCCTATCGACATATTTATGTCCGTCCGAAACAAGAAGACTGAATTTAACTCAGGCCTGCCTGCGGCTGATTATAACAAAGAGCCCAAATACTATTATTTCAGTATGGCGTGGAGGGTTATCATCCTTCTCGTCTGCTGGTTCGAGACGAGCCAGCTTCTTTTCCATGTTTTTAGCTAATGAGCGAAATCATGAGGTCCGCATTAAGTCGAGATCGGTCGTCGCTTGGCAGGCGAACAGCGGACATTCGATCCATCGCCGGAAGCGGACCTGCCCTACGACTGGATGGGGTGGTTAGCGGACATCACATAGTGATTTACACAGCGGGGATTGGGCTCCTGCAACTGACTGTCAGACGATCAAAGGCAGCCGGTTCAGTCCAATCCCGAAATATGATGAACTGCTTCCCATTCCGCTTGTTCTCGAAACGGATCGCTTCTCGATCATACGTCTCATGATAGCATTCAATATCACCCAAAGGTGCGATAAACACAGATCTTGAGATTATTACTAAATCTTTCGACGTAGTATTTATCAAACTTCTGCTCATGAGGCTTGCAACTACTATTGACACATAGACCCATGCGGGTCTTGCTATAACAGTAAAGCCTGGAGCTAGTAGTGCGTACGCAATCCAGACTTTGTGCCCTTGAATACCAGCCCAGATTATCATGCTCAGAGCGACGAACAGAGCCAGCGTCACTTGAACCGCCCATCGGCTCTCGGTCGATGGAATACGGATCGGTATATGACGATCGAAGACCGACGTTAGCACCACATTTGACCTTCCTAACGACGTCTTGGTTTCAGCAGACCTTCAACATGGCTGCAACCGGCGAAGTGCTCAACGTCCGCTGTGGGTCGAGAGCAGACGGTCACCTTTGGCTGGTGACCCGACATCAGATGCCAAGCCATTCCAGCCCGTGGGGGAGGGTTTCGGCAGCGAAATCGACCTGAAGGACGCGTCGGCTCGTTGGGGCGTTGGCGGCTTCGGACGCGTGAAGGATAGGGGTCGCGTAGATCCACACGTCGCCCGCTTCTGCGAGACAGGTGACGGTGCCGCAACGCTTTACTACTTGATCGACATCCCCGATGGCGATCCGACCTAAGGTGTGCGAACCGGGGGCGATCAGCAGGGGAGCGTTGCTGCTGGGCACGTCATCGAGATGCGCCCGCAGGGTCACCATTCTCGACAACACTTCAAATGGCGGCGCGACGTGAACGAGGCCGCTCTTCACCGTCCAAGGGCCGAACCCCGGAGCTTCGCGCCTCTCCCTCACGCAGATCGTCCGATCCTGATGCCAAGCGAGCGACCAGTTGGTTTCGGCGGACTTGTTAAACATAATCGCCCGAACGGGCTTCGCGTCTTGACCCAACACGCTCGCGGCGACGGCCCCGATACAGCCCTCAGTCGCGAGTAGCGGTACGAGTGGTGTCAATCCGTGGAGGCGGACCCCCGCTTCGTCAGTAGGAAGTGTCGAAAGCGCGGCTTCGAGCAATCCCATGCAGGGCTTCAGCGAACCTTTGAAACGCTGTGCGCCGTATGTGGCGAAGTCGGGACAAGCCGTCAGCATGGAGACCGTTTAAGCCCTAAGCGTGCTGCGGCCAACGTCCGCTATGGGTCGATTTGTGAAGTTGGCTTCCGGCCCCAGACCGGACACTCCGGCGAATGTCTACAGGCGGACCTTCCCGAGGTCAGCTACGGTTGGAGAGCGGGCATGCCGACCTCGCCACTATGACCTTTCGAGCCGCCATTGCTCTAGGATTTGATAGGTCTCGTTGACCGTGGTCGTAAGGTTCAAAGCGATCTCGCCATCGACGCCGTCCATGTAGACATGTCGCTTCCAGCCTACGTCTACCGATAGTCCCGGCTTCAATCGAAACCCGATACCGTTCACATGCCCGGAGACACCGTGACCTGAGATAAAGCGACGTCGCAGCAGAACGAACTCCTCGACTGCGGGCCAAGGAACGAGCGGTATTTTGCCCACGCCAGTCATGCAAAACCCAACGTCGGTTAGCACGAGGCTCGTTGGCCTAGCCAAGGTCCAACAGGCAAATGGAATACCTGCGGCGAGAAACAGAGCGCAAATCCCGAGCAGCAAGCCGGTCTTTGTGTCGCCTTCGGATAGCGTCTTCCAACATAAGAAGCCGCAGAATGCGGCGATCACAGCCAACACAATCAATGCAGCTACCGTTCGCCATGGTGAGGGACGGATCACGAGTTCGGCTTGTGACATATGCCAAAGCTAACATGCCGACGAATGTCCGTAACGGGTCGGGACCCGTCTTATGTTGTCGGCCGGAAATCGGACTCTCGAACGCACCCTGAATGTCGTGTTTGCGGCCGATAGTGAATGACCGTTTCTGGCGGATACTGTTGAAAAAGTCCTGGAGCGGTCCGTGATCGGCTTTTTTGGCCGGATCTGGCATCGCTGCGAGAATCTAAGCTATTGATTTCGCTAGGGCGAAATTTCGTGACCAGCACGCGGTTTGCGCGGTTTCAGCGGTCGCCGGACTTTTTCAACAGTATCGGCGCATTGCAGTCTTTGATCACCACCACGCCGCGAGGTTTGGCCGGTATTCTCCCGCCAAGGTGTTGATAGCGTCCGACAGCGCGTCGACCTGATCGTCGTGCCGGCCGGAGGGGAATGTGGCGATCTCTGCCAGGAACGCTTCGGTCGAGGCCCCTCGCACCAGCCTTATGTTGCCGGCTTCGGCCTGAGCCGAGGCGGGGTTGGCCCGGGTGACCTTGTCGCCGGTTACGGTCTGGGTGCGAACGTTGTATCCCGCCAGCAGACGGACGAAGGCGTCTGCCTGGTATTTGCCGGCCTGACCGGGATCTTGCGGAATGAGTTGCCGCACGCTCCTGCCATCGGCCTCGGCGACGCGGCGCACCAGCTGCTGCACCTCCATGGGCGAGCCCCGGGTGCGGGAGATGTGTTCGATATAGAAGATCTTGTCCCTGCCACGCCTGACCTTCATGCCCACGGTCCAGTCGGGGTCTTTTCCCGGGGCGGCAACGGTAGCGGCCAGATCCCAGCTGCGCACCACCTCGCCGTCAGACGGTGCCGCATCCACGATGGTAAACCACTGTGGCTTGAACATCCCTCCGTCACGCGGTGCGGGTCGCTGCTGGTACTGGCTGGCAAAGGCATAGGAGCCCTTGGCCGCCTTCAACTGATCGACGGCGGCCTGGGGGAAGCGCTCGGGGAACAACAGCTCGCCTTCGACCGTGCGTGGATCGACGAACCCGATGCGTGTGCGACACGGCTGGTCGGCCTCGAACAGCATGGGCAGGCTGAGGTGCTCGAACCCGAGGTCGGCATTGAGGATGACCCCGGCCAGGTCGCGCTCGTGCAGCCGCTGCATGATCACCACGATGGCCGAACGCGTGGGGTCGTTGAGCCGGTCGCTGACGGCCTCGCGGAAGGTCTGGCCGACGCTGGTGCGGGCTAGGTCGCTCTCGGCGCCGTCAACCGAATGCGGATCGTCGATGATGACGCGGTCGGCGCGGCCTCCGGTCAGCGAGGTGAAGCTGCGCCCATCACGCACGCCCGAGCGGGTGTTCTCGAAGCGCTGCTTGGCGTTCTGGTCAGGGCTGAGCGTGACCAGGTCTCCCCAGTGCCTCTGGTACCAGTCGCTGGAGACCAGGCGGCGCATCTTCAGCGTGTCGCGAGAGACGTTGGTCTCGCTGTAGGAGGAGGAGAGATAGCGCAAATGCGGCAGGCCGGCCGGGCCCCACTCCCAGGCCGGCCACAAGACCGACACGGCCAGGCTCTTGAGCATGCCGGGCGGCACCGTGACGAGCAGTCGTGTTAGCTGACCATAGGTGATGGCCTCCAGATGTTCGCAGATCGCCTTGACGGCCCAGCCGCCGACGAACGGCGTGGCCGGCTCCAGCACATTCCAGGCCTGCTGGACAAAGCCGTAGAGGGTCGCCGACGCCGCACGGGTTTCCTCGATCCGGTCACGGAGGATGGTCGCCTGGCGCTGACGCAGCAGCGCGCCCAGCGCCTGGCCGGCGCCGCGGGGCAGGGACCCGTCCACTAGCCGACCGCCGGGTCGTCGAGGAGCTGCTGGCGCCGAAGTCCATCGACGGTCTCGGCCGCAGCGTCGCCGAGCCGCTCGGGCCGCAGCTTCATGCGCCCGTCGGACCCCAGCACCACCACGCCCAGGTCCATCAGGGCAGTGGCGATGGCATAGGCGTCGACGAAGGGCGTCAGCTGCGCCTCGTCGATCGCCACGGCGTCGTCGGCTTCGCCGCCATGGGCCATGGCGATGCGCAGATACTCGCGGATGGCCGCGGCGTCGCCGCCCAGCGCCTTGTGCGACAGCTGGAGCAACACGGCCTCAGTCACCGGCACCCGTTTCCTGCGGCCATCGACCTTGAGCTGCACCTTGCGGCGCAGGATGCGATCCAGCGAGGTCTTCAGCCCGCCCGAGCCCTTGGGCCGGCCGGTGGGGTTGCCGGATGTGCCTGGGGCAAACCGCGAGGCGAGGGGCGGGCGGCCATAGCCGACGGCGTAGTCGTCACGGTCGGTCATTGATCCGTACCCGCTGCCAGTGCATCGGCCTTAAGCTTCTCGAACGAAGCGCCGGTGCGCTCCAGAATAGCGGAGCGACCCGTCATCGCCGACCAGCGCTCGATGGCCACATCGACATAGCGCGGCTCGTACTCCACGCCATGACAGATCCTTCTGGTGCGCTCGGCCGCGATAAGGGTGGTGCCCGAGCCCATGAAGGCGTCCAGCACCCGCTCGCCCTTCCGGGTCACGTCGCGAATGGCGTCGGCAACCAGTCCCACCGGCTTGACCGTCGGATGCAGGGCCAGGTCCTCACGGCGTGAGCCGCGGAAGGAGTTGACCGAGGCGTAGTCCCAGACATTGGTGCGGTTGCGGCCGTGCCGACCCAGCTCGACGGCGTTGAACGCCGCCGCCTGGCCGACCCGGAACACGAACACCAGCTCGTGGCGGGAGCGATAGAGCGAGCCCATGCCGGCGTTGGACTTGTTCCAGACGCAGATGTTGAGCCTCTGGCCATAGACGCTGTCGCCGGCCGAGGTCAGCTCGCCAACGTGGCGGTGATCCATGCACACGAAATGCACCGCCCCGTCGCGGGAGACGACGGCGCAGGCGCCGAGGGTCTGCACCAAAAAGGCGGTGAACTCGGCTGGCGTCATCTCGCCGGACGCCATGGCGAACTCCGCGTGAGTTCCCCGGCTGACAGCGTTGCCGTCGATGCGGACATTGTAGGGCGGATCGGTGAAGGCGGCGTCGGCCAGCCAGCCGCCCATCACCGTGCCCAGGACCTCGCGGTCCCGACTGTCGCCGCACAGCAGCCGGTGCTCGCCCAGGCGCCAGAGGTCGCCGGGTCGAGTCACGGGCTCGTCCGGCGTTGGCGGCACGACCTCGTCGTCGGGATCGGGGGTGTCGGCGGAGATCACGTCGATCTCCCCGGTGGCGAAGCCGGTCAGCTCCAGCTCGAACGACAGATCGGCCAGGGCGTCGAGCTCGATCTTCAGGACCTCGGTGTCCCAGCCGGCGTTGAGCGCGATCTTGTTATCGGCAAGCCGCAGGGCGCGCTTCTGGGCCTCGGTCAGACCGCCCAGCACGATGACCGGGATCCTGGCCAGGCCCAGCGACTTTGCCGCCAGCAACCGGCCATGGCCGGCAATGACGATTGCGTCCTCGTCGACCAGCACGGGGTTGGTGAAGCCGAACGCCTCGATGCTGGCGGCGATCTGGGCCAGCTGCTTTTTGGAGTGGGTTCGGGCGTTGCCGACAAAGGGCGAGAGGTCCGCCAGCGGGCGATAGACGATCTCGAGTTCGGGGCGCGATTCAGCATTAGCCATAGTCATGGCGATTTCCTTCCAAGGGCAAAGGCACGTCTCCGACGTTCCGGCGATGATCATACACAAATCGGGACGAGTCGCAAATCGTGGACAAAGTAGACCGCGCGCGGCGATCAGTGGGTGCACTGCCGAATACTTTATTGTCGGCTATCGAATAGGCTGGACTGGACCGGCAACCCAAGCATTGGTCACTCATGGCCCGCCGCTTGCGGGCTCGTCGCGGTAGCGGCGCGATCATCGCGCCGCCTTAACCGAGGACAGCCATGATCCAGACCCCTGACACCGCACAGACCCCCGGCACAGCGCAGGCGCCGGCCGATGCAAAGATCGCGCGTAAGACGCGTAAGGCGAAGGCTGCGCCGCCGAAGATCGTCCCCAAGCCCGCCGCCGACCGCAAACCCCGCGCGTCGCGGGCCAAGGGCTTTGTGCCGGAGCTGGCGACGGAGACGAACGCCAAGAGCCCGGCCGGCAAGTTGGGGGTGGTCGCGGCGATGCTGCACCGCCCCGAGGGCGCGACGGTGGCGCAGATGAGCGAGGCGACCGGCTGGCAGGCGCACTCGGTGCGCGGCGCCATCGCCGGATCGCTGAAGAAGAAGCACGGCCTGACCATCGTCACCGAGGCCGCCGAGGGCGGGCGGGTCTACCGCATCGCCGGGGCGGCCGCGTGAGCCAGCGCGAGGAAATCACGATGGAGGTCCGGGCTCTGGAAAGCCGGGACCTCGAGGGCCTGCGGCTCGAGTGGCGTCGGTGCGGCTTCGGTCGGCCGCCGAAGATCCGCTCGGTGGAGATTCTGGGCCTCATGCTGGCCTGGCGCATCCAGGCGGCGGCATGGGGCGGGCTGGATGCCGCAAGCCGTCGGCGGCTGCGCTCGGGGGCGGCGGTGCGCGTCACCACGACGGTCCAGCCAGGCACGGTGTTCAGCCGCGAGTTCCGTGGCGTGATGCACCGGGTCACGGCGGTGGACGGCGGCTACCTGTGGAAGGACCAGACCTTCCCCAGCCTGTCCAACGTGGCGTTGGCCATCAGCGGGGTGAAGCGCAGCGGCCCGGTCTTCTTCGGCTTGAAGGACAAGCACCGTGGCGCGTGAGACGCTGCGCTGCGCCATCTATACGAGGAAGTCTTCGGAGGAGGGGCTGGAACAGGACTACAACTCGCTGCATGCGCAGCGCGACGCCTGCCAAGCCTATGTGAAATCCCAGGCCGGGGAGGGGTGGACCTGCCTGAAGACCGCCTATGACGACGGAGGGATATCCGGCGGGACCATGGAGCGCGACGGGCTGAAGCAGCTGCTGGCCGACATCGCCGAGAAGAAGATCGATGTGGTGGTGGTCTACAAGGTCGATCGCCTGACCCGCGCGCTGGGAGACTTCGCCCGCATCGTCGAGGTGTTCGACCGGCACGGCGTCTCCTTCGTCTCGGTGACCCAGGCGTTCAACACCACCACCTCCATGGGCCGGCTGACCCTCAACGTGCTCTTGTCGTTCGCCCAGTTCGAGCGCGAGGTCACCGGCGAGCGGATCAGGGACAAGATCGCCCAGTCCAAGGCCAAGGGGATGTGGATGGGCGGCACCCCGCCGCTGGGCTATGACCCCAAGGGCCGCGCGCTGGACGTCAACGAGACCGAGGCGGTTCTCGTGCGCTACATCTTCGATCGCTATCTGAAGCTGGAATCGGTCGGGCTGTTATGGGCCGAGCTCAACGCCGAGGGGCGTCTGTCGAAGGCCTGGACCACCACCAAGGGCCGGGCCATGGGTGGGCTGCCGTTCGATCGCGGCGCGATCAGCCACATCCTCAAGAACCCGACCTACATCGGCATGATCCCGCACAAGGATCTGGTCCACCCCGGCAACCACACCCCGATCGTCGATCGTGAGGTGTTCGATCGCGTCCAGGCCGCGCTGCTGGCCAAGACCCGGCGCTACAAGATGGATGGGACGAAGGCCGACAGCGGCGCCCTGTTGCGCGGCCGTTTGTTCGACGCTGACGGGGTGGCGATGACGCCGACTACGGCGACCGGCTCAGGCGGACGGGTGTTCCGCTATTACGTCTCCTCCAATGTTCAGCGAGGTAAGAAAGTCACGACGGATAATCCCGATGCTATCCGCCGTGCCCCGGCCTTCGCCGTAGAAACCTTGGTGCGCCAGGCAGCCACGCGGCTGCTGCCGCAGCTCGCGGACGCTACGCTCGCGATCGCCCGCATCGAGATCCACCCGCAGGCCGTCCACATCGGCTTCGATCCCAAGTCCATCGCGCCACTGGGCCGTGAGGGCGAGCTGGCCTTCGACGCCATGCGCACCCGTATCGAGATCGGCGAGCGGCTGGATGCCGACAAGAAGCTCTGGTGGCTTCGCATCGATCGCCGCCTGCAGTTCCGCGGCGGCCGGCGCAGCTTCACCGCCGAGGGCGTTCAGTCCGTCCGCATCGACCAACCGCTGAACAAGGCCCTGCGTCAGGCCCACGCCCTGCTCGAGCGCTGCACCGACGCGCGCGGCGAGGTCGTGCGCGTGCCCGAGGATCCGCGCGAGCGGATGCTGATACGGTTGGCCTTCCTCGCGCCGGAGATCCAGATCGCGATCCTCCATGGGCGGCAGCGGGCGGACCTCACGCTGGAGAGCCTGCGGCGGCTGAAACTGCCGCTCGCCTGGGACGATCAGCGCAACGCCACCAGCGGCTAGATCGCGGTCCCTGTTATCCGACGAGGCCATTGCCTGTTATCGGCGATGGCGTTCCCTGTTCGGCGAGCAAAAATACCCTGCTTGAATCACGCCTCGCTCTCGGGGCTACGAGCAGTTCGTCAGACGGGTCGGGGATTACAGCCCAAGCCCGACGTTCCTCGGCGCCAAACCGCGCGTCGAAATCCCTGTAGAAGTCCCTGTTTGCAGGGAAACCCAACCGGATCTTCGACCGCCAGAGATACGGACGCCCGAAAGCCCGGCGAACGCGGGCCAAGCGGCTCCGAAAATCCCGATCTACAGGGAAAACAGGCGCTTTAGCAGCGACTGTTCCGAGGCTTGCAAAAGCCAAAAAATGATTATTTTACAGTTACATAGGCGGTGGCGGACAGAGAGGGATTCGAACCCTCGGTAGGCTTTCACCTACACACGCTTTCCAAGCGTGCGCGATCGACCACTCCGCCACCTGTCCGTTTGACCACATAGGCAAACGCCCCGGAGGTCGCCGGGGAGGGCAGGCTGATAGAACAGCCGGGGGCGGCGGGCAAGCGTCGGGCTGGGCAAAACGCATGGCGGCGCCCATATGGCCTGCATGTCCCTTTTCTCACGGATCGCTTCCATGCTGAGCCAGAAGACCACCCTGCCGACCGCCGACACCGCCCTGCCGGGCCGTTCCACCCCGCTGGAGACCGACGAGGTCCATTTCGTCTCCGGCCGGCCGCTGAAGGGGCCGCATCCCGAGGGGTTTCAGACGGCCATCTTCGGCATGGGCTGCTTCTGGGGCGTGGAGCGCAAATTCTGGCAGTTGCCGGGCGTCTGGGTGACCTCGGTCGGCTATTCCGGCGGCATCACCCCCAATCCGACCTATGAGGAGACCTGCACCGGCCGCACCGGCCAGACCGAGGTGGTCCAGGTTGTCTTCAACCCCGCCGAGATCAGCTACGCCGAGCTGCTGAAGACGTTCTGGGAAGGCCACGACCCGACCCAGGGCATGCGCCAGGGCAACGACGTCGGCTCGACCTATCGTTCGGCGATCTACTATCTGAACGACGAACAGAAAGCCGAGGCCGAGGCCTCGCGCGACGCCTACCAGGCCGCCCTGACCCAGGCCGGGCGGGGCGAGATCACGACCGAGATCACCGAGGCCGGCCCCTATTATTTCGCCGAGGGCTATCACCAGGGATATCTGGCCAAGAATCCGGCCGGCTACTGCGGCATCGGCGGCACCGGGGTGGTCTGTCCGATCGGCGTCGGCGTCGACACCTGATCTTGGACAGGCGCGCGATAGGCAAGGTCTGCCTGGCTCTGCCGGGCGCCACGCTGGATCATCCGTTCGGCGACCATCACGACGCCTATCGCGTCGGCGGCAAGATGTTCGTGATGGTCGGCGAACAGGGCGGCGTGTCGTTCAAGGTCTCGGACATCGCCTATGAAATCCTGACCGAGACCGGCAGGGCGCGGCCGGCGCCGTATCTGGCGCGTGCGAAATGGGTCAATCTGCCCGACCCGGCGGCGTGGGAGCCCGACGAGTTGGCGGACCATTTCGCCATCGCCCACCGGATCGTCGCCGCCAGACTGACGAAGAAGGCGCGTGCGGCGTTGGCGCTCTAGCCGCAGAGGGCGAAGAACCGTTCCACCGCGCCTTCGGACCCCGGATGGGGGACATAGACCTCGCGCCGGCCGTCGCTCCATTGGGCCATCCAGCCGACGCGGCGAAACCGCTGCAACACCGGCTCGGACGTCGCCGCCTGGGCGCTCAACAGGTCGCCGTCGTGCAGTTCGGTCGGCTCGCCCTCGGCCGGGAACCGCTCGGTCTCGCCGCCGGATTCCAGATGGATTTCACGCTCGCCGGTCTTTCCCGGCGCGGTTAGGTCAACTCTGCCCGACCCTAGGTCGCAGTTCAGGCCCAGACGCAGGTCGTCGCTCTCGGCCACGCCGTAAGCCAGCAGCACGGCCCCGTCCGTGGGGGTCAGATGCCAGTCGTATCCGGGTGTCGGAGCGGGGGCCGAGGACGCTGCGGCAACGACAGGCGCTGGCGCGTCCGGGCCGTTGCTGGCGCAGGCCGCCGTCAGGCCGGACAGGGTCAGGATCGCGAGCGGAAGCGGGCGCATGAACTCCTCCGGGTCAGCCGCCGCACAGCTCGGCGAAACGCTGCAGCTTGGCAAGATGGGCGGTCTCGACCTTCAGCGCCTGCGTCCGGTCGCCGACCGCGACATCCAGCCCCCCCGTCAGCACGAACTGGCCGAACACGGGATGATCGGTCCGAAGGGCGACCGAGCGGTGATCCGCCGCGACCTCGCTCTCGCCGGTGGCGGTGGCCGATCCGGAGATGATCGTGGCGATGCCGGCCGAACCGGGGCGAGGGTCATACAGATCCACCCGGGCCACGCCGGATCCCGGCTCGCACTCCAGCACGGCGCGAAGCTGGGGCGTGTCGGGGATTTCGTTGGCCAGGACCAGCGGATCGTCTTCGTAAAGCGTCCAGGTCCAGCCGCCCTGCATCAGGGCGATGGCCGCCATCATGGCCGGAAATATCATGCGTCAGCCCTTGCCGGGCCAGGGATCAGGCGCGGCCCGGCGCGCAATAGGCCAGAAAATCGCCCACGACGCGACGTTCTTCGCGCGATGCAGCGATCTGGAACAGGCCCGCGTCGCCCTCCACCGTCATCCGACCGCGCTCGGCCAGCCCGGTCAGGGCGGGAGCGTTGACCGGAATGCGGGTTTCCTCGGCCTCGCCGCCCGACAGGGGGTCGATCGACAGACTGGCCTGCATCATCCGCGCGCCCTCGATGCGGACGTCGCCATATACGGCGGCCGTGGCGTCGCCCGGCATGCAGCTGACCATCAGCGCCAGCTGGTCGGAGTTGGCCACGCCATAGGCCAGCTTCGCCAAGGCGCCTTCGTGATGCACGCTCCAGCCCATGACGGGGGCGGCGGCCATATCGGCTTCGGGCGCGGTGTCCCGGGACTGGGCCGCGAAAGCGACCAGACCGAGAGCGGCGACAGCGGGGACCAGAATCTTGAACATGCGTTGAACCTTGCCTCTGAAGGTCAAACGCGGCTTCCCGTTAACGGTTCACGGCGAAGCTTGCCGGGTCCCGCAATGTGGCCGTTCGGCAACGGCCTGAGGACAGCCAGGGACACGCCCGCGCTCAAGCAGCGAGACGCCGCGCGTCGAGCGATAGCGCCCCAACCCGCGCTCAAGTAGCGAGACGCCGCGCGTCGAGCGGTAGCGCCCTGCTAAAACGGACTGAAACGCTCCACCAGGCTCTGGGCGGCGGGGGTCGACTGGACCCGGCTGATGTCGCCCCGCCCGCCATAGCTGATGCGCGCCTCGGCGATCTGGGTGTGGGCGATGGTGTTGGCCGAACTGATGTCCTCGGGCCGGACGATGCCGGCGACGGTCAGTTCGCGGACCTCGCGGTTGGTGCGCACTTCCTGCCGACCCTGGATCACCAGATTGCCGTTTGACAGGATGTCGGTGACGACGGCGGCTATGGTCAGGTTGACCCGCTCGGCCCGGCTGACCGATCCGGTCCCGTTGGCGTTGGACTGTCCTTGCACGCCGACCAGGTTCTGGGGGTCGAACCCGCCGGGGAAGGCCCGGCCCAGGCTGTTCTCCAGCCCGAAGAAGTTCGAAATCCCGCCCGAGATGTCGTTGGTCCGGCTGCGGTTGGTGGTGTTGGAGGTCTGGGCCCGGTCGTCGATGTCGATGCTGACGGTCAGGATGTCGCCGACGTTTCGCGCGCGCTGGTCGCCGAAGAAGGCCCGCGCGCCGGTGCGCCACAGGGAGTTGGCGCTGGCCGAGCGCGGCTCGGGCGAGGCCAGATAGGCCTGGGTCACCGGAACCAGCTGGGCCGGATAGCCGATCGGCGCCAGTTGCGGCCCCTGGACGGTCTCCACCACGGTGGAGCAGGCGCCCAGCAGCAGGGTCGAGGCGGCGAGGGCGAGGATGGATTTACGCATGGGGACTGTTCCTAGCGGGCGGCGAACTGGGGAGAGGCGGCGCGGACGGCGGCGCCGGCCATGGCCCGGCCGGGACCGGCGGCGATGGCGTCGATGGTGCGCCCCGACGTCAGGTTCAGCACCGGCACCGGCTCTCCGACCGCGGCGTCGCGCGTGGCGCGGCCGGTGATCGTCAGGCTGACGCCGCCGGCCACGAAGGCGACCTGGACCATGTCGTTGCGGGCGATGACGCGCGGCGAGACCAGATCGCGGGCGCCGACGACGGCTCCGGCTCTCAGCGCCCGGCGCGCCGACAGGCCGATCACCTGTTCGGCGTCGGACGGCGATCCGCCCTGGGCCAGATGCGCCTGGACCGTGGACCAGATCACGTCTTCCGGCTGGATCACGTCTCCGGCCGCCAGGTTGCGGGCATAGGTCAGCACCTCGAGGGTCGCCGTGCGCGTCGCGACGGCGCGGGGGGCCGCCGACGATACGGTCGCGCCCGGGGCCATTCCGGCGTTGCGCACGACCACACGGCGCAGCCCCATCGGATTTGCCCACTGCAGCCCGGCGCGCGAGGCCATGGCCTGCAGGGGGCCGGCCTCCAGCACGACCGACGGCCCGGTGCGGTTTGCCACCAGCACGCCCGCCGATCCGCCGGCGTTCTCGAAGATGTCGCCCAGGGTCACCCGCCCGTCGTCGTCGACCGGATTGGCGCGCAGCACGACCGGGTCGGCCAGGGCGGAACCGGCGACCAGCGCCAGCGCCGCCGTCAGGGTCAGAAGCCGCCGCATCAGCCCTTCACCTGGGACGCGACGCTCATCATCTCGTCGGCCGTGGTGATGACCTTGGAGTTCATCTCATAGGCGCGCTGGGCGATGATCAGGGCGCTGATCTCGGTCACGGCGTCCACGTTGGACGCCTCCGTATAGCCCTGCAGAAGTTGCCCGAACCCGACCTCGCCCGGCGTGCCGGTGGTCGCGGGGCCTGACGCCGCCGTTTCCAGCAACAGGTTGTCGCCGATCGCTTCCAGACCGGCCTCGTTGAAGAAGGTCGCCAGTTCCAGCTGGCCGACGACCGCCGCCTCGGGCGAACCGGCCGTGACGACCTGGACCTGGCCGGTCTTGGAGATGATGACGTCGACCGCGTCCTGGGGGATCGAGATGGCGGGCTCGACCGCGTAGCCGTCTTCGGTCACCAGCTGGCCCTCGCCGCTCAGCGAGAAATTGCCCGCCCGGGTGAAACCGATCTCGCCGGAGGGCAGGGTGATCTGGAAATAGCCCTGGCCGTCGATGGCGACGTCATAGTCGCTGCCGGTCTGGGTCGGCGTGCCCTGGTCGGTGATGCGATAGACGCTGCCCGCCTTGACGCCCAGGCCGACCTGGATGCCGGTCGGAACGACGGTCCCCTGGGCCGACGACTGCGCGCCCATCCGCTCGACGTTCTGATAGATCAGATCCTGGAACTCGGCCCGCTGACGCTTGTAGCCGACCGTGTTCATGTTCGCGATGTTGTTGGAGATGACCTCCACGTTCAGCTGCTGGGCGGACATGCCGGAAGCTGCGGTTCTGAGAGCGCGCATGGCGGGGCCTTTCCTTAGGTCGACCGGCCCAGCCGCTCGACCGAGCGACGGGACAGTTCAGAGACGTTTTCGATCATCTTGGAGGCGCGCTCATAGGCGCGGCTGATCTCGATCAGATGGGTGATCTCGACCAGGGGATTGACGTTGGACCCCTCCAGCATGCCCTGGCGCACCTGGGCGCCGGCGGCGTCGATCGGGGCGGCGTTGGAGGCGTTGCGGTAAAGGCCGTCCCCGTCCTTGGACAGGACCGCCATGGTGTCGAACCGGGCCAGGTCCATCCGGCCGATGGTCAACCCGGCCTGGCTGATGTTGCCGTCGTCGGCCACGGTGATCGCGCCCTGCGCCGGATCGACCACGATCGGGCCGCCTTCGCCCAGCACCGGCAGTCCGCCCTTGGTGGTCAGCTCGCCTTCGGGGCTGATGGTGAAGGCGCCGTCCCGCGTATAGGCCTCGCCGGGGCCGTCCTGGACGCGGAAGAACACGCCTTCGCCTTCGATGGCGAAGTCCAGGCTGCGGCCGGTCTGTTCCAGCGAGCCCTGGCTGAAGTCGCGGCCCACCCCGTTGTCCAGCACGAAGCTGGCGCCCGGCCGGATGGCCTCGTTTCGCGCCCGATTGCCGATTTCCGTACCGAGCAGAAGTTGCTCGACCTTGAAGCCGGTCGTGTCCGCATTGGCGATGTTGTTGGCCGCGATATCGAGTTCGCGACGCAGCGTCATCTGGCGGGACAGTCCGATGTAGGCGGCGTTTTCCACGGGGTGCAGGCTCCTTCGCCGACACCCTCGCAACCCCCGTGCCAACACGGTTAATTCAAGCGGGGCGTGGGTTTGGACCGGATCCGGCGGGCCGGCGCCCGGCAAAAACTGCCGGATTTACACCTCGCGTTAACCAAGTCGGCCTCATCTCGGGGTTTGGGATCATCCGGGGCGTGCGGACCGAATGCTGAAGCTCGGCAAGAAGAAGGACAAGGCGCCCGCGGACGGGGCGACGGACCTCGCGGTGGCGCATGGCGCCGAGGTCGAGGGCGATGCGCCCAAGAAGAAGAAACTCCCGCTGCTGTTCATCATCGCCCCGGTCGCCCTTCTGGTGCTGGGCGGAGGCGGTGCGGGGGCCTTCTTCATGATGCAGCCCAAGCCGGCGGCGGCCGAGGAAGGCGCTGCGGGCGGACACGGGGAAGAGAAAAAGGAAGAGGGCGGTCACGGCGCGCCCAAGAAGGAGGGTGGAGGTCACGGCGCGGCCGCCGAGGGCGAGCCGGATCCGTCGCTTGGCAAGATCGCCGAAGGCCCCGACGGGGTCACCTTCTACACCCTGCCGGACATGGTGGTGAACATCCAGTCGCCGGACGGCCGTCCGACCTTCCTGAAGCTGAGCCTGACGCTCGAGATGCACGACGCCGATCTGGCGCACTCGCTCCAGGGCGAGATGCCGCGCCTGCAGGACATGTTCCAGGGCTTCCTGCGCGAACTGCGTCCCGAGGATCTGGCGGGTTCGGCCGGCAGCTATCAGCTGCGCGCCGAGATCCTGCGCCGGGTCAATCTGGTGGCCGCGCCCGGCAAGATCGACGCCGTGCTGATCGAAGAGATGCTGGTCCAGTAGAATGTCCGATGCAGGCGTGTCCGACAGCGAGATCGATCCCTTCGCGGGGGCGGAAGCCCTCGGCGAAGAGCGCACGTCGTCCGCGACCGAACGGGTTCTGAACCAGGACGAGATCGACAACCTTCTGGGTTTCGATCTCGGCGACGACGACGGGTCCGAACGGACCGGCATCCGCGCCATCATCAACTCCGCCCTCGTCAGCTACGAGCGGCTGCCGATGCTGGAGATCGTCTTCGACCGCCTGGTGCGGCTGATGACGACGTCGTTGCGCAATTTCACCTCCGACAACGTCGAGGTGTCGCTGGACAACATCTCGTCGATCCGATTCGGCGACTATCTGAACTCCATCCCCCTGCCGGCGATCCTGGCGGTGTTCCGGGCCGAGGAGCTGGACAACTACGGCCTGCTGACGGTCGATTCCAACCTGATCTATTCGATTGTTGACGTGCTGCTGGGCGGGCGTCGCGGCACGGCGGCCCTGCGCATCGAGGGCCGGCCCTACACGACGATCGAACGCGTTCTGGTCCAGCGGATGGTCGAGGTCATCCTCGCCGACGCCCAGGCGGCTTTCGAGCCCCTCACGCCGGTCCATTTCAACCTGGATCGTCTGGAGACCAACCCCCGCTTCGCCGCCATCGCCCGCCCGGCGAACGCCGCCATCCTGGTCAAGCTGCGGATCGACATGGAAGACCGGGGAGGGCGGGTCGAACTGCTGCTGCCCTATGCGACGCTGGAGCCCATCCGCAAGATGCTGTTGCAGCAGTTCATGGGCGAGAAATTCGGCCGCGACAACATCTGGGAAGGCCACCTCGCCACCGAGCTCTGGAGCACCGACACCGAGGTCCGCGTCGTCCTCGACGAACAGTCCGCACCCCTGTCGACCGTGCTGAAACTGAAGGTCGGCGACACCTTCATGCTGAACGCCACCCCCGATTCCGACGTCTCGATCCGTTGCGGCCCGATCCCGGTGACGACCGGCAGGATGGGCCGCAAGGGCCAGCACATCGCCGTGCGCGTCGAGGCCCCGATCACCGTCGAGACGGCGACGCGATTGACCCAGGGAAAGACGTGACATGACCGGCATGATCCTGGACGGCATCCTGATGCTGCTGCTGGTCGCGGCCCTGGCCTATGGCGTGCGGCTGGAGAAGAAGCTGAGCCAGCTTCGCGCCGGTCAGCTGGCCTTCGCCGGCGCGGTCACCGAGCTGAACGCCGCCTGCGGTCGCGCCGAGAGCGCACTGGGTTCCCTGCGCGCCTCCGGCGAGGAGGCCGACCTGCTGCACGATCGCATCCTCAAGGCGCGGGCCCTCAAGACGGATCTGGAACAGCTGATAGCGCGGGGCGGCCGATCGTCGCTCCTTGCCTCTCCAGGGGAGGGATCGCATGGCGCGGCCGGTGAGCGCGCGGAGGCTTCCAGCAGGGATCGCGCCGCCGCAATCGCACCCGTCGAGGCCAGGCCGCAGCCCCTGAACGCCCCGTCCGCGCCTGCACCGGCCGCCGACCCCGACGACCGCGCCTTCCGCATGGCGGCCCTCGCCGAGCGAATCCAGGGCATGGCCGCGCCCGCCCAGGCCGCCGTCGGGGCCGGCAATGTCCAGGCCATCCTGCACGCCCTGACCGCTAACCATGCCGCGAAGCAAAGCCTCAACCGCGCCAAGGCTAGTCTCGACGACGACCTGTTCGCCGCCTAACCCTGAGAGTCCCGCCTGATGGCCAAGCTGCCCCGTCTCCTGCCCCTGATCGCCGTCGCCATCGGCGGGGTGGTCGCCGTGCGCGCGGTCGGCGCCGGGCCGGACCTGTTCCAGGGCGCGCGCGCCTGGGCCGAGGAAGCGACCACGGCCGCCGGCGAAGTCGTGGCCTCCGACAGCAAGCCCGCGCCCGCCGTCTGCGCCCTGACCCCGGAACAGCTGGCCCAGCAGGCTGGCATTTCGCCCGCCGAACTGCGGATCATCCAGTCGCTGAAGGCGCGCCGCACCGAGCTGGACGTCCGCGACAACGACTTCGCCACCATGCTGCCCCTGATGGCCTCGGCAGAGGAGAAGCTGGACGCCAAGATCGCCGCCCTGAACGCCATCAAGGCCGAGGTCCAGGGCCTGCTGGGTCAGGTGGACGAGCGCGAAGCGGCCGAAACCGCCCGTCTGGTCGCCGTCTATTCCGCCATGCGCCCACGCGACGCCGCCCCGGTCTTCACGACCCTGGACGACAGCGTGCGCCTGCCGATCGCCGCCGCCATGCGCCCGCGCGGTCTGTCCGCCATCATGGCCCAGATGCCGCCCGCCGCCGCTCGCGAACTGACCGAGAAACTGGCGCGCCGGTTCGCGGCCCAGCAACTGGCCGCCCGCGCCGCCGCCGCGGCCACGCCCGTCGCTTCCCCGACCCAGCCCCCCCCGACCCAGATCGCCTCCGCGCCCGAGCCCGCCCCGACGCC
>JAHJOK010000058.1 GCA_018820205.1 Alphaproteobacteria bacterium
GCACGGCCCATTTGGTCGAGGTGAGCTTGCCTTCGAAGCCGTCGAGCAGCCGGTTGATGACCGTGCTCTGGCGCTCGCTCAACGTCTGACCTGCGAGCGCCTCCCAGAAGCGCGCCTTGCGCATCACATGGGTCAGGGTGGCTTCCGCGCCGTCGAACGCGCGATCGAGGCAGCCGAGGAACCAGTCCAGCCAGAGGGTCACATCGAGCGCGCCTTTCTGGGTCGTCTCCAGGGTGGCGTAGTAGTCTTTGCGCTCCAGCCGGATCTGGGCGGACATGCTGTAGAAGCGCTGGGCGCTTTTCTCGGAGCGGGCGAGCGCCATGTCGGCGATCGCCCGCGCGATCCGGCCATTCCCGTCGTCGAATGGGTGGATGGTCACGAACCACAGGTGGGCGATCGCGGCCTTGAGGACCGGGTCCGTCCGCGGCTCGCCGTTGAACCAGTCGAGGAACGCCCGCATCTCGTCCTGCAAACGGGCGGCGGGGGGCGCTTCATAGTGCACGCGCTCCCGTCCGAAAGGGCCCGAGACGACCTGCATCGGGCCGGAGCTCTCGTTGCGCCAGGCACCGACGACGATCTTCGTCATGCCGCTGCGCCCGGTCGGAAACAGGGCGGCGTGCCAGGCGAACAGCCGTTCCTCGGTGAGCGGAGACGCAAAGTTCTGGGTCGCGTCGAGCATCATCTCGACCACGCCGTCGACGTTGCGATCCGCGGGGGCGAGGGCCCCGATATCCATGCCGAGGCGGCGAGCGATCGAGGATCGCACCTGATCCTTGTCGAGCAACTCGCCTTCGATTTCGCTGGATTTCAGGACGTCTTCGGTGAGGGTTTCGAGAACCGCTTCGGCGCGCAGGTCGAAGCCGAGCGTGTGCATCCGGCCGAGCAGCAGGCCCTGGCGGTGACGGACGGCGGCGAGCCGATCGGCGAGCGCGTCCGCGCGCCAGTCCAGATGCGGCCAGCCTTCGATTTCGTGGATGTATTCCGCCATTCCCCGCACTCCTTGCGGAGAATATGGGCGTTATTCGCCGCAAGAGCAAGGATATTCTCCGCAAAGAATGCGGAGAATAGGGCGTTTAATCTCCGCACATCGAGGCGAGGGCTCTCGCACGCTATAGGCACAGCCGCCGCACTCCGGTATTTGCCGACCGTTCGGGCATCGGCGCCGTCGTGCCCAAGCGGCTCCGAAACCCTTGCTGCGGGCCGCAGTCTCAGGGCCGCAGACGGAGACGACAGCTCAAGGGGCCGGCCGCGCGCCCTTCGGCGCCGCGTGCCGGGAGAAGCCGACCACGAGGATGGCGATCGTCAGCAGCTGAACGCCGACGCCTTCGACCGTCGGATAGAGGCCAAGGATCTCGATGCGGGGGATCCAGGCGAGCGGATGGACATCGAGCCAGCCCGCCTCCTGCAGCGCCGCCACCCCCTTGCCGACGAGAACGACCGACAGGACAGCCATGAGGATCGAGCTCAACGAGAAGAACCGGCCGATCGGCAGCCGTTTGCTGTAGGCCAACAAGGCCCAGGCCACCACGGCCAAGATCGCCACGGCGGTCAGGGCGCCCGCCAGCATGCCGACATGGCCGCCCTGGCTCCAGATCGCCGCATAGAAGAGGATGGTCTCGAACACCTCCCGGTAGACCACGACGAACGCCAGCAGGAACAGGAACCAGGCCGATCGCTTCGACAGCGCGTGGGAGAGCTTGTCGCGGATATAGGTCTGCCAGGCGTCGGCGTGCGACTTGCCGTGCATCCAGATGCCGACCGAGACGAGCACGACGGCCGCCAGAAGCGAGCCGAAGCCCTCGGTGAGCTCCCGGCTGGCGCCGCTGATGGAGATGAAGAAGGTCGCAGCCGCCCAGGTGGCGCCGCCAGCGACCAGCGCGGCCACCCAGCCGCCGTGGACGTAGCGCAGCACATCGGGCCGTTCGGCCTTCCTGAGGAAGGCGATCATCGCCACCACGATAAGCAGGGCTTCCAGCCCCTCGCGCAGCAGGATGGTGAAGGCGCCGAGGAAGCTGGCGAGATTGTCCGCCTCCTGGGGCGCGAGCGCGCGCTCCGCCGTGTCCAGCAGGGCGTTCAGACGGGCGACCCGATCCGCGACCTCCTGGGCGGGCGCGCCCTTGCCGATCGACGCGCGCAGGTCGGTCATGGCCGTCTCGACCCGACGCAGTAGCGCGCCGTCGCGGGCGCCGAGCGCGGGCTCCACCGGCTCGAAACCGTCGAGATAGGCCGAAAGGGCGAGGTCGGTGGCGGCCTTGCGGTCGCCCCGGCGATAGGCGGCCTCGCTTTCCGCCAGACGGGTCCGGGCCAGGGTCAGGGTCGATCCCTCCGGGCGGGCCGTCGCCTCCGGGTGACGACGCAGATAGGCCGTGACCGCCCGCGCCTTCGTCTCGCCGATCCGGCTCGCCAGATCCGCCGGCGTCGCCTGGGTGACGGCGGCCAGATCGGGATAGGCGGCGCGGATCGCGGGGTCGGCCTTCCAGAGGCGCTCGCCTTCGGCGGCTTCGGCGTCGGTGAAGGCGAACCGGCCCACATAGAAGGCCAGGGCCCAGCGATCCTCGGCCGGCAGATGGGCGAAGCTGGCCATCGCCGTGCCGTCTAGGCCCTGGTCGATCACCTGATAGAGGCCGAACACGCTGCGCTGACGAGCGCGCTCCGCGTCGGCGAAGGCGATCGGAGGCGGATCGAGCCCCTCGGCGCCCGGGCCGTCGGCGCGGCCCGTGACGCCATGGCAGACCGAGCATTGCTCGGCATAAAGCGTCGCGCCCTTGGCCAGATCGGGCGGGAAGGAGGGCGCCAACGGGCTCGGATAGGCCGCCAGCACCGCGGCGGCCAAGGCCTTCGCCTGATCGCCGACGACGCGCGGATCGGTCTTTTCCCCGATCGCCGCTTGCAGGGCGACGGCGTCCCGCATCAGGCCGGCCTTGGCCGGATGAGACGGCAGAGCATCCAGGCGCGTCCGGATCTGGCCGCCGAACTCAACCATCTCGCCGTATTCGGCCGGGTTGGTCACCTGCCCGTTCGCCACCGCGCCGGCGTAGTCGACCGCCACATAGTCAAGGAGCCGCCAGGCGACCTGCGCCTCCGAGGCGGACGGCGTCTGGGCGAGGGCGGGGGCGGCCAGTCCCAGCGCGAACAGCACGGCGAGCAGACGGAGGAAGGATCGCATGGGGAAAGCCAGTTGTGAGTGGCTCGCATTAGCAGCTAGACGGGAGGCTGTCGTGCCTAAAGCGACGCTGAACGCTCGTGCAGGGCTTCGATCACCTTGCAGGCCGATACACGGCCGCCGGCGCATTCCGCCGACATTCGCGCCAGTTCGGTCTGCAGCGCCTGGAGTTGCGCGATCTTCTCCGCGACGTCGGACAGATGATGTTCCGCGATCGCATTGGCCTCGCCGCAGGGCCGGTCGGGATGGTCCGACAGATCAAGCAGGGAGCGAATGGCGTCGAGGTCGAACCCCAGCTGACGCGCATGACGGATGAAGGACAGCCGGCGCAGGGCGGCGTCGTCATAGAGGCGACGGTCGCTGGCCGTGCGGGGCGGCGGCGCCAGAAGGCCGATCTGCTCATAGAAGCGGATGGTCGGGACCTTCACGCCCGTGGCCGCGGCGAGCTTGCCGATGGATTGAAGAGGCGAGGGGACGGAGGAAGCCATGGCGTGAGAATAAGCGCTTGATTCTCTAGCCGCTAGAGGATGCATAAGTTCGTCCGACGCCCAGCCGGAGCCTCCGATGACCGAGCCCCTGATCCAGGACAGACCCGCCGCCGCCTGTTGCGGCGCGACCGTCAAATTCGACGGCGCTTCCCCCGCCTACCGCCGGATCCTGCTGGCCGTGATCGCCATCAACCTCATCGCCTTCGTAGCCGTGGCCGGCGGCGCCCTCGCCCAGGGCTCCGCGTCCCTGGGCGCCAACGCGCTGGACTTCCTCGCCGACAGCGCGACCTACGCCATCAGCCTGTGGGCGATCGGCAAGTCCGTGCGGGTCCGTTCCGGCGCCGCCCTGCTCAAGGGCGCGAGCCTGGGGCTGCTGGCCGTGTTCATCCTCGGCTTCGCCATCTGGCGGGCCGTGTCGGGCGCGCCGCCCGAAGGGACGGTGATCACCGGCCTGGGCCTGTTCGGCTTCTTCGCCAACGCGGTCGCCGCCCTGCTGCTCGTGCGTCATCGCGACGGCGACGCCAATGTCCGCTCCGTCTGGCTCTGTACGCGCAACGACCTGATCGAAAGCCTGGTGGTCGCGGCCGCCGGCGGTCTGGTCTGGCTGACCGGCTCGCGCTGGCCCGACCTGATCGCGGGAGCCGTCCTCGCCCTGATCTTCCTGCAGTCGGCCTGGTCGATCATCCGCCAGTCGCGGCAGGAACTGCGGGACGCTTCATGAACCGCGCCGGCCCTGTCAGGAGCGACGGGCGCAAAGGCCCTGCGACGATGCCGCGGTTGCAGCCGCGGCGGACCGTGTTATGGGACGCCATGGGATTCTCCTCGGCCAGACACGGTTGGATGGCGGCGCTGCTTGCGTCGTTCCTGGCCCTGTTTGTCCTGGTCTCCGCCGTCGAGGCCGCTACGTGCGCGCCCGAATCCGTGACCGCCCATGCGTCGGAGATTGTCGCCGACGCTCCCACGGACCCGGATGACACCGACCGACCGGATCAGCACGCGATCTGCTCTCACGGCCACTGCCACCACGGCGGCGTCGCCGTGCCGCAGACGCCTGACGCGCCGGCCGTGACCCACGCCGGGGGCGATCTCGACGCCCTGCCTCTGGCGGACGGCTTGCCGTCCCGCATGCCCGCCGGACCAGACCGCCCTCCCAGAGGCTGACGGGACTGCGCGCGAACGCGCGCCTTCCACGTCAACCATCCGGGAAACAGGACCTATGCCATCCCCTAAACGCCGTCTGCCGCAACCCGCGGCCGGCGGAGCCGCGATCGCCCTCGCGGCGATCCTGGCCATGCTGGCCCCAGGGTCAGCCTTCGCCGAACCCGTCACCCTGGCCGAGGCGCTGTCTCGCGCTGCGGCCTCCTCGCCAACCCTGGCGGTCGCCGAGGCCGACGTCGCCGCCGCCGTCGGCCGCGCCCAACAGGCCGGGTTCCGGCCCAACCCCGAACTCGGCCTCGAGGTCGAGAATTTCGCCGGCACGGGCGGCTTCTCCGGCGTCGATGACGCCGAAAGCACCCTGAGCGTCGGCCAGCGGTTCGAACTGGGCGGCAAGCGACCCGCCCGTGAGCGCGCCGCCCAGGCCGAGGTGGACGCCGCCCGGCTGCGCCTCGCGGTCGCGCGGGCGGACCTGGAACAACAGGTGCGCGACGCCTACGCCGAGGCCTGGGCGGACAGCCGCCGGGTCGAACTGGCCCGCGATCAGTTCCTGCGCGCCGACAACCTTCAGACCATCGCCACTGAACTGGTGGACGCCGGTCGCGAACCGCCCTTGCGCGCTCTGCGGGCGCGGACGGCCGCCCTGGAGTCGGTCGGACGGGTCCGCGCCGCCGAAGCCGAATACGCCGAGGCCCAGCGGGCGCTCGCCGCCCTGTGGGGCGGCGGCGAAGACCTGCCCGAGCCGACCGCGCCCGAGGTCCTCCCGGCGCCGGCCGCCGTCATCGATCCGGTCAGTGCGCTGGACGTGCGTCTGGCCGAGGCGGAGGTGGCCACCTCTGTCGCTGTCGTCGAGCGGGAACGGACCCTGTCCCGCCCCGATGTGACCGTCAGCGTCGGCGCCCGCCAGTTTCGGGGCACGGACGACACCGCCCTGGTGTTCGGCGCCTCCATGCCGATCGGGCTGTTCGACCGCAACCAGGGCAATATCGCCGCCGCCAATGCCGAGCGCACCGGAGCCGAGGCCCGCCGCAACGCCGCCCTCGCCAGCGCGATCCGCCGGACCCGCGACGCCCAGGCCGCGCTGCGCACCGCCGAGGCGCAGCTCGCCTTCCTGGAAAACCAGGCCGAACCCGAGGCTCTCGAAGCTGTGCGCATCGCGCGCGAAGGCTTCTCGGCCGGCCGTTTCACCCTGCTGGACGTGCTCGACGCCGAAGAGGCGCTCAACACCGTCCAGGCCGACATGATCACCGCCGAGCTGGAGCGGGCGCAAGCCGTCGCCGCCCTGACTCGCGCCACCGAAACCGAAGGATCCGCCCAATGAAGAGATTGACCAACCAGCAACGCCTGCTGGCCGGAGCGGCCGCGACGGTCATCCTCCTCGGCGGCGGGTTCGCCGTCTGGAGCATGACTCGCGGTCCCGAAGCCGCGCCCGAAGCGAGCGCCGAAGCCGAAGAAGAGCATGGCGCCGGCGAGGCCCTGGAGATGGACGCCGCCCGCATTCAGGCGGCGGGCATCATCGTGGCGCCGGTCGGCAGCGGCTCGCTGAGCGCCGAGATCGTGGCCCAGGGCACGGTCGTGGGCACGCCCCAGGGCGAGGCCGTGCTCGCGGCCCGCGCCGACGGCGTGATCACACGAGTCTCGCTCCGCCTCGGGGACAGCGTTCGCGCCGGACAGACCGTCGCGCTCATTGAAAGCCGCGAGGCCTCCTCGATCGCCGCTGAGCGGGCGACGGCCCAGGCCCGGTTGACCGCCGCCCGACAGGCTCTGGCTCGCGAACAGCGGCTGTTCGACGCCCAGATCACCGCGCGTCAGGATCTCGAGGCGGCCCAGACGGTGCTAGCCGAGGCCGAGGCCGAATCCCGCCGGACGTCGTCCGCCGCCGCCGCCGCCCGGGTTTCCGGCGACGGCCGCAGCACCGGGGTCGTCAGCCCGATCAGCGGGCGGGTGACCGTCTCCAACGCGACGCTCGGCGCTTTCGTGACGGCCGGGACCGAACTGTTCCGGGTCGCCAACGCCAGCCAGATCGAGGTCCAGGCCTCCGTCTCCGCCGACGACGCGGGCCAGATCGCTCCGGGCGACCGGGCGAGCATCACCCTGCCGGAAGGCGAGGTCCAGGCGACGGTTCGGTCGATCACCCCGGGCGTGGATGCGGAAAGCCGCGCCGCCACCGTTCTCCTCACCGTCTCGGGGGTCGGGGGGTTGCGTCCCGGACAGGCGATCGCGGTGCGCATCTATACGCGCGACGCGCAGACCTCGGGCGGGATCTCGGTGCCCGAGGAGGCCATCCAGACCGTCGAAGGCCGCGAAGTGGTCTTCGTCAGGACCGCCGCCGGCTTCACCGCCGCCCCGGTCATCGTCGGCCAGCGCAGCGCCGGCCGGGCCCAGATCACCTCCGGCCTGACGGCGGGCCAGACCGTCGCCACCCGCAACGCCTTCCTGCTGAAGGCCGCGCTCGGCGCCGGCGAAGTGGAGCATTAGGCCATGATCGCCAACCTCATGGCCCTGTCGGTGCGGGCGCGATGGATGATCATCGCCCTGGTGCTGATGGTTTCCACCTACGGCGCCTGGCAGTTGACCCAACTGCCGATCGACGCCGTGCCCGACATCACCAACAATCAGGTGCAGATCAACACCTCCGACGCCTCGCTCTCGCCCGTCGAGATCGAGAAGCGCGTCACCTTCCCGGTCGAAACGGCCATGGCCGGGATTCCCGGCCTGCAGTCGACTCGCTCCCTGTCCCGCAACGGGTTCTCGCAGGTCACGGTGATCTTCGAGGAGAACGTCGACCTCTATTTCGCGCGCCAACAGGTCAGCGAACGCCTCGTCCAGGCCCAGGAAAGCCTGCCCGAAGGCGTCCAGCCGCAGATCGGTCCCGTCACCACGGGGCTCGGCGAAGTGTTCATGTACGCCATCGACTTCACCAATCCGGGCGGACGCGGCGCGACGGTGCGCAACGGTCAGCCCGGCTGGCAGTCCGACGGCTCATTCCTCACGCCTGAAGGCGATCGCCTGACGGACGACGTGTCCCGCGCGGCCTATCTCCGGACCGTGCAAGACTGGATCATCGCCCCGCAGCTGCGGACGGTGAACGGCGTCGCCGGCGTGGACACCATCGGCGGCTTCGAGAAGCAGTATATCGTCGAGCCCGACCCGATCCGGTTGGCCCAGTACGGCGTCTCGTTCAGCGAACTGGCCGCCGGTCTGGAATCCGCCAACCTCTCGGTGGGCGCCAACTTCGTCGAGCGCGGCGGCGAGGCCTATCTGGTGCGGGCCGACGCCCGCATCCGCAGCCTGAGCCAGATCGAGGAAGCCATCGTCGCCACCCGCGGCGGCGTCCCGGTCGCCGTGCGCGATGTCGCAACCGTGCGCCTCGGCGGCGACCTGCGCACCGGCGGCGCCACGATGAACGGCCACGAGGTCGTCATAGGCACCACCCTGATGCTGATCGGCGAGAACAGCCGCACGGTCGCCCGTTCGGTCGGCGAACAGCTGGAGACGACCGTTCGGTCGCTGCCGCCGGGGATCAAGGTCACGCCGGTCCTCGACCGGTCCAAACTCGTCAACGCCACCATCTCGACCGTCCAGCGCAACCTGATCGAAGGCGCCATCCTGGTCGCCATCGCCCTGTTCCTGCTGCTCGGCAACGTCCGCGCCGCCCTGATCGCGGTGGCGATCATCCCGATCTCCTTCTTCATGACCGCCATCGGCATGAATTTCATGGGGGTGTCGGGCAATCTGATGAGCCTGGGGGCGCTCGACTTCGGCCTTATCGTCGACGGCTCGGTGATCATAATCGAGAACTGTTTGCGGCGGCTGGCCGAGCGACAACACCATGAGGGCCGCCTGCTGAGCCTGCGCGAGCGGCTCGAGGAAACCACCATCGCCACCCAGGAGATGATCAAGCCGACCGTCTACGGCCAGGCCATCATCCTGCTGGTGTTCGCGCCGCTGCTGACCTTCCAGGGCGTCGAGGGCAAGACCTTCTCGCCCATGGCCATCACCCTGATGCTGGCCCTGGTCGCGGCCTTCATCCTGTCCATCACCTTCATCCCGGCGATGGTCGCCCTGGTGATGCGCAACAAGGTCTCCGAGAAGGACGTGTTCGTCATCCGCTGGATCAAGGCGAAATACGAGCCGGTGCTGCGTCAGGCCGTGGCCCGGCCATGGCCCTTCGTGGGCGGCGGTCTGGCCCTGTTCGCCGTGGCCGGGGTGATCTTCACCATGCTCGGCCAGGAGTTCATCCCGACCCTGGACGAGCGCAACCTCGCCATGGCCTCCCAGCGGGTGCCGTCGACGGCGGTGGAGCAGTCGATCCGTATGCAGCGCGGCGTCGAGAGCGCCATCATCGCCTTGCCCGAGGTCGAGCTGATGTTCTCTAAGACCGGCACCGCCGAGGTGGCCACCGATCCTATGCCGCCCAACATCTCCGACGGCTTCATCATCCTCAAGCCGCAGGACCAGTGGCCTGAAGGGGTGAACACGAAGGAAGACGTGATCGAACGGGTCGAGGCCGCGGCCAACGCCCAGGTCGGTCAGGGCTACGAGCTCAGCCAGCCGATCGAGCTGCGCTTCAACGAACTGATCGCCGGGGTTCGCGGCGACGTGGCCATCAAGCTCTACGGCGACGATCTCGACAAGCTGACCGCCACGGCCAACCAGATCGCGGCCCAGCTGAACGCCACCCCCGGCGCGGCGGACGTCAAGGTCGAACAGACCGACGGCGCGCCATCGCTGGACGTGACCTTCGACCGGGCCGCCATCGCGCGGTTCGGCCTGACCGTGGAAGAGGTGGCCGACACGGTCGCCGCCGCCATGGGCGGGCGAGAGGCCGGGCAGTTGTTCGAGGGCGACCGCCGCTTCGACGTGGTCGTTCGGGTGCCCAGCGCCAGCCGCCATGACCTCGACGCCATCGGCGCCATCCCGGTGATGCTGCCGGAGCAGGAAGGCCGGGTCCGGGCTTCCGTGCCATTGCGGCAGGTGGCCTCGTTCCGCTTCGCCGAGGGGCTGAACCAGATCAGCCGCGAGAACGGCAAGCGGCGGGTCGTGGTCCAGGCCAACGTCCGCGGCCGCGACGTCGGCTCGTTCGTCACCGAGGCCATGCCCAAGGTCGCGACCGTCGCCTTGCCGGCCGGCTCCTGGATCGAGTGGGGCGGCCAGTTCCAGAACCTCAAGGCGGCCTCGGATCGTCTCGCGCTCGTGGTGCCGATCTGCTTCCTCGCCATCTTCGCGGTGCTGTTCCTCGCCGTGGGGACGTTCGGACGGGCGGTGGCGGTCTTCCTGACCGTACCGCTCGGCCTGGCGGGCGGAGTCTTCGCCCTGGCCCTGACCGGCATCTCCTTCTCGGTCTCAGCGGCGGTGGGCTTCATCTGCCTGGCCGGAGTCGCGGTACTGAACGGTTTGGTGGTCATGTCCTCGATCCGGCAACGGCTCGACGACGGGATGGAGCTGTCCCGCTCCATCATCGAGGGCTGCATGGAGCGGGTGCGGCCGGTCATCATGACCGGCCTGGTCCCGGCCATCGGCTTCGTGCCCATGGCCCTGGCCCATGGCACCGGCGCCGAGGTCCAGAAGCCTCTGGCCATGGTCGTCATCGGCGGCCTGGTCACGGCGACCCTGCTGACCCTGCTCGTCCTGCCGGCCATGAGCCGGCTGGTTCTCGGTCTGACCGAGGGGCGGCGTCCCAAACCCGTCGACGCGCCGGCCGCCGAGCCGGTCCCGGCGGAATAGTCCCGGTCCCCGCCGCCCGTCGGCGGCGGGGATACCCTTCAGGAGGCGACCATGTCCGACCCCATCAAACTGATGCGCATCTACACCGACGAGGCCGCCTATTTTGGCGACCGAAAGGTCTTCGAGATCGTGGCGGAGCGGGCGCGCTCAGCCGGCCTGGCGGGGGCCACGGTCCTGCAGGCTCTCGTCGGCTTCGGCCACACCCCCCACCTGCATCGCCGCCATGTGCTGAATGACGACCAGTCCCTGATCGTCGAACTGCTCGATCTCGAGTCCAAGCTGCGGGCCTTCCTGGAGACCCTGTCCGATCTCGAACACCTGGGTCCGGTCACCCTGGAGGCAGTCGAGGTCCTGCGCTGGCCTCAGCCGACCTCCGCCGAGGCGCGTTAGGACCGGATCGACCGGTTCGCATTTCAACATTTCTCAACAGACGAGGACGGAAGGCCATGGCGGCACACGCCCACAAGGACGGCGACAAACACGATCACACGGCGGGCGCCAATTCGCGTCAGCTGACGATCGCCTTGTGTCTCACAGGGACCTTCCTCATCGCCGAGATCGCCGGCGGGCTCTATTTCAACAGCCTGGCGCTGCTATCCGACGCCGCGCACATGTTCACCGACGCGGCTGCCCTTGCCATCGCCCTGCTGGCCATCAAGATCGGGCAGCGGGCGGCGGACGACAAGCGGACCTTCGGCTACCGCCGCTTCGAGATCCTGGCGGCGGCCTTCAATGCCGTGCTGCTCTTCCTGGTCGCGGGCTACGTCCTCTACGAGGGGATCAAGCGGATCTTTGATCCGGAACCGGTGGGATCGATCGGCATGCTGGCCGTGGCCTCGGTTGGCCTGGTGGTGAACCTGATCGCCATGAGGGTGCTGGCGGCGGGCAAGGACAAGAGCCTCAATATCAAGGGCGCCTATCTGGAGGTCTGGGCCGACATGCTCGGCTCGCTGGGCGTGATCGTCGCGGCGATCGTCATCACCCTGACAGACTGGCGCTGGATCGATCCGATCGTCGCCATCGGCATCGGCCTGTGGGTCTTGCCGCGCACCTGGATCCTGCTGCGAGACACCACCCACATCCTCCTGGAAGGCGCGCCGCGCGGTGTAGTGCTGGCGCAAGTGCGCGGCGCCATCGAGGCGATCGACGGCGTCGACAGCCTTCACGATCTTCACGTCTGGGTCTCGGGCGCGGACCAGCCGAGTTGCACCGTCCATGTGGTCCTCGAGGTGGGCGCCGAGGGTGAACCGGTGCGGCAGGCCGTCGCCGCCCTCCTGGAGGCGCGGTTCGCGATCCATCACAGCACCGTCCAGATCGAGACCGAACCCTGCGGAGACGTCGAGGACGGTCATCGGTGACCGGATCGGCGACCGCCTGAGGAGGACGGAACATGGGCGGAAAGAGACTGACCGTCCGCGGGCGGAGCCCCGGATGGTCCGAACGGCCCTACAGCAAACGCCGCGCCGGACGTCCCAGGCGGCCGGAGCCGCCCCGGCCGGTGCTCGACCTCGTCGTGGCCCTGATCAGCCTGGTGATCGCCGTCGGCGGCGCGCTCTTCTTCGGCTTGGAGATGCTCGGCGCCTTCAAGCTGCCGCTTCCTCTCGGCTACGGCGCGACCCTGATCCTGCTCGGGGCCGCCTGTCTCGTCAGCGCCCGGCGCGGCTGGCCTCGCCGTGTCACCGCCGTCGGCCTGGCGATCGCCCTCGTGGCGGGGGTGCTGTTGCTCTACCCGGGCGGGCCGCCGTGGCCAGGGCGATAACCTTTCCTTGCCCGTTCCGGAGTTAGGGTCCGGCATGGTCCGCGCCGACGACGAGCCGATGAACCCGACCCCGCCGCGCATCGCCCGCGGCGGCTGGCTGGATGCGCTCCGCTTCATCGTCGGGTCGCTGATCATCCTCTACCATTTCCGCGAAGCGTCGCCGGTTCCGCTGCCGCAGCTGCATCCGGTGTTCGACCGTGGCTATCTGCTCACCGACTTCTTCATCATCGACTCCGGTTATGTCCTGGCCCGTATCTACGGCGACCGGCTCGCGTCCGGCCAAGCCTCGCTGCGTGCCTATGCGCGCCAGCGCCTGCTGCGCGTCATCCCCGCCCATCTGGTCGTCAGCCTCATCCTCGTGGCGATCGTCGGCGGCGCCGCCCTAGCCGGCGTCACGCCCAGCAATCCGCGCTGGTTTGACTGGTCGCAGCTGCCCGCCCAGGTCCTGCTGGTCCAGGCCTATGGCGTACCGGGCGGGCAGGGGTGGAACGCCCCGACATGGACCCTCTCGGCCCTGATCGGATGCTATCTCCTGCTGCCCTGGATTTGCCGCGCCTTGTGGCGCTGGCCGCCGGTCGTCGTGGTGATCGGCGCGGCCGTCCTCGTCGTCGTCGCCGATGTCGCGGCCTCGCTCTGGCTCGGCGATCCGATCTACCGCCTGCCTATGCGCTACGGCATCCTCCGCGCCCTGCCGCTCTTCCTGCTCGGGGTCGCGGCGGCCTACTACGGCGCGCGCGTCTATATCGCGCCGCGCCTGGCCGGGGCGGTCGGCGTCGGCGCCGCCGTCGCGCTTGTCCTGTTTCAGGCCTTCGGCGCCTTCAGCCTGCTGTCCCTTGGCCTGATGACCGCGATCATCTGGGCCGCCGGCGCCGTCCACGTGCTCAAGCCCTCGCGCCTGATCGAACACCTGGCCCTCATGTCATTCTCGATGTTCCTCACCAATGAGGTGAGCCGCATCGTCTGGTTCGGCCTGCTCGACGCCCTGGGCCAGGACGCCTTGTCGGCCGGCGCCCGCTGGGCGCTGTGGTCCGTCGGCTTCGTCGGCGCCTTCGTTGCGGCGGCGGTGTTCCGCTACGGCTTCGACCGCCCCGTCCAGACCTGGCTCAATCCCCCGCGCGTGCGACGGGCCGCGGGAGAGGGGGCAGCGGGTCCTGCGTCCGCGTCAGGCGCCGTTGTGTCGGCCGAACACCCGGGTTGAACCGTCGTTGAGGATCAGGACGGTCGTATAGGGTTCGCGCCCGGCGGCTTCCATCCCCGGCGAGCCCGCGGGCATGCCGGGCGCGCTCAGCGCCCGGGCGGCGGGGCGTTCGCTGAGCAGCCGGTCCACGTCGCCGGCCGGAACATGGCCCTCGATGGCGTAGGCGCCGACCACCGCCGTGTGGCAGGAGGCCAGCCGGTCGGGAATCCCGTGCTGGGCCCGGATCGGCGCGAGATCCTCGCGCTCGACGACCTCGACGGTCCAGCCGGCCTGGCGCATGTGGGCGATCCAACCGCCGCAGCAGCCACACCAGGGGGTCTTGTAGGCGGTCATCCGCTTCGGCGGCGCGGCGAGGGCCGGGCCGGCCACGGCGGTCAGGGAGAAGCCGAGCAGCAGGGCGCGGCGGGAAGGACGGGTCATGGGCGGCGGTCCTGAGGCTGCGGCGAACACGGACACCCTAGACCAATCAGCTTCGCGCCGCGAAACGACCCGGTGTCACAGGGGGCATTCGATCGCGCCTATGACGGCGCTGCGCTATTCGATCACCTTCTGGATGCTGGCGTGACTCGGGGCATGTCGCTCTTTCGGCTCGCCTTTTTTGCGCCGACAAGCATCAAGCAGACACCGGGAACTTCCTGTCCCCGGTGTCCGGTCTGCCATGGCGCTGACCTGGAGAAGGCATGTTCACCGGAACGCTCACGGGCCAGGACCTGATCGACGCGCTCGACGTCGAGATCGCCAGAACCAATCAGCGATTGGCCGACGGACTGGCGCCGTTCGATCCGGTCCAGACGCCGATCGCCTGGCATCGCGTGCTTCAGGGCGCCGAAGAACTGTTCAACCTGGCGACCGAGCCTTTCGACGACGAAACCCTCCACGATCGACTGGTCGGCATGCCGCTCGCGTTCGCCGTCACCGGCGGACGCAACTGGATTCGCCAAGAGGTCAGCGCCCTTTACGACGGCGGCGTCGAAGATCGCGTCCTCGAGGTCCTGGATCTAGCGGCGTCCCTGTCCTCGGCCTGCCTCGCCCACGGCTATCCGCTGGTCTTGGGTACGGTGGCCGAAGCGGCAGGCTACTTCCAGACCCGGCGGCGACGCATGGTCGCGTTTCTTTACATCATGCCGAAAGCCTGTCGGGGCCAGACCGTGGCTCGCACCCTCCACGATATCTTTCCGCTGGTGACCCTGATGGAGTTCGCTGGTGGGCCGATGACCAACCTCGCCCAGATGGCGATGATGAGCCGGGTGTTCGACGACTATTCGGTGACCAGCGACGGCGTCGGCGTCCTCGCGAACCGCGAGGTCGATCTGCTCGACGAAGGAGGGTTCGACAGCGAACGGGTGTCTCTCCTGGACATGATCGAATTCGGCGCCAAGACCGTCGTGTCGAGCGCGAATGTGCCCGCGCCCCGTCGCCTTCTCTGCAAGGCGGAAGTGCGGATGCAGATCGAATATCTCGAGTCCGCCTTCGCGGAGTTCGGCCTGGCCGACACGAGCTTCGGGGAAATCCAGCGCCTCATCTCGCCCCTGCTGATTGGGCCGGAGGATTATGTGGTCTCGGTCACTGCGGGAGCTTTCCTTCGCGCGATCGAAGCGCCTGGCGGAATGGCGCCGGCGCGCCGGCGCGCCCTCTTGATCCACGAGAGCGAGGACTATTCGACGGCCATCAACAGCTACCAGCCGTTCGTTCGGATCGACGATCGGCTGGTCTCCAACGTGAACCTGCTCACCCGCTTCCTCAACGACTACAAGACCGCCGCCCTGAGCCCTCAGAAGCGGTTTCAAATCCGCTCGGGCTTCATCTTCGAAAAGAAGGTCTGCGCAGTTCTCAAGGCGGCCGGATTCGCCGTCACCGGCATCACCCGCGTTGATCGAAGCGAGTTCGACGTGGTGACGACCAAGGCGGGCGTGATCCACAATTTCCAGTGCAAGAACACCTTCATCGACACCCGGCTGATCGAGAGCGACCCGGCCCGTTATGCGCGGATAAACAGGGCGATGATCCGAAGCTATCGCCGGGCGATCCGCAAAGAGGTCGACCGCGAGCAGCTTCTGAAGACGCGGCTTGGACTTGAGAGCATCCGACACTACGTCGTCAGTCGCTTCCCTGTGCTGGACGATGCGGCAGACATCATCCCCTTCTCGAAGCTGGCGGCGGTGGCGCGGACGCTCTGACCGCCTTCGCTGCCGAAGGCGGTCAGGTCTGCATCCCATCCCGTCAGGCCGCCCGTGTCTCATCCTCGCCCAGCGCGGCGGCGGTCGCGGATATGAAGCCCTCGAACCTCAGAGGGTCTTCCAGAGCGCCGCGCATCCGGACGCTCCAGTCCGGATTGCGTTGCAGCCACAGGGACCAGATCGCGTCGGATATGCCGTGATGCGCTGCCATGTAGCGCCCGATCATCGCCGGCGTCTGAGCGGCGACGAAGGTTGCGTTCAGCCGGTGGATGACGCTGAACAGTCGGTAGCCGTGGGCGAGGGCTCGAATCCGGCCATCGCGAGCGAAATCGCCGAGCAGAGCGAGCATCGCGCCGGAGGGCGTGACGTATTCGGAAGCATGTTGGTCCCGGATCGCCTCGGAGACCCTGACCGTGTCGTCGACGCCCAGAGCGAGCAGCGCTTCGTGGATGGCGCGCGTCAGACGCCGATCAGTGTAGTCGTCGGATTCGGACGCGTTGACCTGGGCGGCGTACTCCACGTCCAGAACCGCCCGACGGGCGATCTCGTCCGGCAGTCCCACCGGCGCCAGAATGCGAACAAGAGCCCCGCGGTTGCGGTCTTCAACGACGGCGATCACGCCGGCCTCGGTGAGAGCAGCCAGTTCCTCGGTGAAGCGGGGATGCTCGGCTTCGTCCCGGAAAACCGACTTCAGGTCGCCCGGGTAGTCGAGCGCCAAGGTGTCCGGGTCGAGCGTGGGAATGGACTGCAGCCCGCCGTGGATATTCAGGAGCACGCCGCAAACCATGGCCTGGCGCAGCTTCTGACCTTTTCCGGAACCCGGGCGGATCAAGTCCGTGCGGGTTCGGTGCAGCACCTCCGCGGCCATGACGTAGGGCCAGGCGTCCCGGAAAAACTTCGGCGGGATGCCTTCGCCCGGCGGTTCTTCCGCGTCGGGGTCCGGGTTCCAGGCCTCCGCGAGCGGGCCATGGCAGGCTGGCGGCAGCGCGGCCCTCAGACGCCGCCGGTAGGCGTCCGTATCGACCGGCTGGCTCCGTGCGCGGAGATTGGCCTGCAGGTCGTGCCAGTCCTGGTAGCCGCCGGCGACGGCGACGGCGGCCTGGCATTTGTTCAGCGGGACATGGAAGCTGCTGTCGTCGAGCAGCCGCTTCAGCTCTTTGGCGCGAGCTTTCGCGCCTTCAAGGGTGGAATACACGCAATCCTTCTCTCTCGGCCAAATCGAAACTGCTGCTCGTCTCTCGCGGCCGGCAGGAGGATGCGGTCGTGAAAGGGTAGGGTCATGTCTCGTTGGACCAGGAGTCCTTCGCCAAGGCAGCGGCCACGCCGACGTTGACGGCGTTGAACCAAGCTACGCCGACGACGGCGAAAAGCAAGCGCTGGCGCACAGTCTCACGCCGCTTCCGGTTCAGAGCTAAGGGCTCCGCCCTCGCGCGGGCCAGGGTGAAGCGGCTCCGCCGCCGGACCGGCCGGTCTCCCCGACCTTCCGCGCCGGCGATGGCTGTCGTGAGCCGCATCAGGGTCAGGCTTGTGCAGGTCGGGCGATCCCCCTCCGGCCGGTCCGCCCTGGCCCTTGCTACCCCGGTCTCGCCGACGGGCAGGGTTTCAGGCGCGCAGTTCGCGTGCCTGCAACCCATGCCCAAAGGAGGCAGACA
>JAHJOK010000059.1 GCA_018820205.1 Alphaproteobacteria bacterium
ACCGAACCGCATTACGCGGCGAGGCGGACTTCTCCAGCGAAGTTATCGTTCGCAGTTAGAAAATGGCCCGATACGGTGGGCCAGGACGAGCGAAAGCAGTCTTCTTTACACGTCCGTCGATGCTAGTCGGCCCCATAAGCCTCCGCCGATAACGCGGGGAGAAATGGTGGAGCCGCCGGGAATCGCACCCGGGTCCGGTCCGCTTATTACAAGCGCGTTTATCGCCATATCCGGAGCAAGCCCCGGCACGACCAATATAGGCGGTTCAGGGGTGAATTCCAAGTTCACATCCCGCGACCGTCATCCCTCGGATCAAGTCCGAGGATGACGGCGTGCTAAAAATCCGGGATGACGGTGAAGGTTGGGGGGATCGACCATGGAGGCGGACGCAAGGCTGGAGATCGCGGCGGGCTTCGCCACCGCCGTGGGACCGCGCAAGGACAACCAGGATTTCGGCGCCGTTCACATCGGTTCGCCCAGTGAACAGGCGCTGCACGGGATGGTCGCCCTGGTCGCGGACGGGGTCAGTGGATCGAAGGCCGGGCGGATGGCGTCGGAACTGGCGGGGCGCAGTTTCATCGACGGATATCTGGAACAGAACCCGCTGAAGGGTTTGGCGGCGGCGGGGGTCGGCGCCCTGGGCGGCTATAACCGCTGGCTGCACGCCAAGGGGCGGTCGGACCCGGAGATGAAGGGGGCGGCGACGACCTTCACCGCCCTGGTGATGCGGGGGCGAGAGGCGACGGCGCTGCATGTCGGCGATTCACGGGCCTGGCATTTCCGCGACGGCGTCCTGTCGCAACTGACGCAGGATCACGTGCTGGATCAGCCGGGGCTGAGCCATGTCCTGTACCGCGCCATCGGCATCGAGCCGGACCTGAGGCTGGATACGCAGGCCGTCGAACTGAAGGCCCACGACCGGCTGCTGCTGACCACCGACGGGGTGCATGGGGTGGTGGGGCCCGAGGATCTGGCGCGGATGCTGGCGCGGCGCGCCTCGCCGGATGCGGACGCCCAGGCCATCGTCGATGCGGCGGGCGCGGCCGAGACCCGCGACAACGCCACCGCCATCGTCATCGACGTGATCCGCATCGGGGCGGTGGATCAGGACGCCATCGGGGCCGAGGCGGCGGGACTGGCGATCGAAGCGCCGCCAAAGGTCGGGGACAATGTGGACGGGTTCGCGCTGGAACGGCTGTTGTCGGACGGAAAATACACGGGGGTGTTCATGGCCCGCGACGGAGAAGGCGGCGAGCGCCGGGTGCTGAAGTTCCCCAAGCCGAAACTGCTGTCCGAAAGCGGGGCGCGCGGGGCGTTCCTGAGGGAGAGCTTCATCGGTCGACGCATCGACAGCCCGTTCGTGGGCAAGACCCTGACGCTGGAGGCGGGGCGTCAGAGCCGGCTGTATATCGTCCAGCCCCTGTACGTCGGCCGGACCCTGCACGCGCGGCTGGCCGAAGCGCCGCTGGATATTCCCGAGGGCGTCGATGTCGGCATCCGGCTGGCGAAGGGGGTGGCGGCCCTGCACCGGCTGGGCATCACGCACAGGGACATCAAGCCGGACAATGTGATCCTGGAAAACCCCGTCGCCGGACAGGCGGTCGGCGGACTGAAACTGATCGACCTGGGGGTGGCGCGCCTGCCCCGCGTCGAGGAGTTCGCCGAGGCCGAGGCGCCGGGCACCGTCGGCTACAAGGCGCCCGAGATGTTCGCCGGAAACGCGGGCGACGCCCTGACCGACCAATACGCCCTGGGGGTCACGCTCTATCGCATCTTCACCGGCGACTATCCGAGCGGTCAGGAAGAGGACTTCAACCGCATGCGGTTCGAAAAGCCGACCCGGCCGGCGAAACATCGTCCCGACATGCCCGCCTGGCTGGAGGCGGCCATCCTGCGCGCCCTGGCCGTCGAGCCCTCCGACCGATTCGCCGACGTCGAGGAGCTGATCCACGTGCTGGAAAGCGGCAGCGCCGTCGCGGCGCCGCCCCGACGCGACCTGTCGCTGATGGAGCGGGAGCCGGTGCGGTTTTGGCAGGCGGTCAGCGCGCTGTTGCTGGTGCTGCTGCTGGCGTCGCTGATGGCGGGGTGAGGGCGATCCCGGCGACCGCATCGCCGCCCGACCTTGCTATTCGACCGCCGGCCATGCATCAGGGCCGCGTTCACATCGGACCGGGCCCCGGATACGGGCGTCAGGTGGCTATCCCGACCGCCCATCCGTCGGGAAACCGAGCCGCGCCCCGCGGTTCATTCAGATAAAAATCCCAGATGTCGATATTCGCTTCCGCGCGCGAGCAGTGGCTGGCCAACCCGCGCCGCGACCTGTTGTCGGGCACCGTCGTGGCCCTGGCGCTGATCCCCGAGGCCATCGCCTTTTCCATCATCGCCGGGGTCGATCCGGCGGTGGGTCTGTACGCCAGCTTCGTCATTGCAGTGACCATCGCCTTCGTCGGCGGGCGCCCGGCGATGATCTCGGCGGCGACCGGGGCGATGGCCCTGGTCATGGTCACCCTGGTTCGCGACCATGGGCTGGAATATCTGTTCGCGGCCTCGATCCTGTGCGGGATCTTCCAGATCCTGATCGGGCTGGTGAAGCTGGGGCGCTATATCAAATTCGTCAGCCGCAGCGTGATGACGGGCTTCGTGAACTCGCTGGCCATCCTGATCTTCATGGCCCAGATGCCCGAACTGATCGGGGCCAACTGGCAGACCTTCGCCCTGGTCGGCGCGGCGCTGGTGATCATCTACGGCTTTCCCCGCCTGACCCGGGCCGTGCCGTCGCCGCTGGTGGCGATCGTGCTGATCAGCGCGTTCGTGATCCTGACCGGGCTGGACGTCCGCACCGTCGGCGACATGGGCCAGATGCCCACGACCTTGCCCCTGTTCCATCTGCCGAGCGTGCCGTTGACCTGGGAGACGCTCGCCATCATCGCGCCGGTGTCTGCGACCCTGGCGTTCGTCGGCCTGCTGGAGAGCCTGCTGACCGCCAATCTGCTGGACGACCTGACCGACACCCCGTCGGACAAGGATCGCGAGACCCGGGGCCAGGGGATCGCCAACATCCTGTCGCCGCTGTTCGGCGGGATGGCCGGTTGCGCCATGATCGGCCAGTCGATCATCAACGTCACATCGGGCGGACGCGGACGGCTGTCGACCCTGTGGGCCGGACTGTTCCTGCTGTTCCTGATCCTCGTGCTGCGGGATTGGGTGGCGCAGATCCCGATGGCGGCGCTGGTCGCCGTGATGATCATGGTCTCGGTCGGCACGTTCGACTGGGGTTCGGTGCTGAAGCTGCGCACCACGCCGCTGCAGTCGTCCATCGTCATGGTGGCGACGACCGTGGTCGTGGTGGCGACGCACGACCTGTCCAAGGGGGTGATGCTGGGCGTGGTGCTGTCGGCGATCTTCTTCATGCGCAAGGTCGGCAAGACCCTGACGGTGACCGAGATCGAGACCGAGGAGGAGGGCGTGCTGCGATACCGGGTCACGGGCCAGCTGTTCTTCGCCTCGGCCGATCTGTTCGCCGCCAGTTTCGAGCATCACGGCCACCCGACGCGGGTCGAGATCGACATGACCGGCGCCCATCTGTGGGACCTGACCGGGGTCGCGGCGGTGGACAAGGTGGTGTTCCGCTATCGCCGTCAGGGCGCCGAGGTCCTGGTCAGCGGCATGAACGAGGCCGGCCGGACCCTGATCGACCGGCTGGGCAAGCACGATAAGGATCACCTGCCGGCCGCGACCGCCCACTGACGCGTCGGCGGATCAGCCTCTGGGCCAGTCCGCGCACTGGTTCCGGAACCAGGTCAGCTGACGTTTCGCATAGTTGCGGGTCGCCTGTTGCAGGGCCGTGACGGCCTCGTCGCGGGTGGTGTTTCCGGCCAGCCACCCGGCGATCTCGCGCACGCCCACGGCCTTCATGGCGGGCAGGGTCGGGTCAAGGTCGCGGGCGATCAGGGCGCGGACCTCTTCCACCGCGCCGTCCTCCATCATCGACAGAACGCGGGCGTCGCAGTTGGCGTAGAGGGTCTCGCGGTCCGGCTCCAGCACCAGGCGTTCGTAGGTTCCGGGCGCCAGCAACGGGCGGGTCGAGGCCTGCCAGTCGGACAGGGACCGGCCGGTCGAGCGGGCCACGGCGTAGGCGCGGGTCAGGCGCTGGCGGTCGCCGCGCGCGATGGTCGCCTCAGCCGGCGGATCGAACGTATCCAGGCGCAGGCGAAAGGCGGTCTCGCCCTCGGTGTCGTACAGGGCCGTCGCCTCGTCGCGAGCCGCGATTGGCACCTCGGGGATGTCGGCCAGACCCTTGGTCAGGGCGGTGAAATACAGGCCGGTGCCGCCGACGATCAGGACGGGATGACCCTGAGACCGGATCTCGTCGATCAGGGGCGTGACAGCGCGGGTCCAGCGGCCGACGGACCAGGCCTCGGCCGCATCGACCGAGCCGTACAGGTGGTGAGGGGCCAGGCCTTCATCGTCCTGGGGCGGGCGCGCTGTCAGGACGCGCAGGTCGGCATACAGCTGTTGACTGTCGGCGTTCAGGATGGCGGCGCCGGTGGCCCGGGCGCGCTCGAGCGCCTTGCGCGACTTGCCCGAGGCGGTGGGGCCGGCGATCAGGGTGATGTTGGACACGTCGGGCTCGCTTGGGATGGGGTATGGCGATAGAACGCGCGTCCACCCCCCGCAACCATGCCGCAACCGAGACAATTCGCCTTGATCGACCGCGCCTCCGTCGAAGCCGTGCTGAACGCCATTCCCGATCCGGACACGGGCAGGGGGCTGATCGACGCCGGCGTACCGAAGGGACTGACGGTCGTCGGCGATCGCGCCGGTTTCGTGATCGAGGTTCCCGCCAGCCGCACCGCCGCCTGGGCCCCGGTGCGCGACGCGGCCGAGGCGGCGCTGAAGGCCATGCCGGGGATGGCGCGCGTGTCGGTCGTGCTGACGGCGGAGACGGCGCCGGTCGGACGCAAGGCCTCGCTGTCGCCCGCCGCCGTCGAACAGACGCGGGCCAGGGCGCCCGTGCCGACGGATCGCCCGGCCCATGTACGGCGGGTTCTGGCCGTGGCCAGCGGAAAAGGCGGGGTCGGCAAGTCCACGGTGGCGGTCAATCTGGCGGCGGCCTTCGCCCGGGCCGGGCTGAGCACGGGCATTCTGGACGCCGACGTCTATGGCCCGTCCCTGCCGACCATGCTGGGGCTGTCGGGACAGCCCGCCTATGAGGACGGCGCGATCACGCCGCACACCGCGCACGGGCTGAAGGCCATGTCGGTCGGCCTGCTGACCAAGTCGGAGGACGCCATGATCTGGCGCGGGCCGATGGCGTCGCAGGCCATCACCCAGATGCTGACCCAGACGCGCTGGGGCACGGAGGATGCGCCGCTGGACGTGCTGGTGGTGGACCTGCCGCCGGGGACGGGCGACGTGCAGCTGACCCTGATCCAGAAGACGCCGCTGGACGGGGCGGTGATCGTCTCGACGCCGCAGGAAGTCGCCCTGGCCGACGCGCGGCGGGCGCATACGCTGTTCCAGCGGGTGCAGACGCCGACCCTGGGTCTGATCGAGAACATGTCGGGCGACGTCTTCGGTCGCGGCGGGGCCGAGGCCGAGGCCGGCCGGCTGGGCGTCGACTTCCTGGGCGATCTGCCGCTGGACGCTTCGCTGCGTCAGGCTGGAGATGCCGGGACGCCGCTGGCGGACGGAGTGATAGCCGGGCGGTTCGATGCGATCGCGGCGCTTCTGAAGGCTCGACTGAAGCTGTAGGATCGCCAAATGACCGTGACCGGCGTCCTGATCACCACCCTGTGGCTGAGCCTGATCATCGGGGCGCGGTATCTGCTGGTCGCGGGCGGGGTCTGGTGGGCGACCTGGGGCCGGGCGCAGGGGGTCGGAACGCGGCTGAATCGCGACCGGCCGTCTCGCAAACTGATCCGGCACGAAATCCGGTATTCGCTGATGTCGACGCCGATCTACGCCCTGCCGGCGGCCGTGGCGCTGGAGGCGTGGAAGGCGGGCGGGACGAAGCTGTATCTCGATCCGGGCGCGTATCCGCTGTGGTGGCTGCCGGTCAGTTTCCTGCTGCTGCTGATCGTGCAGGACACCCACTATTACTGGACCCACCGACTGCTGCATGACCGGCGGGTGTTCCGCTGGGCCCATGCGGGGCATCACCGGGCGCGCGATCCCAGCCCCTTCGCCAGCTTCGCCTTCGATCCGGCCGAGGCGGCGCTGACGGCCTGGCTGCTGCCGGCGCTGGCGTTCCTGATCCCGCTGAACATCTGGATGCTGGCGGTGATGCTGACGGGGATGACGGCGACGGCGGTGATGAACCACTGCGGCTGGGAGATGTGGCCCGACCGATGGGTGCGCGGACCGATCGGCTCGCAGCTGATCACCGCGACGCACCACAGCCGCCATCACACCCACATGAAGACGAACTACGGCCTGTATTTCCGCGTCTGGGATCGCTGGTGCGGGACGGACGCGATGCCGGAGGGGAGGGATTAGGGGGGACTAGGGACTAGGGACTGGGCGTGAGGGTCTGGAGAGACGGCGTTCGGGACTTCGATCACCCTAATCCCTAATCCCTAGTCCCTAGTCCCTAATCCCTTTTACTGAGGCTCGACCACCACCGCCGTGCCGTAGGCCAGCACCTCGGTGACGCCCGGCATGATCTCGGTGGCGTCGTAGCGCAGGGCCAGGATGGCGTTGGCGCCGGCGGCCCGGGCGTGTTCGACCAGATGTTCGAAGGCTTCCTGGCGCCCGACCTCGGCCAGCTTGACATAGGCGCCGACCCGGCCGCCCAGCATCGACTGAATCCCGCCGACCGCGTCGGACACGACGTTGCGCGACCGCACGGTGATCCCGCGCACCACGCCGATGTGACGCACGACCCGGTGGCCGAAGATCTCGTTGGTGGTGGCGGTCATCATGACGGGCGGTTCCGGGGTTCAGATTCGGTCCAGGATGCGGAAGGCGAAGGCGTGGTCGTCCTTCTCGCCCGCACCATGCCGTTCGTTCAGCGTCTCGCGAAAGAGGGATTCGTCGAAGGCCGGGAAATGGGCGTCGCCTCCGGGCGCGGCGTCGACCTCGGTGATGTAGAGGCGTTTCGCGCGCGGCAGGCTGGCCTCGAACAGGGCGGTGCCGCCGATGACGCAGATCTCGTCGATGTCGTCGTCCTCGGCCGTCTCGCGGGCGATATCGAGGGCGTCGGCCAGGCTGGAGCAGACCACGGCGCCCCTGGCCTTGCCCTGTTCTTCGTAGGACAGATCGCGCGACAGGACCAGGTTCAGCCGGCCGGGCAGGGGCTTCAAAGGCAGGCTCTCCCACGTCGAACGCCCCATGATGCAGGGCTTTCCCAGGGTGATGGCCTTGAACCGCTGAAGGTCGCTGCGCAGCTTCCACGGCAGGTCGCCGTCCCGGCCGATGACGCCGTTGCGCGCCCGGGCGACGACGAGGGCGATATGGGGAATGGGCATCAGGAGGGCTCCAGCCAGTGCAGCCACTTGTTCTGCATGGCCTGTTCGATGTCGATCTCGGCGCAGTCGCAATAGATCAGCAGCATACCCAGAACGTCTGCGGCCTCATCGGCCAGTGCCTTCGGATCGGCCTCGCCGCGCGCCCGCCCGCTGAGGCGCAGATGCTCGGCGGTCAGTTCGCCCAGCTCCTCCTGCAGCTTCAGGATGGCCCAGTCGCCAGACCGGTCGATGCCGTGCTCAGCGGCGTAGAGGTCAGCGATGCGGAGGACATCTGTCGTTGGGGTAGAGAGAATCACCTGGCAGGCTTCAGCCATTTGGCAGCGAGAACTCCTATCGGAGGAATCGGGGTCCAAGCCTCGATCGGATCGGCTCCAGGTGGGACGAAATAAATGAAGCCGCGCTCCCACATGGAAATCATTGATTCGAAGAATGCGTCTTCAGCCAAGTTTTCGTCGATCTGCCCGGAAAGCACGCCATCAGCGACACTATTCAAATAGTTGAACGCCCCAGTCATCGCGTCATGGACATCCTGGCTTTGTTCATCGGCCACGTTGAACGGAATTCCAGCTCGGAGAATGTCGCGAACACCAAGCCAAGGTTCAGAATTCCAGGTCGTAATCAGCCGGGTTGCGAGTTCCTTGGGAGTTTCGGCAACGCGCGGCGCTTCACCTGCGGCTGCCGGAGTTGTTCCCGGCGCAGATCGCATTGTGTGGCGGATGCGATTGCAAGCCGGTCCCAATGCTGCTCGCAGATTGCCATCACTTCGATGAGCGATGTAGCGAAGGGGCTCCACACCAACCAGGTCAGACGGCAGGTGCATCTCGACGCCGTGAGGGATCAGAAAAAAGCATCGCTGCGGGCCAATCGCGCCAACGAACAGGCCGAGTTCGAAGATAACGTTGTCGCGCGCGACCGGGTGGGTCTGATCTCGGCTGGTGATTAGATCGTCAGGCGTAAGGACGAAAACGGCGAACTCGGTCCGACGACTGGCAGCAAAGAGATCAGTGAGCGCAGCGCTTGAAGGTTGAAATACACCTTGGGGCCAGACCGTTGGCTCACAATCGAATTCTAAATTTTCTTGGATCGCATAGGCAACCGCGAGGCCTTCGACCGATGACGCAATGAAGAGCGGCGGGAGCCCACTCACTTCGATACGAGGGCCTTGATGTGCGGATGCGCCTCATAGCCCGACAGGACGAAGTCCTCGCGCTCGAACGCGAACAGGTCATGCTTCTTCGCGATCGTCATGGTCGGTAGTTCGAGCGGCTGACGGGTCAGCTGCAGTTCGGCCTGTTCCAGGTGGTTCGAATACAGGTGGGCGTCGCCGAAGGTGTGGACGAAGTCGCCGGGCTCCAGCCCCACGACCTGGGCCACCATCATCGTCAGCAGGGCGTAGGACGCGATGTTGAACGGCACGCCCAGGAAGACGTCGGCCGAGCGCTGGTACAGCTGGCAGCTGAGTTTGCCGTCGGCGACGAAGAACTGGAACAGACAGTGGCAGGGCGGCAGGGCCATGTCCTCGATATCGGCCGGGTTCCAGGCCGAAACGATGTGGCGGCGGCTGTTGGGATTGGTCTTCAGGCTTTCGATCAGCCGCTCGATCTGGTCGATCATGCGTCCGTCGGGGGCGGCCCACGACCGCCACTGTTTGCCGTAGACGGGGCCAAGTTCGCCCTCGACGTCGGCCCATTCGTCCCAGATGCTGACGCCGTTCTCCTTGAGCCAGCGGATGTTGGTCTCGCCGCGCAGAAACCACAGCAGTTCGACGATGATCGAGCGCAGATGCAGCTTCTTGGTGGTCAGCAGGGGGAAGCCCCTGGACAGGTCGAACCGCATCTGGCGGCCGAACACGCCCAGGGTTCCGGTGCCGGTGCGGTCGTCGCGGCGCGCCCCGTTGTCCAGGATGTCGCGCAGCAGGTTCAGGTACTGGAACTCGGGATGGTCCGCAGGCGCGGCGCCCATTCCGGCCTGAAGTTCACTGAGCTGTGCGACGGCGTTCATGCCTCGACTTTGTCGCACGCCGTGATTCGTCGCGAATCGATTCGGCTTCGTCGGCGAGTTCGCTGTGGGTATCAGCCGCCGAACCCGCCCTGATCCAGAAAGGCCTGTTCCTCGGCCGTGGTCTCACGCCCCAGAGCCGCGTTCCGGTGCGGGAATCGGCCGAAGCGGACGATGATGTCACGGTGGATGTGGGCGAATTTCAGCGTTTCCGGCATGTCGGCGACCAGCGGTAGCAGGTCGTCCTGATCTTTCAGGTTTTCGGAATGCATCAGGGGCATGACCAGGAACTGGCGCAGGTCGGGCTCGAACGCTGAAAGGTAGCCGCGCCCGATGGCGTCCCTTGCGAACATCAGGGCCAGGGGATCGGTGGCGAACTGGTGCGCCGTGCCGCGAAAGCTGTTCCGGGGGTACTGGTCCAGCACGATCATCAGGGCGAGGGCGCCCTCCGCCTTGTCCATCCAGTCGTCCAACTGACGCCGGGCGGCGGCGAAATGGGCGGCCCGCAGATATTCGCGCACGAGGAAGTCGAACTGGGGGTCCTTCTTGTACCATTTGGACGGGCCGGCCTCTTTCCAGAAGCCGACGATGGTGGATGGCGTTATGAGACCGGGCATGACCCAGACTCTACCCGCCCCCCTGCCTGTTTTCCATGATCGCGACTGCGACCTGTCGATCATACGGAACAAGCGGGTAGCGGTGATCGGATACGGCAGTCAGGGGCGAACCCATGCGCTGAACCTGCGCGACAGCGGCGTCGGCGACATCGTGATCGGGCTGAAGGCCGGATCGGCGACGCGGGCGAAAGCCGAGGCCGACGGGTTCGCCGTCATGACGGCGGGCGAGGCGGCGGCGGGCGCCGACGTCGTCGCCGTGATGGTGTCGGACGAGGCGCATCGCGACCTGTATCGCGACGAGCTGGAGCCCAACCTGAAGCCGGGCGCCGCGCTGATCTTCGCCCACGGCCTGTCGGTCCGGTTCGGTCTGGTGACGCCGCGCGCCGACCTGGACGTCATCCTGGATTCGCCCAAGGGAATAGGCCCGCGCATCCGCGATCTGTACGAGGCCGGCGAGGGGGTCTTCTGCCTGTTCGGGGTGCATCAGGACGCCACCGGCGGCGCCCACGCGCTGGGACTGTCCTATGCGGCGGCGCTGGGCTGCGGGCGCAAGGGCATTCTGGAGACGACGTTCGCGGCGGAGTGCGAGAGCGACCTGTTCGGCGAGCAGGTGGTGCTGTGCGGCGGCGTGGGGGAGCTGATCGACGCGGCGTTCATGAAGCTGGTTCACGCCGGCTATCCGCCCGAGGTGGCCTGGTTCGAATGCTTCTACGAGGTCAAGCTGGTGACCGACCTGATGTACGAGCGGGGCATCGCCGGGGCCTTCGCCAAGATATCCAACACCGCCGAATACGGCGCCTATCTGACCGGGCCGCGCGTGATCGGCGAGGCTTCGCGTCGAGCGATGGACGATGTGCTGGGCGATGTCCGCGACGGGTCGTTCGTGAGGCGGCTGATGACCGACTATGACGCCGGCTCGCCCGAGTTGCTGGCGCGCAGGGCGGCGTTGGGCGAACGGACGATCGAGACCGTCGGGGCCCGTCTGTCCGCCGTGGCGGAGAAGGCGAAGGATTGAGAGGGCGCCCCGGGCCGGCGCCAGAAAGATGGTCGGAGTGAGAGGATTCGAACCTCCGACCCCTGCGTCCCGAACGCAGTGCTCTACCAGACTGAGCCACACTCCGACTTGAGGACGGGGCTTATAGCGACGGGGTCGGGCAGCCGCAAGCGGCGTTCTGAATGACTATGAAATAGTCCGAAGACCGGGTGTTGCATCCCCTGCGGCCTTGGCGTATTCGACCGCCTCCCTGAGCCGCAGGCTTCGGGCGACGCCGATCCTGCTGGGGAATGGTGTAATGGTAACACTCCGGTTTTTGGTACCGTCATTCAAGGTTCGAGTCCTTGTTCCCCAGCCACTTCCTCCTGACATTCGAGGCGTGAACTCCGGGCGAGGCCGGGCCTAGTGGGGCTTGTCGGCCTGGACCGGCAGACGCACGCGGACGCCGACGCCCGCCCCCGGCGCGGTCTCGACGGTCATGACGCCGCCCAGATGCGCGACCAGACCCTCGACCAGGGCCAGCCCGTCTCCGTGGACCAGTTCCAGCGCCCCGACGCCCGAATCCCGGACGACCAGGCTGACGCCTTCGGTCGCGCGCGTATAGGCCACGGCGATCGAACCCCGACCGTCGTCGGGAAACCCGTGCCGGACCGCGTTCGACATCAGTTCGTGCAGGATGATGGCCAGGGGCATGGCGTGGGTGTCGGGCAGGGCGGCCGATGAGGCCCTGACGTCGATTCGCAGCGGTCGGCCCTGACAGGCGCCGCGCCAGAAATCGGCAGCGTCGTCCAGATAACCGGCGAAGCCCACCGGGCCATCCCCGGTCGTCCGACGATTAAGCAGCCCGATCGCCGCGACCATGTCGCTGAGCCAGGTCAGGTGTCGCTGGCTTTCGGGATCGGCGACGCTGCGCAGGCGGATGCCGACCAGAGCCTGGAGCAGTTGGTAGCCGCCGCTGAGGCGCTGCTCCAGTTCGGCGATCCGATGTTCCGCGTTCGCCGTCATTCGCCCCCCGGCGCTAGAAATGAAAGTTTTGCATACCCACCGAGAACCAAAACTCCAAGCGCGCGTTTCAACTGTCCGGTAACCGACACAGTAACCTTTACCGAGCGGATCCGGCTGGGGAGTAATTTGGGACAGGCGCCTGACCTTCGGGTCATGATCGTGGAAGATCAGGCCATCCTGGCGATGGAGCTTGAGATCGTGCTCGGCGAAGCCGGGTGCGACGTCGTCGGCTGCGCGATGGAATCAGCCGGGGCCTTCGCCATCGCGGAGCGTGAGCGGCCGGTCCTGGCCCTGGTCGACGTCAATCTGCTGGACGGACTGACCGGCCCGCAGATCGCGCAGCGACTGGTTACGGAATACGGCGCCGCCGTGGTGTTCCTGACCGCCAATCCCGAACAGATTCCCGAGGGGTTCGCCGGCGCCCTGGGGGCCGTGTGCAAACCGTTCGACGAGAAGACGATTCGCGCCGTGGTGGCCTTTGCCCGGCGTTTCATCATCGACAGGACCGTGGGCGAGCCGCCCCGGAAATTCCGCATGGCCCCGTGGCTGAGAACGCCGCCGGCCGAGATCGCCCCTCACTGAGGCTGCAAATTCAGGCCAGTCCGCCGGTCAGGTCGATCCCCGGCGTCGTCGGCGCGGCGCCGGTCGGGTCGAGATCGAGTTGCATCAGGTGGACATCGATCCAGCGATCGAATTTCCACCCGACCTGAGCATAGGCGCCGACCCGGCGAAAGCCGAGCCGTTCATGCAGGGCGATCGACGCCTCGCTGGTGTCGCTGTCGCTGATGGCGCCGATGATATGCCGCAGCCCGAGCACGCGCACCCGCTCGATCAGCGCCAGCAACAAGGCGCGACCGACGCCACGACCGCGCGCCGTCTCGTTCACATAGATCGAGCCTTCGACCCCGTAGCGATAGGCCGGACGGGGTCGAAAGGGAGAGGCGTAGGCATAGCCCGCGAAGCCGCCGTCGATCTCGGCGAAGATCCACGGCAGTCCCCTGGCGCGCACGGCCTCGAAGCGGGAGGTCATCTCGTCCAGCGACGGCGGGTCGAGCTCGAACGTCGCCGTGCCACTGATCACCTCACGACCATAGAGCGCGGTGATGGCGGGCAGATCGGCTGGCGCGGCGTCGCGGATCACGCGGTCTCCCACCCCTTCTCGATCGCCCAGACGGCGAAGGCGTAGTCGTGGGCCACTTCCTTCAGATAGTCGAACCGGCCCGAGGCGCCGCCATGGCCGGCCTCCATATTGATCTTCAGCAGCACCGGCTTGCCCGAGGTGGTCGCGGGCCGCAGCCTGGCCACCCACTTCTGGGGCTCCCAGTAGGTGACGCGCGGATCCGACAGGCCCCCGGTCGCCAGGATCGCCGGATAGTCCATCGGCGCGATCTGGTCATAGGGGCTGTAACTGGCGATATAGTCGTAGGCCTCGACGTCCTCGATCGGATTGCCCCATTCGGGCCACTCGGGCGGGGTCAGGGGCAGGCTGACGTCGGACATGGTGTTGATCACATCGACGAAGGGAACCTGACCGATCACCCCGGCCCAGAGTTCGGGCCGCATGTTTGTGACTGCGCCCATCAGCAACCCGCCGGCCGATCCGCCCTGTGCGACGATGTTTCCGGCGCGGACGTAGTCGCGCGAGATCAGGTGGTCGGCGGCGGCGGTGAAGTCGGTGAAGGTGTTCTTCTTCTTCAATTTGCGGCCGTCCATGAACCAGCCCCAGCCCTTGTCGGACCCGCCCCGGATGTGGGCGATGGCGTAGATCCAGCCGCGATCGACCAGCGACAGACGGCCGGTCGAGAAACTGGCCGGCATCGGGATGCCGTAGGACCCGTAGCCGTAGAGCAGCAGGGGCGCCGAGCCGTCGATGGCCGTGGTGCGACGACGCAGGACGGTGATCGGCACCGACTGACCGTCCGAGGCTGGGGCGTTGAGGCGTTCGACGACGTAGTCGGCCGGGTCGTGGCCGGAGGGAACTTCCTGCACCTTGCGCAGGGTCCGTTCGCGCGTGGTCAGATCGTAGTCATAGGTCGAGGTCGGGGTGGACGGCGAGTTGTAGCCATAGCGCATGGTCGTCGCGTCGAACTCCGACGCGCCCGCCAGCGACAGGGCGTAGGCGGGTTCGTCGACGCCGATCTCGTGCTCGGCGCCGGCGCGGTCGCGAACGACGATCTTCGTATTGGCGTCGGCGCGTTCCTGACGGGCGATGAACTCCCGGACCAGCGCCAGCCCCTCGATGAAGCGGCCGGGCGTGTGGGGAATCAGGTCGCGCCAATGCGCCCGGTCGGGTTGGTCGGTCGCGGCCTCGACGATCTTGAAGTCGATGGCGTCGTCCGCATTGGTGCGGATGATCCAGCGGTCGCCCCAGTGATCGGCGTCATAGCGGACGGCGACTTCGCGCGCGGCCAGGATCGCGGGCCCGGTCGTCGGCTGGCGACCGGGAATGTAGCGGGCCTCGGACGTTTCCTGATTCTGGGCCGTGATCAGGATGAAGGCGTCGTCCGACGAGCGGCCGACGCCGATGAACATGCCGTCGTCGGCCTCCTCGTAGACCAGGGTCGCTTCGCCGCCGCGCGAGGGGCGGCGGAAGATCTTGTCCGGGCGGCCGTTGTCGTCGCGGTTGGTCCAGAAGATCCAGGCGCTGTCGGGCGAGAAGGTGAAATTGCCGGTGGCCGATTCGATCGGATCAGGCAGGACTTCACCCGTCGTCAGGTCGCGGATGTGGATCTGGTGGACCTCCGACCCCTGGGCGTCCTCGGCATAGGCGAACAGGCTGTGGTCGGGGCTGTGTTCCGCGGCCGAAACCTCGGAATAGGCCTTGCCTTCGGCCAGTAGATTGCAGTCCAGCAGCACGGTCTCGGCCCCGCCGCCGCGAGGGCGTCGGCAGAACAGGGGGTGCTGATCGCCGGTGTTGAAGCGGGTGTAGTATTCCCAGGGACCGTCGGGCGAGGGGACCGAGGAATCGTCTTCCTTGATGCGCCCCTTCATCTCTTCGAACATCGCGGCCTGAAGCGGCAGGGTGGAGGCCAGCATGGCCTCGCGGTAGGCGTTCTCGGCCATCAGATGCTCTTTGACGTCGGCCTTGATCAGGGTCGGGTCACGCAGCACGGCCTGCCAGTTGTCGTCCTTCATCCACTGATAGTCGTCGGTGCGGGTGCGTCCCAGCTGTTCGATGACGACGGGAATTTTCCGGGCGACGGGCGGCGTGGGCGACATCTGGACATCCATGAGGGGCGGGCGAAACGAGCGCCTCCCTGTAGGCGACCGGCGCAGCTTGTGCGAGCGGGGCCGTGCCGGTCAAATACGGCGAAGTTTCAGGAAGGCCCGCAGATGTTCCAGGTTCCGCCCGCTCAGGACGCCGCCCCGCCGCCGGTGACGGCCCCTGCATGGGATCTGACCGTGGGGCTGATCGACGCGACCGTGCAACTGGATCAGCCGTCGGGGCCGAACACCCGGACGGTCGGCACGGGCTTTCTGATCCAGGCCCCGCGTCCGGACGGCGCGCCGCGGGTCGTGCTGGTCACCGCGGCCCATGTGCTGGAGCGGATGGATGAGCCCGAGGCGAGGATCGGCTGGCGCACGGCGCTGGGCGACGGCGCCTGGCGGTTCGATCCCGAGCCGCTGACCATTCGAGACGTCCGGGGCGAGCCCCTGTGGACCCGGCACCCGGATCGGGACGTCGCGGTGATGGAGGTTCAGGCGCCCGCGACCTTCGCCCGGGCGGCGATTCCGCTGGGCTGGCTGGCGGACGAGAACGCCTTCGACGCCTGGCAGGTCGGGCCGGGCGACGAACTGCTGTCGTTGGGCTTTCCGCGCGGTCTGTCCGCCAACCGGGCCGGGTTTCCGATCCTGAGAGTCGGCCGGATCGCGTCCTATCCGTTGTCGCCGGTCAGCGCCTTTCCGACCTTCCTGCTGGATTTCACGGTCTTCCCGGGCAACTCGGGCGGGCCGGTGTTCTGGACGCCGAGCGCGCGGAAACGGCCAGGCACGACCGAACCCGAGAACGCCTTCATCGCCGGCCTGCTGAGCCAGGAGGTCCGGGTCAACGACGAACAGCTGGAGATCGGCGTGGTCACCCACGCGGTCTATATCCGGGAGGCGATCCGGATGCTGGACGCGCCGTCGAACTAGGCGGCCCCCAACGCCTCCCGCGTCATCCGGGACAGCAGGTCGCCGCCCTGGCCGACGGCCGCGAGGCGACTGGAGGCGTGGCCCAGGATGTTGGCGGCGTAGACTTCGTAGAGGTCCATCTTGCCCTGCAGCCAGACGGGGTCGCCGTCACCGGTCTGCAGCCGCGCCTTCGCCGCCAGCGCGCCCCGGGCCAGCATCCAGCCGCCGATGACGTCGCCCATCAGCCTGAGGTAGGCGTCGGCGCCCGCCAGGACGTCGGCCGCGCCGTCGGGATCGGCCTTGCGGTCCAGCAGCCACAGGGTGGCGTCCTCGACCGCCGAAATGGCCGTGGCGAACCGTTCGACAGGCTTGCCCGAATACAGACCGGCCAGTTCCGCCAGCGTGGTCTTCATCTCGACGATGATCGCCCTGGCCGAGGCCCCGGCGTCCTGAGACAGTTTGCGACCGACCAGATCCATGGCCTGGATGCCGTTGGCCCCCTCGTAGATCGGGGCGATGCGGGCGTCGCGATAGTATTGGGCGGCGCCGGTCTCCTCGATGAAGCCCATGCCGCCGTGGACCTGAACGCCCAGCGACGCGATCTCGACGCCGGCATCCGTAGACCAGGCCTTGGCGATGGGGGTCAGGATGTCCTCGCGGCCCTTCCAGTGACGGCCCAGGTCCTCGTTTTCGGCATGGCGGGCCATGTCGGCCGCGACGCCGGTCGACAGGCAGATGGCGCGGGCGGCCTCAATCCGGGCCTTCATGACCGACAGCGTCCGGCGCACGTCGGGGTGGTCGAAGATCGGCGCGCTGGCTTCGCCGGTCCAGACCGACCGGCCCTGACGGCGTTCCAGCGCGTAGGCGAGAGCCGCCTGATACGCCCGTTCGGCGATGGCCACGCCCTCGACGCCAACGCCGACACGGGCCGCGTTCATCATGACGAACATGTGGGCCAGACCCTCATTGGGGCGGCCGACCAGTTCGGCGGTGGCGCCCTCATAGGCCATGACGCAGGTCGGCGAGGCGTGGATGCCCAGCTTGTGCTCGATGCCGACGGGGCGGAAGCTGTTGCGGTCGCCCAGCGAGCCGTCGGCGTTGACCAGGAATTTGTTCGCCAGAAACAGGCTGATCCCCTTGGGACCGGCGGGGGCGTCGGGCAGGCGGGCCAGCACCATGTGGACGATGTTGTCGGTGGCGTCGTGGTCGCCCCAGGTGATGAATATCTTCTGGCCCGTCAGGCTGTAGGTCCCGTCACCGTTGGGCGTGGCCGTCGATGTCAGGGCGCCCAGATCGGTGCCGGCGTGCGGCTCGGTCAGACACATGGCGCCGGTCCATTCGCCCGAGACCATGCGCGGCAGATAGGCGGTCTTCTGGTGTTTGGTGCCGTGGGCCTCGATCGCCTCGATGGCGGCCAGCGACAGCATGGGGCAGAGGCCGAACGCCATGTTGGCGCTGTGGACGGTCTCATAGGCCGCAAGCTCCAGCGCCTTGGGCAGGCCCTGGCCGCCGGCGGATCCGGGCGCGGCCAGACCCGTCCAGCCGCCCGCCGCGAACTGGTGATAGGCGTCGGCGAAACCGGGCGCGGCCGTCACGGCCCCATTGGCGTATTTCGCCCCAGCCAGATCGCCCGGTCGGTTCAGCGGGGCGAGAACGCCTTCGGAGAACTGGCCGGCCGCCTCCAGCACCGCATCGCGCACGTCGGCGTCGTAGTCGGGAAAGGCGCCGGTCGCGGCCAGATCGTCGATACCGGCGAGCGTCAGGCTGAAGGCCAGGTCGCGGACGGGCGCGCGATAGGTCATGGCGAAAACTCCGGTCGGGCTGTGCGGCGTCTTCTTACACAAGTGACGACGCTTCGAAGCCCTTCATGCGACGATGCCGCGACGGCACGCAAGCCACGGCTTGGCGATGGCCGGCGACGGCGCCAAGCTGTACGGCGAAACAGGCGGAGGAACGGAGAATCAGAATGGCCGAGCCGAGGAACCGCTATTCGACCGTGTCGCTGATCTTCCACTGGGGAATCGCGCTGCTGGTGCTGACCCAGGTGCTGCTGATCACCGCGCACGATGCGACCGAGGGGCCGCTGTCGCGCGAGCTGGTTCAGATCCACAAGGGCGTGGGATTGAGCATCCTGGTCCTGACGATGGTCCGAATCGCCTGGCGGCTGGCCAATCCGGCGCTGCCCATGCCGGCGGGAACGCCGCGATGGCAGGTGATCGCCGCCCGGACCAACCATGTCCTGTTCTATATGCTGTTGATCGGCCTGCCGCTCGGAGGATGGGCGGCGTCCTCGGCGGGCGGGCGGGTCATCGAATGGTTCGGCCTGTTTCAGTGGCCCCTGTTGCCGCTGCCGCTGAACCGGGATCTGGCCGGGACGTTCATGGATCTGCACAAGGCGGGGGTGAAGGTTCTGTACGTGCTGGTGGCGCTGCACGTGCTGGCGGCGCTGAAGCATCATTTCCTGGACCGCGACAATGTGCTGCACCGGATGATTCCGCTGATCCCGCGCCGGCCGTGAACGGATCCGTCGCCGATGCCGTGGCGGCGTTGCGCAACGGCGATCTGCTGATCCTGCCGACCGAGACCGTCTATGGGCTGGCGGCCGACGCGGCGAACGCCGAGGCGGTCGCGAAGATCTTCGAGGCCAAGGGAAGGCCTCGGTTCAATCCGTTGATTTCGCATGTCGCGGACGCCGTAGCGGCCGAGCGGATCGCCGTGTTCGACGGTGCGGCGCGCGCCCTGGCGGAGGCCTTCTGGCCCGGTCCCCTGACGATCGTCGCCCCCCATCGCGACGGGGTCAGCGAGCTGGCGCGGGCGGGGCTGGACAGCGTGGCGGTGCGGGTCCCCGGCCATGCCAGGGCCCGGGCCGTGCTGGACGCGTTCGGCGGGCCGGTCGTGGCCCCCTCGGCCAATCGGTCGGGCCGACCATCGCCGACGACATTCGCGGACGCCATGGAGGAGACCGGGGCGTTCGCCGCCGCCGCGGTGGACGGCGGGCCCTGCGCGGTGGGGATCGAGAGTACGGTAGTGTCCGTGCTGGATGGCCGGGTCGCCGTGCTCCGCCCCGGCTCCGTCACGCGGCTCGAGATCGAAGGCGTGGTCGGGCCATTGACGGCGGAGGCCGGTGCAGACGGGCAGGGGCATCGTTCCCCCGGCCGGCTGACGACCCATTACGCCCCCGACGCTCCGGTCCGGATCGATGTCGAGGCCGCTCGTGACGACGAAATCCTGCTCGGTTTCGGCCCCGGTGTCGGCGACCCGCGCTGGAGTCTGAGCCCGTTGGGGGACCCGCGCGAGGCGGCGGCGAACCTGTTCCGGCTGCTGAGGGAAGCGGACCGCGAACGGCCGGCGGGAATTGCGGTGTCGCCGGTGCCGACGGCCGGGCTGGGCGAGGCGATCAACGATCGGCTCAGGCGGGCGGCGGGGTTTGTTGGGTAGATCTCACCCGAACCTTGCTTGCAGATCGACGCTGGAGCGTTCGCCCACCTCGGCCATGCAATGACCCAGCCAGTCGTCCGCCGCAGCCCGCCCGCGAGTCTTGAGGTCGTTCAGGAAGCTCCATTCGGTGTTGAATTTGGAGCCCAGCGAAAGGTCGCCCAGCCAGCCGTCGGCCTCGATCGCGTGCATCAGGATGTGGCGGTACTGATCGCGCGCCGAGGGGGTCAGCCGACCCTGTTCGATCAGGTCCTGAACGAAGGCGACGGCGCGCAGTTCGGCGACCAGGGGCGCGTTGAAGACCACCTCGTTCAACCGGTCCATGATCTCGCCCGCCGCCTTGGGCGTTTCGGCGCGCTCGAAGGCGTTCAGGGTGATCAGCAGGACGTCGTCCGGCGTGTCGTCGTAGAACAGCGGCCACAGCGGCGGGTTGGCCAGATAGCCGCCGTCCCAATAGGGTTCTCCCTCGATCTCGACCGCCTGAAACAGATGGGGCAGGCAGGCCGAGGCCAGCAGAACCTGATCGGTGATCTCGGTCGAGGTGAAGACGCGGGACCTGGCGTGGCGCACGGCCGTTGCGGCCACGAACAGCTTGACGTCCGACGTCTGGACCGCCTCGAAATCGATCGAAGCCAGCAGAACCCGTTTCAGAGGATTGTGGTTGAACGGATTGAATTCATAGGGGCTCATCGACATCGCCAGCGTCTCCGACGCCCGCCACAGCGGAGAGTCCTTCAGCCACGAGGGTTGCAGGGCGTTCGACCAGATCGAGGTGTCGCCAAAGACGTTCTTGCCGCCGGACTGGTTGGTTTCTCGCCACAGCTTGTCCAGCGACGCGCGGGCGCCGGCCGATCCGCCGGTCGCCAGACCGGACACGAGCGCGGCCCCGTTCATGGCCCCGGCGGACGAGGCGGTGACGGCGCGGATGTCGAGCACGTCGGCCTCCAGCAGCCGATCCAGCACGCCCCACTGGAAAGCCCCGTGCGCCCCGCCGCCCTGAAGCGCCAGACAGATCGGCCGTCGGCCAACCTCGGGGGTCTTGCCTGCCGGGGCGCCCGGTGTCTTGCGTTTGAAAAGCGCCATCGACCCCCCGGTTTTGAAGCTATTGCGCGGTCCAGCCGCCGTCGATGGAGAAGCTGGCCCCGTTGGCCGAGGCCCCCAGGTCCGAGATCAGATAGAGGAACATCCCTGTCAGCTGGTCGGTCGTGACGAACTGCTTGGTCGGCTGGGCCTCGAGGATCACGTCGGTGACGACTTTTTCCTTAGAGATGCCGCGGGCCTTGGCCTGATCGGCGATCTGGGACTGGACCAGGGGCGTCTCGACATAGCCGGGGCAGATGGCGTTGCAGGTGATGTTGTCGCGCGCGACTTCCAGCGCGACGGTCTTGGTGAAGCCGATCACGCCATGCTTTGCGGCGACATAGGCCGACTTGAACGGGCTGGCGACCAGGCCGTGGGCGCTGGCGATGTTGACGATCCGGCCCCGTCCCTGCGCCTTCATGATCGGGATGGCGGCGCGGGTGGCGTAGAAGGTCGAGGACAGGTTGATGGCGATGATCTGTTCCCATTTGTCGGACGGGAATTTCTCCACCGCCTCGACATGCTGGATGCCGGCGTTGTTGACCAGGATATCGACGCGCCCCAGCTGGTGTTTGGCGAAGGCGACCATGTCGGCGACCTCGTCGCCCTTCAGCATGTTGGCGGCGTGATAGCGGACGCGGACGCCGCAGCTGGCCTCCATCTCGGCGCGGGTGCGTTCGATCTCGGAGGGGTCGCCCAGGCCGTTCAGCACGACATCGCCGCCGCGTGAGGCCACGGCACGCGCCAGGGCCAGGCCGATGCCCGAGGTCGAACCGGAAATAACGGCCACCTGGCCCTTCAGGTCGTTGGGATCACGATAGACGGGGCGCTCGGTCTGCTCGCCGTCCTTCTTGCCGGGCCACTGGAACATGGTCGTCCACTCTCGTCCTGCGCCCCGGTCCGCGCACGAACGTGCGACGCGGGGTCTCTGATTTGCGGTCAGCCTAGCCTTTCGCGACTGCGAAGGCGATGGGCCGGTCAGTTATTTCCCGATCGGGTGAATATCCAGTCGGTTTCGGTCGAGGCGGCCTTCTGAAAGCTGTAGCCGTCACGGCTGAACGCCTTCAGATCGGTTGCGGTTTCGATCCGTTCGTCGATGGCGAAACGCGCCATGGCGCCGCGCGCCTTCTTGGCGAAGAACGAGATGATGCGGCTTTCGCCGTCCTTGTTCTCGCGAAAATGCGGGGTGACGACCGGCAGTTTCAGGGCCTTGGCGTCGACGGCGCCGAAATACTCCTGACTGGCCAGGTTCACCAGGGTCGGATCCGACTGGCCGTCGGCGTCCGCGTTCAGCTGTTTCGAGATCCGGTCGCCCCAGAAATCGTAGAGGCTGGACCCGCGACGGGTCTTCAACCGCGTCCCCATCTCCAGCCGATAGGGCTGAATCCGGTCGAGCGGCCGCAGCAGACCGTAGAGGCCTGACAGGATGCGCAAGTGACCTTGAGCGAAATCGAGCGCGGGCCTGTCTAGGGTGCGCGCGTCCAGCCCCTGGTAGACGTCGCCGTCGAAGGCGAAAGCGGCCTGGATGCCGGCGTCCAGCGCATCCGGTTCGAAGGCCTTGAACCGGGCCTGGTTGAGCTTGGCGAGGTCGGCGGAAATACCCATCAGACGGCGCAGGTCGGCCTGGGTCTGGTTGCGGGCGGTCTTCGACAGGGACGTCGTGTCCTCGACGAAGCGGCGACGCGTCGCGGCGACGTCGGGCGAGGGTTCGGTGAAGTCCAGCCGCTTGGCGGGGGACAGGACGATCAGCAAGGCGCGGCTCCGTTCGACAAGCGGGCGGTTTAGGCCTGTTCGGTGACGGATTGAAGGGCGGCGTCAGGCGGCGGCGGCCTTGGCGAAGACGACGACGACCAGGGCCAGGGCGACGGCCCCGGCGAACAGGGCGGACTGCGCATATTTGCCGCGACGAAAGGCCGACCAGGCGGCCTGCCCCGATTGAAGCGCGTAGAAGATGACGAACATCCGCGAGGCCCAGGCGATGATGCCGAAGATGTCGGCCGACCAGATGATGGCTATGGCGGCGACGGCCGTCAGTCCGTTGCCGATCCTGACGCTGAGGCGTTTGCCCGAGGCCTCGGACAGGAGGCCGCCGGCGCCGTTCATGTCGGCCACGCCCGCCGACAACTGCGACGCCAGGGCCGTGAGGATGATCAGCGGCGGGATCAGGATGGCGACCGGTCGCAGGATGTCGATAATGCCGGTCTCGCCGGTCGCCTGAACCGCGTCGATATCGAAATAGCTGGTGATCAGCAGGAAGAAGATCAGATAGACCGCCGTCGCGATCCATTGAGCGTGACGCATGGTGCGGATGCGCATTGTCGCGGGATAGGCGGCGCCGAGAAACCGCGAGGTCTCGAACCCCTGGACCAGGACCACCAGCCCCAACAGGACCCGCAGATCCTGAAAATCATAGACCGGGGCAGGGGCGTTCCATTGAAACGTTCCAGCCGACAGGGCCGCGCCGGCCGCCACGATCAGCCCGGCGAACAGCCCCAGGATCAGCGTCAGCTTCAGCGCGACCGCCCCGACGGCGATCCGCTCAAGTCCGTCCAGTCCACCGGTGGCGCCGACAAGGCCCACGCCGCCGATCACGATGGTCGCTGCGACCCTGATCCACAGCATGTCGTCGATGCCCGTGAACCGAAGTCCGAACGCCGCGAACAGATGCAGATAATAGGCGACGGAGACGAAATAGGCGACGGCCAGCGCCAGTTCGGACGCCCGCTCGACGACCCGGACCAGGGGGCTGGGCGAACCGTGCAGTTCAGGCTCGATATGAGCGATGTTGTAGCGGATCGCGGCCCCGAACAGATAGCCGACCGCACAGAGCGACAGCATGGCCGCGATCGCCCAGTTGCCCGCGACGCCGGCCAGGATCGGTCCGGCGACGAGAAAGCCGGAACCGATGATCGAAGCCAGAGGCGTGACCGTCGCCTGCCAGGTCTCGGACTTCAGCAGCCGGGGCCTGAACAGAAGGATGGCGGCGGCCAGGGTCGCTAGGACGATGGCGACATTGGCGAACGAAAACATTCAGGATCCTGAAGCGGCAAGGATGGCGTCGCGTGCGACATGCTGCCGCACCGAACGGCTACGGTTGGCATCCGTTGCTTCGGCGCCCGCGAACGCCCTCTAGAACAGCACCGCAGGGTTCATGATCCGCTTCGGGTCGATCGCCGAGCGGATCGCCTGCATCGTCGCGATCTCCAGCGGGGTCTTGTAGCGGCGGGCCTCTTTGGTCTTGAGCCGGCCCAGGCCGTGTTCGGCGCTAATGGAGCCGTCGTAGGCGGCGACGATGTCGTGAACGACCTGTGATCCCGCCTCCCAGCGGCCCAGGAATGCCTGCAGATCCCCGCCCGGAGGGCACAGGATGTCGTAGTGCATGTTGCCGTCGCCCACGTGACCGAAGGCGCTGACCCGGGCGCCGGGTTCGAACCGTTCGACGGCCGCCGAGGCCTCGTTCAGGAAGTCGGCGATGCGGCTGACGGGGACAGAGACGTCGTGTTTCCAGCCGCCGCCCTCGGGCCGCTGGGCGGCGGACTGTTCCTCGCGCAGTTTCCAGAAGTCGCGGACCTGGGTCTCGTTCTGGGCGATGGCGGCGTCGGTGATCAGTTCGGCCTCGAAGGCGGCCGTCAGGATGCGCTCCATCCCGGCCTCGGCCGCACCCGGCTCGCCCGACGTCAGTTCGATCAGGACATACCAGGGCTGATGGCTGTCCAGCGGCTCGCGGACGCCGGGGATGTGTTTGATGGCGAACTCGACCCCGACCCGCTTCATCAGTTCGAACGCCTCGACCCCGCCGCCGGTCTCGGCCTTGGCGCGGGCCAGCAACTGGATCGCCGCGTGAGGGTCCGACAGGCCGACGACGGCCGTGGCGCGGCTGCGCATGATCGGGAACAACTTCAACGTGGCGGCGGTGACGACCCCCAGCGTTCCCTCGGCCCCGATCAGCAGTTGTTTGAGATCATAGCCGGTGTTGTCTTTGCGCAGCCGTTTCAGGCCGCTGAACACCTGGCCGTCCGGCATGACGGCCTCGAGGCCCAGAACCAGGTCGCGCATCATGCCGTAGCGCAGCACCGCGGTGCCGCCTGCGTTGGTCGAGATGACGCCGCCGATGGTGGCCGTGCCCTCGGCGGCGAGGCTGAGCGGAAAGAAGCGGTCGGCCTTGGCCGCCAGTTGCTGGGCCTCCAGCAGGGTGACGCCCGCCTCGACCGTCATCGCGTCATCCAGCGGCGTGACGTCGCGAACGGCGCGAAGCCGACGCGTGGACAGCAATACCTCGCCATAGGGGATCTGACCGCCGACCAGGCCGGTGTCGCCCCCCTGGGGGACGATGGCGACGCCGTGGCGCGCGCAGATCTCGACCGCTTTCGACACTTCGGCGGTCGAGGCGGGCTTCAGCATCAGCGGCGTGTGGCCCGTCCATTTGTTGCGCCACTCGGTCAGCCAGGGCGCGATTTCGCCCGCGTCGTCGGTCCAGCCGGAAGGGCCGAGCGCGGCTTTCAGATCGTCAAGGGCGGCGGGAGGAGGGGAGGACATGTCGTCTTGTCTCAAAGCGTCGCCGTCCGCGCCACCCAAAAGCGAGGCGCGGGGCTAGACTGTGCGGATGACCGATCCCTCCATGATTCCCGTGCCCGCCGTCGGGGTGGTCTGTCTGCGCGGCGACGAGGTGCTGCTGATCCGCCGGGGCACGCCGCCACGGGTCGGAGAATGGAGCCTGCCGGGCGGCCGGATCGAGCCGGGTGAGCGCGCCGTGGAGGCCGCCCTGCGCGAACTTCGCGAGGAAACGGGGGTCGAGGCGCGCATCCTGGGGCTGATCGATGTCGTGGACGGCATCTTCCCGGAAGTGAACCGGCACTATGTGCTGATCGACTATGTCGCCGAATGGCTGGCCGGAGACACCGTCGCCGGAGACGACGCTGAGGCGGCGGTGTTCATGCCGCTGGAGGCCGCCCTGGCGGCCGTCGCCTGGACGGAGACGCGCCGGGTGATCCGTGAGGCGATGCGGCGGCGCAGGGAGGCCCGAGGCGAGGCGGCGCAGGCGGCGGATCCCTCCTGAACGACGTCAGGTTTGGTAACTGTGTTCGGTGAAACCGCCTGCGTTAACTCGACCGTCGACGCCCTGGATGGCGAGGAGTTCACGATCGTCGATGAAGACGAAGGTGACGAGGACGAAGACGAGTAGATCCCTCCGGTCGACTTGTCCGAGTGCGGCGGCTTCCATCGGGGGCCGCCGCTTTCGTTCGCCGGTTCGCTTTCGATGGCGCGGCGAGCGCCGAGACGATAGGCTTGGCGGAACGGAGGATATCGAATGAGTTATTTCGTCATCGCCCTGGTCGCCCTGGCGCTGGTCCTGCTGTTCAGCGTGGTGAAAATCGTGCCGCAGGGTCGCGAGTTCACCGTCGAACGGTTCGGCAAATACACCAAGACCCTGGTCCCCGGCATCAGCATCCTGACCCCGTTCGTCGAGCGAATCGGCCGGCGGATGAACATGATGGAGCAGGTTCTGGATGTGCCCCAGCAGGAGGTGATCACCAAGGACAACGCCATGGTGAAGGTCGACGCCATCGTCTTCATCCAGGTGATGAATGCCTCAGCGGCGGCTTACCGTGTCGAGGATCTGCCCTACGCCATCACCCAGCTGTGCTCGACCAACCTGCGGACCGTGGTCGGCTCGATGGATCTGGACGAGGTTCTGTTCCAGCGGGACAACATCAACTCGCGCCTGCTGACCGTGATCGACGCGGCGACCGAACCGTGGGGCGTCAAGGTCAACCGGATCGAGATCAAGGACCTGACGCCGCCCGTCGACATCACCAACGCCATGGCCCGCCAGATGAAGGCGGAGCGCGAACGCCGCGCCGTCATCACCGAGGCCGAGGGCGAGAAACAGGCCGCCATCGCGCGGGCCGAAGGGGCCAAGCAATCGGCCATCCTTCAGGCCGAGGGCCGCAAGGAGGCCGCCTTCCGGGACGCGGAGGCCCGCGAGCGCGAAGCCGAAGCGGAGGCTCGCGCCACCGCCATGGTGTCCCAGGCCATCGCCGCCGGGGACGTCAACGCGATCAACTATTTCGTGGCCCAGAAATACGTCGAGGCCTTCGCCGAACTGGCGCGCAATCCGACGGCCAAGACCGTCATCGTGCCCGCCGAGATGAGCGGCCTGGTCGGCAGCATCGCCGGACTGGCCGAGCTGGTGAACACCGCACGTGACCAGCAGCAGACCCCGCGCGCGGCCGCGGCCGCGCCAGCCCGCAGCCGTGGCGGCGCCGTGCCGCCGACCGCCTGATCGAGGAAACGCGAGCCATGGACGCCATCGTCGATATCTATACGGCCCAGCCCTTCTGGATCTGGCTGGCGATCGGCGTAATCCTGCTGGCCGTCGAGGCCGCCCTGTCCACAGAATGGCTGCTGTGGCCGGCGGCGGCGGCCGGGATCGTGGCGGTGCTGACGGCCCTGGGGCTGCGGCTGGGATTTGCGTTCGAAGTCGGCCTGTTCGCCGCCCTGACCGTTGCGGCGACCCTGATGTCGCGTCGGCTGATCCAGCGGGTCAATCCCAGCGACAAGCCGGACATCAACGACCGCGACGCCCGTCTGATCGGCCAGCGTGCGCGGGTCGTTGCGCCCTTCGTTGAGGGGCGCGGCCGGGTGTTCGTCTCCGGTTCCGAATGGGCCGCCGAGATCGAGGGGGCGGGTCCGCCGGTCGGCGACAGCGTAATCGTCGAGCGTCTGGACGGTCCGTCGTTGAAGGTGCGGACGGTCGGATAAGATTCCACCGCCGCGGGGTCAGGCGTTCGCGGCCCGCATCCGGTCGATGCCCTGATTGGCCAGTTGGTCGGCCCGCTCGTTCAGATCGTGGCCGGCGTGTCCCTTGACCCAGTGCCATTTCACCTCGTGGCGCGTCCGCGCGAGATCGAGCCGTTTCCACAGGTCGTCGTTCTTGACCGGCTTCTTGTCGGCCGTCTTCCAGCCCCGCGCCTTCCAGCCGTGAATCCAGCCGGTGATGCCGTCCATCACGTATTTGCTGTCGGTGTGCAGATCGACCTTGCAGGGCCGCGTCAGCGCCTCCAGCGCCATGATGGCTGCGGTCAGCTCCATCCGGTTGTTTGTGGTCAGGGGCTCTCCCCCGCACAATTCCTTGGTCTTGCCGCCGGCCTGAAGGATCGCGCCCCAGCCCCCGGGGCCGGGATTGCCCTTGCAGGCGCCGTCGGTGTGGATGATGACGTGACTCATTCGCGCGGGATTACAGCTTCCCTTGGCGCGTCGCCATCCGTTGGACTATATGCAGCGTATATTCATACGGGCCGCGACCGGTCCGTTCGAGGAGATCAGTCTTGGGCAGCTTCAGCATCTGGCATTGGGCCATCGTCATCGTCGTCGTCGCCCTGCTTTTCGGCGGCAAGGGCAAGATTTCGAACCTGATGGGCGACGCCGCCAAGGGCATCAAGGCGTTCAAGGACGGCCTAAAGGAAGACGACAAGAAGGACGGCCCGCACGAGGGCGTCTCCAGCCTGCCGCGCACGGATGCGGAAAAGGAAGAGCTGAAGCGCTAGGTTCCTGGAGCGAATGAGAGCCTGACGCATGGGCGGCCTCGGCCCCGGGATCGGGGGCCTCGAATATCTCGTGATCGGCATAGCGGCCCTGCTGGTGGTCGGACCCGAGCGGCTGCCCGGCCTGCTGCGCCAGCTCGGCAAGATGGTCGCCAAGGTGCGCGGAATGGCCAACGATTTCCGTTCCAGCTTCGACGAGATGGCCCGCCAGTCCGAGCTGGACGATCTGCGCAAGGAGGTCGAGGCGCTGCGGGACGGTAAGGGCTCGGTTGGTCAAAGCATGGTCCGGCTGGGCGATGAGGCCAATGCCGCTTTCAAGGACATCAAGGACGATCTGGAGAAGGTCGACCAGGCGGCCGCCGCGCCTGCGCCGATGACGCTTGATCAGCCCGAGTTTCCGGAGCCGGCCATGACGCCGCTGTCGATCGACACGGCGGCCGCGCCCAAGCCGCGCAAGCCCCGCGCAAAAGGAGCCGCGCCGAAAACGGGCCAGGCGGTCAAACCCAGGACGACCAAGCCCAAGTCAGCGGAGACCGCCGCCGCCTCCAAGGCGTCCACGCCGACAAAACGATCGGCCAAGCCGCGCGTGACCCGTAAAGCCAAGCTGGACCTATGACGGATCGCGACGAGTCAGAAATCGAGGCGTCGCGCGCGCCGTTGATGGATCACCTGATCGAGCTGCGGGGGCGGCTGTTCTGGTGCGTCGGCGCATTCGTGCTGGCCTTCTTCGTGTGCTTCTTCTTCGCCGGGCCGATCTATGTGTTCCTGGTCAAGCCGTTCGCGGCGGCCAGCGCCCTGCACGCCAACATGGTCGGCCATCACGTCTCGCCGGTGGATCTGATCCTGGTGACCGCCGGGATCCACCCTATGCCGCCCACGACCAGCGAGGCGGCGCAGCTGATCTACACCGCACCACTGGAAATCCTGTTCACCAAGATGAAGCTGGCCGGGTTCGGCGCGATCTTTCTGGCCTTCCCGGTGCTGGCGTTCCAGCTGTACCGGTTCGTGGCGCCGGGCCTGTATCGCAACGAGAAGGGGGCCTTCCTGCCCTTCCTGGTGGCCTCGCCCTTGCTGTTCCTGCTGGGCGCGGCGCTGGTCTATTTCATCATGCTGCCGTTCGTCATGTGGTTCTCGCTGAGCCAGCAGATCAGTTCCGACACGGTGGCCGTCGCGCTTCTGCCCAAGGTGTCGGAGTATCTGAACCTGGTCACCGCGCTGGTTCTGGCGTTCGGCCTGTGTTTCCAGCTGCCGGTCGTGATGACCCTGCTGGGGCTGGCCGGGATGATCAGTTCCAAATTCATGGCGGAGGGGCGCCGCTATGCGATCGTCGCCGTGGTGGTTCTGGCCGCCGTGGTCACCCCGCCGGACCCGATCAGCCAGCTGATGCTGGCCGTGCCGCTGGTGATCCTCTACGAAATTTCGATCTGGTGCGTACGGCTGATCGAGGGGCGGCGCGACAAGCTCGAAGACGAGGACGGCTCCGGGGATGCCGCAGCCTGATCAGGCCGGCTGGCCCAGACGGGTGCGAAAATCTTCCGAGAGCGGGACGGCCACGCCGTCGATCGCTCGCGCATAGGTCAGCACGACCTCGGTCAGCGGTCGCTCTTGCCGGTGGATGCCGATATCCAGGGCGAAGCTAGAACGCCCGATCCGGGCCGTCCGGACGTGGATGTCCAGTTCGTCGTCAAACCTTGCGGACCCCCTGAAGGCGGCTCGCGCATCGACGGCGAAAATCTGCTGAAGCTCTTCGTTCAGGTGCGCCAGGATGCCGTTTGCACGCAGGAATTCGGTGGCGGCTACGTCGGCGTAGACGAAATAGTTGGGGTTGAACACGACGCCCTGCGCGTCGACTTCCGACCAGCGAACGCGAAGGCGATGGACATGTGCGGGGGTCGTCATTGAGGGCCTCACAAAGACAAAGGGCGCCGGACGAAACCTCGTCCGGCGCCCTTGCGCATCAGCCGATCGGACAGATCAGCAGCTGTAGTACATGTCGAATTCCACCGGGTGCGGGTGCAGTTGCAGGCGCATCACCTCTTCCATCTTCAACTCGATGTAGCTGTCGATGAAGTCGTCATCCATGACGCCGCCCTTCTTGAGGAAGGCGCGGTCCTTGTCGAGGCTCTCGAGCGCTTCGCGCAGAGAACCGCAGACCTCGGGGATCGAGCCGCGCTCTTCGGGCGGCAGGTCGTAGAGGTTTTTGTCGGCGGGGCCGCCCGGATCGATCTGGTTCTCGATCCCGTCCAGACCGGCCATCAGCAGCGACACGAAGGTCAGATAGGGGTTGCCCATCGGATCGGGGAAGCGGGCCTCAAGCCGTTTGGCCTTGGGCGACGAGGTGTGCGGGATGCGGATCGAGGCCGAGCGGTTGCGGGCTGAATAGGCCAGTTTCACCGGGGCTTCGTAGCCGGGCACCAGACGCTTGTAGGAGTTGGTGGTCGAGTTGGCGAAGGCGTTGATGGCCTTGGCGTGTTTGATGATGCCGCCGATGTACCAGAGGCATTCCTGCGACAGACCGGCGTATTTGTCGCCGGCGAACTGGGGCTTGCCGTCCTTCCAGATCGACATGTGGACGTGCATGCCCGAGCCGTTGTCGGCGAACATGGGCTTGGCCATGAAGGTCGCCGACTTGCCGTAGGCCGCCGCCACGTTGTGGATGACGTACTTATAGAGCTGAAGCCGGTCGGCCATGGTCAGCAGGTCGCTGAACTTCAGGCCCAGTTCGTGCTGGGCCGGGGCCACCTCGTGGTGATGCTTTTCGGGCTGGAGGCCCAGGTCGCGCATGACGCCCAGCATCTCGGCCCGCAGGTCCTGGCCCGAGTCGACCGGGTTGACCGGGAAATAGCCGCCCTTGGGTCCCGGGCGGTGGCCCATGTTGCCCTCGGTGTATTCCGACCCGGTGTTGGACGGCAGTTCGATCGAGTCATAGCTGTAGCCGGTGTTGCCCGGCTGGGTCGTCCAGCGCACGTCGTCGAAGATGAAGAACTCCGCTTCGGGTCCGAAATAGACGACGTCGCCCACGCCGGCCGACTGGACATAGCTGAGCGCCTTCTTGGCCATCGAGCGGCTGTCGCGGTTGTAGGGCTCGCCGGTGTCCGGGTTCATCACGTCGCAGAACAGGAACATCGTCGTGGCCTGATAGAACGGGTCGATATAGGCCGTCGTCAGGTCGGGCTTCAGCAGCATGTCGCTTTCGTTGATCGCCTTCCAGCCGGCGATCGAGGAGCCGTCGAACATCGTGCCTTCCTCGAGGAATTCCTCGTCGACCAGGTCGATGTCGAAGGTGACGTGCTGCAGACGGCCCTTGGTGTCGGTGAACCGGACGTCGACGTATTTCACGTCCTTGTCCTTGATCTCCTGCAGGATTTTCTTGGCGCTCATGGGGTCGATGATCCTTCTGTCGTTTCTTCTGGGGAGGAAGCGTTACTGGGTGGCTGTCGGACCGGGCCGGTTAGACGGCCTGGGCGCCGGTTTCGCCGGTGCGGATGCGGATGACGTCGAGAACGTCGGAGACGAAGATCTAGCCGTCGCCGATCTTGCCCGTGCGGGCCGCGGTCTGAATCGCCTCGACCACCGCCGGAGCCAGATCATCGGCGACGACGATCTCGATCTTGATCTTGGGCAGGAAGTCGATGACGTATTCGGCGCCCCGGTAGAGTTCGGAATGACCCTTCTGGCGGCCATATCCCTTGGCCTCGAGCACGGTCATGCCCTGGACGCCGATGTCCTGGAGGGCCTCTTTGACGTCGTCCAGCTTGAACGGCTTGATGACGGCTTCGATCTTCTTCATGGGCGACCCCCGAGGCGGCAGAATGGGCCAGACGCTCGGGGACCAAAGGGACATCGCATTGCAGCATAAGGCAAGGGCCGATTTGCATTTTTGTCATCTTGGCGCGTTGAGGGAAGCATGAGCGAAACCAACGATCCCGTTCTGTGGCGAGACCGACTGCCGTGGCCGGACCCCGACACCCACAAACACGCGCGGGGGCGATTGGGCGTGGTTTCCGGCCCGATGCTGCACACGGGCGCGGCCCGACTGGCGGCGCGGGCGGGATTGCGGGCCGGCGCGGGTCTGGTGCGTATTCTGTGTCCGCCGGACGCGGGCGCGGTCGTGGCGGCGTCCATAGAGGCGATCATGGTCGAGGCCTTTTCCACGCCCGACGAACTTGCGACGCTGGCCGAACCGCTGGACTGCGTGGTCATCGGCCCGGCCGCGGGCCTGACGGAGGCGACGGCGTTGAACCTGGCCGCTCTGGCGCGGACGGACGCCGCCCTGGTGGTGGACGCCGACGCCCTGACCCTGTTTCGCGGGCGACCGGAGGCGCTGTTCGTCAGTCTGGATCGCGACGACGTGCTGACCCCGCACGAGGGGGAGTTCGAACGCGTCTTTCCGGGGCTGCTGGATCAGGGTCGCGAGGCGGCGGCGCGGTCGGCCGCCGAAACCTGCGGCGCGCACGTGATCCTGAAAGGACGCGAGACGGTGATCGCCGCGCCGGACGGGCGGGTCGCGATCAACCGCAACGGGTCGCCCTGGCTGGCCACCGCAGGCAGCGGCGACGTGCTGGCGGGCATCGTGGGCGGGCTGATGGCGCAACGGATGGACCCATTTCACGCGGCCTGCGCGGCCGTATGGGTGCATGCCGACGCCGCCTCGCGCTTCGGCCCCGGCCTGACGGCCGAAGATCTGCCCGGGCTGATCCCTGTCGTTCTCGCCGAGCTGGCGTCATGACGGCATCGGTCCACAGGACGAGAACGAATAGGGAACAATTCGCTTGAGGACTGAGGTCGCGGGTGGCTATCTGTCGCGCCGGGAGGCTCCATGCGCGACATCCGTACCGACTTCTATATTCCCCGCGACATCCGCCAGCCGCGCGTCGGCGCGCGACTGGTCGTCGCCTGCGTTGCCCGGGATTGCGAGCGCGCGGCGCTGATGGACCCCCGGCCGTTGTTCGGGGCGCGCCGCTTCTGGCCCGTCGCGGGACGCTCGGAACGGTTCCGTTGCGCCTGCGGATCGCGCGAGACGCGGGTGAGCTATACCGTCAACACAGCCCAGGAGGACGGGCCGATCTCGCGCGACGCCATTCGCCTGTGGTTGTGACGCCGGTTGCCTCTGCCGGACGGGTCGCCTAGTCCGGGGCGTGAGCTTGGAATCCCTACCAGACGAGGTCGCCGGCCAGGGCGACATCACGGCCTATCGCAGGGCGCTGGGCGCGTTCGCGACCGGGGTCTGCGTGGTGACGGCCGACAGCAGCGCGGGGCCTCTGGGGATCACGATCAACTCCTTCACCTCGGTTTCGCTGACGCCCCGGCTGGTGCTGTGGTGTCTGGATGAACGGTCGGAACGCTGGGGGCCGTTCTGCGCGGCGGAGCGGTTCTCGATCCATGTTCTGGACGCAGGGTCCGAGGGTCTGGCGCGCCGTTTCGCCAAGGGGATCGCGATCATGGAGGATCATGAATTCGAGCGGGTGGGGGACGGGCCGCCCCGACTGGCTGACGCAGCGGCGCGTTTCGACTGCCGGGTGCACGACCGGATCCAGATGGGCGACCACATGATGATCGTGGGCGAGGTGGAGGCGTTCGAGGCCTCCGACAGTGCCGCCCTGACCTATTTCCGGGGCGGGTACGGCGTGGCCGGGGGAACGGGCGAATGAAGATCGGATTCGCCGGACTGGGCGTGATGGGCGGGCCGATGGCGCGCCATCTGGTCGCCGCCGGCCATGAGGTCGCCGGCTACAACCGCTCGCCCGACAAGGCGCGGGCCTGGGCCCAGGCGAACGGCGGCCGTTTCGCAGCGACCGTGGCCGAGGCGGCGGAAGACGCGGACCTGTTCATTCTGTGCGTCGGCAATGACGACGACGTGCGTCAGGTGGTGACCGAGGCCCTGCCGCATCTGAAGGCCGGGGCGATCGTCGTCGATCACACGACCACCTCTGCGAAGATCGCGCGCGAGATGTCCGAGGCGAGCGGGGCGAAGGGCGTGGCCTTCATCGACGCGCCGGTGTCGGGCGGACAGGCGGGCGCCGAGAACGGGCTGCTCAGCGTCATGGCCGGCGGCGACGCGGCGGCGCTGGAGACGGCGCGGCCCTTGGTCATGGCCTATTCGAAGGCGATCCAGCACATGGGGCCATCCGGATCGGGCCAACTGACCAAGATGGTCAACCAGATCGCCATTGCGGGCGTGGTTCAGGGGCTGGCCGAGGCGGTGCATTTCGCCCAGAAGGCGGGACTGGATACGGACGCTGTCTATGACGCCATCTCCAAGGGCGCGGCCCAGTCCTGGCAGATGGACAACCGCTGGAAGACGGCGGCGAAGGGCGAGTTCGAGTTCGGCTTCGCCGTCGACTGGATGCGCAAGGATCTGGGCCTTGTGCTGGACGAGGCGCGGACCAACGGCGCGCGTCTGTCGCTGACGGCGCTGGTCGATCAGTTCTACGCCGAAGTTCAGGCGATGGGCGGCGCCCGCTGGGACACCTCCAGCCTGGCCGCGAGGCTGCAGGACCGCTGACCGGCGGAGATTGGACTCGAAAAGACCGGGTCCGAAGAGTCCAATTCAGTGAGCAACGACGCATAGTCGTTTGAGTCTGAACGATTATTGGTCCCAACGGGGTTGCACCCCGAGTCCAACGCGTCCGATCGGCGCGCCGATGCCGTTTGTCGGGCGGGATGTCAAAGGACCGAGATCCTCCTACCATGGCCGCCAGGGACGCCTGTTCGATGGCCTCCAGAATCACAAATGTCCCGTGATTCCAGCGCCATGGTCGGCGCTGGAATGCTAACTCGGGACGTCGGAGCACAGACGGCCATGCGTATCGCGACGATCCTTGTGCTCTGTCTGGCCTTGTGCGGGCAGGCGAACGCCCAGACCTCGCCGACGTGGAGCCCGGCCGACGGCGACGTCGCGATCGGCGATCTGCCGATGGCGCGGGGAGACGCATTGGCCGACGCGCGCATTCACTACCGGACGCTGGGCCAGCCGACGCGCGACGCCGGGGGTCGGGTGACCAACGCTGTCCTGCTGTTGCATGGCACCGGGGGGACGGGCGCGCAGTTCCTGTCGCCGCAGTTCGCCGACGCGCTGTTCGGTCCGGGCCAGCCGCTGGATGTGACCCGCTATTACGTCATCATGCCCGACAATCTGGGCCACGGCGCGTCGTCCAAGCCCAGCGATGGCCTGCGCGCGGCGTTTCCGGAGTACGGCTATGACGAGATGGTCGAAGCCCAGCGGCGGTTGCTCGTCGATGGACTGAGGGTGGACCGGCTGAGGCTGATCCTCGGCACGTCGATGGGCTGTATGCATATCTTTGTCTGGGGGACGACCCACCCGGACTTTGCCGACGCCCTGATGCCGATGGCCTGCGAACCGACGGCGATCGTCGGGCGCAATCGGCTGTGGCGCACCATGCTGAAGGATGCGATCCGCAGCGATCCGCTTTGGGCGGGAGGCGATTACGAAACCCAGCCTGTCGGGGGGCTGCGGGCAGCCGTGGACCTGCTGCTTCTGGCGGGTTCGGCCCCCATGGCGATGCAACAGGATCTGGCGACGGCCCAGGCCGTGGACGCCTATCTGGCGACCCAGATGGAGCGGCGGCTGCCGGCGCTGGACGCCAACGACCTGTGGTATCAGGTCAACGCCTCGTGGGACTACGATCCTTCCGCCGACCTTGAGCGGATGACGGCGCCGACGACCTGGATCAACTCGGCGGACGATTTCATCAATCCGCCGGAACTAGGGCTGTCGGAACAGTTCGCGCCGAGGCTTTCGAACGCGACCTATCGGCTGATCCCCGCCGGCGCCGACGGCAAGGGTCATGGGACCCACACCTGGGCGAGATTCTGGCAGGACGATCTGGTCGCCCTGCTGGCTCGGACAGAACGCTAGGGCGTTTGAAGTTCTCGCCAGGCCTGGGTGATCACGATTTTCGGCTCGAGCATCTGGCCGCGCATGACGCCCTCGCCCTCGGTCGGGGAGGTCGGTGACGCCAGGATGGCGCGGACGATGTCCATACCCTCGACCACCCGGCCGAAGACCGCGAAGCCGTCGGCGTCGACGGAGAAGGGGCGACCTGCGTCATAGTACTGCGTCGGTCCCACCGAAACGAAGAAGTCGCCCGTGGCCGTGCCGGGCGCATAGCGGGCCATCGAGACGGCGCCGTCGATGTGGCTGAGGCCCGTTAGGGTCGTCGGCTCGTGGGCGATGGGCGGCAGGACGCGGTCTGGATCATTGTTCACCCCGCCCTGAACCAACCCCATGCCGGGCGCGGAGGTCATCGCACGGTAGAAGGTCGCGCCGTCCAAGCGGTGCTCGTCGACGTATTTCAGGAAATTGGCGCCCGTGATCGGGGCGGCGACATCATCGACCTCGATGACGATGCGTCCGGCCGATGTCTCCATCTGCACGCGCGGCAGGGCGGGTTCGGCGGCGTCCTGCGCAGAGGCGAGCGCGGGCCACAGCAGGGCGGGGGCCAGTCCGAGGAAGATGCGTCGCAGCATTCTTTATCCAGCATTCCAGTTAGGCGCCGGGGCGCCGCGAAGCAGACCTTCGGTACTCAGATCTTCATCGATGTCTGGCCAGTGGATCCCGAGGCCGGCGCCCGAAAGTTCCCAATGGTTGCGCTGGGCCTCGGTGGCGTTGGCCAGTCGTGGATACCAGACAAGGGGGGCTGCGATGGCCCGACCGTCCATCAGTTCGACGACCAGACGTTCGTCTTCGATCGTCACCGATTTTGCGCGAATATCGACGACGTCGTTATGCGCCAAAGAAGTCATGCCACGCCTTTCCGAATGCTTCGCGATGGTCAGCCACATGGGTTTGTATCACGCGCAACTCCTTTGCGGAAAAGCCGATGTTCTGGGCCAGCGCCGTGTCCCTTAGCCAGAATTTTGCGGTGCAGTCGTCGCGATCGACATGGACGTGCGGCGGCTCGTTCGGCTCATGGCTGTAGAAATAGAAGCGATACGGTCCGATCCGCAGCAGCGTCGGCATTCTCAGGCTCCCAGCAACCTTGCCGCCTGGGGTGCGAAATAGCTGAGGACGCCGGCGCAGCCCGCGCGCTTGAAGCCGTGCAGGGTCTCCAGGATGGCGCGGTCCTGATCGAGCCAGCCGTTGGCGATCGAGGCCTGGATCATCGCGTACTCGCCGCTGACCTGGTAGGCGAAGGTCGGGATTTTGAAGGTCTCGGACACGCGCTGGACGATGTCGAGATAGGGCATGCCCGGCTTGACCATGACCATGTCGGCCCCTTCGGCGATGTCCATGGCGACCTCTTTCAACGCCTCGTCGGAGTTGGCGTAGTCCATCTGATAGGTCTTCTTGTCGCCGGTCAGCATCTTCGCCGAACCGACGGCGTCGCGGTAGGGGCCGTAGAAGGCCGAGGCGAATTTGGCCGCGTAGGACAGGATCAGGGTGTCGGAAAAGCCGTTGGCCTCCAGCGCCTCGCGGATGGCCTGGACCCGGCCGTCCATCATGTCCGACGGGGCGACGACATCGGCGCCGGCGTGGGCCTGGATGAAGGCCTGCTCGGCCAGACGTTCCAGGCTGGCGTCGTTGACGATCCGGCCGTCCTCGACGACGCCGTCGTGGCCGTGGTCGGTGTAGCAGTCGAGCGCCACGTCGCACATGACGCCGATCTCGGGCGCCGCGTCCTTGATGGCCTTGATGCAGTCGGGGATCAGGCCGTCGGGGTCGGTCGCGCCGGTGCCGATCGCGTCCTTCGTCGCCGCGTCGACGTTGGGGAACAGGGCCACCATCGGGATGCCGAGATCGCGGGCCTCTACGGCGGCGGCGGCGGCGGCCCTGGGCGACAGGCGGAAGACGCCGGGCATGGACGGGACGGGGACACGGTCGTCGGCGCCGTCGTGGACGATCAGGGGCCAGATCAGGTCGGACGGCGTCAATGTGGTCTCGGCCACCAGCCTGCGCACCCAGGGCTGGCTGCGCAGGCGGCGCGGGCGGGCGAGCGGAAAGGGGGCAGGCGCGAAGGGGAGGGTCATGGCGGGTGCTTATCCCACACCCCTGCCTTCGTCATCCTCCGGCGCAGCGAAGCGGAGACCGGGGGACGCAGCGGCGCCGAAGGCGACCTGTTCAGCCACGATGTCGGAAGCGTCGGTGTGAGTGACAGGTTCGCGCTGTCGCGCGCCGCTGCGTCCCTCGGTCTGCGCCGCTAAGCGGCGGCTTGCCGGAGGATGACGAAAGGAGAGGATGACGAAAAGAAAAGGGTTCTGGTGACGCGGTGTCGGCCCGCCGCTAGAAACCCAAGAAAACGACCGACCGGGAGACCCCATGGATTTCGCCCTGAACGAGGATCAACGCGCCATTCAGGACGCGGCGCGCGCATTCGCCGACGCGGAGCTTGCGCCCCATTCGGCCGAGTGGGACGAGACGAAACATTTCCCCGTCGATGTGATGCGCCGGGCGGCCGAGACCGGGTTCGCCGCCATCTATGCCAGCGAGGATCATGGCGGCATGGCGCTGGGGCGGATCGAGGCGGCGCTGATCTTCGAGGAACTGGCGCGCGGCGATGTGTCGACGGCGGCGTTTATCTCGATCCACAACATGGCGACGTGGATGATCGACCGGTTCGGGTCCGAAGACCTGAAGGTTCGCTATGTGCCCAAACTGGCGACGATGGAGCTGATCGCCTCCTATTGCCTGACCGAGCCGGGGTCGGGGTCGGACGCGGCGTCGATGCGGACGACGGCGCTGCGCGATGGCGACGACTTCATCCTGAACGGGTCCAAGGCCTTCATCTCGGGCGCGGGCACGTCGGACGTCTATGTCGTGATGGCGCGGACGGGCGAGGCGGGGCCGAAGGGCATTTCAGCCTTCGTGATCGACAAGGATGCGCCCGGCCTGTCGTTCGGGGCGCAGGAGAAAAAGATGGGCTGGAACAGCCAGCCGACCGCCATCGTCCAGTTCGACGACTGCCGCGTGCCGGTGGCCAACCTGCTGGGCAAGGAGGGCGACGGGTTTCGCTATGCGATGATGGGACTGGACGGCGGACGGCTGAACATCGCCGCCTGTTCGCTGGGCGGGGCGCGGCTGGCGCTGGAAACGGCCCAGGCTTACGTCGCCACGCGCAAACAGTTCGGCAAGGCGCTGGCCGAGTTCCAGAATACCCAGTTCAAGCTGGCCGATATGGCCACCGCACTGGAGGCCGCCCGGCTGATGGTTCTGCGCGGGGCCTGGGCGATGGACACCAACCATCCCGAAAAGACCAAATGGTGCGCCATGGCCAAGCGGATGGCGACCGACGCCTGTTTCCAGATCGCCGACGAGGCGCTGCAGCTGCACGGCGGCTATGGATACCTGAAGGACTATCCGCTGGAGCGGATCGTGCGCGACCTGCGGGTTCACCGCATTCTGGAAGGCACCAACGAGATCATGCGGGTGATCACCGCGCGCGAGATGATGCGCCAGTGAGCGCGGCTCCGATCAAATCCATCCTGATCGTCGGCGGGGGCACGGCCGGCTGGATGGCGGCGGCGGCGATCAAGCGGTCGGTGGGGCCGAATGCGCAGGTGCGGCTGGTCGAGAGCGCAGACATCGGCATCGTCGGGGTCGGCGAGGCCACCGTGCCGACGATCAAGGATTTCAACGCCCTGATCGATCTGAACGAAGCCGAGTTCATGCGCGAGACCAAGGCGACGATCAAACTGGGCATCGAGTTCAACGGCTGGGGCAGCAAGGACAGCGCCTATTTCCACCCGTTCGGCACCTTTGGTCAGGGGCCGTCGCTGGGGGATTTTCCGGGGTCGTTTTTCGCGCTGAAAGCACAGGGCAAGGCCGCCAGTCTGGAAGCCTATTCGGTCTGCGCCCATGCGGCGCGACGCGGCAAGGCGGGGGCGCGGTCAGGCGATCCAAGGTCAACGATGGCGGGGTTTCACACCGCCTATCATTTCGACGCGACCCTGTATGGCCAGTATCTGAGGAAGGTCTGCGCCGGGCGCGGGGTCGAGCGGATCGAGGGCGAGGTCGTCCAGGTCGTGCAACGGCCGAACGATGGGTTCGTCGATCATGTGGTGCTGAAGGATGGCCGGACGCTGAGCGCCGATCTGTTCATCGACTGCACCGGGTTCCGGGGGCTGTTGATCGAGGGCGCGCTGAAGGCCGGATACGAGGACTGGTCGCACTGGCTGCCGATGAACCGGGCGCTGGCCGTCCCCTGCGCCAGGATCGGACCGGCGACGCCCTATACGTCGGCCACCGCGCGCGATGCGGGCTGGCAGTGGCGGATCGCCCTGCAGCACCGCACGGGCAACGGCTATGTCTATTGCAGCGACCATATCGATGACGACGCTGCGCGCGAGACCCTGCTGGCCAATCTGGACGGAGAGGCCCTGGCCGAACCGCGCGCGCTGCGGTTCGTCACCGGCAAACGCAAGAAACTGTGGGACAGGAACGTGGTGTCGCTGGGCCTGTCGTCAGGCTTCATCGAGCCGCTGGAATCGACAAGCATCCATCTGATGCAGGTGGGGGTCATCCGGCTGTTGCAGCACTGGCCCGACATGGATTTCAGCCAGACCAATACCGATGGCTACAACCGGCGGCTGGGGCGCGAGATCGACCTGATCCGCGACTTCGTGATCCTGCACTATCATGCGACCGACCGGGACGACACGGACTTGTGGCGGCGGGTCCGCGATATGCCGATCCCAGATACCCTGGCCGAGCGGGTCGAGATGTTCCGCGACCGGGGCCTGTTGTTCCAGGTCGGGGCCGACGAGTATTTCAGCCAGGGCTCATGGATGGCGGTGATGGTGGGGCAGGGGATCACGCCCCGGGCGCACAACCCGCTGTACGACTATCAGAACATGGACCATGTCGCGGCCGGGTTCGAGCGGATCAAACAGGCGTGGACGGCGACGGCGGATCAACTGCCCTCGCACGAGGATTTCCTGAAGGCGAACCAGATGTGGTCGGAGGTAGCGTAAAGCCGGACGCCATGCTATTCCTGACCACATATGGGCAGGAGTGAATCCGTGAGGCATCTGGGCGTCCTTGAAGCCAAGACTGAATTCTCGGCCATCGTCGCTGAGGTGGAACGGACCGGCGAGGAGGTCGTCGTGACCCGCTACGGCAAGGCGGCCGTGCGCATTGTGCCGGCCGACCCGGCCAGAGTCGGAGATCCGGTCGCGATCCGTCGTCTGATCGATCGGGTCAATGCTCGCCGGAGTGAACAGCCGGGCGCGGCGCCCTCACCGGGCGAAATGGATGACCTGCTGGATCGGGATCGAGACGATCGGTGGTCGTAGACGCATCGGCCGCTCTCGCATGGTTCCTGCCCAGCCAGGTCACGCCGTCTGCGCTCGCCCTGTTGGAACGTCGCGCCCAGACGGTATTCATCGCGCCCTGGTATTTCGGGATCGAGTTGCGCTCGGTCTTGCTGCGATCAGAAGCGCGCGGCCTGATCAGCGCCTCCGATGCCGAGGAGTCTCTGCGGGACGGTTTGTCACTGATCCGGCTGGAGGCGCCCGAGGCCGCACATCGCCTGGATGAAGTCGCGGTTCTGGCCCGGTCTACGGGTTTGCGATTCTATGACGCCCTGTATCTGGCGCTGGCTATGGACAGACGCCTGCCGCTCGCCAGCCGCGACGTCGGGCTTTTGAACGCTGCGACGCAGGTGGGCGTGGACGCGCTGGACGTGCGCGGCTAGTCGGGGGCCATGAGCGAAGCGGAAGTCATCACCCGGATCGAGGGTTCAGTCGGGCGTATCACCCTGAACCGCCCCAAGGCCCTGCATGCGCTGAACCTGTCGATGTGCGAGGCGATGACGGCGGCGTTGATGGACTGGCGCGACGATGCGGCGGTGACGTCTGTGCTGATCGACCATTCGGGCGAGCGGGGGTTCTGCGCCGGGGGCGACATCCGCATGATCGCCGAGAGCGGGGCGACGGATGCGGTCGAGGCCAGGGCCTTTTTCCTCAGCGAATACCGGCTGAACCATCTGATGTTCGAATACCCCAAGCCGATCACCGCGATCGTGGACGGGATCGTGATGGGCGGGGGTGTCGGGATCTCGGAACCCGCCAAGGTGCGGATCGCGACGGAGCGGACGACCTATGCGATGCCGGAGACGGGCATCGGCCTGTTCCCCGACGTCGGCGGCGGCTGGTTCCTGCCGAGGCTGCCGGGCGAGACCGGGACATGGCTGGCACTGACAGGGGCGCGGCTGAAGGCGGCGGATACGGTGGCGTTGGGGATCCATACGCATTTCGTGGCGTCCGGCGAGATCGAGACGGTGAAGGCGGATCTGATCGCGCGGGGACCGGATGCGGTCGCCGATCACGCGACGGCGGCCGGTTCGGCCCCGCTGGCCGCTCACCGCGAGGCCATCGACCGGCTGTTCGCGCATGACACGCTCGAGGCGATCTTCGCGGCGCTGGAGGCGGACGGGTCGGACTGGGCGCTGGCCCAGCTGGCGACGCTGAAGACCAAGTCGCCGCAGTCGCTGAAGGTGACCCTGCGCCAGTTGCGGGCCGGGCGGGCCATGACCGACTTCGCCGAGGTCATGGCGATGGAGTACCGGCTGGGCGGGCGCGTCGTGCGGACCCACGACTTTCAGGAGGGCGTGCGGGCCGTGATTGTCGACAAGGACAATTCGCCAGGATGGTCACCGGCGACGGTGGAGGGCGTGACGGCGGGCGATCTGGACGCCCTGTTCGCGCCCCTTCCGGCCGACGAAGAATGGACGCCGCTGAGCTGAACCCTTGCATCCTGCGCTGCTGTCGCGCGTAAGTCAGCGGAACCGCTGTTCGAGGATCGCCCGATGCTGAAATCCGCCCTGCTGACCGCCGCCGCGTCCGTCGTGCTCGCGGCCTGTGCGCCCACGATGACCGGAGAGACGCCCGCCGATCCGGCCGAACGGCCGTCCGCGATCGTGAACGACTATGCCCTGGCCATCGCCGACCCGTTGCGCCCCGCGTCAGAGGTCGAGCGCGACCCGTTGCGCAAGCCCGCCGAAATGCTGGCCTTCGCCCGGATCGACGGGGGCGAGCGCATCGCCGACGTGCGGCCGGAAGAGGGGTATTTCAGCCGCCTGTTCGCGAGGGCCGTCGGGCCGGAGGGACGGGTCTATGCCTTCGTGCCGAACCAGACGGCGGCGCGCGAAAACGGATTCGCCGACACCCTGGCGACCGACTATGCGAACGTCGAACGGGTGACCGGCGCGCTGGAAGACCTGACCTTCCCCGAGCCGCTGGACGTGGTCTTCATGGGTCAGGAGTACCACGACTTCGTCATCGACCGGTTCGGGGTGGACGTGGCGCGGATGAACGCGGCCGTCTTCGCGGCGCTGAAGCCGGGCGGGCTGTACGTCATCCTGGATCATCAGGCGGCGGCGGGGGCGGGGACCAGCGTGGTCGGCACCCTGCACCGGATCGAGGGGTCGGCCCTGCGCGCCCAGGTCGAGGCGGCGGGATTCGTGTTCGACGGCGAGACGGAGGTCGTACGGAACGCAGGGGACGATCACACGCTGTCGGTCTTCGACGAGGCGATCCGGGGCCGGACCGACCAGTTCGTCTATCGCTTCCGCAAACCCGCGTGAGGCCTCTGGCGGCGATGGAAGCGAGCGGCTAACCCCGGGGCCAATCAGAAACGATCCAGGGAAACGCCGTCATGACCGCCAAGACAATCGCCTTCATCGGCCTGGGGAACATGGGCGGCGGTATGGCCGCGAACCAGGCGAAGGCGGGGCATACGGTTCTGGCGTTCGACCTGTCGCAGGCCGCGCTGGACCGGGCCGAGGCGGCTGGCTGCACGCCGGTCGGATCGGTGGGCGAGGCGGTCAAGGATGCCGAGATCGTCATCACCATGCTGCCGGCCGGGCCCCATGTGCTGAAGGTCTACTCCGAACAGATCATCGGCGCGGCGCCGTCGTCGGCCCTGCTGCTGGACTGTTCGACCATCGACGTGGACACGGCGCGGAAGGTCGCGGGACTGGCGAAGGAGGCGAGCTACGCCTTCGCCGACGCGCCGGTTTCCGGGGGGACGATGGCGGCGGACGCCGGGACCCTGGCCTTCATGGTCGGCTGCGACGAGCCGGACTTCGCCCGCATCGAGGCGGCGCTGGAGCCGATGAGCCGCGCCACCTTCCGCGCCGGCGACCACGGCGCGGGGCAGGCGGCCAAGATCTGCAACAACATGATCCTGGGCATCACCATGCTGGGGACCTGCGAGGCGATCGCCCTAGCCGAGAAGCTGGGGCTGGACCCGGTCAAGATGTTCGACATCGTCGCCAAGTCGTCGGGCCAGAGCTGGTCGACGACGACCTATTATCCGTGGCCTGGTCCCGTGCCGACGGCGCCGTCGAACCGGAACTACGATGGCGGGTTCGCCACGGCGATGATGCTGAAGGACCTGAAACTGGCCCAGGACGCGGCGGCCAAGGCGGGCGCCTCGACGCCGCTGGGGGCGCAGACGGAGGCCCTGTTCCAGATGTTCGATGGGCTGGGTTACGGCGGCCGGGACTTCTCGGGCATCCTGCAGATGCTGCGGGGCAAGCTGGACGAACTGCCGAAGAGCTGACCGCCGATCTCAGCTTAGCCGGTCGTCTTTCGTCGCCCGGCTGTCGCGACGGCCGACAGCAGGGCGATTTTGTAGCACTGGAAGGTTAGCCAGCAGCACACCGCGGAAAAAATGATCACGCCGACCATCTGAAGGACCGATCCTGGCAAACCGGCGGCCAAGGCCACAATGACCCAGCCGGCCCAGAAGACGCGGAAAGTCCACGTCATGATCTTGAGCGCCAACCCTGTCTTTCGACCAATAACAGTTACTGGCGGTGAAACCGGTGTTGGCGCTGTCGCTCCGGCTTTCGGGCGTCGAGCTTCAAGCGCCGCATTCAGATCCCGCAGCCGTTCGTCCGTCGATTTATCTGCTCCGGTCATAGTCGCAGGCTACAGGCAAGCGATAAGGCAAGCCAAGGTGAGTTCAAAGCAAGAATGAGAACTGTTATCAATTAGAGGTTTGCGGCGTTTTGTCCGGGGCGTTCCGTGGACAAATCGGCCCGATCGGCGCATCACGCGGCCATTCATTTCCAGCCGCTGCAGAGCTGACCGGGTTGTACGACTACAAGGCCGCATTCGAAACCGCTGTCCAGCAGGTGAAGGGCGAGGGGCGCTATCGCGTCTTCGCCGACCTGAAGCGGGTGCGCGGCCAGTTCCCGAAAGCTGTACGTCGTCGCGAGGACGGGTCCGAACAGGACGTCGTGATCTGGTGCTCCAACGACTATCTCGGCATGGGCCAGCATCCGGTCGTGCTGGACGCCATGCGGGCCGAGCTGGATGCCGTTGGCGCGGGCGCCGGCGGCACGCGCAACATCTCGGGCACGACGCGGTCGGCCGTGGACCTGGAGGCCGAGCTTGCGTCCTGGCACCAGAAGGAGGCCGCGCTTCTGTTCACCTCGGGCTATGTGGCCAATGAGGCGACGCTGACGACCCTGCAGCGGATCATGCCGGGGCTGATCATCTTTTCCGACAGCCTGAACCACGCCTCGATGATCGCGGGCATACGCAACGGCGGCTGCGAGCGGCACGTCTTCCTGCACAACGACCTCGGGCATCTGGAAACGCTGCTGGCCGCGGCGCCCGCCGATGCGCCCAAGCTGATCGCGTTCGAGAGCGTCTATTCGATGGACGGCGACATCGCCGATCTGGCCGGGACCATCGGCCTGGCGAAGAAATACGGCGCCATGACCTATCTCGACGAGGTTCACGCCGTGGGCCTGTACGGCGCGACCGGGGCGGGCGTGGCCGAGCGAGACGGCGTTCTGGACGGCATCGACATCGTCGAATGCACCCTGGGCAAGGCCATCGGCGTGATGGGCGGATACATCGCCGCAGACGCCGTGATCGTGGACGCGGTCCGCAGCTGGGCCTCGGGCTTCATCTTCACGACGTCGCTGCCGCCCGCCCTGACCGCCGGCGCCCTGGCCTCGGTCCGGCACCTGAAGACGCACCCGGAACTGCGCGTCGCCCATCAGGCGCGGGCCCAGACGCTAAAGGATCGGTTCGCGGCCGCCGGGATCCCTGTGATGCCGTCGGAGAGCCATATCGTCCCGGTCTTCGTGGGTGATCCGGTCCACACCAAGATGATCTCGGACATGCTGCTGGAAGAGTTCGGCGTCTATGTTCAGCCGATCAACTATCCGACGGTGCCCAAGGGGACCGAGCGTCTGCGCTTCACGCCTTCGCCCAACCATGACGACGGCATGATGGACGCCCTGGTCACGGCGATGGACAAGCTGTGGACCCACTGCAACGTCGCCCGGATGCCGGCGGCGGCGTGATGTCGGACGATCTCGGCGAGGTCATCGTCGAGGCGATCCGCAACGGGACCTATCTGAAGGTCACCGCAGTTCACGTCGCGACCGGAACGGAGGCGACAGCCGTCGGTCCCGTGCACGAGCCCAAGGCCGTCGAACGGCTCGCCATAGCCAAGCTCAAGCGGGTTCTGACGGCCCAGTGACACAAGATGTTGTGGTGAACGGGCGCGAGGCCTAGATAGGCGGCCTCCCGTTTCGTCAGCCCGGACCTGCCCGTGACCGCTCCCTTCATCCACGACGCCTATTTTTCCAAGGGTCTGGCCGAGGCCGATCCGGAAGTCTTCGCAGGCGTCACTGGTGAGCTGCATCGTCAGCAGGAGCAGATCGAGCTGATCGCGTCGGAGAACATCGTCTCCAGGGCGGTGCTGGACGCTCAGGGCACCGTCCTGACCAACAAATACGCCGAAGGGTACCCGGGGCGTCGCTATTACGGCGGCTGCGAATATGTCGACATCACCGAGAACCTGGCGCGCGAGCGGGCCAAGGAATTGTTCGGCGCGGCCTTCGCCAACGTCCAGCCACACTCGGGCGCGCAAGCCAACCAGGCGGTCTTTTTCGCCCTGCTGCAGCCCGGCGACACCTTCCTGGGCATGGATCTGGCGGCCGGCGGTCACCTGACCCACGGCAGCCCGGCCAACCAGTCGGGTAAGTGGTTCCGACCGGTGACCTACAAGGTCAAGGAAGACGATCACCTGATCGACTACGACCACGTCGCCGAGATGGCGCAGAAGGAGAAGCCGAAGCTGATCGTGGCCGGGGCCTCGGCCTATAGCCGCCACATCGACTTCGCCCGTTTCCGCGAGATCGCCGACAGCGTGGGCGCCTATCTGTTCGTCGACATGGCCCACTATGCGGGTCTGGTGGCCGGCGGCGCCTATCCGAACCCGGTGCCGCATGCCCACGTCGTGACGACGACGACGCACAAGACCCTGCGCGGACCGCGCGGCGGCATGATCCTGTCCAACGATCTGGAGCTGGGCAAGAAGATCAACTCGGCGGTGTTCCCCGGCCTCCAGGGCGGGCCGCTGGAGCATGTCATCGCCGCCAAGGCGGTGGCCTTCGGCGAAGCGCTCAAACCAGAATTCAAGATGTATGCGAAACAGGTCGTCGCCAATGCACAGGCCTTGGCAGGCGTGCTGGTCGAGCGCGGCCTGGCCATCGTCTCGGGCGGCACCGACAGCCACCTGATGCTGGTTGACCTTCGGCCCAAGGGGGTGACCGGCAAGGCGACGGAAGCGCAACTCGAGCACGCCCTGATGACCTGCAACAAGAACGGCGTGCCGTTCGACACCGCCCCGTTCACGGTAACCTCGGGCGTTCGCCTGGGGACGCCGGCGGGGACCACGCGCGGCTTCCGCGAGGAAGAATTCAAACAGATCGGCCATTGGATCGCCGATGTCGTCTCGTCGATGAACGGCGGAGACGAAGCCGATCCGGCCGTGGTCGCAGAGGTCGCCGGACAGGTTCGCAACCTGACCTCCCGCTTCCCGATCTACCAATAAGGCCTTGAGATGAAGTGCCCTTTTTGCGGCAATCCGGACAGCCAGGTGAAAGACAGCCGCCCGTCGGACGACGGTGCGGCCATCCGTCGTCGCCGGTCCTGTCCCAACTGCAACGGGCGCTTCACCACCTTCGAACGGGTGCAGCTGCGTGAACTGGTGATCCTGAAGCGCAACGGACGGCGCACGCCGTTCGACCGCGACAAGCTGGAACGGTCGCTGGCCATCGCCCTGCGCAAACGTCCGATCCAGCCCGAGCAGATCGAACAGCTGGTGTCCCGCATCGTGCGTCAGCTGGAGAGCCTGGGCGAGACCGAGATCCCGTCCAGCGTCGTCGGCGACTTCATCATGAAGGGGCTGAAGGGCGTCGATGAGGTGGCCTATGTCCGCTACGCCTCGGTCTACAAGGATTTCCGCGCGACCGGCGACTTCGCCCGTTTCCTGGGCGCCGAAGGGCTGGACGACGATCACGGATCCGGACGAAGCTGATGCGGCCGCGGATCACCTGGAAGGTCGCCACGTCGCTGGACGGGCGCATCGGCACATCGACGGGCGAAAGTCAGTGGATCACCGGCCCGCAGGCGCGCGAGCAGGGCCACCGTCTGCGGGCCGCCCATGACGCCGTGCTGGTCGGGGTCGAGACGGTGCTGGCGGACGATCCGCGCCTGACCGTCCGATTGCCCGAAGGCGAGACGGGGGCCGATCCGCTGCGGGTCGTGCTTGACAGCCGGTTGCGGACCCCGCCGTTTGCGCGCCTGGCCGAGGCGGGAACGCTAATCCTGACCTCGCGCGAGCCGGTCGCGATCGGGAACGCCGAGATCATGAAGGTCGCGGGCGACCCGCAAGGGCGCCCGACGGTGGAGGCGGTCCTGGCGACCCTGACGGATCGCGGCGTGAAATCGCTGATGATCGAAGGCGGCGGGCGGGTCGCGGCATGTTTCGTCACAGCCGGGGTCGTCGATGCGATCGAATGGTTCCGGGCGCCGATCCTGCTGGGCGGAGACGGGCGGCCGGGTGTGGCGGCGCTGGCTCTGGCGCGTCTGGCGCACGCTCCGAAGTACCGGCGTCTTGCGGCGGAGCCTCTGGGTGACGACCTGTGGGAACGCTACGAGAAGGCTTGAGACGTTGTTCACTGGCATCATCACCGACATCGGCCGGGTTCGCTCGGTCGCCCAGACGGCGCGTGATCGTCGCTATGAGGTCGAGACGGCCTGGGACGTCGCGGGCATCGACATGGGCGCCTCCATCAGCCACGCAGGCGTTTGCCTGACGGTCGTGGAGAAGGCGGACAACTGGTTCGCGGTCGAGGTGTCCGGCGAGACGCTGGACAGGACCACGCTGGGCGACTGGGCCGCCGGGACCCCGGTCAATCTGGAGCGGGCCACGCGGGTCGGCGACGAACTGGGCGGTCATATCGTGTCGGGCCATGTCGATGGTCTGGGCACGGTCGTGGAGATCACGCCGGAGGGCGGATCGCACCGGATCATCGTCGAGGCGCCGGCGCCGCTGCACCGGTTCATCGCCGCCAAGGGCTCGATCACCGTGGACGGCGTGTCGCTGACGGTGAACGTCGTGGACGGGCGCCGTTTCGGCCTGAACATCATTCCGCACACCTGGGAGGCGACGACGCTGGGCGCGCTCAAGGTCGGAGATGCGGTCAATCTGGAGATCGACATGCTGGCGCGATATCTCGCGCGGTGGCAGGAGACGGCGTGATGACCAACACTATCGTCCTGGCCCGCGACATGTTCGACAGCCCGATCAGCCCGATCGAAGACATACTGGAGGACGCCCGCAACGGCCGCCCCTACATCCTGGTGGACGCCGAGGACCGTGAGAACGAGGGCGACGTCATCATCCCGGCCCAGTTCGCCACGCCGGACCAGATCAACTTCATGGCCCGGCACGCGCGCGGCCTGATCTGCCTGGCCATCACCTCGGAGCGTGCGCGCCAGCTGCGCCTGCCGCCGATGGCCGCCGAGAACCGCGAGAGCATGACGACCGCCTTCACCGTCTCTATCGAGGCGGCCGAGGGGGTGACGACCGGCATCAGCGCCGCCGACCGGGCGCGCACGGTTCAGGTCGCCGCGGACCCGACCAGGACCGCCGACGACATCGTCTCGCCGGGCCACGTCTTCCCGCTGGTCGCGCGCGACGGCGGCGTCCTGGTCCGCACCGGCCATACCGAGGCGGCCGTGGACATCAGCCGCATGGCGGGTCTGACGCCGGCCGGTGTGATCTGCGAGATCATGAACGAAGACGGGACCATGGCGCGCCTGCCGGATCTGGTCGCCTTCGCCCAGCTGCACGGCCTGAAGATCGGCACCATCGCCGACCTGATCGAATATCGCCGCCGGACCGAGCGGTTCGTCGAGCGCGTCATGGACCAGCCGTTCGAGAGCGTGCACGGCGGGCCGTTCCGCCTGATGCTGTATCGGAACACGATCGAGGGGGCCGAGCACGTCGCCCTGGTCCACGGCGAGATCAAGCCGGGCAAGCCGACACTGGTGCGGATGCATCAGGTGGATTTCGCCGCTGACCTGCTGGGCCATGTCGAGGCCCGCCAGAGCTATATTCCCAGCGCCCTGAAAACCATCAGCGAGCATGACGGGCCGGGGGTCGTGGTGTTCCTTCGCGATCCCGACCTGCGGGGTCTGGCCGAACGTCTGGCCGGGGGCGACCGTCCGGCGGCGGTCGATCGGTCGTTGCGGAACTATGGCGTCGGGGCGCAGATCCTGCTGGACCTGGGCGTCAAGGACATGATCGTCATGAGCTCCACCCGCCCCGAACCCGCCGCCATCGAAGGCTATGGCCTGCGGATCGTCGGCTGGCGCGACATGGACGGAGAAGACCAATCCTGAGCGAACCCACCCGCGTCCTGATCGTCGAGGCGCGCTTCTATGACGACCTGGCCGACGCCCTTCTGGAGGGCGCGAAGGATGCGCTGACGTCTCAGGGCGTGGCGTTCGACGTCATCACCGTGCCCGGCGCGCTGGAAATCCCGCCGATAATCTCCATCGCCGAGGACGCGGGTCGCTTCCCGACCGCGCCGCGCTATGACGGCTATGTGGCCCTGGGCTGCGTGATCCGGGGCGAGACCTATCATTTCGAGATCGTGTCGGATCAGTCGGCGGCCGGGATCATGGCCCTGGGGATCAAGGGATTGTGCATCGGCAACGGCGTGCTGACCGTCGAGGACGAGGATCAGGCCTGGGCCCGGGCGCGTCTGTCCGAGGGCGACAAGGGCGGCGGCGCGGCGCGCGCATGCCTGGACCTCATTGCCTTGAAGAAGCGGTTGCGCGTAGGGCTCGGGGAATGACCGAACCCAACTCCATCCAGTCCGTCCTGGCCCAGCTGGCCGAGAACGAGCGCGCCCAGGCCGAACCGCAACTGACCAGCCGCCAGCGCCGCGCGCGGACCGTGGCGCGTCTGGCTGCCGTGCAGGCGCTGTATCAGATGGAACTGGCCGGGGAGGGCGTCGAGACCGTCATCACCGAGTTCTCCAATCACCGGTTCGACTCCGACATCGAAGGCGAACCGCTGGCCGAGGCGGACGAGGCTTATTTCGCCGATGTCGTGCGCGGGGTGATTCAGAGCCAGAAAGACATCGACGCCTCGATCAAGGCCCGGCTGGCGTCGAATTGGCGCTTGGAACGGCTGGACGCGACGCTGAGGGCGTTGCTTCGCTGCGGGGCCTGGGAGCTGGCGCACAAGATCGAGGTGCCCCGGGAAATCGTGATCGACGAATACGTCGAACTGGCCAAGGCCTTCTTCGACGAGGCGGAGGCGAAATTCGTCAACGCCGCGCTGGACGGCGTGGCCCGCGACGTGCGCGCGAAAGCCTGACGCGATGGCCTCCGTCGACGCGGCCGGCGAGTTCGAAACCATCCGGAAGCTGCTGACGCCCCTGGCGCACCCCGATTATGCGCGCGGTCTGCTGGATGACGTGGCCGTGCTGCCGTCCCGGCCCGGGGTCGATCTGGTGATGACCAAGGACGTCATTGTCGAGGGCGTGCATTTCCTGGCCGAGGATCCACTGGACTCGGTGGCGCAGAAGCTGTTGCGCGCCAACCTGTCGGACCTGGCGGCCAAGGGCGCCGAGCCGTTCGGATATCTGCTGGCCTGCCACTGGTCCCAGCGCTGCGGCTGGCCGGAACGCAAGGCGTTCGTGGCCGGTCTGGCGGCGGACCAGGCGACGTTCGGTCTGCATTTGCTGGGGGGCGATACGGTCATGACGCCTGGGCCCGCGACGTTTTCCGCGACCATGCTGGGCTGGGCGCCGAAGGGCGGATCGGTCTCTCGCGCCGGAGCGAAGGCCGGAGACGCCGTCTATGTCACCGGCATGATCGGCGAGGGCTATCTGGGGCTGCAGGCGGCGAAGCGGCATCTGAAGCTGGAGCCGGAACGGATCGAGGCGCTGACCGAACAGTATCGTCGCCCACTGCCGCGTCTGGCGTTCGGTCAGGCCGTGCAGGGACTGGCGACGGCGATCCTGGATGTCTCGGACGGGCTGATCGCCGATCTGGCGCATATCGCCGACGCCAGCGGGGTCGCGGCGGCGGTTCAGCTGGAATCCCTGCCGATGTCGGCGGCGGCCCATGCCTGGTTCGAGACCCGGATCGATCCGGAGGCGGCGCTGGAGACCCTGGCGACCGGAGGCGACGACTACGAACTTCTGCTGACCGCCCATCCCGCGGACGAGGGCGCGCTGAAACGGGAGGCGGACCGGCTGCTGCTGCGCCTGACCCGGGTCGGGACGATGACCGAGGGGCGTGGCGTCACGGCGACCTATCTCGGCAAGCCCATCGAGATCCGCAAAGCGGGCTGGACCCACGACTGAAACGGAATCCTAATCGGTCGGGGCGATAACAGCGTCATGCGCCGTAGAGACCTGATCGCCGTTGGAACCCTGGCCCTGGCCGGAAGCGCCGCCACCGCAGCAGCGGCGTCGGATGCGCCGGCGGCGGCCGGTGGCCTGTCGATCAACATCGCCGGCGTCGGTCTGCCGATCATCTCGGACGGACGGATCCGCAACTATGTGTTCGTCACGGTCAGTCTGAGCCTGGCGCCCGGCCAGGCGCCCGACCAGTTGCGGGCCAAGGAGCCTTATTTCCGCGACGCCCTGGTTCGCGCCGCCCATCGGACGCCTTTCGTGCTGGCCGGGGACTGGACCCAGGTGGACGCGCCCGCCGTCTGCGCCATGCTGATGCGGGTCGCGCCGTCGATCTCCGGCGCCGGCTCGATCGTCGGCGCCCAGGTCGCGCTACAAGCGCCGCGCCGCAGGACGGGCATGCGTCAGAGCTGATTCCGACCGCGACCGCATCAGACGACGGCCAGACGCCGGCGCGGCGAGCGATCCTTTCAAAACCACGGTTGCGTCGATGGGGCGCAGTTGGCAATCTTCCGCCGCAATTCCCGCGGGACGCGCTTATGCGTCCAGACTGCGCACGGGGGGACCGGAAGGCGGATAGAGGCGAACAACGCCCGCCGCGCCAAGGGTCCGCGCGCCTAATGCTTTAGGTATGGAAACGCCGATGACAAACTATCTGTGGCTAGTGATAGCCGCCGGTGCGCTGGGGGTCCTCTACGGGCTCGTCCAGACCGCCAGTCTGATGAAGGCCGAGACCGGCAACGACAAGATGCGAGAAATCGCCGCCGCCATTCAGGAAGGCGCCTCCGCCTATCTGAAGCGGCAATACACCACCATCGGCATGGTCGGGATCGTGATCCTGATCATCGCCTGGCTGCTGATCGGCCAGTATGCCGCGATCGGCTTCGTGATCGGCGCGGTCCTGTCGGGCCTGGCCGGTTTCGCCGGCATGCTGATTTCGGTCCGCGCCAATGTGCGCACGGCGCACGCCGCGTCACAGAGCCTGTCCAAGGGTCTGGACCTGGCGTTCCGCTCGGGCGCCATCACCGGCATGTTCGTGGCGGGCGGCGCCCTGATCGGCGTGGCCGGCTACTATGCCGTTCTGACCGAAGTCATTGGGCTGGAATCGACGGGCCGCGAGGTCATCGATGGTCTGGTGGCCCTGGGCTTCGGCGCCTCGCTGATCTCCATCTTCGCGCGTCTGGGCGGGGGCATCTTCACCAAGGGCGCCGACGTCGGCGGTGACATGGTGGGCAAGGTCGAGGCCGGCATCCCCGAGGATGATCCCCGCAACGCCGCGACCATCGCCGACAACGTCGGCGACAACGTCGGCGACTGCGCCGGCATGGCTGCCGATCTGTTCGAAACCTATGCGGTGACCACGGTCGCCACCATGGTGCTGGCGGCGATCTTCTTCCGCGACCAGCCCTATGTGGATGTGATGATGCTGTTGCCGCTGGCGATCTGCGGCATCTGCATCGTGACCTCGATCATCGGGTCGTTCTTCGTGCGTCTGGGCAAGAGCCAGAACATCATGGGGGCGCTGTATCAGGGCCTGATCGTCACCGGCGTCCTGTCGGTCGGCGCGGTCTACTGGGTCATCACCACCCTGGTGACCGGTCCGGTCGTGACGACCAACGGTCTTCAGATCGAACCGATGTCGCTGTTCTGGTCGGGTCTGGTCGGTCTGGCCGTGACCGCCGCCATCGTGGTGATCACCGAATACTACACCGGTTCGAACTTCCGTCCGGTGCGCTCGGTAGCCAATGCCTCGGTTTCGGGTCACGGCACCAACGTGATCCAGGGTCTGGCGGTTTCGCTGGAGTCCACCGCGCTTCCGGCGCTGGTGATCATCGTCGGCATCGTCGTCAGCTTCCAGCTGGCGGGTCTGTTCGGCATCGCCATCGCCACCACGACCATGCTGGGCGTGGCGGGGATGATCGTGGCGCTGGACGCCTTTGGTCCCGTGACCGACAACGCTGGCGGCATCGCCGAGATGGCGGGTCTGCCTAGTGACGTGCGTCATGCGACGGACGCGCTGGACGCCGTGGGCAACACCACCAAGGCCGTGACCAAGGGCTATGCGATCGGTTCGGCGGGCCTCGGCGCGCTGGTCCTGTTCGCCGCCTATACGTCCGACCTGCAGTATTTCGCGGCAAACCCGGCGGACTATCCCTTCTTTGCCGGAATGGGCGAGATCGCCTTCGATCTGACCAATCCCTACGTCGTCGTCGGCCTGCTGTTCGGGGGGCTGCTGCCCTTCCTGTTCGGCGGGATGTCGATGATGGCCGTGGGTCGTGCGGCCGAATCGGTCGTCGAGGAGGTCCGTCGCCAGTTCCGCGAGAACCCCGGCATCATGACCTATCAGGTCAAGCCGGAGTACGGCCGGGCCGTTGACATCCTGACCAGGGCGGCGATCCGCGAGATGATCGTGCCTTCGCTGCTTCCAGTGCTGTCGCCCGTCGTCCTGTTCACGGCGATCCTGTTCATCTCGGACAAGGCGAATGCCTTCGCCTCGCTGGGCGCCATGCTGATGGGCGTCATCGTGACCGGCCTGTTCGTGGCCATCTCGATGACTTCTGGCGGCGGGGCCTGGGACAACGCCAAGAAGGTCATTGAAGAGGGCTTCACCGACAAGAACGGCGTCGTCCACGGCAAGGGCTCCGAGGCGCACAAGGCGGCCGTCACCGGCGACACGGTCGGCGATCCCTACAAGGACACGTCCGGCCCGGCGGTGAACCCGATGATCAAGATCACGAACATCGTGGCCCTGCTGCTGCTGGCGGTGCTGGCCAGTGGGAACATCGGGTAGGCTTGAGCCCGGTAAGAACGAAGGACGCCCCGGAGAGTGATCTCCGGGGCGTTTTCTTTTGCTTTCCTCATCCCGGGCGAAGGAGAGCTGAGCGAGCCGCAGACCCGGAACCAGGCGGCGGCGCAGCGAAGCGAAGGCTTTGGTTCAGCAGTTCCTGCTGTCAGCGTCCGCGACAGGATCGCGCTCTCGCGCGCCGCTCGGTTCCGGGTCTTCGCTTCGCTGCGCCCGGAATGACCAAAGGAAGTGGCGTCCTAGTCCGGGCGGCGCTGGCCGGGGACGTCTTCCTCCGTGCGGGGCAACTGGCCGCGGCCGACGTTGCCGAGGAGTTGCTCCAGAATGGTCAGTTCGCGGCCGCGCGTGGGGGTCTCGCGCGATTCCATCGCGACCTGCTGACCGTCTTCCAGACCCAGGTTGCGAACCTCGGTGACCAGATCGTCGCCTTCGTTGAACGTGATGGCGGTGACGCTGCGCTGGGACACCTGGGGGCGGTTGTAGGTGTAACGCTCGGTCGTCTGGGAGATGTAATACCAGATGTTGTCTTCGAACGTGGACACCGCCGAGGGCGAGCCCAGTTGCGCCAGCACGGTCGACTTGCTGTCGGCGCCGATCACGATGTCCTTGGGATTGACGTCCACGACCTGAAAGCCGTGGTTGCCGACGACCGGAGCGCAGGCGGCAGCCAGTGGCGCGAGGGCGGCCAGAACGGCGAGACGAACGACGATCTTATTCATGGGGACGGGCGCCTGGGACGAAACAAGGTCTTTGACCTAACCGGACCCGCGTCCTAGTTCAACGGCGCGGCGGAAAAGGGGCCGCTTACCGATGCTGAAGAACCTGTTCCGACCCCGACCCGCCGAGCGTATGGGCCTGCCGCTGTATTCGGCGGCCGTGGACCAGGCGCGGGATCCCCGTTTCTACACCGCGCTGGGCGTGGCCGACGAGATCGACGCGCGGTTCGAGCTGTACACGCTGCACGTGCTGTTGCTGATCCTGCGCCTGCGCGACGAAGCCGGCGCCGAGGCCGAGCGGGGCGCGGAGGCTGCGCAGAACCTGTTCGATGTCTATGTGTCGGCCCTGGACAACGCCCTGCGTGAACTGGGGGTCAATGACGTGACGATGGCCAAGAAGATGAGAAAGCTGGGCGAGGCTCTTTACGGGCGAATGACCGCCTATGAAGCGTCTGTCCGGGCGGCGGACGCATCCGCGCTTGCCGCCAGCCTGGCGAAGAATGTCTATGGCGACGCTGACGTCCAGCGGGGCGCGGCGCTGGCGGCCTATGCGCTGGAGGCGCGCGCGATGCTGGCGAGCCAGCCGATCGGGACCGTATTGACCCAGCCGCTGTGGCCGGAGGCAGGCGCATGACGCCCGATCATCGGCTGCCGTTCAGCGACGTCGTTCGCGTCAACGAGATCGGCGCGGGCCTTTCGCGAACCCTGGTTCCGGACGAGACGGAACGGGCCAGGATCATCAAGGCGCTGGATCTGGCGTCGCTCGAAGCGTTCGAGGCGGATTTGAAACTGGCGCCGGCCCGCGTCGGCTGGACCCTGAGCGGGCGTGTGAAGGCGACGCTCGAGCAGGTCTGCGGCATCACCCTGGAGCCGCTTCCGGTGCGGGTGGACGAGCGATTCTCGGTCGACCTGATCGAGGCGACGGAACGCGAACCGGATGAGGCCGACATCGAGATCACCCTGGACGACGATGCGCCGGACGTGATCGAAGACGCGCGAATCGACCTGGGCCAGTATGCCGTCGAACAACTGGCCCTGGCGCTCGATCCCTTCCCGAGGAAGCCGGGCGCGGAGTTTGTCCAGCCTGACGAACCGGCCGAAATCTCGCCGTTCGCAGTGCTGAAGGCGTTCAGGAAGCCGGACGGCGGCGAAACGCCCTGACCACATTAACTTGACCCTGGGTCCAGTCGATTGCATCCGCCCCCGGCGCGGCGGTATCCTGACCTTCAATGACTGGCGTCGCCAAGAACGACGCGCGGAGCGAACAACCCCTTGCCAACCCCGACCCTGATATCGCTTGACGCCATGGGCGGGGATCATGGTCCCCCGGTCGTGGTCGCCGGCGTCCGTGACTACATCCGCCGTCATGGCGGGGAAGGCGTGCGCTTCCTGTTGCATGGCGACGAGACGGCGATCGTGGAGGAACTGGCCAAGGCCAATCTGACCTCCGATGTGTGCGACGTTCGCCACACGGACAAGAAGATCGGATCAGGCGAGAAGCCGGCCCAGGCGATGCGGCGCGGCAAGGGCTCCAGCCTGTGGAACGCCATCGAGGCGGTGAAGTCGGGCGAGGCCGGGGCGGTGGTCTCGGGCGGAAATACCGGCGCCCTGATGGCCATTTCCAAGCTGATCCTGAGGATGTCGGCGCCAGGGCTGGAACGGCCGGCGATCGTGGCCAGCTGGCCGACATTGCGCGGCGTCACGGCCGTGCTGGACGTCGGCGCCAACATCGAAAGCGACGCCGAGCAGCTGGTCGAATTCGCGATCATGGGCGAGGCCTTTCACGCGGCGGTCCATGGCGTCGACAAGCCCTCGATCGGCATATTGAACGTCGGTTCCGAGGACATGAAGGGCCATGAAGAGGTGCGCGAGGCGGGGCGGATCCTGCGCGAAGGCGGCCTAGGCCTGAATTACCGGGGCTTCGTCGAGGGCGACGACATCGCCAAGGGCACCGTGGACGTGGTCGTCACCGACGGCTTTACCGGCAACATCGCCCTGAAGACGGCGGAGGGCGTGGCGCGGTTCATCTCGGCCCTGCTGAGAGAGGCGCTGACCTCCAGCCTGCAGGCGAAAGCGGGGGCGTTCATCGCCATGCCGGCCCTGAAGGCGATGGCCGGCAAGATCGATCCCAGCGCCATCAACGGCGGGCCTTTGCTGGGCCTGAACGGGATCGTGGTGAAGAGCCATGGCGGCGCCGACGCCAAGGGGTTCGGCAACGCCATCCGCATCGCTGTCGATCTGGCGCGCAGCGACTATATGAAGACGGTCGGAGCCAATCTGGGGCGGCTCGACGATGTTCTGCACCAGCCTTCGCCCCCTCCAGTTCAGGCCCAAGAGAGTCTTTCGTGAGCGTCATCCGCAGCGCCGTCACCGGCGTCGGCTCGTTTCTGCCGGAACAGATCGTCACCAACGCCGACCTGTCGGAGTTCGTCGACACCTCGGACGAATGGATCATCGAGCGCACCGGCATCCGGCAGCGCCACAAGGCCCGCGACGAGCAGCCCACCAGCGACCTGGCGGCTGAGGCCGCGAAAAAGGCCTTGGCCGACGCCGGACGGACGGCGGCCGACGTCGACATGATCATCGTTGCGACCACGACGCCGGACATGACGTTCCCGGCGACCGCATCGATCGTGCAGCGCAAGATCGGCGCGCCGGTCTGCATCGCCTTCGACGTCCAGGCGGTGTGCTCCGGCTTCGTCTACGCCCTGTCGGTCGCCGACGGGTTCGTGGCGCGCGGCCTGTCGAAATGCGCCCTGGTCATCGGCGCCGAAGAGATGACGCGGCTGATGGACTGGACCGACCGCACCACCTGCGTCCTGTTCGGCGACGGCGCCGGCGCCGTGGTGGTCGAACCGCGGGAAGGGCAGGGGACCAGCGCCGATCAGGGCCTGCTGGGATTCGCCCTTCGGTCCGACGGGACCAAGACCGATCTGCTCTATGTCGATGGCGGCCCGTCCAGCACGGGAACGGTCGGACATCTGCGAATGGCCGGCAATCAGGTCTTCCGCCATGCTGTGGTGAATATCGCCGAGGCGATCACCGGCGCCTGCGCCGCCTCCGGCATCACGGTGCCCGAGGTCGACTGGTTCGTGCCCCACCAGGCCAACCAGAGAATCATCAAGGGGGTCGGCGACCGGCTGGGGCTGGACGAGAAAAAGGTGATCTCGACCGTCGCCATGCACGCCAACACCTCGGCCGCCTCGATCCCGTTGGCGCTGGACGCCGCCATCCAGGACGGACGGATCAAGCGCGGCGACCTTGTGCTGCTGGAGGCGATGGGCGGCGGCCTGACCTGGGGCGCCTGCGCGTTTCGGCTGTAACAACGACGGTGTGCTTTGACTTCGCGGGATTTTCCCCTTTTATGCGAGGGTCGGCATCTTGGGGGACGGACATTGGGCGAATTGCAGACATTGACCCGCGCCGACCTTTGCGAGGCGGTGCATGAGGAAGTCGGGCTTTCCCGGCAGGAGTGCTCGGCCATGGTCGAGCGCACGCTGGAACTGATCGTCGAAAGCCTGGAGAAGGGCGAGACCGTCAAACTGTCCGGTTTCGGCGTGTTCCAGGTGCGTGAAAAACGCGCACGCATGGGCCGCAATCCCAAGACGGGCGAACCGGCGGCGATCAATCCGCGCCGGGTCATCAGTTTCCGCGCCTCGCAGATCATGAAGTCGCGGGTGCACGGCGCCGTCCAGGGCGCCTGATGGCCAAGAGCCCCAACGCCTTTCGGACGATTTCCGAGGCGGCGGAGGCCGTGGGCGCGCCGCAGCACGTGTTGCGGTTCTGGGAAACCAAGTTTCCGTTCGTCGCGCCGGTGAAGCGCGCGGGCGGCCGACGCTTTTATCGCCCGCAGGATATCGTGGTGCTGAAGGCGATCCGCCGCCTGCTTCATGACGAAGGCCTGACCATCAAGGGCGTCCAGCGTCTGCACAAGGAACAGGGTCTGGCCCGTCTGTCGGCCTATGGCGATCCGGACGCGGCGTTCAGCATGGACGCCCCGACGGGATCGGCGACCGCGCAGGAGGCGTCCGGGACGGCAGACAGGTCCGAGCCTGAATTGCGCCGAATCCTCGCGGACCTGGAACAGGCGCGGGCGCGGCTGGACGCGGTTCTGGCGAACTGACCGGCTGATAGGCCCACGATCGCGATTTGCATTTGCGGCGACGGATGTGCGCCGCTATACGACCGCCTCTCGGAGCGTGGCGCAGCCTGGTAGCGCACTTGACTGGGGGTCAAGGGGTCGCAGGTTCGAATCCTGTCGCTCCGACCATCTACTCATCGAATAGATGTCGGATGTCATGGGGGTCGCTTTCGGGCGGCCCCTTTGCATTTTGAGATCTTCGCTCCGGGCGCGACCGTTATTCGCCGGGCCTGCGCCACATCGGCTTGCCCTCGGCCCAGGACAGAAGCGGAAGGAGGGGCACGCCCCAGGCCGTCCCGGCGACGCCATAGAACAGCAGGGTGACCAGCGGGTGATCGGGCAGGTGCGCACCCACGGCGATCACCAGCCAGACGTAGAAGGTCAGGAAGGCGACGATCCCGACGGAGGCCACCGCGCGACGCGTCCGCAGGCCCATCAGCGGGTGTTCCGGAACAGGTAGAAGGTCGCCAGGCCCAGGGCCGCGCCGGCGCCGGCCCAGAGGGTCCAGCCGAACTCGTCCATGGTGACCGCCCCGAAGACGCGCACCGCCAGGAACCAGCCGCAGACGGCGCCCGTGCCGGCGACGAGGGAGGCGGCGAACAGGCCGCGACGACCGGTCAGCAGGTCCGCGATCCAGGCCAGGGTGAAGACCCCCGCGACTGCGACGATGATGTCGGCGTATTCCAGCACTGGGCCTCCCCGGCGGGTCGTCCATGCGACGCCGCATCATGATTTCCGACTTTGATCTCGCCACGATCGGGAGGCATACCGCCCATGTCGTCGCCAGAGGCGGCACTGTATCTGTCGGAGCGTCGGGCGTCGAATGAACCGTTTTGGAAGGGACGACCAGTCCAGGGCCGTGGCGATCTGGCTGTTCGTCTGCGCCGCCATCGTGTTCGCCATGGTCGTGATAGGGGGCATCACCCGGCTGACGGGGTCGGGCCTGTCGATCACCGAGTGGAAACCGATCCTGGGCGCGATCCCGCCCCTGACCGCCGCCGACTGGAGCGACGCATTCGAGAAATACAAGGCCATCCCGCAATACGCCCAGGTCAACGCGGGCATGAGCCTGTCGGAGTTTCAGGGCATCTTCTGGTGGGAATGGCTGCACCGTCTGGTCGGGCGGATGATCGGCGCGGCCTTCGCCCTGCCGTTCTTTGCCTTCCTGCTGTTCCGACTGTTGCCCGAGCGGTCGTTCCTGGGGCGGATGGCGATGCCGACGCGGCTGATCTGGCGCTGCGCCGTGCTGCTGGCGCTGGGCGGGCTGCAGGGGCTGATCGGCTGGTGGATGGTGACTTCGGGCCTGTCCGAGCGGGTCGATGTGGCCCCCGAACGGCTGACGATCCACCTGGGCCTGGCGCTGCTGATCTTCGCCGGACTGCTCTGGACCGGGCTGGAGGCCTGGGCCGGCGAGGAACATTCGCGCTCGCCGGTCGGGTGGAGCCGCGCCGCCGCCGTCCTGCTGGGCGCGGTGTTCGTGCAATGTCTGCTGGGCGGGCTGGTGGCCGGGGCCAAGGCGGGCTTCATCTATACCGACTGGCCGCTGATGAACGGCGCGATCCTGGCCCCCGTGGAATGGTCGAAAGGCGGGCTGGCGCTTCTGCATGATCAGGCCCTGGTCCAGTTCAATCACCGCATCTGGGCCTATGTGCTGCTGCTCGGCGGCACGGCCTATGCGGTGCAGGCCTGGCGCTGGCGGCTGGCCGAGGGGCTGGGTCTTGCGGCCTTCATCGTGGCGGCCGCGCTGTGGCTGCAGGCGCTGTTGGGCGTCGTCACCCTGATCAACGTCGTGCCGCTGTGGCTGGGCGGACTGCATCAGGCGGGGGCGGCGGTCGTTCTGGCGCTGGCGACGGCCAATCTTTGGCTGGTCCGGCGGTCGCAGCCGCGACTTTTCATGTCCGGGCCGCGCTAAATCCCCGATATAGATACGGTATTTTAATACCGTTACAAAAAACACGTTCTATAACAATGTGATAGGGTGGATTGCGGTTCAAAGCCCACATTGACGCCTGTGGATGCATCCTCTACTGGCACGCCTTCGCTCGCTTCGGACGTTCCGGGGTGACCCCGTTTCGCCTCCTTTCCTCAGGAACTCCCTCATGCTGAAGAGCACCACGGCCGCGTTGAAGCCGTCCGAGGTCGAGAGAAAATGGATCCACATCGATGCCGAAGGCGTCGTGGTGGGCCGTCTCGCGACTTTCATCGCCATGCGTCTGCGCGGCAAACACCTGCCGACCTACACCCCCCACGTCGACTCGGGCGACTATGTCGTCGTGACCAACGTCGACAAGGTCGTGTTCACCGGCAAGAAGCTGACCGACAAGGTCTATTACCGTCACACCGGCCACCCGGGCGGCGTCAAGTCGACGACCCCGCAGAAGGTCCTGAACGGCCGTTTCCCCGAGCGCGTGCTTGAAAAAGCCGTCGAGCGGATGATGCCCAAGGAAAGCCCGTTGGCGCGCGGTCAGATGACCCACCTGCGCCTGTTCGCCGGTTCCGCCCACGAGCATGACGCCCAGAAGCCCGAGACGATCGATTTCGCCGCTCGTTCGGCCAAGAACACCCGGAGCATCTGATCATGACCGACGTGCAAAACGACGCTCCCGCCGCCGCCCCCGAGGCCCCCGCCGCCACCGGTTTTGACGCCCTGGCCGGAATGGGAACCTCCAACGGCTACGACAACGCCGCTCCCGTCTATACGCAGAAGCTGGATGCCCAGGGTCGCGCCTATTCGACCGGCAAGCGCAAGAACGCCATCGCCCGCGTGTGGATCAAGCCGGGCACCGGCAAGTTCACCATCAACGGCAAGGATCAGATGCAGTATTTCGCTCGCGAAATCCTGCGCATGATGATCGCCCAGCCGCTCGAAGTCACCGACCGCACGACCCAGTTCGACGTGGTCTGCACGGTCGAGGGCTCGGGCCTGTCCGGCCAGGCCGGCGCGATCCGCCACGGCCTGTCGCACGCCCTGACCCACTATGAGCCGGCGCTGCGCCCGGTCCTGAAGCCGCATGGCTTCCTGACCCGCGACAGCCGCGTCGTCGAGCGCAAGAAGTACGGCCGCGCCAAGGCCCGCAAGTCCTTCCAGTTCTCGAAGCGCTAGGTCGCGACCCGCGACTTGGAATACAAGGGCGCTCCGGGGATCACCCGGGGCGCCTTTTTCTTTTGGAGCCGGCTCATGTGGACCGCTGCGGCCATTTTTGCTTCCGCCCTTCTGGTTGGCTGCGCCTCGCAATCCAACGATCTGGTTTGTCCCACTTCTGATCTTCGCTTCGACGAGCGAACACAGTTGGAGGTCTACTTCACGGCTGGCGATGTCCACGGCGGTAACCTCGCGGTTTCTACGGCTTGCCCCGACACGGTCCTTCTTATGGAGGCTGGGATGGCGACGGCCGATGAGCGAGCCACGTTCTGGCGCGAAGTTCAGTCCCTACAGTCCACAAGGGGATGGATACCGACCGGGCGAATGACCATTTCAGGCACAGTTTCACTGGCTGAGAACCGACTGCATCGGCTGGAAATCCATGAGGCGGACGATGTGGAGCAGACGTTTCCACCCGGTCCGATCGCAACCACGCTGCACCTCGATTCACAGAGTACCGCTCCATGACCCATGCCATCTTCATCGACGGCGAGGCCGGGACCACGGGGCTGGAGATCCGGCAGCGGCTGGAGGGGCGCGCCGACCTGGAATTCATCTCCCTGACCGGCGACCGGCGCAAGGACCCGGCCGCGCGGGCCGAGGCGCTGAACGCGGCCGACGCCGTGATCCTGTGCCTGCCGGACGATGCGGCCCGCGAAGCCGTCGCCATGATCGACAACACCACGACGCGGGTCATCGACGCCTCCACCGCCTTTCGCGTCGCGCCCGGCTGGACCTATGGCTTTCCCGAGATGGACGCGGTTCAGCGCGGCGAGATCATCGGATCGCGGCGGGTGTCGAACCCCGGGTGCTATCCCACCGGGTTCATCGGCCTGGTCCGGCCCCTGGTGAAGGCGGGGATCGTGCCGCGCGACTGGCCGATGACGGTCAACGCCGTTTCGGGCTATTCCGGCGGCGGAAAATCAATGATTGCCGAGTTTGAGGATAAGTCGGGCGCCCCGGCCTTCCGCGCCTATGGCCTGTCGCTGATGCACAAGCACGTGCCCGAGATGACGAAACACGCCGGACTGAAGCACGACGTCCTGTTCGCCCCGGCTGTCGGCGCCTATCGCCAGGGGATGCTGGTCGAGGTTCCGCTGCAGCTGTCCGCCCTGCCCGAGACGCCCTCCATCGATCGTCTGCACGGCGCCCTGGTCGAGGCCTACGACGGCCAGCGCTTCGTCGAGGTCGCCGATCTGGACACGACCGAGGCCATGAGCGGGCTGGACCCCGAGGGTCTCAACGGCACCAACACAATGCGCCTGCATGTCTTTGGCCACCGCGACGGTTCACAGGCCCGGCTGGTCGCCCTGCTGGACAATCTCGGCAAGGGCGCGTCGGGTGCGGCGGTGCAGAACCTGAACCTGATGCTGGGTCTGGACGAGGCGACGGGGCTGATCTGACCTGTGAAACCTCTGGCCTGTTTTTGGCGTATGTAGAGGCATGACCCAGACCTTCACGACCTCCCGCCGGACCCTGTTGCTGGGCGGCGGCGCCCTGGCCCTTGGGGCCTGTTCCTCCGGCGAGGCGGACGCCGCGCAGGCGCAGTACGCCAACTCGCCGTTCCGCCGGATCACCGACGCCCAGTGGCGCGAGCGGCTGCCCGCGTCGAGCTATAACGTGCTGCGGCACGAGGCGACCGAGCGGCCGTATACCAGCCCGCTGAACGACGAGCACCGGGCCGGCACGTTCGTGTGCCGGGGCTGCGAGCTGCCGCTGTTCCGGTCGGCGACCAAATATGATTCCGGCACGGGCTGGCCCAGCTTTTACGACGTGATCGACGGCGCGGTCGCGACCAAGCAGGATTTCGCCATCGGCATTCCCCGCACCGAATACCACTGCGCCCGCTGCCTTGGGCACCAGGGTCACATCTTCAACGACGGGCCGCGCCCGACCGGCAAACGCTATTGCAACAACGGTGTGGCGCTTACGTTTCAGCCGGCCTGACCCGGAAAAGTGTCAGCGGTTTTCCGATGAGATCAGGCCGTCGATCACTGCCTGACGCGCATCGCTGATCGGACGGTCAGTCCGAACAGAACCGTGGCGATGATGACCAGCAAGGCGACGTCCCGGCCCGGCAGGAACACGGGCACGGCGGCGAAGACCAGCACCACCATCGGAATGACCATGGCGATCGGCACCCCGACGATCCGGGCCGGGATCATCGGCGGGGGCGGGGCCGCCGCGCGCCGCTCGATCCAGGTGTTCATGGCGACGTAGCAGGCCGAGAAACCAGCCGCGATCAGCACATAGCGCACCAGAAAATCCGGTCGTCCGAACACGCCGGCGGTCAGCACCAGCAGAATCAGCGCCATCCCGGTGGAGAAGGCCAGCACCAGATTGGGTTCGATCTTCAAGACTTGACCTTCACATAGCTGCCGGGTGCAGCCTCGATGGGTTTGAGCGGGCCTGATTTCGGATCACGCGCAGTGATCATGTCGCCGGACTTGTCGGCCAGCCATGCGGCCCAGTGCTCCCACCAGCTGCCCGGATGTTCGACGGCGGCGGCCTGCCACTCGGCCAGGGTTCCGGGCAGGGCGTCGTTGGTCCAGTGCTGGTATTTCTTCGCGCTGGGGGGATTGATGACGCCTGCGATATGGCCCGATCCCGCCAGCGTCAGGGTGACCGCCGCATTGGTGAAGGCCTGGGCCGAGCGATAGACCGAGTTCATCGGCGCGATGTGATCGTCGCGGCTGGCCTGGAAATAGAGGGGGATCTTCACCTTCGACAGATCGACCTTGATCCCGCCGATCGCGAACTCGCCCCTGGACAGCAGGTTCTGGCCGTACATGGACCGCAGATAGTCCAGGTGCAGCTTTTTCGGCATCCGGGTCTGGTCGGCATTCCAGAACAGCAGGTCGAAGGCCGCCGGCGACTTGCCCATCAGATAGTTGGACACGAAGAACGACCAGATCAGGTCGTTGGCGCGCAGGGCGTTGAACGTCTCGGCCATCGCCGCGCCCGGCAGGACGCCGCCCGCCGCATCCATCTGTTCCTCGACCTGGGCCAGCCAGTGTTCGTCGGTGAACAGCAACAGGTCGCCCGCCTCGGCGAAATCATGCTGGGCGGCGAAGAAGGTGGTCGAGCCGACGCGGGTGTCCTTCTTTTCCGCCATATGCGCCAGTGCGGCGCCCATCAGCGTGCCGCCGATGCAGTATCCGACGGTGTTCAGGGTCTTTGACCCCGACTGCTCCAGCGCCTTCTCGACGGCGCGATAGATGCCCTTTTCCAGGTATTCGTCGAAGCCGAAATCGGCCTTGTCCTTATCCGGATTGACCCACGAACAGACGAAGACCGTGAACCCCTGGGACGACAGCCAGCGGATCAACGAGTTTTCCGGCTGCAGATCCATGATGTAGAATTTGTTGATCCACGGCGGGAAGATCAGCAGCGGGATGGCGTGCTGTTTGTCAGTCGCGGCATCGAACTGGATCAGTTCGAACAGTTCGTCGCGCCAGACGACCTGACCCGGCGCGGTCGCGACGTTCTCGCCGACGACGAATTTGCCATAGTCGGCCTGGCTGATCTTCAGCTTGCCCATGCCGCGTTCCAGATCGGCGGCGAAATTCTGCATGCCCTTGACCAGGGTTTCGCCGTTCGAGTCCTGCATCGCCTTCAACGCCGCCGGGTTGGAGGCGAGAAAGTTCGATGGGGAAAAAGCGTCGGTCAGCAGCTTGGTGAAGAACTCGGCGCGGCGTTTGGTGCGCGGATCGACGTCCTCGGCTGACGACACCAAACCGTTCATCCAGTCCGACGTGACCAGATAGGACTGGCGCATGATGTCGAACATCGGATTTTCGGACCAGGCCGGATCCTTAAACCGCTTGTCTTTCGACGGCGCGGGCGGCTCTTCGCCGGCGGCCCGGCGCGTCGAGGAGGCCCACAGGTCCATATAGCGGTTGAACAGGTCCGCCTGGGCCGAGAACAGCTTGTCGGGCCGCGACGCCAGGCTGGTCATCACCGAGTTCATCGCCGGGCCGACGTTGAACGGATCGGGCGAAAGGGCGGCCGGACGGTCGGCCTGGGACAGGGCCGCCTCGGCGATGGCCGACTGGGCCGTCATGGCGGCGCGGGCCAGGTTCAGCGACAGGGTCTCCAGCATCTGCTGTTGATCGGCGCCGGCCAGGGCGAAGGGGAGGCCGGGACCCGAGGACGCCTCGGTCGGCGCGGCCGCCTCACGCGTCGCGGGCGCCGGCTCGGGCGTCGCCTTGGGCGCGGGCGCTTTCGCGGGCTGGCGCGCCGTTGTCGCGTTGGGCGCCTTCGCCTTTGCCGCCTTGGCCTGCGCGGCGGGCGACTTGGCGGACGTCGGACGGCCGGATTTTCGCGGCGTCCTGGCTGCGGGGACAGGTTCAGGCGGGGTCCGGGGTGTCTTGGCCATCGTGGGTCTCCGCGCGCTTCCTGGGTCGAGGACGTGGGTCCGCCCTTCCGCCTGTCATGATCATGGCATATGACCGGCCTCGATATGAACGCGCGTCAGACGAAAAAGATGGGCGGGTCGCTGCTGGCCCTGGCGACCCTCGCGGGTCTGGGGGGATGCGTGGGCACGCTGAATCCCGCGACCGACGCCACTTCTCCGGTCGCGCCGCGCATTCAGGCCCTGGTCGACGCCAACCGGACCTATCCCCGCTGGGCCGATTTCCCCAGGTCGTCGGACCCGCTGCCCGAGCCCGTCGAGGTCGCCGCGCGTGTGGAATCGCTGCGCGGCTCCGGCGAAACCCTGGCTGCGGAGGCCGCCCGGATTGAGTGGACTCTCGGCGACCCCGCCGCCTTCGCCGCCGAGGTCAACAGTCGCATCGACGCCCAGGCCATGGCGCCGGTCACCGCCGAAACCCAGGCCGAGGTCGAGGCCTTCGCCGAACGCACCCGTCAGCGGGGCGCCGCGCCGCCGCCCATCGATCGATCACAGCCGCCGCGCTGATCTGCATTTCCATCGCCCGGTCCAGCGAATCCGGCGAAGATCGCCCTCAGGAGCAATGACCCATGGCTGAACAGGCCCCCTTCGCCTCGACCCTTGCTGCTGACGCGGCGATGGTCACCGAGCTGGCCGCGATCGCGTCCTGGGCCCAGATCGGCCGGGGCGACGAGAAGCACGCCGACCAGCTGGCGGTCGACGCCATGCGCACGGCGCTGAACGGCCTGGATATCGACGGCAAGATCGTCATCGGCGAGGGCGAGCGCGACGAGGCGCCGATGCTCTACATCGGCGAGAAGGTCGGCACCGGCAAAGGCCCGGCCATCGACATCGCCCTGGACCCGCTGGAGGGCACGACCCTGACGGCCAAGGCCATGGCCAACGCCCTGACCGTGCTGTCGATGTCGGCGGCGGGCGGCATGCTGCACGCGCCCGACACCTATATGGACAAGATCGCCATCGGCCCCGGCTATGCCGCCGGCACGGTCGATCTGGACATGACGCCGGGGGACAATGTCCGTTCGCTGGCGGCGGCCAAAGGCGTGCGGCCCGAGGACATCACCGTCTGCTGCATGGATCGACCCCGTCACGAGGCGCTGATCGCGGCCCTGCGCGAGGTCGGCGCGCGCGTCATGCTGATCACCGACGGCGACGTCGCGGGCGTCATCCACACCGCCGAGCCCGAAACCGGGATCGACCTTTATCTGGGGTCGGGCGGCGCGCCCGAAGGGGTTCTGGCGGCCTCGGCGCTGAAATGCGTCGGCGGACATTTTCAGGGGCGGCTGCTGTTCCGCAACGACGACGAGCGGGCGCGGGCCGAGCGAACCGGCGTGACCGACTTCGATCGCAAATACGACCTGCACGAGCTGGTGTCGAAAGACGCCGTCTTCGCCGCAACCGGCGTGACCAAGGGCGCCATGCTGGACGGAGTCCAGATGGGAGCCGGCTTCGTCACGACCCATACCCTGGTGATGGATTCATCGACCCGCACGGTGCGGCGCATTCGCACGACGCGCCCGATCTGATGGCGGATGGCGCCCCGGTCGGAAGCTTGACGCCGGGGTTCCTCGACGTCTCGCGTTCGCTGTCCGGCCGCGCCTGGCGACAGCGACCGGCCGAGGCCTCGCTCGTTCGCGCGCATATGCAGGGTCTGGGTCTGTCGGAGCCGCTGGCGCGGGCGCTGGCGGCGCGGGGCGTGCTGGCCGATCAGGGCGCGGACTTTCTTGAACCGACGCTGAAGCGGCTGTTCCCCGACCCTTCGTCCTTCATGGACATGGACGCGGCGGCGGCGGCGATCGTTTCGGCGATGCAGGCGGGCGAGAGCATCCACGTCTTCGCCGACTACGACGTGGACGGGGCGTCCAGCGCGGCGCTGCTGGTGCGCTGGTTCCGGGCGCTGGGCGCGGACCTGCCGATCTATGTCCCCGACCGGCTGACCGAGGGCTACGGCCCCAGCCCGCTGGCCTTCGACAGATTGAAGGCGTCCGGGGCGGATCTGGTCATCACCGTCGACTGCGGCGCGGCGGCCAACGAGGCCATCGCCCACGCCTGCGGGATCGGGCTGAAGGTCGTCGTGATCGACCACCACATGATGCGCGAGGAGCCCCCGGCCTGTCTGGCGGTCGTCAACCCGAATCGACCGGGAGACATGTCCGGCCAGGGCAATCTGGCGGCGGCGGGGGTGGTGTTCGTGCTGCTGGCGGCCCTGAACCGGGAAGCAAGGGGCAGGGGGATGTTCGCCGACCGGGCTGAGCCGGACATCCGCCAGTGGCTCGACCTGGCCGCGCTGGGGGCCATCTGCGACGTCACCGGCCTGACGGGGTTCAACCGGGCCCTGACCGGGCTGGGCCTCAAGGTCATGTCCGCCTGGAGCAATCCGGGGCTGAAGGCCCTGTTGGCGGTCGCGGGTTCAGAGCCCGGTCCGGCGAAATCGGATCACGCCGGCTTCATCCTGGGCCCGCGCATCAACGCCGGGGGGCGAATCGGGCGGGCCGACCTGGGCGCTCGCCTGCTGTCGACCGACGATCCGGCGGAGGCGCTGGCGTTGGCGGAAGAACTCGACGCCCTGAACGTCGCGCGGCGCGAGGTCGAACGCGAAGTCACCGAGATCGCCACCCGGCGCGTCGAGGCGACCGGTCAGCATTCGGACGGCTCGGCCGTCGTGGTCGTCTCGGGCGAGGACTGGCACCCCGGCGTGGTCGGCATCGTGGCGGGACGTCTGCGGGAGCGCTGGCGCAAGCCTGTGGTGGTCATCGGCGTCGATGCGGTGGGCAATGTCGGCAAGGGTTCGGGTCGATCACAGCCCGGCATGAACCTGGGTCGGGCGATCCAGGCAGCCTGGCGCGAGGGGCTGCTGGTGGCGGGGGGCGGCCACGCCATGGCGGCCGGACTGACCGTGCGACCCGACGGCGTCGATGCGCTGCGTAACTTCCTCAATGCCGCCATGGCGGGGGAACAGGCCGAGGCCGAGGCGCTGGACTGGGTCGAGGTCGATGCTCTGATCGAGCCCGGAGCCGCGTCTCGCGCCCTGTTCGAGGATTTCGGGCGGCTGGCGCCGTTCGGACCGGCGAATCCGGAACCCCTGTTCGCCCTGCATGGGGTTCAGGCGCGCGAGCCGGTGCAGATGAACGGCGGACATGTGCGATGCCGGCTGGTCGGCGCCGACGGCGGATCGGTCAAGGCCATCGGCTGGCGCTGCGCCGATCTGATGACCGGAAAGGCTCTGCTGGCGGGGCAGGGAGGGCTGAATGTCGTCGGACGTCTGAAGGCGGACGACTGGAACGGGCGCAAGGGCGTGCAGTTCGAGATCGAGGACGTCGCCGATCCCCGTATGGCGACTTAGTTCGAAACGGCGCTTGCGCCCCCGGAAAGGGTTGGCTATATCGCCGCTTCCCCGCGCAGCGGTCCCTTCGTCTATCGGTTAGGACGTCAGGTTTTCAACCTGAAAAGAGGGGTTCGACTCCCCTAGGGACTGCCACGCGGGGCTTTCCAGAATCATCAGGATGCGACGCGCGGCCTCCGACCGTTCAGGTCCGGCCGACACCGCCTGGTCGCGACATCCGGGCATCAGGCGCGCCCCTGAATGACCCCAGACGCCCGGATTGGCGTTTTCCGACATTGAAACCCGTGTTTTTCGGTTTTCCCGCGTTCACAGAACCGTGTTAAACATAGTCGGTCTGCGAGGAGCGCGGACGGGGGGTTTGAAGTGTCTGACTACGAGGGGCTGGACGCGCCGGACACGGTCCGGATCGCCGGCCGGGTGAAATGGTTCGACGTCGGCAAGGGCTACGGCTTCATCGTGCCCGACGATCCGGGCCAGACGGAAGCGAAAGACGTGCTGCTGCATATCAGCAGCCTGCGCGATGGGGGCTGGGACGCCGCCGGCGAGGGTGCGCCCATCAGTTGCGACTGTGCGCGTCGGCCGAAAGGCTGGCAGGTCGTGCAGGTTCACGACCTGGGGAAGGGCGAACCGGAGGCCGCGACGCCCCGGCGAACCGCCTATGAAGGGCTCCGCGAGGATCATCGCTCCCTGCGGAGCGCCGAGGGCCCTGAACCGTCCGGCGACCTCGAGGCTGCGACCGTTAAATGGTTCAATCGCACCAAGGGATACGGATTCGTGGTGCGCGCCACCGATCCGGGCGATATCTTCGTCCATATCGAGACCCTTCGTCGATGCGGACTGGACGACCTGGTTCCCGGCGAGACGGTCGCGGTGCGATTCGCCGACGGCCCCAAGGGGCTGGTGGTCGCGGAAATCAAGCCGGGCGGCTGAGTGCGTCGCCCCGAAAGGGCGGTCATGCTGTCGAGACGTTTGCTTGTTGCCGGTATCCTGGCGTTCGGTATGGGCCTGGGCGCCTGCGCCCAGTCGTCGGCGCCGATGGACGAGGCCGGCAACCCCCTGGAATCTCTGACCGTCGCGACATCGACGGGGTCCCACGACTTTCTGGTCGAGATCGCCGATGACGACGCCGAGCGTCAGCGCGGCCTGATGTTTCGCGCGCCCCTGGCCGACGACCGCGGCATGCTGTTCCAGTTTCCCGACACGGCCGAACGCGCATTCTGGATGAAGAATACGCCCAGCTCGCTCGACATCATCTATATCGATCCGAAGGGCAAGATCGTCTCCATCGCCCACCATGCGACGCCCTATTCCGAGGCGCCGCTGCCGTCGAACGGCGCCGCCAGCGGCGTGCTGGAACTGCGGGCGGGGCGGGCCGAAGAGATCGGAGCCAAGGCCGGCGACACCGTCACCCACCCATTCTTCCAGCCCTGATGCGATCCCGCGTTGCACCGGCGCACGGTTGGTGGCAGACACCTCCGCCGGAGTGTAGCGCAGCCTGGTAGCGCATCTGGTTTGGGACCAGAGGGTCGGAGGTTCGAATCCTCTCACTCCGACCATTGCCTTTTGGGTGGCTATCGCTCAGCGCGCGGCGCTTCGCTGCTTGAGCCACACGATTTTTGTGAGAAACCCCATGCTGGCCCGCATCTATCGCCCCGCAAAGACCGCCATGCAGTCCGGAAGGGCCAAGTCGCAGGACTGGCGGCTGGATTTCGAACCCGCATCGGCGCGCACGATCGATCCGCTGATGGGCTGGACCAGCTCGTCGGACATGAACGGGCAGGTGCGGTTGACCTTCGAGACCCGCGAGGAAGCTGTCGCCTATGCCGAACGGCACGGCATCGCCTTCAGACTGCATGAGCCGCAGGAGCCTCCGGTGATCCTTAAAGCCTACGCCGACAATTTCGCCACTCACCGCAAGCAGCCCTGGACGCATTGAACGGGGCGGCTATCGCTCAGCGCGCGGCGCTTCGCTGCATGAGCCGCGTGATGCTAATTTCCAGACACGCGCCCATAGCTCAACCGGATAGAGCACCCGCCTTCTAAGCGGACGGTTGCAGGTTCGAGTCCTGCTGGGCGCGCCACCCCGTCGTCGAGGATCCCATGGCCGATATCAAAAACCAGACCCTTCAGGGCCGTCAGGTGATCGACGGCAAGAGCTTCATCGACTGCGAATTCCAGAATGCGCAGATGGTCTACAAGGGCGGGCCGGCGCCGAATTTCACCAACTGCCGCTTCACCAAAAGCGGCTTCGTGTTCGAAAACGAGGCCGCGAATACGATGAATCTGCTGCGCGCCATGCTGCAGCCGCAGACCAACATGCGGCCGTTCGTCCTGGGCATGATGCCGGAGATCGGCGGAAACTAGGGGCTTAGAGCCTGCTCGACCGCCAGGCGGCCAAACCCGTCTCCAGGTCCGCGATCAGGTCGGCGGGATCCTCCAGCCCGACATGGAAACGCAGCAGAGGCCCCGGTATGGCGGGGCGTTCCTGTCGCCACGCCAGTTGCGGGGTTTCGCAGGTCGCGAGGCTTTCGAAACCGCCCCACGAATAGCCCAGGCCGAACAGGATCAGCGCATTCAGGAAGGCATGGGCGCCCGCTTCGTCGCCATCCTGCATCACGACGCCGAACAGGGAGGCTGCGCCGGTGTAGTCGCGGCCCCACAAGTCATGGCCAGGATCGTCGGGCAGGGCAGGGTGGAGAACCCGCGCGACCTCCGGCTGTCGGCTCAGCCATGTCGCCACCGCCAGGCCCGACCGCGCCTGTTCCGCGTAGCGCAGCGGCAGGGTGCGCAGTCCGCGCAGGGCCAGCCAGGCGTCGTCGGGCGACACGCACAGTCCAAGGTCTTCGTGGGTCTCGGCGATCGCGCGCGCCGTCGCCGGATCGCTCGCGCACAGGGCGCCCAGCATCAGGTCGGAATGCCCGCCCGCATATTTTGTCAGGGCCTGCACGCTGACATCGACGCCGTGAGCCAAGGGCTTGAACGCCAGGCCGGCCGCCCAGGTGTTGTCCATGAGGGTGATCACGCCCCTGGCCCGGGCCGCGCGGGCGAGGGCGGGGACATCGAGCATTTCGAACGTGAGGGAGGCGGGGGATTCGATCAGAATGATCCGCGTCCGGTCGGACATCATGGCCGCGACGGTTTCACTGGAAGCCCCGGCGGCGTGGAATCGCGTCGTGACGCCGCGCTCGGCCAGGTGCCGGGTCAGCAGGCGTCGGACGGGGCCGTAGACCGCGTCTGTCGTGATGACCTCATCGCCCGGCCGGGTCAGGGCAAGAAGCGGAAGGGTCACGGCGGCGAGCCCCGACGGCGCCAGCCAGCAGTGTCCCGCGCCCTCGAGATCGGCGATCGCGCTGCGCAACGCCGCCTGCGAAGCCGTGCCGTCGATGCCGTACAGGGGCCCGAGGCTTTCGTCGCGCATATCGCCGACCGTATCGGACAACATCGTCGAGGCGCGTTCGATCGGCGGATTGACCGGCCGGCGCCCCTCGCCGCGCCGGGTGGCCCGGGCGATCATGCGAGTGCGATCGGAAAGAGGGGGCATCGCGGTCTCCACGGGTTGCGATCAGAACCTCAAAGGCCTCTAAAGCAGCGGGGGTGCAAGGGGCGGCGACGGACGAGTCGTCGCCAATCGTGACGCGGGACGAACCATGGGCAGTCAGACCACGGGTTTCTGGATTCGGATGGCGGGCCTCGCCGGTCTGGCGATACTGGCTGCGTGCGGCGGCGACGAGCCCGAGGCGCCGGTGACGGTTCCCCAGCCGGTCGGGGGCGGGGCGGCGAGCGAAGCCGCACCGGTCGAAAGCCCGACCCTGGCCGCGATCAAGCGGCGAGGACGGCTGAACTGCGGCGTCAACCAGGGTCTCGTCGGCTTCGCCTACACCGACAATCGTGGGCAGTGGCGCGGGTTCGACGTCGATTTCTGCCGGGCGATGGCCGCCGCCATCTTCGGCGACCCGAATGCGGTGCGGTTCGTGCCGTTGACGGCCCAGAACCGGTTTCAGGCTCTGGAGAGCGGTCGCATCGACGTTCTATGGCGCAATACGTCGTGGACGATGGAGCGCGACACCAGCGGAGAGATGAGCTTCGCCGGAGTCAATTATTATGACGGGCAGGGCTTTCTGGTGCGGCGCTCGCTGAACTTGAACAGCGCCTCCGAACTGACCGGCGCCCGCGTCTGCGTCCAGGCCGGATCGACCAGCGCGCTGAACGCCGACGACTATTTCCGCAGCCGGAAAATCGAATACCGCCCCGTCGTCCTCGCGACGGAAGAGGCGGCGCGACAATCCTACGGCCGCGAAGACTGTGACGCCTTCACCGCCGACGTGTCCGCTCTGGCGGCGGCGAGAACGACCCTCGCGGACCCCCAGCAGCACGTGATCCTGCCTGACGTCATCTCCAAGGAGCCGCTTGGGCCCGCGACGCGCCGGGGCGACGAACAGTGGACCGCTGCGGTGCGCTGGACGCTGAACGCCCTGATTCTGGCCGAGGAGCTGGGCGTGACCCAGGCGAATGTCGACGACCAGGTCGAAACCGCTCGCGATCCGCAGGTCCGCCGCCTGCTGGGTGTTGAAGGCGAGTTCGGGGTCAGGCTGGGCCTTCCCCGCAACTGGGCGGCGCGGGCCATCAAGGGCGCCGGAAACTACGGTGAGATTTTCGAGCGAAATCTGGGTTCGCAATCGCCTCTCGACCTGGCGCGAGGGTTGAATGCACAATGGAACGCGCGACCGGGCGGCCTGATCTACGGTCTGCCGGTCCGATAATGCTCTAAACCGCCTTTCGGGGGACGAATGGATACGACGAAGAAGGGCGGAATTCCGCTTCACTGGCTGATGCTGATCGGGTTTTTGATCGGCCTGGGCGGCGGGTTGTTCGTAAACCAGTATGTCGGACCCGACACCTATTGGGTCCAGTGGCTGACGTCGAACATCACCGGGCCGGCGGGACAGATCTTCCTGCGCCTGCTGTTCATGCTGGTGATCCCGCTGCTGTTCTCGGCCCTGGTGATCGGCGTGGCCGAGATGGGCGACCTGAAGTCACTGGGCCGCGCGGGGATCAAGACCCTGCTGCTGACCATCGTCGTGTCGGGCATCGCCGTGGTCATCGGACTGGGGATGGTGAACTATTTCCGGCCGGGCGACGGCGTCGATCCGGCCCTGGCGCAACAGCTTCTGGCCCAGGGCGCGGACGGCGCGGCTGCGATCGTCAGCAACGCGCCCGAGAGCGTGCAGTTCGGCCAGTTCTTCCTGGACCTGATTCCGTCGAACGTGTTCACGGCGGCGTCCGAGAACCAGATCCTGCCGATCATGATCTTCGCCCTGCTGTTCGGCATCGGACTGGTCATGGCCAAGAGCCCCAACACCGACCGGCTTCAGACCGTCATCGAGGGCATCCTCGAAGTCACGATGAAGCTCATCAACCTGGTCATCAAGCTGGCCCCGATCGCCATCGCCTGTCTGATGTTCAACCTGGCGGCCCTGTTCGGATGGGACCTGCTGGTCCGTCTGGCGGCCTATGTCGGGGTGGCCGTGGGCGCGATGGCGATCCACATGTTCGTGGTCTATCCGCTGGTCGTCTGGATCGGCGGCGGCATGAATCCGATCCGTTTCTTCAGGGGCGTGCAGGAGCCGATGGTGGTGGCCTTCTCGACCGCCTCGTCCAACGCGACCCTGCCGGTTGCGTTGAAGGCGGCGGACGAGAAACTGCATCTTCCGCGCAAGATCGCCCGCTTCGTGCTGACGGTCGGCGCGACCGCGAACCAGAACGGAACGGCCCTGTTCGAGGGGGTGACGGTGCTGTTCCTGGCCCAGTTTTTCCAGGTCGATCTGACCATCACCCAGCAGGTGGTGGTGATGCTGGTCTGCATTCTGGGCGGCGTGGGCACGGCGGGCGTACCGGCGGGATCGCTGCCGGTCATCGCCATGATCCTGGTGATGGTGGGCGTGCCGGCCGAGGGGATCGGCCTGATCCTGGGGGTCGACCGCTTCCTGGACATGTGCCGGACCGTGCTGAACGTCACCGGCGATCTGGTGTTGGCCACCGTGGTGTCGCGCGGAGAAGAGGATCAGCCCGTTCCGCCGACGCCGGACGAACCGGTGACGGTGGCCGCCGTCGCCTGAGGGGATCAGGGGCCGGTCACGACCTCCGTGTCGGACCGGCCGCCCCATTCGGCCCATGATCCGTCGTAGAGAACGCCCTCATGGCCCAGAACGGCCAGGGCCAGCAGCGGGATCGCCGCGGTGACGCCCGAACCGCAACTGGCGATGGGGCAACTGTCCGGATCGACGCCGCGATCGGTGAAGGCCGCCTGCAACTCGGCGCGGGGACGCATCAGGCCTTCGGGCGTCAGCAACTCGGCGAAGGGCAGGTTGCGGGCGCCTGGCATATGCCCCGCGCGCAGGCCCGCGCGGGGCTCCGGGACAGCGCCCGCGAATCGGGGCGCGCCACGCGCATCCAGGACGGTCTCGCCGGCCTCCAGCGCGGCGCGGACCTGGTCCAGGCCCGCGATCATTCCAGACCGGGGACGGGCGGCGAAGGCCGTGGTCGCTGCGCCGGCCGGTCCGGTCTCGAGGGTTCCTCCCGCCGCGATCCAGGCCGGCAGTCCGCCGTCAAGCACCTGAACCCGCTCGCAGCCCATGGCGCGAAACATCCACCAGGCGCGGGCGGCGGTGAACAGGCCGAAGGTGTCATAGACCACGATCCTGTCCGTTTCGGACACCCCGAGCCGCCCCGCCTGTTCGGCGAATTGATTGGCCGATGGCATCATGTGCGGCAGGGGATCGGTATGATCGGAGATCGCCTCCAGGTCGAAGAAGGCGGCTCCCGGGATGTGGCCAGCTTCGAAGATCGGCCGCGCCGGCGTGCCGTCCAGATGCCAGCTGGCGTCCAGAATACGCAAATCCTGATCGCCGAGCGCCGCGAGGAGGTCCGAGGCGGAGACGATGGGGTCGCCGCGCGCCGGTTCCGATCCGGGGTTTGTCTTCGAATTCACTATCCGTCACTCCTCGAGCGCGCGATAATCCTGGGGTGCACAAGAGGACCGCAGCATGATCACGCTAATCGTCATCGGCGTCATTGTCGTCATTCTGGCCTTCGTGGTCATCGGCGCCTACAACAAGCTGGTCGCGCTGGACCGACGGGCCGACCAGTCGTTCGCCGACATCGACGTTCAGCTGAAACAGCGCAATGACCTGATCCCCAATCTGGTGGAGACGGTGAAGGGCTATGCCTCGCACGAGCGGGAGACGCTGGACGCGGTCACCGCCGCACGCGCCGCCGCCGCTGGGGCCGGCAGCGTCAACGACAAGGTTCAGGCCGAAAACAGGCTGACCGGCGCGCTGGGCCGCCTGTTCGCCGTGGCGGAGGCCTATCCCGACCTGAAGGCGAACTCCAACTTCCTGGAATTGCAGCGCGAACTTTCGGACATCGAGAACAAGCTGGCGGCGGCCCGTCGCTTCTTCAACAATGCGGTGGCCGAGTTCAACGCGGTGCGGTCGCAGTTCCCGACCGTCCTGTTCGCCGGGATGTTCGGGTTCGGCGCGGACAAGCCGTTCTTCGAGGTCGATGCCGCTGAACGCGCCGCCATGAACGCCGCCGCGCCGTCGGTGAAGTTCTAACATTCCATGGCTGCCGTCGGTCTGCAGACCCACATCTGGGCGAACAATACGCGGTCGACCGTGCTTCTGATCGGCTTTCCGATCATGCTGGTCGTTGTGCTGTTCGGGCTGGAGCTGGTGCTGATGGGGTTCGGCGTGCTGCCGAATTCAGGCGGGACCCTGAACGACGACATCGCCTATGCCGTGGGCATGCTGGGGGGAACCATTCCGCTGGCCGTGGTCGTCGCCCTGATCTGGTTCGCCATCGCCTGGTTCGGCAATCAGGCGATGATCGATGCGATGACCGGGGCCAGAAAGGTTCAGCGCAAGGATGAGCCTGATCTCTATAACCTGCTGGAAAACCTGGCGATCTCACGCGGCCTGCGCACGCCGACATTGCGGATCATCGAAAACGACAGTTTGAACGCTTTCGCCTCGGGCATTCGCGAGGGTCATTACAGCGTTACCGTGACCCGAGGCCTGCTGGCCGCCCTGGACCGCGAAGAGCTTGAGGCTGTCCTCGCCCACGAACTGACCCACGTCATCAACAAGGACGTGCGAACGATGGTGATCGCGTCGATCTTCGCCGGCATCATCAGCGTGATCTGTCAGTTGGTGCTGAGGGGTCTGTTCTATGTCGGCGGCGGGCGCAGCCGCGACAACAAGAATGGCGGGCCGCTGATCCTGATCGGTCTGGCCATCGCCGTGATCGGCTATGTCTTCGCCATCGTCATCCGGCTGATGCTGTCGCGAACGCGGGAGTATGTCGCCGACGCCGGGGCGGTCGAGCTGACCAAGAACCCGGACTCCATGATCTCGGCTCTGCGCAAGGTCACGGGTCGATCCAAGCTGGAAGCCCCGGACGACGTGCAGGGCATGTTTCTGGACAACGAGCGCGAGGGTTTCACCGACGCCCTGTTCGCCACCCATCCCTCGATCGACAAACGGATCGCGGCGCTGATCAAATTCGGCGGCGGACACGATCCGGGTCCGTGGGACGGAATGGCGGACCCAATGTCGGCCGAAACAGCAGTGCCGCGGACGGCGTCGACCGCCGTGCCCTACAGCTGAGACGCGTCAGTCGACCCGGGTCCAGCCCAACGGCATCAGCACCTCCATGGGCCTGAACTGGGCCTTGTATGCCATCTTCGAAGATCCCTGGACCCAGTAGCCCAGATAGACGAACGGCAGTTTCACGGCCTGGGCCTGGCGGATGTGATCCAGGATTGCGAACACGCCGAGCGACCGCTTCTCCATCGCCGGATCGAAGAAGGAATAGACCATCGACAGGCCGTCAGAGAGAAGGTCCGTCAGGGTCACCGCAACCAGATCGCCCGGTCCTTCATCGGTGGACGGCAGGCGATACTCGATCAGATGGGTCCGCACCGCCGTGTCCTCGACCATGGCGATATAGTCCAGCCAGGTCATGTCGGTCATGCCGCCGCCGGGGTGGCGCGTGGACAGATAGCGTTTCAGCAGGGCGAACTGCTCCTGGGTCGCCTCGGCCTCGACCAGGTCGCGCGACAGGTCGGCGTTGCGGGCCAGAACCTTGCGCTGGCCGCGGCTGAAGGCGAACCCGGGAACGGGAAGGCGGACCGACAGGCAGGCGTCGCAGCCGTCGCAGGCCGGGCGATAGGCGATGTTCTGGCTGCGGCGGAATCCGGCGTGGGTCAGTTCGTCGTTGACATGGGCGCCGTCCGAAAACGGCAGGTTGGCGAACACCTTCCGCTCGGTCATGCCGGGCAGGTACGGGCAGGGGGCGACCGCCGTCATGAAGAAGCGAAGCTGGCGTGTCGGAACATGCTGCGTCACGTCAGAACGTCCGCATCCGGTTTCGTCGCAAGAAGGGCAGGCGCTGCACCATCCGGTGATTTGGCGGCATTCCGCGCCGCGCTGCAAGGCCGTTCGCGCCGGAACCGAACCGGCGCGCGTCTCACAGGCTGGTGTCCGTCGGCAGAACCGGCGCCTCGCGCAGCAGCACGATGGCGATCCGCCGGTTTCCGGCCAGCGACGGGTCATCCGGATAAAGGGGATCCGACCCGGCCTTTCCCGCGACCGAATAGACCCGGTCCGCATCGACGCCGGCGGTCTGGAGGATCATGCGGGAGGCATCGGCTCGCTGGGCTGAAAGAGGCCAGTCGCTGGGGGACGACGCCCGGCCGGAACCGGCCACGGCGCTGGTGTGACCCGAGATCGAGATGCGGTTCGGCAACCGGTTCACCACCCCGGCGATGGCCCTGAGCAACACCTGGGCGCGCGCATTGGGCCGTGACGAGTTCTGCTCGAACATCGATCGACCCTCCTGGTCGACCAGTTGGATCCGCAGGCCTTCGGGCGTCTGGTCGATGATCAACTGTTTCGACAATTCAGCCAGTTCGGGCATCCGCTGCATCGCCTGACGCAGCGATTCGGCGGCCGAGGCGAACTCGGCGGCCTCGCGGGCGGCGATTTCCTCGCGCAACTCCTCCTCCGAGGCCGCGGCGAGGTTGGCGCTGGATCCGGCTTCCTCAGGCGCATCCATCGGCGCCTCCGGGGCTTGCTGTTCCAGCACCGACATCGATCCCGCGCTCTTGGACCCATCCTCTCCGAGCGACGTGCCGCCGAGGATGCCGCCGGAGCCGGAGGTGGTCTGGGACACGCTGGCGGGCGCGAAATATTCGGCGATGCCGCGCTTCTGTTCCGGGTCGGTCGTGTTGATCAGCCACATCAACAGGAAGAAGGCCATCATCGCGGTCACGAAGTCGGCGTAGGCGACCTTCCACGCGCCGCCGTGGTGGCCGCCGCCGACCACCTTCTTGACCTTCTTGATGATGATCGGACGATCGCTGGCGTTCATCGACTCGGGACCACGGAAACTTCTGACGACCGTGGGTGATCGAGGTTAATGCGACGTTTCCCGTTGAACGGTTGTCGTCCGGGTCCCGACCTCCTAAACCCACCGCCACGCGGATGTGGCGGAACTGGTAGACGCACCAGATTTAGGTTCTGGCATCGAGAGATGTGGAGGTTCGAGTCCTCTCATCCGCACCATGGTCTTCGGGCGCTGACGCTCGGCTCAGGCAGTCTCGCCGCTTGAGCGCACCAAAAAAGCCCGGAGCGAACGCTCCGGGCTTTTCAGTTTCAGAACCGTCGGACGATCTAGTCCTTCTGGTTGTCGACGCCTTCGCTGAAGGACTCGGCCGGGGAAGACAGCGTCGGGTCCTCGGTGATGTCGATGCCCTTGGCCAGCTTCGAGTTCCAGAAGCCGTAGACGGCATAGATGATCGCGCCAACGACGGCGTAACCCCCCAGAAGCATCAGCGGCAGCGGATTGTCCTCGGCCGCGTGCTGGAACATCGGGATCAGGTTCATGGCTGCCAACGACAGACAGGCCAGAATGCCCAGGCCCGCCGTGATCACGCCACCCGGCACACGGAACGGACGCTCCATCTCCGGATGCTTGATCCGCAGCATGATGACGCTGAGGCAGACGATCGAGAAGGCCGTCGCGGTGCCCAGAGACACCAGGTCGCCCAGGATCGAGATCGGCAGGAAGGCCGCAGCGATCGAGATCATGATGCCCAGAACGATGGTGCCGATCCAGGGCGTGCGGAACTTCGGATGGATCACGGCGAAGGCGCGCGGCAGCAGGCCGTCGCGAGCCATCGTGTAGAAGACCCGGGTCTGGCCGTAGCAGAGAACCAGCATGACCGAGCTGAGGCCGGTGATCGCGCCGATCTTGATCAGGAAGCTGACGAGGTTCAACTGCCCGCCCTCGGCCGTGGCCAGCGGCACGTCGGCCCAAGTCAAAGCCATTCGGTCGATGGCGACCGCGATCGGGGCAGGCGACGCCAGCTCCAGATAGGGGACCACGCCGGTCATGACCGCCGCGACGGCCATATAGATGAGCGTGCAGACGAACAGGGCGCCCAGGATGCCGATCGGCACGTCCTTGGACGGGTTCTTGGCCTCGGCTGCAGCGGTCGAAACCGCTTCGAAGCCGACGTAGGCGAAGAAGATGATCGCTGCGCCGCGGAAGATTCCCCCGGTGCCGAACTGATCCCAGGTCCCTCCCTCGGGGGTGGGCGGGATGAAGGGCACCCAGTTGTCCGGGTTCACATAGCTGATGCCGACGCCGATGAAGACCAGGAGAACAATGATCTTGATGACCACGATGGCGTTGTTGATGTTCGCCGATTCGCTGACGCCCAGGACCAGCAGGCCGCACACGGCGGCGATGCCGATGGCGGCCACTAGGTTGAACGTGCCCGTCATCGGGAAGCTCGTGGCGCCCGCGTCCTGGACCAACTGGACCAGCGGCGTCGCCCATTGGGGGCCTTCGCCCCCGGCATAGGCAATGGTCGGGAATATCTGCTGACTTATGCCGAAGTCACTCAGGATCGAAACGACATAACCGGACCAGCCGACCGCCACGGTCGAGGCAGCGACGCCGTATTCCAGCACCAGAAGCCAGCCCATGATCCAGGCGAAGACCTCGCCCAGGGTGCCGTAGGCATAGGTGTAGGCGGAACCGGACACCGGCATGGTCGAGGCCAGTTCGGCGTAGCACAGGCCTGCGAGGGCGCAGGCGATGCCGGCGACGACGAACGACAGCATGATCGCCGGCCCGGCATTGGCCGAGGCCACCTGACCGGTCAGAACGAAGATACCGGCGCCGATGATGGCGCCGATGCCGAGGCTCATCAGGTTGATGGGGCCCAGCGTGCGTTTCAGCTCGCTCTTGGCGGCTTCCTTCTGGATCTGGGCTACGGATTTTCTGAGGAACAGACGGTTCCCCTTGGGCCTAAGGCCTTCTGCGGACATGAAGTCGCGCCCCCTCAATGCAAACTACGGCGATCCCTCCCCGGGGCCGCCTTCCGGGGCGGACGCTAACGACGGATCAGCCGACGCGCAACGCGGTTTCCAACCGATGAAGGCCCGGCGACGGTTTCGTGAACAGACAGCCCGACGTTCGCATGCGGAATCCTTGGTCTGACGGGGCCGGTCAGGTTACTGGAGCGGCGATGACGCTGCCGATCCATGCCGTGCTCGATGAGTTGAAGATTGCGGTCGCGATCAATCCGGCCGTCGTCCTGGCCGCGCCGCCCGGAGCAGGCAAGACCACGGTTGTTCCTTTGGCGTTGCTGGACGCCGAATGGCTGGGAAATCGCAAGATCCTCGTGCTGGAGCCCCGCCGGATCGCCGCACGCGCCGCCGCCGAACGCATGGCGGCGACTCTCGGGGAATCGCCGGGCCAGACGGTGGGTTACCGCACGAGACTGCAAAGCCGGATCGGACCGGACACGAGGATCGAGGTGATCACCGAGGGAGTCTTCACCCGCATGATCCTGGACGACCCCGGCCTGGACGGGATCGGCGCGGTCCTGTTCGATGAATTCCATGAGCGCAGCCTGGATGCGGACCTCGGTCTGGCCCTGGCCCGCGAAAGCCAGACGCTGTTGCGCGATGACCTGAAGCTGATCGTGATGTCGGCGACACTCGACATCACGGGCGTATCCCGGCTGCTCGATTCCGCTCCGGTGATCGAGGCCGAGGGTCGGGCGTTTCCGGTCGAGACGCTTTATCTGGGTCGCAATCCCGCCGACAGGATCGAGGACGCCGCGGCACGCGCCTGCCTCAAGGCCTTGGGCGAGCAAAGCGGCTCCATCCTGGCCTTTCTGCCGGGACAGGGTGAAATCCGCCGGACAGCCCAGCGGATCGAGGCGCAGTTGCGCGATCCCGGCGTCGATGTGGTCCCCCTGTACGGCGCGCTGGACAAGGCGGAGCAGGACCGCGCGATCCAGCCGCCCGCGCCGGGCCGACGCAAGCTGGTGCTGGCCACATCGGTCGCCGAGACCAGTCTGACGATCGAGGGGGTGAGGGTCGTTCTGGATTGCGGGCTGTCGCGCGTGCCGCGCTTCGAGCCCTCCAGCGGCCTGACGCGGTTGGCGACCGTGCGGGTCAGTCGGTCGTCCGCCGAGCAACGCAGGGGCCGCGCTGGTCGAACCGAGCCCGGCGTCTGCTACCGGTTGTGGGACGAGCAGGAAACGCGAGGTCTGGTCCCGCATCAGCGGCCCGAGATTCTGGAAGCCGACCTGACCGGGCTGGCGCTCGATCTGGCGCGTTGGGGGGCGCGCTCGACGCAGGGTCTGGCGCTGCTGGACGCGCCGCCGGCCGGGGCGATGGCGGAGGCGCGCGCGGTTTTGACACGGCTCGGCGCCCTGGACGGGGAGGGGACGCTGGCGGATCACGGGCGACGTCTGGCCGGAATTCCACTTGCCCCGCGTCTGGCCCATCTGGTCGCCGTCGCCGCCGATGAGGGCGACGCCGGTCTCGGCGCCCGCATCGCCGCCGTGATGAGTGAACCCGGGCTGGGGGGCCAGGACATCGACCTGCGGGAGCGCTTGCGAGGATTCGACCGGGATCGGTCGAGCCGGGCCGAGGATGCACGCCGTCTGGCGCAGCGTTGGGCGCGGGCGGCGTCCGGCGCGAGACGCGGGGCGGCGGGCGGCGCCGATCCGGGCCGTCTGGTGGCCGAGGCCTTTCCGGAGCGGGTGGCGCGCGCGCGCGGCAAACCGGGCGAAGTGCTTCTGGCGTCCGGCCGGGGCGCTTTTCTGGACGAGACCGACCCCCTGGCGTCGGAGCCATGGCTGGCGGTGGCCGATCTGGGCGGCGGCGATTCGCGAGACCGGATCCGTCTGGCCGTTCCGCTCGACGTGGCGATGCTGGAACACCGCCTGGCGGTGGAAGACAGGCTGGTTCGAGAGCCTTCGGGTCGGATGGTCGTGCGCCGGATTCGACGCCTCGGCGCCATCGTTTTCGACGAACGGATCACCGGTGCGCCTGATCGCGCGACGATCACCCGGGCCCTGCGCGCCGACATCGAACGCACAGGCCTGTCCGATCTGAACTGGGGCGAGAAGGCCCGGGCGCTTCGGGCGCGGCTGGCGTTCCTGGGAGGACTCGAAGACGGGTGGCCGGACATGACCGACGACGGGCTGTTCGCGACCCGCGAGACCTGGCTCTGGCCGTTGCTGGAGGACGTTCAGGCGGTCTCCCGGATTTCAGATGCGGCGATGGAGCAGGGACTGAGGGTTCTGGTTCCGTGGGACCGGCAACGCGTCCTGGATGAGGTTGCGCCACTGCGCCTGTCGACGCCGCTCGGCTCGGCCGCGATCGACTATGGCGCCGAGGGCGGACCGCGGGTCGACATTCGGGTGCAGGAACTGTTCGGCCTGATCACCCATCCGACGGTCGCAGGCGGACGGACGCCATTGACCCTGGCTCTGCTGTCGCCGGCGCGGCGGCCGATCCAGCTGACCAAGGATCTGCCGGGGTTCTGGCGCGGCTCGTGGAAGGATGTCCGCTCGGAGATGCGCGGTCGCTATCCCCGTCACCCCTGGCCGGAGAACCCGGCCGAGGCGCCGCCGACGAACCGGGTCAAGCCGCGCGGGACCTGACTTCAGGCCTCGTCGGTCACCGCATAGATCATCACGCCTGTGGCGACGGCCAGGTTCAGGCTGTCGGCCCGGCCGCGCATCGGAATCTTGACGTTGACGTCGCAGGCGGCGGCCAGGGCGTCGGTGAGGCCGGCCTGTTCGTTGCCCATCAGGATCAGGGTCGGCCGTTGATAGGCGGCCTCCCGATACCCCACCGTGGCGTCCAGACGGGTGCCGACCACGCTGCCGGGCCAGGTTTCGCGCCATCCGAGGAATTCCGTCGGGGTCGCCCTGGCGATCGCCACGGCGAAGACTGACCCCATGGTCGCCCGCACCGCCTCGACCGAGAAGGGATCGACGCAGTCGCCGATGAGGATGACGCCGCCGCAGCCGGCCGAGTCGGCGGTGCGGATGATCGTTCCCAGATTGCCGGGATCACGCACCTGTTCCAGCGCCACCCAGCAGGGGGCGGTGTCGGGCGTCAGGTCCGAAAGCGGCGCGTAGGCCTGCTCGAACACGCCCAGAACCGTCTGCGGATTGTCACGCCGGCTGATCTTCTCGAGGATCGGATGGGTCACGGTGACGACCTCGCCGCCTGCCGCCCAGGTCGCATCCCTGGCGCGGTCCAGCAACGGATGAGGACGCGCCTCCATCCCGACCAGCAGGGTTCGAGGCGCCCGATCCTGATCCAGGGCCTCGCCGATGAATTTCAGCCCTTCGGCCAGGAACAGACCCGTGGCGTCGCGCTCCTTGCGCATGTGCAGCGCGCGGACCGACTTGACCGTGTCATTGGTCAGGGAGGTGATCAGGCGCGGCTCTCTCACGACGCCGACCATCGCGCGAAGAAGGACAGGCCGATGGCGCGGGCGTCGGGACCGTCTTCGGACAGGGCCAGTTCGCCCCAGTCGATGCGCCCGCCCCGCGAGGCTGTCGCCTCGGCCATCATGTGCGCCAGCGACAGACCGGAGATGCGGGCGGCGTAGGCGTTCAGCAGCAGGAAATCGGCGTCGTCAGCCAGCAGGGCGGCGCAATCGGACAGCAGCGCCGGCATGTCCTCGAACAGGCGCCAGACCTCGCCCGTGGGCCCACGCCCGTATTTGGGCGGGTCGAGGATGATGCCGTGATATCTGGAGCCGCGCCGGACCTCGCGGGCGACGTATTTCCGGGCGTCCTCGACGATCCAGCGGATCGGCTTGTCGGCCATGCCTGACAGTTCGGCGTTCTCTCGCGCCCAGGCGACCGATTTTTTCGACGCATCGACGTGGGTGACCTCGGCCCCGGCGGCCGCGCAGGCCAGGCTGGCGACTCCCGTGTAACCGAACAGGTTGAGGATGCGCGGGCGTTCGTCCGGCGCTCGGCGGGCGCCGGCCAGGTCGGTCGAGTCCGGGAACGCTCGAATGCGCCTATCCAGCCACTCCCAGTTCGCGGCCTGCTCGGGGAAGAAGGCCAGGTGACGGAACGGGGTGAAGCGTCCGGTGAAACGAACGTCGCGCCAGCTCAAGGAGAAGGTGTCGACCGGACCGTTCGCAAAGCGCCAGCGGCCCGCCTCATCCTCGTCGTCCGGATCGAAGGTGGCGCCGGCCCCCGTGAACGCCTGCGGATCACGCGGCCGCCAGAAGCACTGAGGCTCAGGCCGGACCACCGTGTAGGGGCCATAGCGTTCCAGCTTTCGGCCTTCGCCGCTGTCGAGCAGGGCGTAGTCCGACCAGCCTCGGGTCACGAGGGTCTCGGGCATCGGCGAAAGAACGGGGGGCATCGGCAAGGCCATATGCCGTCAGGCGGCCTCTCGTCCAGCATCGACGGCGATCGAGGGGGACCCATCCACCCGTTGGGGGTCCGCGCGATGGCGGGTCTTGTCCCACGCGAACGGCTCGACGATGAGGCGCCACAGGGCGTGATAGAAGGCCAGGCTGAGCAGGCTCCAGTAGACGGGCGCCAGGAGCATGTCCGTCGCCGTATAGGAAACGCCCGCCCGTCGCGCGCCGATCAGACCGCTGAGCCATGCCGCTGCGGTCCCGACAGTCAGTACGCCGAGCGCGAAAGGAGGCGTGTCCGGCGGCAATCCCGCGGCCCAGGCGAGCGCCACGGTGGCCGCCACCCAGGCCAGGGCGACAGCATGAGCCGACGCGGCGGCGAGCGATGCTCCGAGCGTCAGGGTCAGAGCCAGCCCGCCCCGCAGTCCGAGCCCCCGAACGTCACGGGTGTGCACGCCCCAGGTCTGCATGAACCCTTTCAGCCAGCGTGTTCTCTGGGGCAGCCAGTCGGCGAGGGTCGAAGGCGGCGGCTCGTATGTCGGGCGCGACAGAACGCCCAGTCGCCCGCCCGCGCGCCATAGGCGGAACCCCAGGTCCGCATCCTCGGTGACATTGTGCGCGTCCCATCCGCCGACCGCCTTCAGGGCGTCCGCGCGGAAATGATTGCTGGTGCCGCCCAGAGGGAAGGGCATTCCGAGCCGCGCCATGCCGGGCAGCGTCACCTCGAACAGGGATGCGTATTCCACGGCGAACTGTCGATCCAGGAACCGGCGTCGGGTCCCGTCAGGGCTGCGTATCCGCAGCGGCGCCTGAAGCGCCCAGAGGGACCGCGACCGGTCGCGGGCGAAGCGGGCGACGGCCTCGCGAAGCTGCAGGGGGTCCGGATCGTCCTCGGCATCGTAGACGGTGACCAGATCGCCGGTGGAGGCCGCCAGCCCGCAGTTCAAGGCGCGAGGCTTGGTGCGGGGGCCCGCCTCCGGCTCCGGCGCGACCAGAATCTTCAACCACGAAGGGGCGGGGCAGGCGGCGGCCGCGGCGATCGTCTCATAGTCGTGAGCTTCGAGGATCAGGAAGCCGTCCAGTCGATCGGGGGGATAGTCGATCGCCGCCAGTCTTTCCATCAACTGCGGCAGGACCTCCGCCTCGTCGAGCAGGGCGACCAGAACCGTATAGCGAGGAAGGCCCTCCGACGGCGGCGGCGCGATCGAATCCGACGCTCCGCCGCTGACGATGGCCAGCACAACCCGCCACAGTGCGGAGACGAGAAAGCCCAACTGGACCGTGAAGATGACCAGGACGGCGGTCAACGACCTGTCAGCGAGGAAGGCGATCGCCAATCCGAGGCCCAGGCCGGCGACCACGATCCCCTGACCCCAGCCGAGACCGCGCCTCGCTGCATACTGGTCGTACGGCCGCAGGCCCTCGCTCGCACTCGCCCCTGTTTCCCCCATAGATCACGGCTATCCCGCCACATGGCGGCGGGCAAGTCGTTGGCGTCAGGACGGCAATGGCGTTATGCAAGGCAACGCTCGGCGCGAGCCTGTGTCGGCGTGGTCTCCAAGGAGCAGGTGCGTATCGGCGTGACGGTGACTTCTTCAAACTCCCCCGCCCGTTCCAGCCGAAAGCCCAAGGGCGAGGGTCATGCGCGGCGCGCGGAAATCCTGGCCGCCGCCGAACGGCTCTTCGTCGAGGTCGGCTACGAAGGGGCGACGATCCGCAAGATCGCCGACGAGGTGGGCCTGTCGTCGACCGCCCTCTACATGCATTTTTCCGAGAAGAGCGAAATCCTGCACGAGATCTGCAAGGGCGCGTTCGATCGTCTGCAGGCCGCGAACGCCGCCGTAGTGGCGGAGGCCGGGCCGGCCGATGTCCGCCTGCGTCGGTTGATGGAGGCCTATATCGATTTCGGCTTCGCCAATCCCAACGCCTATCGCCTGATCTATCTGACCCGGCCGGTCGAGGCGCGCGACGGGGCGCAAAGCGCCTCACAGTCGTTGGGCGGCGACCTGTTTCGGGCGTTCGAGGACATCGTCGAGGAAGCGGCGGCCGCCGGCCGGCTGAGGGGCGAACCGCAGGCGACGGCCCAGACGCTGTGGGCTGGCGCGCATGGCATCGTCTCGCTGATGATCACCAAGCCATATTTCGACTGGGTCGATCGGGCGGTGCTGACGAAGACGATGATGGACGCGTTGTTCATCGGCCTTCTGCGGCCGTGACGTTCGCTCGCCTCAACGGTCAGGGCATATAGGGGCGGGGACCATTGGCGCCTCTGGCGATCTCGGCGGACGGGGTCAGAGGTGCGGAACCGCCGTTCAGTCGCGCCTTGTAAACCGCCATGTTTTCCATGACTCGCATCATGTAGTTGCGCGTCTCCGTGAAGGGGGCGCACTCGATGAAGTCGACCGGATCGACCTCGGCGCCACGCGGATCGCCACAGCGCGCGGTCCACTGCGGCGGTCGGGCCGGACCGGCGTTGTAGCCGACGGTCGCCAGCAGCATCGAACCGGAGAACTGGCTCATCAACTCGCCCAGGTGATAGCTGCCCAGCGTCATGTTGTAGTCCGGATCCCAAAGCCGCTCGGATGAATAGGGCATGCCCAGCCGGCGCGCGACGCCGGACGCGGTGGATGGCAGGAACTGCATCATCCCGCGTGCATCGGCGCTGGACCGGGCGCGGGGATCGAAACTGGATTCCTGGCGCGTAATGGCCTGGGTGAAGGCCAGGGGCGCCGCGCCGGCGACGACCGGCGGAATGCGGATGGGATACTGGCGCTCCGGCATCAGGAAGCCGCGCTGGCTGGCGGCCCGGCCGACCATCATGGCGCCGAAGTCGTCTCCGTAAGCCCGCGTCATATCCATCAGCAGGGCCAGGTCCATGATGCCGGGCAGGGTGTCGTCGAGGTGATAGGCGAACACCCGGTACAGGCTCATCTCGCCGGTCTCGCCCAGGATGCGGGCGGCGCGGACGACCTCGTTGGCCTCGAAGGCCGCCACATCGTTTTGCGTCGGGGCCGGATCGGCGGGCAGGGTGAGCGTCGTCACGCCGGCCTTCTCTGCGGCGAGCTGGCCGTAGAAGGTCTGAATATGCTGCCCGCCCTGTTGGTAATAGGCCATGGCGCGGGCCTGATCGCCCTGGGCCTCGGCGGCGCGGCCCAGCCAGTACAGGGCGCGGCCCTGGGTGATCGGCGTCGAGGACGACTGGCGCAGGCTCTCGAAATGCGCCGCCGCACGGGCCGGATCGTTCAGCTTGGTCAGGGCGACCCAGCCGGCGAAGAACTCGGCGTCCACCTTTCGCTCGCCGCCGGGGAAGCCGTGGCCGGCCATGGAATCGTAGGCCGCGCGCCATTCGCGGCGTTCCAGGGCATCGAGGAAGTAGTTGCGGCGTTCGGACCACAGAGTGTCCTGTCCGTCGCGATGAGACGGGGCGGCGGGCAGGGCGGCCAGAAGGGCGAACCCTTCCGACTGGCGGTTCGCGGCGCGCAGGATGCGGACGCGTTCCAGCACAACGGCGGGATCGCGGGCCTGGGCCGGGGAAAGATTGGCGACCACGCTGTCGGCGCTGTAGGCGGTGCGCAGGCTCATCGCGGCATTGGCGACCGCCTGACGTTCGGGCGAGACCAGGGTGACCATGGCGCGGGTCGCCGGGCCGTGCGGCCCCATCAGCAGCATGTTCAGCCGCGCCTCGTGGTCGGCCTGGGTCAGCCACGAGCCCCAACGGCCCAGGACGCGGGTCTGGTTCGCCTCTTCGAACGACTGGGTCCGCCACCACTCCTGGATCAGGGCGCGCGCCTCGGACTGGCGGCCGCGCTGGTCGAGGGCGTCGGTCAGAGCCATGGCGCCTTCGATCGTCGTCGGCGGGGTCGCCGCGAAAAAGGCCAGGGCGGCGTCCGGTCCCATCCCCGCGCGCTCCAGCGCCTGTTCACCCGCCGCGATCCGCGCGTCCGCACGCGGCCACGCGCGCAGGGACTGAACGTCCTGCGACAGCTCGGTATACGAAAGTTGCGAGGCCGAGGTATCGACCAGGGCCCACTCCACCAGCTTGCGGGCCGTCGGGTCGCTGATGCCGGCGATTGCGTTCTGCGTGCCGATGACGTCGCGGGCGCGCGCGGCGGCCAGACCCTGGTCGAACAGGGCGGTGTCGTTCTCGCTCAGGATCCTGCCCTGATAGGCGGCGCTGGACACATAGGGCGTCGCCTGACGGTTCAGGTCTGCAGTCTGTGGAATAGGTGCGAGAACGGCCAGAACGGCCGCGAGGCTGGTCGCGAGCATGAAGTGTCCGATCCCCATTCATCCTGGTTGCAGGCTTGACCCTGGCAACCTACCCTCTTGCGTCTCGTTTCAGGCGACCGTCGCCCATCCCCCACGCAAGGTATTCTTGTTTCAATGACCGCCCCCTTGTTCAAGGGCGTGATCACCGCCCTGATCACACCACTTCGTGACGGAAACGTGGACGAGCCCGCATTCGAGGCCCTGCTGGAACGCCAGATCGCGGCCGGGGTTCACGGCGTCGTGCCGATGGGCACGACTGGCGAGAGCGCCAGCCTGACCGGCGATGAGCATCGTCGGGTGATCGAACTTTGCGTCAAGGTCGCGGCCGGGCGTGTTCGGGTCATCGCGGGCGCAGGGGCGTCGGGCACCGACAAGGCGATCGAGCGGGTTCAGCACGCCAAGACCGTCGGCGCCGACGCGGCCCTGGTGGTCACCCCCTACTACAATCGGCCGTCGCAGGCCGGACTGATCGCTCATTTCGAGGCCATCGCGGACGCCGTCCAGCTGCCGGTGCTGCTGTACAACGTGCCCGGCCGCACGGGCGTCGACATGACGAATCAGACGGTGGCCGCTCTGGCCCGCCATCCGAACATCGTCGGCATCAAGGATGCGACCGGCGATCTGGCGCGGGTCAGCTGGATGCGGACCCATGTGGCCGGGGCGTTCGATCTGATCTCAGGCGATGACGCGAGCTTTCTGGGTTATGCCGCGCATGGCGGAACCGGCGTGATCTCGGTCGCGTCGAATGTCGCACCTGAAGCGATGGTGGCGTTGTGGAACGCCGTCGCCAGCGGCGATCTGGCGCTGGCTCGTTCGTGGCAGGACCGGCTGGCGGATCTGCAGCAGGCGCTGTTTCTGGACAGTTCGCCGTCGCCGACGAAATACGCCCTGGCGCGGCTGGGGCTGTGCAGCGAGGAGATGCGGCTGCCGCTGGCGCCGACGCGTGACGACGTCAAACCCGCCATCGATGCGGCGATGGCGGCCGCAGGTGTAAGCTGATGGCCACCACCAAGGAGAAGGCCGCCTCCGCAGTGAAGGCGCCGATCACAAAGGCGAAGCTGATCGCAGAGAACCGCCGTGCGCGGTTCGACTATTTCCTGGAGGACAACCTCGAAGCCGGGATCATGCTGCTGGGCACCGAGATCAAGGCGCTGCGGATGGGCCGGGCCAATATCGCCGAGAGCTATGCGGCGGTGGAGGGGCGCGAGATCGTCCTGATCAACGCCGACATCCCGCCGTATGCCCAGGCCAACCGGTTCAATCACGAGCCGCGCCGGCCGCGAAAACTGCTTCTGCACAGGAAACAGATCGATCGGCTGATCGGGGCGGTGCAGAAGGACGGCCAGACCATCATTCCGCTGAGGCTCTATCTGAACGACGACGGCAAGGCCAAGCTGGAGATCGCCTTGGCCAAGGGCAAGAAGCTGCACGACAAGCGCGAGGCTTCGGCCGATCGCGACTGGCAGCGGGACAAGGCCCGACTGATGCGCGACAAGGGCTGACCGGTCCTTAGAGGCTGACGGCCTGGCCTAGAGGTCGGGCGTCGATCACGTTCGGCAGCGAAACCGTCGTCATGCCGGAATCGTAGATTCCCAGCGACGGGCGCACCAACTGTTCCAGACCCAGGACCGACAAGGCCAGCACGACGGCCGACAACAGGGCGAGGCCGGCAACGCGGCGCTCTCCGGCGGTGAACAGGTTGATTTTCTTGGCCATCACAAGCTCCCTCTGAAGCTACGAACGGAAGCTGGGCCATCGTGTTCCGCGACTGCTGAGCGAACTCTGTGTTCGCCGATTCGGTGTGTCCAACCGACAACAGTCGCCTATTTGGAGCCGCCTTCGATGGCCGCTCTGGCGCGGACGAATATGGCTTCGAACATCTCCGGCGTCAGGCGGCCGGTGTTCGTATTGAGCCGGGAGCAGTGGTAGCTGTTGATCAGGGTGTAGCCCGCCACCTCCGCCTGAACCCCGTGCCCGGCCGCCATCGCCGACGCGGGAACGCCCAGGGCCTTCAGCACGCTCTTTCGCGAGACGTCGCCCAAGGTCACGATCACCTTCAGCCGGGGCAGGGCGGCCAGCCGGTCGAGCAGGAACGGCCGACAGGTCTTCTCTTCGACCGGCAGGGGCTTGTTGCCGGGCGGGGCGCAGCGGACAGCGTTGGTGATCATGCAATCGACGAGCGTCAGACCGTCGTCGGGCCTCGCTTCATAACGCCCGACGGCGAACCCGGTCTTCAACAGTGTCTGGTACAGGATCACGCCCGCCCCATCTCCGGTGAACGGGCGACCTGTCCGGTTCGCCCCGGTCCGGCCGGGCGCCAACCCCGCGACGAGCAGCCGGGCGTCAGGATCACCGAAGGAAGGCGCCGGACCATTGAACCAGTCGGGGTTCTGACGCGCGTTCTCCGCGCGATAGGCGACGAGACGCGGGCACAACGGACAGTCCCGGGGCGGTTCCGGCGTCACGCGGGATCGGTCCGGTCGAAGGTGCGTACCGACGGCTGCGCCGACGGACTTCGCGCCCGGCCGTAGTCCTGCAGAAGATCGGCCAGTTCGATGAAATCGTCCGCCTGACGGCGAAGCTCGTCGGCGATATGGGGCGGCTGGCTTTTCAGGGTCGAGACGACGGTGACGCGGACGCCCCGGGCCTGAACGGCCTGCACCAGCCGACGGAAATCGCCGTCGCCGGAAAACAGCATGACGTGATCGATGTGCGGCGCCAGCTCCAGCATGTCGACCGCGATCTCGATGTCCATATTGCCCTTGGTCCGCGTATGTCCCTGGGCGTCGGTGAACCGCTTGACCGGCTTGGTCACCATCGAGAAGCCGTTATAGCCCAGCCAGTCGATCAGCGGCCGGATGGGAGAGAACTCTTCGCCCTCGGTCACGGCCGTGTAATAATAGGCGCGAACCAGGACGGCTTTTTCCCGGAACGCATCGACCATCTTCTTGAAGTCGAGATCCGCGTTCAGGGCCTTGGTCGCCGAATACAGATTGGCCCCGTCGATGAACAGGGCGAGGCGGTCGGTCGGGTAGAGGGTCATGGACATCGCATCCCCGGAATCAGGCGGTCCGGTCAGCGTCAATATCGACGACGACCTTGATCTGGACGTAGCCGTCATCGTCGCCCTCGGCTGCAATGACAAGGGGGTCTGGGCCTCCTGCCGCGAAGCGCTGGATGCGGCCCTGGCGCGGTTTCGGTGTGAAGGGATGGATGTCATCGCCGCTTCTTCATGGTGGACGTCGCGCGCCTGGCCGGACCCGGGCGACCCGCCGTTTCTGAACGGCGTGGCCATCGTTCGAACCCTCCACGACCCGCATGCGCTGATGGCCGCCCTGGGCCGGATCGAAGAAGCGTTCGGACGCACGCCGTCCGCGCGCAACGCCCCCAGAACGCTTGATCTGGATTTGATCGCCTATGGCCGGGAGCAGGGGGACTGCGCGGGCCTGATCCTGCCGCATCCGCGCGCCGCGGATCGGTTGTTCGTCATGGGGCCGTTGGCCGAGATCGCGCCGGACTGGCGGCATCCTTCGAGCGGAGAGACCGCCGCCGAGCTGGCGAAACGGGCCACGGTGGGGCGCGATGCGCGCGTGAAATTCGTCCGTTGACCCCGTTGCGAACGGCGTTTCCCGATTCTAAGCTCGCGTTTTCCTCCCCGGAAAGTTCAAAAATGAAAATCGCACCCACCATCGCATTGCTGTGCCTTGCCGGCTTCGCAACCTCGTCGCAGGCTCAGGCCTGGAACACGGTCATCAGCCAGAACGGCCAGACGCTCGATTTCGACGCGGCCTCGGTCGAAGAGGTCAATGGCGTGGTCAGCTTCACCGCTCGAACGACCTTCAGCCAGCCGTCCGCATATACGTCTTCGGACGGCCAGGCGCTGGAAGGCGTCTCGGTGGCGGTTGAAAGCTATGCCGTCGACTGTTCGGCCCATACCTACACCGATCGCGGCGTTCGCTATTCCAACGCGGCCGGCGAGTTGATCGCGGGCAACCGTTCGAGCAGCACGGCCAAGCCGCTGGGCTCCGTGACCCAGTCGCTGGTCGGCGGCCTGTTGCCGACGCTCTGCCCGAGCTGAGGTTTCCGAGGCGGGGGAAGCGCGGGACGGCCCCAAATCCGCCCCTGTGGCGTTGCACAAAGGGTTGCCTATCTGTATGCAACGCGGTTCTTCCCCGCCGCCCAAGGATTCCTAATGGCTCGCGTCACTGTCGAAGACTGCATCGAGAAGGTGCCGAACCGGTTCGGACTGGTTCTGCTGGCGGGAAACCGCGCCCGCGCCATCGCCAACGGCGCCGCCCTGACCCTCGACCGCGACAACGACAAGAACCCGGTCGTCGCCCTGCGCGAGATCGCGGATGAAACGGTCGTCCCCGACGAGCTGCTGGAAACCGTCGTCGTCGGCCTGCAGCGCGTCGATGAGCGCACCGAAGCCGAGGACGAGGCGGAAATCGTCGGTCTGCTGGCCGAACCGCAGCACATGAACATGGCCGAGGCCGAACTGATCCGCGCCCTGCAGAGCGACCGGGACGGCGGCCAGGAGGAACGCTACTGACGGCGGAACCCGCCAACGGTATCACCATCCTCCCGGCGCGGTCCGGTTCGACCCCGCCGGCGAACGACATTGCCAATGATTCCGTATCGCCGTCGGCTCCACAGCCGGCGGCGAAACGCATTCCGGTCCTGCGCCAATTCGAGCTGATCGAGGCGGTCAAGGCCTATGACCCCACCGCCGACGAGGCCCTGCTGAACCGGGCCTATGTCTATGCGATGAAGATGCACGGCTCGCAGCTACGCGCCTCAGGAGACCCCTATTTCGCCCATCCGATTCAGGTCGCCGGCATTCTGACCGACTACAAGCTGGATACGGCGACCATCGTCACCGCCCTGCTGCACGACGTTGTCGAGGACACCTCGGCGACCCGCGACGACATCGCCCGCATGTTCGGCGAGGAGGTCGCGGTCCTGGTCGAGGGCGTGACCAAGCTGAGCCGGCTGGAGCTTCAGGCCGAACACACGCGTCAGGCCGAGAACCTGCGCAAATTCATCCTGGCCATCAGTCGTGATGTGCGGGTGCTGCTGGTCAAGCTGGCGGACCGTCTGCACAACATGCGGACGCTGAAATACGTCAAGCCGGAGAAACGCGAGCGCATCAGCCGTGAGACGCTGGAGGTCTATGCGCCGCTGGGCCGGTCGATCGGCATCCATTCCATCGCGTCCGAGCTGGAAGAACTGGCGTTCGAGCATCTGAACCCCACGGCCCGCACCGCCATCGAGCGGCGGCTGGAGGCGCTGAAGCTGGAACACGGCCACGCGACCGATGTCGTCTCCGCCGACATCCAGCAGGTTCTGAGCGAGGCGGGCATCCAGGCGCGCGTCTATGGCCGCCAGAAGACGCCCTATTCGATCTGGCGCAAGCTGCAACGCAAGTCGGTCGGCTTCTCGTCTCTGGCCGACATCTATGGGTTCCGTGTGCTGGTCGATGCAGAGGACGACTGTTATCGGGCTCTTGGCGTCATCCATCGGACTTGGCCGATGGTGCCGGAGCGGTTCAAGGACTTCATCTCCACGCCCAAGTCGAACAACTACCGCTCGCTGCATACCACGGTCGTCGGCCCCGGCGGCCTGCGGATCGAGATGCAGATCAGGACCGAGGCGATGGACCGGGTCGCCGAGGACGGCGTCGCCGCCCACTGGGCCTACAAGAACCAGTCGTACGGTCTGGATCACGAGGCGATGGCCCACGACGGCGGCCGCGACCCGCTGCAGAACCTGCGGCACCTGGTTCAGGTGATCGAACACGGGGAGGGGGGCGAAGACTGGGTCGAACACGCCAAGCTGGAGATGTACCTTGATCAGGTCTTCGTCTTCACGCCGAAGGGCGCCCTGATCACCCTGCCGCGCGGCGGGATGGCGCTGGATTTCGCGTATGCGGTCCACACCGAGGTCGGGGACACGGCCGTGGGCGTCAAGATCAATGGCGAACTGAAGCCGATGCGCACCGCCCTTCAGAACGGCGACGTGGTCGAGGTCATTCGCGGCAAGAAGCGCGAGGCCCCGGCCGACTGGCGCAGCCTGACCGTGACCGGGCGCGCTCGATCGGCGATCCGCCGGCATATTCGATCCTCCGAGCGCGACGAGTTCCAGAAGCTGGGCAAGACCACGCTGGAACAGGCGATGACGCGGGCCGGAAAATCGCTGGCGGATGTCTCGCTGAAGGCGGCGGTGGAGACATTGGCCACCGGCACGCAGGAAGACCTGTTCGACGCCGTCGGCCGGGGCCGGCTGGCCGCCAACAAGGTGGTCGAAATCCTGTTCCCCGCGCTGCAGGGCACGTTGTCGTCGGGGCCGGGCCGCAAGAAGATAGGCGACGCCCAGGCGCGGATGTTCGTGCGCGGCGGCGGGCTGACCCCCGGCGTCAGCATCCATTTCGGCGCCTGTTGCACCCCGGTGCCGGGCGACCGCATCGTCGGCATTCTTGAGCCTGAAAAGGGCCTGACCGTCCACGTGATCGACTGCCAGCGTCTGGCCGATTTCGCCGATGACGACAGCGTCTGGCAGGATCTTCAGTGGACGGCGGAGGCCGAACAGGGCGCGGTCGGCACCGCGCGGCTGCATGCCACCCTCCAGAACGCGCCCGGCGTCCTGGGTCAGGTGGCGACGGTGATCGGCGAGGCCGGCGGCAATATCCTGAACCTGCGCATGGCCCACCGGCAGCATGACTTCTTCGACATGGACCTGGACGTCGAGGTGGCGGATGCAAAGCATGCCACCAGCATCATCGCCGCCCTGAGGGCGAACCCGAACGTGGATACGGTGGAGCGGTCGAGGGGGTGACCCGTCAACCTGCGTTGACAAGAACAAAAGGCAAACATAGAACATTTCCGGAACACGCAATCTGGGGATAAGACGATGACTAGGGTGGTTCGTGAGGCGCTGTCGCTTGCATCGTGCGGCGGGTTTGTCTGGATGGTGTGGCAGGTCGCCCTGCTGGCGAGATGAGTCGCCTCCGGCCTGACATCGAGGTTCAGGCCATCACCGACACGCCCCCAGACGCCGGTTTCGTTCATCTGAGGGTCCGCTCGGCCTATTCGCTGCTGGAAGGCGCGATCAAGGCGGGCAAGGTCGGGAAACTGGCGGCGGATGCGGGGATGCCCGCCGTGGCGGTGGCCGATCGGGTCAATCTGTTCGGCGCTCTGGAGTTCTCCGAGGCCGCCAAGGCCGTCGGCGTTCAACCCTTGATCGCCTGTGCATTGCCGGTCACCGGCATCGGCGGGCGGCGCGTCGAACGCTGGGCCAAGGTCCCGACCATCGTCCTGATCTGCCAGAACGAGACCGGCTGGCGAAACCTGTGCGCCCTGTCGTCGGCCGCCTATCTGGAGGCCGGCGACGAAGAGCCGAACGTCGCCTGGAGCCGTGTAGTGGAGCGGTCCGACGGGCTGATCCTGCTATCCGGGGGCCCCGACGGTCCGGTCGATCCCCTGTTCGCCCAGAACAAGCCGGGGGAGGGCGCCGAGGCGCTGGCGGCGATGGCCGAGGCCTTTGGCGACCGCTTCTATGTCGAGCTGCAACGTCATGGTCTGGCGGATGAGGCGGCGGCCGAGCGTGGGCTGGTCGACTGGGCCTATGGTCACGACGTCCCGCTGGTCGCCACCAACGACGTCCACTACGCCAAGCGCGAACAGGCCCGGTCGCACGACGCCCTGCTGTGCATCGCCGACGGCGCCTTCACCGGTCAGGAAGACCGCAGAAGGATCACCGACCAGCATTTCTTCCGCTCGGCGGCGCAGATGCGGACCTTGTTCGCCGATCTGCCGGAAGCCTGCGACAACACGATCGAGATCGCGCGGCGCTGCGCCTTTCTGGTCAGGACGCACCCGCCGATCCTGCCCCGTTTCGACGCCGGCGACGGCCGGTCGGAGCCTGACGAACTGATGCACCAGGCCCGCGAGGGTCTGAAGGCGCGACTGAAACAGGTGACCCCCGCCGCGCCCGAGGCCGACTACTGGGCCCGTCTGGAGTGGGAGGTGGGGATCATCACCCAGATGGGCTTCCCCGGCTATTTCCTGATCGTGGCGGACTTCATCAAATGGGCCAAGTCGCACGGGATTCCGGTCGGGCCGGGTCGGGGCTCCGGGGCCGGGTCGCTGGTCGCCTGGTCCCTGACCATCACCGACCTGGACCCCCTGCGGTTCGGCCTGCTGTTCGAGCGGTTCCTGAACCCCGAACGGGTCTCCATGCCCGACTTCGACATCGACTTCTGTCAGGAGCGGCGGGAAGAGGTCATCACCTACGTCCAGGAGCACTACGGCAAGGACCGTGTGGCCCAGATCATCACCTTCGGCACCCTGCAGGCGCGGGCCGTGCTGCGCGACGTCGGCCGGGTGCTGCAGATGCCGCTGGGTCAGGTGGATCGGCTCTGCAAGATGGTGCCGAACAACCCGGCCAACCCGACAACCCTCGCCCAGGCCATCGAGATCGAGCCGCGCCTGCGGGAAGCGCGCGACGCCGAAAAGTCAGTGGCCAACCTGCTGGCGACCGCGCTGGAGCTGGAAGGCCTGTATCGCAACGCCTCGACCCACGCCGCCGGAATCGTCATCGGCGACCGGCCCCTGGTCGAACTGACGCCCCTGTATCAGGATCCGCGTTCGGACATCCCCGCCACCCAGTTCAACATGAAATGGGTCGAGCCGGCCGGTCTGGTGAAGTTCGACTTCCTGGGTCTGAAGACACTTACCGTGCTGGACCGCGCCCATGGCTACCTGTCCCGGCGCGGGGCGGCGCAGGATTTCAACCTGCTGCCGCTGGACGACAAGTCGACCTATGAACTGATGGCTTCGGGCCAGACCGTCGGGGTGTTCCAGCTGGAATCCCAGGGCATGCGCGATACGCTGCGCAAGATGCGCTGCGGCTCCATCGAGGAGATTACGGCGCTCATTTCCCTCTATCGCCCCGGGCCGATGGAGATGATCGACACCTATATCGACCGAAAATTCGGGCGAGCGGAGGTCGATTACCTGCACCCCTCCCTGCAGGAGACGCTGTCCGAGACCTATGGCGTCATCATCTATCAGGAACAGGTGATGAAGATCGCCCAGATCCTGGCCGGCTACTCGCTGGGCGAGGCCGACCTTCTTCGCCGCGCGATGGGCAAGAAGAAGAAGGAGGAGATGGACATCCAGAAGGCGCGCTTCATCAAGGGCGCCTCGGAAAAGTCCGTGCCGGAACAGCAGTCCGACGGCATCTTCGAACTGGTGGCCAAGTTCGCGGGCTATGGCTTCAACAAGTCGCACGCCGCCGCCTATGCGCTGATTTCGTATCAGACCGGCTGGCTTAAGGCGAACCATCCGGTCGAGTTCTTCGCCGCCTCAATGAGCCTGGACCTGTCGAACACGGACAAGCTGGCGGTCTTCTATCAGGACGCGCGCAAGTTCGAGATCGGCGTGCGGGCGCCCGACGTGAACGCCTCTTCCGCCGATTTCGACGTGACCTGGGACGAGGGGACCGGCGCTGTGCTCTACGCCCTGGGCGCGATCCGCAACGTGGGCCTTGAGGCGATGAAACACGTCGTCGAGGTGCGCGAAACGGGCGGCCGGTTCGCCGACATCTTCGACTTCCTGGAGCGGGTCGATCCTCGCAGCGTCAACAAGCGTGCGCTGGAAGGCCTGGCCAAGGCCGGCGCCTTTGACACGATCCATCCGAACCGGCGTCAGCTGTTCGAACAGGCTGATGTCCTGATGGCCTACTGTCAGAGCGTTGCGGCCGACCGGACGTCGTCTCAGGTCAGCCTGTTCGGCGCCGATCAGGCCGGCGCGGCGCGGCCCCGGCTGAAGAGTTGTGAACCCTGGGTGGGACCGGAACGGCTGGACCAGGAACTGTCCGCGGTCGGCTTCTACCTGTCCGGCCACCCGCTGGAGGACATGGAGGGCGCGCTGCGCAGAAAGCGCGTGACCTTCGTCGCCGAGGCGGTGCAGCGCGCGGAGGGTGGCGACGTCGCCATGATGATGGCCGGCGTCGTGCGTCGCCGTCAGGAACGGGCCAGCGCCAAGTCGGGTGAGAAATTCGCCTTCGTCACCTTCTCGGACCCGACCGGAGAGTTCGAGTGTCTGTTCCCGCCGGAGCAACTGAGGAAATGTCGTGAGCTGCTCGAGGTCGGCGCCGCCCTGATGGTGCGGGTGCGGGCCAAGTCATCGGACGGCGAGGTTCGGTTCTTCGGCGACGACTGTTCACGGCTGGACGCCATCGTCGATGACGCCTCGGTCGGCCTGCGCGTCCACGTGTCGTCCGGCGCCACGGATCCGGCGGCCATTCAGACCCGGCTGGCGCGCGCGCTGGCCGAGAGCAAGGGAGGCGAGGTTTCGCTGGTGACCTCCGTGCTTCTGGACGACGGACGGCGCGAGGTCGAGGTGCGGCTGCCGGGACGATACCGGCTGGACGGGGCGCTCAGGGGTGCGCTGAAATCGGCGCCGGGCGTGCTGATGCTGGAAGACGCCTGATCCGAAGGGCGTCCAAGCCGGCTCAGGTCGGGGCTTCCAGCAGACGCTGATAGGAGTCCTGCAGGCTGGAATAGGTGGGCACGAAGATCACCGCCGTCGAGCCTCCGGCCGTGACCGGCGCCTTGATCTCGAAATGCAGGTGGATGGTGGTGGCCGACCCGCCGAAGTCGTCGGAGACCTTTCCGATATGCTGGCCGCGCGTCACGCGCTGGCCCTCGGAGATGATCGTGACCAGATGGGCGCGGTCCATGTGCAGATAGCGGTAGATGCGACCGGAGTCGCCCAGCATGAAGACGGAATAGCCGCCGATCGAGGTGATCACCCCCGCCTCGGCCGCAACGACCCAGTGGACCTTTTTCACGCAGGTCGCGGGGCGGATGTCCTGTCCCTGGTGACCCTTGCCGGTGGGGCACATGGTGTTGGTCCAGCCCCGGGTCTCGCAGAAATTGTCGCGCCAGGGATAGGCGTAGTTGCGCGCGTCGCACTGGCCGCCTGGGCCCGGCGCGGCATAGCCGCCATAGCCGTAGACCTGAGAGTTGGCATAGGCCGGCGCCGCCTCCATCGGAAAGCGCATGCCCGGCGCCCACAACGTGGCGTCCACCGCACCCGTCCCCGAGCCCGGGACCAGGGCGCCCCCCGGTTCATGAGGCCAGCTGACCGGTTCGGGCGCCGGTGGTTCGGGCTCCGGTTCCGGCGGCGGAGCGCCGTCCGGGTCGGCCACCGGCGGTCCGCCCTGCGGCGCAGTCTCGACACCCCCCGGCGTGCAGGCGCCCGGCGAACAGGCGGTCAGGGCCAAGGCCGCCAGAATGACCAGTCGGCGCATCACTGGCCTCCGCCGATGAGTTCGAGCCGGGAGGCGAACAGCACCGCCGCGGCGTCGGAACACTCCAGCGTGGTCCGGTCGTCGCAGATGAAGCTGACGCTGTAGACGGCGCCGAAGCGGCCGAAACTGACATCGACGCCGTATTCCGTTCGCTCGGTGCGGATGTCGTCCAGGCCCTGCTCGCGCGCCCGGGCAAGGGCGGCCGAAAGCGGGGTCTGGCGCGTCGCACGGGTGACGACGGGCGGATCGGCCTGCGGGGCGGGCAGGGAGACGCCCTCCGGAGCCTGGAACGCCCGGGTGGAGCCGAAAATCTCGACGATCTGGCCCGCGGGCCGAACCACCAGCATGTATTGCCCCTGTCCGGGGTAGAACCGGGCGGCCCCGAGCAGCGCCGGATCGGGCGGGCCCAGCACCGGGACGGCCGAGGCGCGAATCTGGGGCAGGATCGGGTTGTTGGCGAGAACCGTCACGAGGCGCGCCCCGAGCGGGCTCTGTCTCGCCTGCGCCAGGGCGGCGGCGTCAACGCGCGATCGGGTCAGACCGACGTCGGCCGGCGCGGGCTGGGCCGCCTGTCGGACCTGGGCCAGGGCGATCCCGCCCGCCACGAGGACGACAAGGCCGCCCGCTAAAATCACCAGCCGCCGTCGTTCCATGACCTGTTCTCCCGTCAGAGAACCATAACATCGATATCTCAAATGCGCGATGATGACCGACGCGCTTGCCTTCCGCCGCCATTCCGCCTATAGGCCCGCCCACTTCACACGCAGGCGTGGCGCGTTTCGGGGAGACATCCCGAACGCACCGTTCCGAGGGCGCCCATCGGCGCCTTTCACCGTCTGCGGCGGAATAATCGGAAAAAGGACTTCCAAAGATGGCTCTGCCTGAATTCTCCATGCGCACCCTGCTCGAAGCAGGCGCCCACTTCGGCCACCAGACGCACCGGTGGAACCCGAAGATGGATCGATACATCTTCGGTTCGCGCTCGAACATCCACATCATCGACCTGTCGCAGACGATGCCGCTGTTCCACCAGGCTCTGGTGGCTGTGCGCGAAGTTGCCGCCAAGGGCGGTCGCGTCCTGTTCGTCGGCACCAAGCGCCAGGCCGCAGAGCCCGTCGCCGAGGCCGCCAAGCGCTGCGCCCAATACTATATGAACAACCGCTGGCTGGGCGGCACCCTGACCAACTGGCGCACCGTGTCGGGCTCCATCGCCCGCCTGCGCGAGCTGGAGGGCCTGCTGGAGCGCGGCGGCGAGGGCCGGGTCAAGAAGGAACTGCTGACCCTGGAGCGCGAGCGCGACAAGCTGGAGCTGTCGCTGGGCGGCATCAAGGACATGGGCTCGATCCCCGACATCATGTTCGTGATCGACACCAACAAGGAAGCGATCGCGATCCTGGAAGCGCGCAAGCTGAACATTCCGATCATCGCCATCCTGGACACCAACTCGGATCCCGACGGCATCACCTATCCGATCCCGGGCAATGATGACGCCGCGCGCGCCATCCAGACCTATTGCGACCTGATCGCCGACGCCGTCCTGGACGGTCTGGCCGCCGGCGCCTCCGCTTCGGGCGTCGATCTGGGCGCCATGGAAAACCCCGTCGAGCCGATGCTGGCCGAGGCTTCCGCTCCGGTCGAGGCCGACGCCGCCCCTGCGGGCGCCGAGGCCGTGGCCGACGAAATGCTGGCGGCTTCGGGCGAAGAGACCGCCTCGGAAGAGCCGGTCGCCGAGGCGCCCGCTGCCGAGACCCCGGCTGTCGAAGAAAAAACCGACGCCTGATCGGACGGGTCCGGCGTTTCGGACCGTCCGAAAATCTGACACGCGGCCGGGGTAATCCCCCGGCCGTTCCCGCATTCAAGACCTCAGGAGACCAGCAATGGCCGAGATCACCGCCGCCCTCGTCATGGAACTTCGCGCCAAGTCCGGCGTCGGCATGATGGACTGCAAGAAGGCGCTTCAGGAAAACGACGGCGACATCAACGCCGCGATCGACTGGCTGCGCGCCAAGGGCCTGTCCAAGGCCGCCAAGAAGGCTGACCGCGTCGCCGCCGAGGGCCTGGTCGCCGTGGCGTCCAAGGAAGAGGGCAAGGGCGAGATCGGCGCCGCGATCGAATTCAACGCCGAGACGGATTTCGTCGCCCGCAACGAACTGTTCCAGAACGCCGCCAACGCCTTCGCCGCCCGCGCGCTGGAGCATGACACCGTCGAGGCCCTGCACGGCGCCACGCTGGAGAACGGCAACACCGTCCAGGACGAGATCACCAACATGATCGCGACCATCGGCGAGAACATGCAACTGCGTCGCGCCGCCCGTCTGTCGGTCGACGAAGGCGTCGTCGCCTCCTACGTCCACAATGCGGTGGCGCCGGGCGTCGGCCGCATCGGCGTGCTGGTCGCCCTGCACGGCGGCGGCGACAAGACGGCCCTGCGTGAACTGGGCCGCAAGATCGCCATGCACGTCGCGGCCACGGCGCCCCTGTCGCTGAATACCGACGACCTGGACCCGGCCGCCATCGAGAAGGAACGTCAGGTTCTCACCGAAAAGGCCAAGGAAGAGGGCAAGCCGGAAAACATGATCGACAAGATCGTGTCGGGCCAGATCGCCAAATTCCAGAAGGACGTCGTCCTGACGAAACAGCCGTTCGTGATGAACCCCGACGTGACCGTCGAGCAACTGGTCGCTGACACGGGCAAGGAACTGGGCGCGCCGGGCCTGCATCTGGCCGGCTTCGTCCGCCTGGCGCTGGGCGAGGGCGTGGAGAAGGTCGAGGGACCGGACTTCGCTTCGGAAGTGGCCTCGATGATCGCTCCGCAAGCTTAAGCGCAATCTCTGCGTGACTATCGGGGCGCGTTCGGCTTTGAAGCCGGGCGCGCCCTTCGTCTATGATCCCCCAGCCGATTCCCGCGAAACGAGACCGCCATGCCCGCCGACAGCACGCCCCTGCGATACAAGAAGGTGTTGCTCAAGGTGTCGGGCGAAGTGCTGATGGGCGATCAGGGCTATGGCATCGACATGGCGACGGTGGACACGGTCGCCGCCGCCATCGCCCAGGTGGTGAAGAACGGCACCCAGATCTGCCTGGTCATCGGCGGCGGAAACATCTTTCGCGGTCTGTCGACGGCTGCGGCGGACATGGAGCGAGCCAGCGCCGACTATATGGGCATGCTGGCGACCGTGATGAACGCCCTGGCCATGCAGAATGCGCTGGAGAAGATCGGCGTGGACACCCGGGTCCAGAGCGCCATACCCATGGCCGCGATCGCCGAACCCTATATCCGTCGTCGCGCCGTGCGTCATATGGAGAAGGGCAGGGTGGTGATTTTCGCCGCCGGCACCGGCAACCCCTATTTCACCACCGACACGGCGGCGGCGCTGCGTGCGGCCGAGATGGGCTGTGACGCGCTGTTGAAGGGCACGTCCGTGGACGGCGTCTATTCCGCGGATCCCAAGAAGGACAAGGCGGCGACGCGATATGAGCATCTGAGCTATCAGGATGTGCTGTCGCAGAACCTGCGGGTCATGGACGCGGCCGCCATCGCCCTGATGCGCGAAAGCGGCATACCGATCGTGGTGTTCTCGATCCGCGAGGAAGATTCGCTGCGCAAGGTGCTGAAAGGCAAGGGAACGTTCACTGTGATAAGCGACGCTCCGGCCGAAGCCTGAGACAAGAAGAAAACTGAGGAGACCGACATGGCCAAGCCCGATCTGAAGACCTATCGCGAACGGATGGACAAGGCCGTGTCCTCCCTGAAGGAAGAGTTTCAGGGTCTGCGCACCGGCCGCGCCAACGCAGGCCTGCTGGATCCGGTGCAGGTCCAGGCCTACGGGTCGTCGTCGCCGCTGAACGCGGTCGCCGCGATCAGCGTGCCGGAGCCGCGCATGATTTCGGTCAGCGTCTGGGACAAGTCGATGGTCGGACCGGTCGAAAAGGCCATCCGCGCCGCCGGACTGGGCCTGAACCCGATCGTCGATGGTCAGACCCTGCGTATCCCCGTGCCGCCCCTGACCGAGGAACGGCGCAAGGAACTGGCCAAGCTGGCCGGAAAATACGCCGAGCAGCAGAAGATCGCCGTGCGCAACGTGCGACGCGACGCCAACGACGACCTGAAGAAGGCCGAGAAGGCCGGCGACATCAGCCAGGACGAGCAGAAGAAGATGGAAACCGAGGTCCAGAAGGACACGGACGCGGCCATCAAGCGCATCGACGAGACCTTGAAGACCAAGGAAGTTGAGATCATGCAGGTTTGAGGCTTCTCCTCCAACCTCGACAGAACGGATAGCGGATGACGGCCCCAATTGGCGCGCCGACCCCTGAAGCAGGGCCCAGGCACGTCGCACTGATCATGGACGGCAACGGACGGTGGGCGCAGGCTCGCGGTCTCCCGCGCGCCATGGGCCATCGCGAGGGCGTTCAGGCGCTGAAAAGAACCGTTCAGGGCGCCGCCGCGCTCGGTATCGAATGCCTGACCGTGTTCGGCTTCTCGACCGAGAACTGGCGCCGACCGGCGGAGGAAGTCTCCGACCTGATGGGACTTGTCCGGTCCTATGTGGCCAGCGATCTGAACCGTCTGGAACGCGAGGGCGTCCGGGTCCGGGTGCTGGGGCGACGCGACGGCCTTCCCGCCGACATATCCGCCATTATCGACCGGGCCGAACGCACGACGGCCAGGAACGACAGGTTCCTGCTGCAGGTCGCCTTCAACTACGGCGGCAGGGCCGACATCGTTGACGCCGTTCAGGCCCATGTCGACCGGGTTCTGGCCGGCCAGGCGACCGGACCGATCGACGAGCATTCGCTCGGCGCCGGCCTGTCCACCGCCGGCGGACCTCCGGTCGATGTGATCGTACGCACCTCGGGTGAACGGCGACTGTCGAACTTCCTCCTGTGGGAGGCCGCCTATGCGGAACTGGTCTATCAGGACGTGTTGTGGCCCGACTATGGGCCGGAGGCGCTGGCCGACGCTGTAAGCCAGTACCGGTCGCGCGACCGCCGTTTCGGCGCTGTGACGGTCGATCCCGTCCTTGCGGCCAGCTGATGGCGGTCAAGGGGCGTGACATCGGGCTTCGCGCCGCCTCGGCCGTCGTATTGGCGCCTGCGGCCGTTCTGGCGACATGGGCCGGCGGCCCATGGTTCCTGGCGCTGCTGATCGGCGCCAGCGGGCTGCTGGCGACCGAATGGGCCATGATGAGCGCCCCCGGCGCCTGGAGAGCGACGGGCGCCGCTGTCTTCCTCGCGCTTCTGGCCGCGATCGCGACCGCCTATGTCGAGCAACTGTCTCTGGCCCTCGTGCTGCTGGTGTTCGGGGCCGCCGTGGCCGCACTCTATGCCCGGGCGCGGGGGCAGGAGGGTCTGGATGCCGCCTATGGCGTTCTCTACCTGGGGTGGCCGGCCGTCCTGGTGATCTGGCTCCGTGACGGCCACAGCCCCGAAGGCCTGAACTGGACGGTGTTCGCACTGTCAGTCACCTGGGCGGCCGATATCGCGGCCTATCTGTTCGGCAGCCTGATCGGCGGGCCAAAGCTCTGGCCCCGCTTTTCGCCGAACAAGACCTGGTCGGGATTTGCGGGCGGTCTGCTGGCGGGCGTGGTCGCCGGCGCCGTGATCGCGGGTTGGCTGGACATGGGGCGGTTGACGGTCCCCTGGGGCGCCTTGCTGGGCCTGGCGGGCGCCCTGGCCACGATGGCTGGGGACCTGTGGGAATCCGCGCTGAAGCGTCGTTTCGGGGTCAAGGACGCCGGCAAGCTGATCCCGGGTCACGGCGGGCTGCTGGATCGGGTCGACGGCCTGATGTTCGCCATCGTCGTCGTGGCCGCAGGGCATCTGGGCGTGCTGATGCTGGACGGCGGCGGATGATCCGTCGCCGGGTGACGGTGCTGGGCTCGACTGGCTCGGTGGGAGCGTCGACGCTCGACCTGATGGATCAGGCCCAGGACACGGGAACCGGCGCGTTCGAAGTGGTCGCCCTGACCGGCGGGGCCAACATCGCGCGTCTGGCCGAACAGGCGCGTCGCTGGCGACCGGCCGTGGCCGTCACGGCCGATCCGGCCAGGCTGAACGATCTGCGCGACGCGCTTGCGGGCACAGGCGTCGAAGTTGCGGCCGGCGAGGCGGCGATCGTCGAGGCGGCGACCCGCCCGGCGGATCTGGTCATGGCGGCCATCGTCGGCGCCGCCGGCTTGAAATCGGCGTGGGCGGCGGCGGCGACCGGCGCGACCCTGGCCCTGGCCAACAAGGAAAGCCTGGTGTGCTGCGGCGCGGCCCTGATCGAGCGGGTGGCCGCGCATGGCGGGCGACTGATCCCCGTCGATTCCGAGCACTCCGCCATCTTCCAGGTCTTTCCGGCCGAGGCGCCGGCCCGGGTGGCCCGGCTGATCCTGACGGCTTCGGGCGGTCCGTTCCGTCGGGCGTCGCTGGACGAAATGGCCGTGATGACGCCCGAGCAGGCCGTGGCTCACCCGAATTGGAGCATGGGCGCCAAGATATCGGTCGATAGCGCCACCATGGCCAACAAGGGCCTTGAGATGATCGAGGCGGCCTATCTGTTCGGCATGCCAGCCGAGCGGATCGACGTGGTGGTGCACCCGGAATCGATCATTCACAGCATGGTGGAGTTCGTCGACGGCTCCACCCTGGCCCAGATGGGTCCGCCGGACATGAAGACGCCGATCGCCTGCGCCCTGGCCTGGCCGGACCGGATGGCCTGGCCCGCGCCGCGCCTGGACCTCGCCGCCCTGGGCGCACTGACCTTCGAGGCCCCCGACCCGGTCCGGTTCCCGTCCCTGCGACTGGCGCGCGAGGCGCTGACGGCGGGACAGGGCGCGCCGACGATCTTCAATGCGGCAAACGAGGTCGCTGCCCTGGCCTTCCTTGATCGGCGTCTGGGCTTTCTCAATATTGCCGCAGTCGTCGCCGAAACCCTTGAACGGATGACGAAGATGGGGGCCTCCGCCGATTCGCCGGACGCCTGCGCCGGAGCCCTCGCGCTCGATGCGCGGGCCCGCCAGGTCGCGCTCGGGATCGTCGAGGATCTGGCGCTGGCCGCCTGATCGTGGTTGAGCGGCGCCAAGGGAGATGACGACAGCATGCTGAACGCGCTGGGCCAGGGCCTGATCTATATCGTCCCGTTCCTGCTGGTGCTGACGGTCATCGTCACCATCCACGAACTGGGACATTTTCTGGTGGCGCGCGCCTTTGGCGTGAAGGTGGACCGTTTCGCCATCGGGTTCGGCAAGGCGATCTTCAGCCGCACGGATCGCCACGGCATCGAATGGCGCTTCGGCTGGATGCCGCTGGGCGGATACGTCAAGTTTTCGGGCGATCTGGACGCGTCGAGCGTGCCCGACAGTCGTGGCCTGGATGCGCTGCGATCCGAGATCACGGCCCGCGACGGGGTCGGCGCCGAGCGCGACTATTTCCATTTCAAGCCGGTCTGGCAGCGCATGCTGATCGTGGCGGCCGGCCCGGTCGCGAACTTCATTCTCGCCATCGCCATCTTCACCGTGCTGTTCACGCTGCTGGGGGTCGACCTGAGGCCGGCCCGGGTGGCGCAGGTGACGCCGAACTCGCCGGCCGCGGCCGCGGGCTTCCAGACCGGCGACCTGATCACCGAAATGAACGGCAAGGCGATCAAGGACGCCGGAGAGGTGACCCGCAAAGTGACCCTGTCCAGCGGCGACCCGGTCCGCTTCACCGTGGAACGGGCGGGGACGGAGCGCGAGCTGGTGGCCACGCCGGTTCGCCAGGTCGAGAACGACCCCATCGCCGGTCGCGTCAGCGTCGGCCGGATCGGGCTGGCGCTGTCTTCCACGGCCGCCGAGGTGCGCCACGTTCGCTACAACCCCCTGCAGGCCGTCGGTCGCGGGGTCGAAGAGACGGGCGACATCCTGGGCACCACCCTGACCTATCTGGGGCGCATCTTCACGGGTCGGGAATCGGGCGATCAGCTCAGCGGGCCGCTGGGGATCGCCAAGGCGTCCGGCGCCCTGACGAACGCCGCAGTCGCCGCCAATCCGGATCCGCGCGCCACCGCCATTAATCTGCTTCTGACGCTGACAAGCTTCGCCGCCATACTTTCGATTGGAATTGGCTTTCTAAACCTGTTGCCCATTCCGATCCTGGATGGCGGTCACCTGGTTTTCTACGCCTATGAGGCTGTGGCGCAGAAACCCGTGGCGGCCGGCGTTCAGGAAGCCGGATACCGGGTCGGTCTTGCTTTGCTGGCGGGTTTGATGTTGTTCGCGACCTGGAACGACCTGCAGAAGTTGAACCTGTTCCAATTCCTCGGCGGGCTCGTCAGTTGAGCCGGCGCCAGCCCCCGATGGTTTCCCGAATGATCCTGAACCTTCCTCGCGCCGCTTCGAACTCACGCGTTCCGTCCGATCGCGGGCTGCGTCGCAGCTTTGCGGCGACGGCCAGCCTGCTGGCTCTGATCGCCGCCTCGCCGGCGCTTGCCCAAACCGCCCCGGACGTGCAGCCCGGCCAGTTGCAGGCGCCCCAGGCCGCGCCGCCGGAATCAGGCGTCGTCAACCGCATCCTGATCGAGGGCAACCAGCGGATCGACCAGACGACCGTTCTGTCCTATCTGCCGATCCAGCCGGGCGACACCATCGATCCCGTCATCCTGGACGTGGCGATCCGGACCCTGACGCGGACGCAACTGTTCGCGGACGTCCAGATCGGCCTGCAGCAGAACGGCGACCTGGTCGTCCGCATCGTCGAAAACCCCATCATCAACCAGGTGGTGTTCGAGGGAAACAGCGCGATCAACGAAGACAAGCTGACGGAAGAGGTCACCATCTCTCCGCGCGGCATCTATACCCGCGCCCGCGTCCAGGAGGACGTCGGCAAGATCATCGAGCTCTACCGCCTGTCGGGCCGCATCTCGGCGACAGTGACGCCCAAACTGGTGCAGCTGGAACAGAACCGTGTCGACGTCATCTTCGAGATCGACGAAGGCCCCGAGACGGGCGTCCAGGCCATCACCTTCCTGGGCAATGAAGCGTTCTCGGACAGCGAGCTGCGCGAGGTCATGGTCACGAAACAGTCGCGCTGGTGGCGGCTGTTCACCAAGAACGACAACTACGATCCGGGCCGCCTGGATTACGACCGCGAACAGCTGCGGAAATTCTACACCAACCGGGGCTTCTACGACTTCCGGGTCATTTCAGCCGTGGCCGAACTGGCACCCGACGACAGCGCCTTCGCCATGACCCTGACGGTGGACGAGGGAGACCGCTATAATTTCGGCGAGATCGACGTCGTCACCGAGAACGACCGACTGAACGCCGACTTCCTGAAGCTGCTGCTGCCGATCCGGTCGGGCGATCTCTACGAGAGCGACAAGATCGAGAGTTCCGTCGATGCCCTGACGTTCGCGGCCGGTTCGGCCGGTTACGCCTTCGTCGATATCAACCCGACCTATCGCCCGAACCCGGAGACCGACACGATCGACGTGACGTTCAACGTGTCTGAAGGCCAGCGCGTCTATGTCGACCGCATCAACGTCATCGGCAATACCCGCACCATCGATCCCGTGATCCGGCGCGAACTGATGCTGACCGAAGGCGACGCCTTCAATCGGACCCTTGTCGAGCGGTCGCGCAACAACCTGCGCGGTCTGGGCTTCTTCAAGGAGGTCACGATCGAGGAAAGCCGCGGCGCGGCGCCGGACCGGTCCATCGTCAACGTAACGGTCGAGGAACAGCCGACCGGCGAACTGTCCGTCGGCGCCGGCTTCAGCTCGGTCGACGCCTTCGTGGTCAACCTGGGAATCTCAGAGCGCAATTTCCGCGGCCGGGGCCAGAACGTCGTGGCTCGACTGGAGTGGGGGTCGCTGCGCCAGCAGATCGACTTCCGTTTCACCGAGCCGCGCTTCCTGGGACGCGACATCGGCGCCGGTTTCGACCTGTTCCACTCGCGCTACGACTTCCAGGATGAGTCCTCGTTCGATTACCGCTCGACCGGTGCAGGCCTGCGCCTGACCTATCCGCTGAATGGCTACAGCCGCCTGTCGACGCGCTACTTCATCAAGGACGATGAGATCATCGTTCCGACCGGCTACTGCGACATCAACGGCGTAGGATCGCGCGCCCTTTGCGAACAGGTCGGCGCGTCGCTCAACTCGTCGGCCGGCTACACCCTTCAGATCAATCGCAGCAACGATCCGATCCGACCGACGCGTGGCTGGGTCGGCTCTCTGAGGCAGGACTTCGCCGGCATCGGCGGCGACGTGAACTATGTGAAGACCGAGGTCGAGGGCACGGTTTATTACGGCATCACGCCGAACTGGATCGTCAGCGTCAACGGCCAGTCAGGCTATGTGGCCGGCTGGAGCGGCGACGCGGTCCGGATCAATGATCGTTTCTTCAAGGGCGGCAACACCTTCCGCGGCTTCGAAAACGCCGGCATGGGTCCGCGCGACCTGACCACCAACGACGCCCTGGGCGGCAATTTCTATGCGATCGGCAGCGTCGAGTTGACCCTGCCGAATGGCCTGCCCGAAGAATACGGCATCCGGACCTCGCTGTTCGCCGACGTCGGCACGCTCGGCATGCTGGACGATCGCTACACCCTGGGAACCGACGGGCGGCCGGATTCCAGCATCGTCGATGACCTGTCGCTGCGGGCCTCCGCCGGCCTCAGTGTTCACTGGCGCTCGCCGATGGGCCCCATCCGCTTCGATTTCAGCAAGATCCTCAGCGAAGAGGAATACGACCGGACCGAGTCGTTCCGGTTCTCGACCTCCACCCAGTTCTAAGCCGGGCCCTGTCGGCCCAAAAAAGGTTACCCATGAAAATCCTCGCAATCGGCGCCTTCGCCCTGGCCTCCCTCGTCGCCTCGACCGCGGTGGCCCAGACCCAGGGACCGCAGAACCCTGGCCCGGCGATCCCCGGCGTCTGCGTCTATTTCAACCAGCGTCTGCTGGCCCAATCGACCGTCGGTCAGGCGGTCCAGACCCGCATGGCCCAATTGGCCACCGAGGTTCAGGGCGAACTGGCCCCTTACGCCAGCACGATCCAGACCGAGATCACGGCCCTTCAGCAGGGGGGGCAGGCCGCCGATCCGGACGGCGCGCGCCGGACCGCGGTGCAGCAGCGGATTCAGGAAGCCCAGACCCTGGAGCAGACCCGCGAAGAAGAACTCCGCTACACTCTTTCCGAACAGCGCCGTCTGATCTCGGCCGCGGTCGAGCCCATCCTGGTGGCCGTCTATCAGGAACAGGGCTGCGGCATCCTGATCGACCGCGAGAGCGTTTTCATCGTCAATCCGGCCATGGATATCACCGACACCGCGATCCAGCGCCTGAACACCGCCCTGCCGACCCTGAGCTTCAACCGTCTCACGGTCCCGGTCCAGGCCGCGCAGTAAGCGGATGGGCCTGACGCCCGACCCGCGCTTCTTCGAGACCTTGGCGTCCGTCAGCGTCGCCGACCTCGCGGCCCTGACGGGCGGCGAGGTCGTTCGCGGTCATGATCGGATGATCGCCTCCGTCGCCCCGCTGGGCGTCGCAGGGGCGTCGGCGATCGGCTTCGTCAGCGACCGGAAATTCCTCGGCCAGCTGGCGACGACCGACGCCGGGTGCGTGATCGTTCCCGCCGGCGCCGTCGATAGCGTGGCGGCCGGCATCGCCGTCATCGTCTCGGCAACGCCCCAGGCGGCCTGGGCGCGGGCTTCGCTGGCCCTGCACCGTCCGCTCGAACTGACGGCGGCCCAGCCGTCGGAGGTCTGCGAGGACGAAACGGTGCGCATCGAGCCGGGCGTGGTCCTCGGCCAGGGCGCACGTATTGGTCGGGGGAGCCGCATCGGCGCCAACACGGTGATCGGACCCGGGGTTCAGATCGGGCGCGATTGCGTGATCGGAACCAACGCCAGCATCGCGTTCGCCCTGATCGGCGATCGGGCGAAGATTTTCGCGGGCGTTCGAATCGGCGAGGCCGGGTTTGGGGCGGCAGGGTCCAGCACGGGTCCGGTCGACATCCCGCAGCTGGGGCGAGTGATCGTCCAGGACGACGTCACGATCGGGGCCAACACCTGCATCGATCGCGGCGCGTTCGGTGATACGGTGATCGGCGAAAACACGAAGATCGATAACCTGGTCCTGATCGGCCACAACTGCGTCATCGGACGGAATTGCCTGATCGCCGGCCATGCCGGAATTTCGGGTTCCGTCACGGTCGGGGACGGGGTGATGTTCGGCGGCAAGGCCGGCGTGGGCGACCACATCACGATCGGAACCGGAGCGCGCGTGGCAGCCGGGGCCGGCGTCCTGGCCGAGATACCGCCGGGCGAGACCTGGTCCGGATATCCGGCGAAACCGATCCGCCAGTTCTTGCGCGAGACCGTCTGGCTGTCCAAACAGGCGGGGCGAAAGGGAGCGCGAACGGATGACTGACGCTGGAGTGACGATCGACTACGCCGAGGTCATGCGCCGACTGCCCCACCGCTATCCCTTCCTGCTGGTGGACAAGGCCGAATCCTTCGTGGCCAGCACCTCGATCACAGGCATCAAGAACGTCACGCACAACGAGCCATTCTTCCCCGGTCACTTCCCGATCGATCCGGTCATGCCGGGCGTGCTGATCGTCGAGGCGATGGCCCAGACCGGCGCCCTGCTGATGTCCAAGAGTCTGGATGTGGCGGTCGAGGGCAAGGTCATCATGTTCATGTCGATCGACGGCGTCCGCTTCAGAAAGCCCGCGCGGCCGGGCGACCAGCTGCGGATGGACGTCATCGTGACCAAGCAGCGCGGCGACATCTTCAAGTTCCGGGGCGAGACCTTCATCGACGGCAAACTGGCGGCCGAGGCGGAATTCGCCGCCATGGTGGTGACAGTCGACAAGCCAGCGACGCCGTGAGCCATATCCATCCCACCGCCATCGTCGATCGCTCGGTCGAGCTGGGCGAGGACGTGGCGATCGGGCCGTGGTGCACCGTCGGGCCCGGGGTGACGCTGGAGACCGGCGTCCATCTGGTCAGCCATGTCGTGGTGCAGCAGGACACGGCGGTCGGCGCCCGCACAGTCATCCATCCGTTCGCCGTGATCGGCGGCGACCCCCAGCACAACGGCTACAAGGGCGAGACCGTGCGGCTGGAAATCGGCGCGGACAACTCCATCCGCGAGCATGCGACCTTCAATCGGGGCACGCCACAGGGATCGGGCGTGACCCGCGTGGGCTCCAACGGCCTGTTCATGACCGGCGCCCATGTCGGCCATGACGCGATCGTCGGCGACAATGTGGTCATGGCCAACAGCGCGACCCTGGGCGGGCATGCGCGCGTCGGAGACAGGGTCTTCCTGGGCGGGCTGTGCGCCGTACATCAGAACGGACGGGTGGGGCAGGGCGCCATCGTGGGCGGGCTGGCGGCGGTGACGCGTGACGTGATCCCTTACGGCTCCGCCTGGGGCAATCATGCGCGGCTGCACGGGCTGAACCTGATCGGACTGAAGCGTAAGGGCTATGACAAGACCGCGATCCGGCGCCTGCTGGCGGCCTATCGCGACCTGTTCGAGGGCAATGGCGTCTTCGCCGAGCGGCTGCAGAAGATAGAAACTGAATACGCCGATCTGGTTGAGATCATGGAGATCGTCGCCTTCATTCGCGAAGATTCGAAACGGCCCCTTTGCCTGCCGGGCGACTGAGATGCAGACGCGCATGCCAAGGGGGGGACGTCTGGGCCTGATCGCGGGCGGCGGCGCCCTGCCGCTGGCCATCGCCGCACGGTGCGAGGCCGAGGGGCGCCCTGTGTTCGTCGTGCGCCTGACCAGTTTCGCCGACCCCCATCTGATCCGGTATCCGGGACTGGAGGCCGGCATGGCCGAGATCGGCCGGGTGCTGTCGGCGCTGAAGGCGGCCGGATGCGCGGCCGTCTGTTTCGCAGGGACCGTGAACCGACCTGATTTCAAGGCGCTGAAACCTGATCTCAAGGGGGCGATGGTGCTGCCGGGGATCATCGCGGCGGCGACGAAGGGCGACGATGCCCTGTTGCGCAAAATACTGTCCGTGTTCGAGGCCGAGGGTTACGCCATCGAAGGCGCCGACGACATCCTGGGCGGAGAGACCCTGACGATCGGGGCGTTGGGACACATCCAGCCGGACGACAGGTCGCTATCCGACCTCAGGAAGGCTCTTCACGTCGCGGAAAAGGCGGGTGAACTGGACATCGGCCAAGGCGCGGTCGTCTGCGACGGCCTGGTGCTGGCGGTGGAGGCTCAGGAGGGCACGGACGCCATGCTGGCCCGGGTCTCCGGTCTGCCGGCCGACCTGCGCGGGACGACCGGGGCGCTGAAGGGCGCGCTGGGCAAGGCGCCCAAGCCGATCCAGGACCTGCGGGTGGACATGCCGGTGATCGGCGCCCGGACGCTGGAGATGGCGGCGGCGGCGGGTCTGGCGGGCGTCGGCGGGATCGCCGGGAATCTGATCCTGATCGACCGGGCGGCGATCATCGAGACAGCGGATCGGCTGGGTCTGTTCGTCTGGGGCGAGGCCCGATCCGGAGGCGACGCGTGAAGATCATGCTGGTGGCTGCCGAGGCGTCCGGCGACGCCTTGGGCGCGGGCCTGGCGCAGGCGTTGCGGGCGCAACGGCCGGATGTGGCGTTCGTCGGCGTCGGCGGCCCCAGGATGGCGGCCGAGGGGGTGCAGAGCCCGTTCGACATTGCCCAGCTGTCGATCCTGGGCTGGCTGGAGGGTCTGCGCGCCTATGGCCGGGTCAAGGCGCGGGTCGCCGACACGGTGGCGCTGGCGGTGCGGGAACGGCCCGATGCGGTCGTGCTGATCGATAGCTGGGGCTTCACCATCCGGGTCGCCAAGGCGTTGCGCGAAGTTTTGCCGGGCGTGCCCCTGATCAAATACGTCGGGCCCCAGGTCTGGGCCTCCCGGCCGGGTCGGGCGAAGACCCTCGCCGGGGCGGTGGATCACCTGCTGGCCCTCTATGCATTCGATGCGCCGTGGTTCGAGCGCGAAGGCCTGCCGACGACGGTCGTGGGGTCGCAGGCCCTGCATGTGGACATGACCGGCGCCGATCCGTCGGCCTTTCGGACGGCGCGCGGCATCGGACCGGTCGCGCCGCTTCTGCTGGTCCTGCCGGGCAGTCGACCCAGTGAGATCCGGCTGATGACCCCGGTCTATGAAGCGGCGGTCGGGCGCCTGAAAGCCGCCGAGCCGGAGCTGGAGGTCGCGGTCGTCGCGGCCGGAACTGTGGCCGACGATGTCACGGCTCGGGTCGGCGGCTGGCCCTTCCGGACCCATCTGGTCACAGAGGAAGAAAAACACGCGGCGATGAAGGCGGCGACCGTCGCACTGGCGACCAGCGGGACGGTCTCGACCGAGCTGGCGTTGGCGGGGGTGCCGATGGTGATCGGCTATCGGTTCGGTCCGCTGAGCTATGCGCTGATGAAGCCGTTCTTCACCGGCAGATTCGCCACCCTGTTCAATCACGCCGCCGACGAAGAGATCGCGACCGAGCTGATCCAGAAGGACGCGACGCCCGAGCGGTTTGCGAACGAGATCCAGCGCCTGCTGAACGATCCGGCGGCCCGCGCCGATCAGGCCTTGCGCCAGACGCAGGCCTTGGACCGGATGGGTCGCGAGGGACGGAATCCTTCGATGATCGCGGCGGAGGCCGTCCTGAAGGTTCTGGCCGACAAGACAGTCCGAACGACCTGACGCTCCAACGAGAAACGCCGGGACCAAGGCCCCGGCGTTCCATCTGACGGATCGGTCTTTGCGAACTGGCGATCAACCCACGCGGGCTGCGATCCCTTCGAGGGTCTGTTTCAGACCGGCCATTCGTTTCGCCGTCTGATCGCCGCCGGTGACCTGAACTTCGCGCGCCAGAGCCTCGAGCGAGCGAGCCACTTCGGCGTCGGTCGTTCCGCCATCGACCAGAGGCGCCGCCGTATCCAGAGCCGCAGTCATTCGCTCCATTATTTCGGCGGGCATGGCATTGTCGCGAGCCAACTGGTCGAGGTAGGCGCGCGCCACGACCGGGTGGGCGGGCCAGGTGACGGGGAACTGCTGCTGGGGGTTCACCGTGTCCCCCTGGTCGGCCATGCGCGCTGCCGCGATCTCGTTCTCGCTCAGGTGCTCGCTAGGCTGCAGGGCCAGGACATCCAGACCACGAGCGATCTCGGTGCCGTAGATCAGGCCATTGTACCAATAGACCGACCAGTATCCCCCCTGGCTCTGACGTTCGGCATTGATGGGCCCGCGGTCGAAATAGGCGATCTCGCGCACGTTCGACGAATCCGTGAAGTCGCTGATCGACAGTCCCCCCTGGTACCAGGCCTGCACGAACAGGTCGCGGCCAGGAACCGGGATCAGCGAGCCGTTGTGGGCGACGCAGTTCTCCTGGTCCGTCTGGGCGGCCGGCAGCTTGTAGTAGCTGCGGAAAACCAGCTTCTCATCGACGATGTCATAGATGGCGTTGGCGCCCCAGGTGACCGGATCCTGGACGCGGCAGCGCGGCCGGCCGCCACCGCCCCATTCGTCGGTGAAGACCACCTTGGTGCCGTCATTGTTGAACGTCGCCGAGTGCCAATAGGCAAAGCCGTCATCGGCCACGGCGTCCAGCCGCCGGGGTTCGCGCGGGTTGGAGATGTCGAACAGGATGCCGTTCCCGGAACAGGCGCCGCCCGCGATGTTCTTGGACGGGAACAGGGTGATGTCGTGGCACTGATCGGTGCGGTTGGTGGTCTGGGTCCCGTCGCCGTGGTCGCCGCCCAGCCACAGGCCGGCGATCTGTCCCGTTTCCTCGTCGGCGAAGACCGTCGGGCTGTCGATGATGCGCGATTGCGACGGATCGGCCAGCGGGATCTCGATCACGTCGATGCGGAACAGGGCGGTGCGCGGGTCGCCCGGCGTGGAGATGCAGCCGGCCAGTTCTTCCTCATCGCGAATGCTGGACGTTCCCGAGTTGTAGACGATCAGTCGACGCTCGTCCGCGGCCACGACGGAATGGGTGTGCGACCCGCGGCAGGTCTGGACCTGTCCGACCTGAACCGGCCGGGTCCGATCCGAGATGTCGAAAATGCGCACGCCGCGGAAACGCTCGGGGCTGGGCTCGGAACCGACGCCTTCACGACCGCAATCGACGCGGCCGTTGTTGGACTCCACCGACATCAGCATCAGGTCGCCGACGATCGACACGTCACCCTGGCCCCCCGGACAGACGATCGAGCTGATCAGTTGCGGCTCCGCGCCCTCGGCGAGGCGATACAGATTGACGCCGTGATAGTTGCCCGCAGCCAGCAGGTCGCCCGAGAAAGCCATGTCGGTGTTGGCGAAGCTGAGGAACGGCGAGCGTCGGCTGACCTGATCGGCAGTGCCCTGACGCGCGTCACCGTCCTCGCTCGCGGTCGGCAGCTGCGGTGGATTTCCCTCCGGGTTCGAGGGGTCGAAGAAGCCGGTGGGCTTTGGCAGGTTGACCAGCAGTTCCATGTTGCTGGCTGCCTGTCCGGCATCCCGGAAGCCGGCCGCGAGCGTCGTGCGCGGGTCCGCCGAACCTTCACGCAGAAGCGCCGTCATGCGCTTGATCTCGGCCTGCTGTTCGTTGGTGATGTCGGTGGCGAAACGGAACAGAACCGGGTCGTAGGCCGATCCCGAGCGGGCGAAGAGGTCAGACACCATCGTCACCGCACCCTCATGATGGGCGATCATCAGGTTCAGGAACTGGCGATCGAAAGCCGGGCCGGTGGCGTCGGCCAGGGCCGCCATCTGGTCGGCCGTCGCCATGCCGGGCATGCCGGCATGGGTCATGGCGGCGCCGCCCTGATGGGCGCTGTGGTCCATGTGATCCACGCCCGCCATCGCGGCGCCGGCGGACGGATCGGGAGCGGTTTCGCCGCGCTCGGTCAGCCAGGTCCGCATAAACTCGATCTCGTCGGCCTGCGATGCATCGATCCGCCCTGCGATATCGATGACGGCCGGGGTGTTGGTCCGTTCGGAGACCAGGCCCGCCATCTCGACCGCCTGGGCGTGGTGATGGATCATGTCCTGCATGAAGGTCACGTCGTCGGCCGAATAGCGATTGTCGGCGATACGCGACGCCTCGCGCCCTTCCAGGGCTCGTGAGGCCTGACCCGGCGCCCCCGGCTGGATAATCGGAGCCTGTTGGGCGGCCGCGCCCGTGGCGATGATCAACACGCCGGCTGCGACCGATCCTGAAAGGAATCTACGTGCGGCGATGCGGGTCTTGGTCAACGGCTTCACTCCCGGGAAGATGAACATTCCCAAGCGTTAGCACGCGCAACGCCGTGACATAAACCGTGATGGGCCCGGCCCAGGGCCTGAATCGGAAACGCCGGGGCGCGGGCCCCGGCGTCCTGTCTGCCTCCGGTCAGCCCCGGTTCTGGATCGGCACGTAGTCGCGCTCGGTCGGGCCGGTATAGAGCTGGCGCGGGCGGCCGATCTTCTGCGCCGGATCGGCCAGCATTTCCTCCCACTGGGCGATCCAGCCGACAGTGCGGGCCAGAGCGAACAGCACGGTGAACATCGAGGTCGGGAAACCCATCGCCGACAGGGTGATGCCCGAATAGAAGTCGACGTTCGGGAACAGTTTGCGCTCGATGAAATATTCGTCCGACAGGGCGATGCGCTCCAGTTCCTTGGCGACCTGCAGGATGGGATCGTTGTCCGAACCGACCAGTTCGAGGATCTCGTCGGCCGATTCCTTCATCACGGTCGCGCGCGGATCGTAGTTCTTGTACACGCGGTGGCCGAAGCCCATCAGCTTGTATTTCTTGTCCTTAACGCCTTGGATGAACTCGGGAATCTTGTCCGGCGTCCCGATTTCCTTCAGCATCATCAGCGCCTCTTCGTTGGCGCCGCCGTGCGACGGACCCCACAGGCAGGCGATGCCGGCGGCGATACAGGCGAACGGATTGGCGCCCGACGACCCCGCCAGACGCACCGTCGAGGTCGAGGCGTTCTGTTCGTGGTCCGCATGCAGCATGAAGATGCGATCCATGGCCTTGGCCATCTTCGGATCGACGACATAGTCCTCGGCCGGGACGGCGAAGCACATGCGCAGGAAATTCTCGGCGTAGTTCAGGTCGTTGCGCGGCTGAACGAAGGGCTGGCCGATGTGATATTTGTAGGCGCGTGCCGCGATCGTCGGCATCTTGGCGATCAGGCGGATAGCCGAGATGTTGCGCTGGACCGGGTCATGGATGTCCAGGCTGTCGTGATAGAAGGCCGACAAGGCCCCAACGGCGCCGACCATGATCGCCATCGGGTGGGCGTCACGACGGAAGCCCTCGAAGAAGCGGTCGAACTGGGCATGCAGCATGGTGTGCCGCGTGACGATATTCTCGAAAGCCTCGTATTCGGCGGCGGTCGGCAGTTCGCCGTGGAGCAGAAGGTGGCAGACCTCGATGAAGTTCGACTTGGAGGCCAATTGGCCGATCGGATATCCGCGGTGCAGCAGGATCCCGGCGTCGCCGTCGATATAGGTCAGCGCACTCTCGCAGGCGGCCGTGGATGTAAAGCCCGGATCGAAGGTGAAGGCGTCGGTCGCGCCGTACAGTTTGCGAATGTCGATGACGTCGGGACCGGTCGAGCCGGACAGAACCGGCAGGTCGACGGACTTGTCGCCGTACGTCAGGGTCGCCGTACCGGCGGGTTTGGAAGCTTCGGTCATCAGGCGCCCTTTTGATTGTGTTCGGCCCGGCCGGGAGAACCCGGGCCGCTAAGGTTACGATCGTTCACTTAGTGTGTTGCAGCGCATCATCCAAGCGCCCCAGAGCATCTTCCCGCCCCAGCGCCGCCAGAATGCGGGCGATATCGGGGGACGGAGACCCGCCGGTAAGGGCCGCACGCATCGGCGGGCCGATCTTGCCGAAGCCCACGCCTTCGTCTTCGGCGAAGGCCTTCAACTCGGCCTCGAGGGCGAAGACGTCCCAGCTTTCGAACAGGCCCAGGCGGGCGCGAACTCTCCCGATCCGCTCGGCGGTTTCGCCCGACAGCAGGGCGCGCGCCTTGTCGTCCAGGGCCAGCGGGCGGACCTTCAGCACGAACGCGGTCTGGTCCGCGAGCTCGAGCAGGGTCCTGGCCCGATCCTTCACGAACGGCATGGCCCGCTGCAGCCGCGCCTCGTCGCCTTCGTTGAGCGAACCGCCCCGGGCCAGATGCGCGTCCAGCGTCATCCCCGCCAGACGTTCGTCCGCCGCCAGCCTCAGCCAATGGGCGTTGACGTGGGCCAGTTTGTCGAAATCCAGCCGGGCCGGCGCCTTGCCGACGCCGCTCAGATCGAACCATTCCCGGGCCTGGTCGTCGCCGAACAGTTCGTCGTCGCCGTGGGCCCAGCCCAGCCGGGCCAGATAGTTGCGCATCGCCTCGGGCAGATAGCCCATCTCGGCGTACTCGTGGACCGCCTGGGCGCCGTGGCGTTTCGACAGTTTGGCGCCGTCGGGGCCGTGGATCAGCGGGATGTGGGCGAACACCGGCCGGGACCAGCCCAACGCATCATAAATCAACGATTGACGCGCGGCGTTGTTGAGATGGTCATCACCGCGAATGACATGGGTCACGCCCATGTCGTGGTCGTCGACGACGACAGCGAGGTTATAGGTCGGCGCCCCATCCGACCGCAGCAGGACCAGATCATCCAGATCCTCATTGCCCCAGCTGACCTCGCCCTGGACCGCGTCGGCGACGGTCACCTGACCGGGCAGGGGACGGCGGAAGCGGACGACGTGAGACATCGACAGATCATCGACGGTGGGTTCCCGATGGCGCCACGGCGATTCGAAGGTGCGCCGTGCCGCCTTGGCCTCGTCGCGCAGGCGGCCCGTCTCTTCGGCCGAGGTGAAATCACGATAGGCGGCGCCGATCTCCAGCAGCTGGTCCACGACCTCGCGGTGGCGGTCTGCGCGGGCGTGCTGGAACACCGGCTCCTCGTCCGCGAACAGCTCCAGCCAGCTCAGGCCGTCGAAGATCGCCTTGACCGCATCGTCCGTCGAGCGTTCGCGATCGGTGTCTTCGACGCGCACCAGGAACCGGCCGCCACGCCCCTTTGCGTAAAGCCAGTTGAAAAGCGCCGTTCTTGCACCGCCTATGTGAAGATAGCCGGTGGGCGAGGGGGCGAAACGGGTGACGACCTGGGAAGGTGAGGCAGAGGGCATGAAGGCGGGGTCCGAACGGGCCGCCCTTATACCCTCCGACGCGCCAAAACCTAGCCCGGCGGAACGGCTGCACAGCTGGGTCGTGTCGGAAGCGAAGGCCCAGACTCTGCGCTGGCGGCTCTGGGCGCCCGTCGCGTTCGGCGCGGGGGCGGCGATCTACTTCGGGCTGAGAACCGAACCGCCGCTCTGGCCTCCAGCCCTGGCGGCGCTCGTCTGCACCATCGGCTGGCTGGCGACGCGGCGGATGGGCGCGGGTCGGGCCGTCTCATTGCCGATGATGCTGATCGCCTGTCTCGCACTCGGGTTCGCCGGGGCGAAGCTGCGGACGGATCGGGTGGCGGCCCCGATCGCGCCGGCCCTGGCCGAGCCGACGGTCGTCGAGGGCTGGGTCGTCGATGTCGACAGTCCGGGAACCCGCGGCCATCGGGTGGTCATCGCCCCGGTGCGAATTCGAGGTCTGGCGCCAGAGGCGACGCCGATCCGGCTGCGGGCCACCGTCCGGGGCGATCCACCGCCGCCGGGATCGCCCATACGGCTGTTCGCCATCCTCAATCCCCCGCCGCCGCCGGCCAGCCCCGGCGCCTATGATTTCGGCCGCAACGCCTATTTCCAGGCCTTGGGCGGTACGGCCTTCGGTCTGGGAGAGACGCGGCCGGCCCGGCTGGCGGATCCGCCGTGGCGCCTGCGGCTGGCCATGGCGGTCAATGGCGCGCGGTTCGCCCTGGCCCAGCGAATCGTCGATCGGCTGGGCGAACGAACCGGGGGCGTAGCGGCCGCGATGACCACGGGGCACGAGACCTGGATCGCGCGCGACGATCTGGACGCCATGCGGGATTCCGGCCTGGCGCACATCCTGTCGATCTCGGGGCTGCATATGGCGATCGTCGGCGGCTTCGCGTTCTTTCTGGTGCGTCTGGTCGTTGCGGCGTGGCCCTGGCTGGCCTTGAGAGCGTCGGGAAAGAAGGTCGCCGCGGTCGCGGGGCTGATCGCGGTGTGGAGTTATCTGGTCCTGTCCGGGGCGCCGGCGCCGGCGCAGCGTGCGGCGATCACGGCGTCGGTGGCTTTCGCGGCCATCCTGCTGGACCGGCAGGCGGTGACCATGCACGCACTGGCGGTCGCGGCCATGGTCGTGCTGGTTCTGCAGCCCGAGGCGATCGTGACGCCGGGCTTCCAGATGTCGTTCGCCGCCACCGCCGCCCTGGTGGCCCTGTCGGAGGCGTGGCCGCGGCGCACGCGCGAGCTGTCGGTGCCAATGGCGATCGCCCTGTTCCAGTCGGCCCGGCACTGGCTGATCGTGGCGATCACCGCCAGTCTCGTCGCCGGATCGGCGACCGGGCCGTTCGCGGTCCAGCATTTCAACCGGGCGGCCATGTATGGACTGCTGGCCAATCTGGCGACGTCGCCGGTGGCCGACTTCCTGATGATGCCGGCGTTGGCGCTGGGCGCATTGCTGGAGCCGATCGGTCTTGGCGGGCCATTCCTGTGGGTGGCGGGCAAGGGGGTCGATCTGATGCTGGGCATCGGTCACTGGACCGCTAGCCTGCCTGGCGCGGTTCGGACCATCGCCAGCGCGCCCGACTATGTACTGCCGATCTCGTTCCTGGGGGTGCTGTTCATCTGCCTGTGGCAGGGCCGGCTGAGATGGCTCGGGCTGCCGTTCGCCTGCGCGGTGTTTCTGTGGCCGCGTGCCCCGACGCCCACGGTCTGGATCGGCGACGGCGGCACGAATGCGGCCTTCAGCGACGTGGGTGGAGCGGTCGTCGTGCGCCCCGGCGTGCGCGAGTTCGCGGCGGACCTGTGGTCGCGACGGCGGGGCCTGACGCTTATTCCTCGTCCGGAAGACGGCTGGACGTGCCAGAGGTCCAGTTGCAACCCCGATCCCGACCCGGGGGAGATCGCCCTGTGGTGGGGCAAGGCCCCGCCGTCCACTGAAAAGCTGGCGGCACTGTGCGCCTCGGCGCCGTTGGTCAGCATCCGCGCTGTCGTTCCCGTCCTGCCGCCGGCCTGCGAGGGTCGACTGGTGCTGGACGGGCTGGACTACCGGCGCGGCGGCTGGGTCGAACTGTGGCGCACCGAAGGCGGGTGGCGCGCGGTCTGGGCCGCCGACGTGCGCGGCGACCGTCCGTGGAGCCGTATCGGGGACCCGGATCAGCTCGAGTAGGGGCGATCGCTCGTTCGTCCAACCTCACCGTGCTTCAGGCGACGACCGCGGACTTCGCCGGGGGGCCCGGAGCGAAGAACGCTAGTGATACTGGCGGATGAGGCCGACCAGCTTGCCCTGCACATCGACCTGATCGGCGCCGTAGATTTTCGTCTCGTAGTTACGGTTGGCGGGCTCCAGGGCGATGGAATTGCCCTTTCTGCGCAGGCGTTTCAGGGTCGCTTCCTCACCCTCCACCAGAGCCACGACGATCTCGCCGGAGGAGGCGGTGTCGACGCGTTTGATGACCACCAGATCGCCGTTGAGGATGCCGGCCTCGATCATCGAGTCGCCCTCGATCTCCAGCATGTAGTGCTCGCCGGCGCCCAGCATGGTCTCGGGCACCTGATAGCGGCCGTGGTCGCCCTCCAGCGCCGCGATGGGAACGCCGGCGGCGATCTTGCCGACCAGGGTCAGTTCACGGGTGTCGTTGGCGGGTTCCGAAGGTGCGGAGCGGCCGCCGCCCTCGATCACCGCCGGGGTGAAGCCGGCGCGACCTCGCACGGGACCCGTCGTCGCCTGTTCCGGCAGCTTCGTCACCTCAAGGGCGCGCGCGCGATGGGCGAGGCGGCGGATGAAGCCGCGTTCCTCCAGCGCCGTGATCAGCCGGTGGATGCCCGACTTGGACGCCAGATCCAGCGCCTCCTTCATCTCGTCGAAGGACGGGGAGACGCCGGTCTCCTTGATCCGTTCGTGGATGAACATCAGGAGTTCGTGCTGCTTGCGCGTCAGCATGGTGGGAATCGCCTTCAGAACAATGCGTGAACCGATGTCGATGTTCTGTAAGTGTTCTTGCCTAATGTCAACTTAACGGCAGATGGACGGGCCGACTGCAAATTGACCGCCGTTCTGAGCCCATCTGATTGCGGTCAATGCACCCTGGCGAATCCGGCTCACCACAAAAGTTCGACTGCAAAGATTTCGAGAGGCGAACCGCCGACACCGCGAAAAGCTCGCCGGTCAAACCGCCAAGGACGCTGATGCCGCAAATCAGGAGCGGGGCCGTCATTCGAAGTTTGTGACGAACATCCAGACGAACCACAGAGCTATAAGCGCCCAGACGAAATAGATTGCCCAGCGTTCGCGGTGCTTCATGAGAGCAACGCTCGCGTCGCCGCCTCGACGTCCGTCTGACGCATCAGGCTTTCACCCACGAGGATGGCCGAGGCGCCGGCGACGGCGACTTCAGCGACATCCGCCGGGCTGAAGAGACCGCTCTCGGCGACCAGCAGCGCGCCCGACGGTGACAGCGGGGCCAGACGCGCCGTCGCGCCGAGATCGACTTCGAACGTCCGCAGCGAGCGGTTGTTGATGCCGACGAGGTCGCCGCTGAGCATCGCGGCGCGGGCCATCTCGTCCTCGTCGTGGGTCTCGATCAGGGCGTCCATGCCGAAGCGCTTCGCCTCGGCCAGCAGTTCCGCAGCCAGGGCGTCGTCGATCATGGCCAGGATGATCAGGATACAGTCGGCGCCGAGAGCCCGGCTCTCAGCCACTTGCCAGGGATCGACGAGGAAATCCTTGCGCAAGCACGGCAGGCCGACTGTGGCGCGGGCCTGAACCAGATAGTCGTCGGCGCCCTGGAAACTGGGGCCGTCGGTCAGGACGGACAGACAGGCGGCGCCGCCGGCTTCGTAGGCTCGGGCCAGGGCCGGCGGATCGAAGTCGGGACGGATCAGGCCCTTGGAGGGGCTGGCCTTCTTGATCTCGGCGATCAGGGCGGGACGGCCGGGTTCGGCGCGCCGTTCCAGGGCGGCGCGGAAACCGCGAGGCATGCCGGCGATCAGGGCAAGTGACTCGATATGGTCCTGTGACTGGGCGGCCTTCCGAGCGGCGACGTCCACGCGCTTGTAGGCGGCGATACGGTCCAGAACGTCGGTCATGCGGGGTCTTCGATCGGCGGCGGCGTCGAGGTGATGCGGGCCAGACTGGCCAGAGCCTCTGCAGCCTTGCCGTCGTCGATGGCGGCGGCGGCGAGGGCGACGCCCGCCTTCAGGTCCACAGCCCTGTCGGCGACGACCAGGGCGGCGGCGGCGTTCAGCAGGACGATGTCGCGGTACGGACCGGTCTGGCCGGCCAGCAGGGCGGTCAGTGCGGCGGCGTTGGTCTCGGCGTCCCCGCCGCGCAGGGATTCGATGTCGGCGCGGGGCAGGCCGGCGTCCTCGGGGGTCACCTCGAAGCGGCGCACCGCGCCGTCCTTCCACTCCGCGACGTCTGTCGAGCCCGTGGTGGTCAGTTCGTCGAGGCCCTGACCATGGACGGTCCAGGCGCGGGTGGCGCCGAGCCGGCCGAGGACCTCGGCGAGCGGCTCCAGCAGACGTGGATCATAGACGCCCATGATCTGGCGTTTCGCACCCGCTGGGTTCGAAAGCGGTCCCAATAGATTGAAAACGGTGCGGAAACCGATCTCGGCGCGCACCGGGCCGACATGGCGCATGGCGCCGTGGTAGGCGGGGGCGAACAGGAAGGCGATGCCGGCCTCGTCGAGCGCCTGACGCTGCTGGGCCAGACCTGCCGTCAGGTCGACGCCGAGCACACCGAGCACATCCGACGATCCGGATTTCGAGCTCATGGCCCGGTTGCCGTGTTTGGCGACCTTCAGGCCCGCGCCGGCCAGGACAAGGGCGGCGGCCGTCGAGATGTTGAAGGTGTGGGCTCCGTCGCCGCCCGTGCCGCAGGTGTCGATGACGTCATAGGGGTGGTCCAGGGTCACGGCGGCGTCGCGCATGGCCTGGGCGAAGGCGGCGATCTCCTCGACGGTCTCGCCCCGGATGCGCAGGGCGGTGACGGCGGCGGCGACCTGGGCCGGGGTCGGTTCGCCGCGCAGACAGGCGGCGAAGAAGTCGCCGGCCTCGGCTGAGGTCAGGAGCTGGCCGTCGACCAGTTTCGAGAGCAGCGGTTTGAACGCGTTTGACACCCTAACCTCCGCTCATCCCCGCGAAAGCGGGGACCCAATTCTTTAGTGAGGCAGGGCGCGCGGGATTGGGGTCGGAAGAGGATAGCCGGGATCGATCGCCCAAAGCACTGGGTCCCCGCTTTCGCGGGGATGAGCGGAAAGGGTGGATCATTGAATCACACCATGGTCAGACGCTTGACGCCCGCCTGATCAAGGAAGTTCGCCAGCATCTGATGACCGTGTTCGGTGGCGATGGACTCGGGGTGGAACTGGACGCCGTGGAGCGGCCGCTCGTGGTGCTGGAAGCCCATGATCTCGCCGTCCTCGGTCCAGGCCGTGACGTTCAGCGTATTGGGCAGGGTTTCGCGCTGGACGGCCAGCGAGTGATAGCGGGTCGCGGTGAACGGCGAGGGCAGGTCGGCGAACATGCCCTTGCCCTCATGAATGATCGGCGAGGTCTTGCCGTGCATCAGGGCCTTGGCGCGGATGACATGGCCGCCCATGGCCTGTCCGATCGCCTGATGGCCCAGGCAGACACCCAGGATCGGCATGTCCAGCGGCGCGCTGTCGATCAACGGCAGGCAGATGCCGGCCTGATCGGGGGCGCAGGGACCGGGCGACAGCAGGACCGCCTCGGGCTTCAGCGCCCAGGCCTCCTCGGTCGTCAGGTCGTCGTTGCGCACGACGTGCGTCTGCGCGCCCAGCTCCGCGAGGTAGTGGACGAGGTTGTAGGTAAAGCTGTCGTAGTTATCGACGACGAGGATCATAGCCGCGCTTCTAGAGCGGGACCGCGCCGACGCCAAGCGGACACGGCCGGACACGGATCGTTAACGCTCACGGTTTGAAATCGGACCTTCGTTCCGGAGACCGATTCCATGAGTGACCCGCAGACCCAGATCGACGCCGCCCGCGTGGTGCTGAGCGAGCCGGAAGCGAAGACGGGCGTCGTGGGCGCGCTGGCGGCGGCCTCGCTGGCGGCCTGCGCGGCCGTGCTGCTGGCGGGGGTGATGATCCTGGGGCCGGGCGTGGCGATCGACGACACGCCGCCGGCGAGCGAGACCTTCTAGAGCCCTCAGGAGCGCGGACCTCCAGGTCCGGCTGTGTCGCCAGATGCGGACCTGGAGGTCCGCGCTCCTTCTAGACTTCGCCAGCCGTGTTCAGCGGGGCGCCCAGTTCAAAACGCCAGGCGTCCTGGGCGGCCCGCATGGGGGCGCGAGCCTTGGCTTCGGTCTCGGCGTATTCGGCGGCTGGATCGCTGTCCGCCACGACCCCGGCGCCAGCCTGAACGAAGACCTGGCCGTCAGCGAACATGGCGGTCCTGAGCACGATGCAGATATCCGCCTCACCGCCCGCCGAGATATAGCCCACGCCGCCGCCATAGCCGACGCCGCGCTTTTCGGTCTCCAGCTCGTCGATGATCTCCATGGCCCGCACCTTGGGCGCGCCGGACAGGGTGCCGGCGGGCAGGGCGGCCAGCAGGGTATCGACGGCGTCCAGATCAGGATGGGCCCGGCCCTCGACGTTGGACACGATATGCATGACCTGGCTGTAGCGTTCGACGACGAAGCTCTCGGTCACCTTGACCGTGCCCGGCGCGGCGACGCGGCCGACGTCGTTGCGCCCCAGATCCAGCAGCATCAGATGCTCGGCGCGCTCCTTGGGATCGGCCAGCAGTTCGGCCTCCAGCGCCTTGTCGGCCTCGGGCGTCACGCCGCGCGGACGGGTGCCGGCCAGCGGGCGGATGGTGACGCCGCCGTCCTTCAGGCGGACGAGGATCTCGGGGCTGGAGCCCGCCAGTTGGAAGTCGTCGAAACTGAGGAAATACAGATAAGGCGAGGGGTTCTGGCGGCGCAGAGAGCGGTAAAAGGCGAACGGGTCGCCCGCCCACGGCGCGCGGAAGCGGTGGCTGAGCACGACCTGGAAGATGTCGCCGGCCCCGATGTAGTCCTTGGCGCGGGCGACCAGACCGCCATAGGCCTCGCCGTCGACCGGGGTGCGGAAATCGAGCGGATCCGGCGTCTGGGCGGCCGCACGGGCGATCAGAGGCCTGCGAAGCCGGGACTCGAAATCGTCCAGGCGCGCTTCGGCGGCGACCAGCGCGTCTTCGGCCTTCAGCGCGGCGTCGGGCCAGACCGGCGCCATGACGACGATCTCGTGCCTCACCGAATCGAACACGGCGACGACCGACGGACGGGTCAGGACCGCGTCGGGCAGGTCGAGCGGATCCGGGTTGGGTGCGCCGAGAGGCTCGAGCAACCGCACCATGTCGTAGCCGAACACGCCGAACAGGCCGGCGGCCATCGGCGGCAGGTCGTCGGGCAGGGTGAAACGGGTCTCCGCGATCAAGGCGCGAAGCGAGTCCAAAGCGCCGCCGGGCTGATCCTGGTATCGCCGGGCGTCGATATCGGCGCCGCGCGCGATGGAGGCGACGCCGTCCCGACAGCGCCAGACAACGTCCGGCTCCAGGGTGATGATCGAATAGCGGCCGTTCAGGGCGCCGCCCTCGACCGATTCCAGCAGGAAGGCGTGCGGACGGCCCCAGCCGACCTTCAGATAGGCCGAGACCGGCGTTTCCAGGTCATCGACGATCCGGCGAACGACGACCTGCGGGCGGCCGGCCGCCAGACCAGCCAGGACCGCCGCTTGCTGCGAGACGGCCTCCGCGTCTGGCGTCATTGGGCCGGGGCGGGCGTCGTTCCGGCGACCGGAGCCGCGACGCCGAGCGCCGCCAGAGCCGCTTCGGGATCATTGGCGGCCTTCACCGAACGGGCGCCTGCGGTGACGAGCATGTCGCCAGCCGCCTGAACCAGGTCCTGCGAGAGGCGAGGACGGATCTGATCCGCCAACGGCGCCGTGGTCTCCACGGGCGCGGCCCGAATGGCGTCCACACGTCCGACGACCAGCGCGGTCTCTGACGCCGGGCCGGTGAAGACCTGGCCCCGACCCTGGCCGAACAACCCCTGAAGCACGCCATCGCCGACGGCGGTCTGGGCTTCCTGGTTCTGCTGCAGACCCGTACGCGTGGTCAGGGTCGCGCCTGCGGAGGAGGCGACTGCGGCGATATCCTCGCCGCCGCGAACGCGTGCGGCCAGTTCCTCGGCCTTTGTGGTCAGGCGACGGGCGTTCTCGCGCTGGACCCACTGTCGAGCGAGCGGCTCGCGGACCTCGGCCAGCGCCGGCAGGGCGGCGGGACGGATATCGTCCAGGCGCAGCACGAAATACTGACCCTGGCCGGCGTCGATGACCTCGCTCTCGGCGCCCTTTGTCAAGGTGTAGGCGTTCTGCAGAATCTGGGGCGGTGCGTTCATCGGCTGACCGTCGGGAAGGCGCCCGTCTTCAGTGAAGGGCGGCAATTGCACGATACGCGCCCCGACCTCGGCGGCTGCGGCAGCCAGGGTCTTGCCGTCCGTGCGGGCTTTCTCATAGGCCTCGACGCGCGAATAGATGCGCGCCTTGGCGTCTTCTTCCTGCAGTTCGGCGACGATGGCCTCGCGAACGCCCTCCAGCGTCGCGGGCGCGCCTGGCGTGATTTCGGTGACCTTGGCCACGGTAAAGCCGACACGGCCCTGAATCGGGGCCGAAACCTGTCCCGACGTCAGGCCGAAAACAGCGGTTCCGACCGCCGGGTCGGGCAGGGCGCTTTGCGGTTGGGCCGTGTATTCGGCCGGCTGGATGCGATTGGCTTCGGCGACGGCGGCCGGCGACTGCCCGGCGCGCAGGGCGGCGGCGATCCGGTCGGCGGCGGCGCGGTCGGGCGCGGTCAGGGTGGTGAAGGTGCGGCGCTCCGGCGTGGACAGGCCGTCCTTGCGGAACTCGAAACGCTCGACGATGCGGTCTTCGGTGATGGCGGGCGGCGCGGAGCCGGCCGCGTCGTTGAACAGCACCACCGAGGCGATGCGGAACTCCGGACGGCGCAGTTGGGCCGCGTTCTCGCTCAGGAAGGCCGTCAGTTGCGCCTCGGTCGGCGCATCGGTCGTGCCCGCCATGGCCTGGGTCACGGTGAACCAGCGGCCGTCACGGACCTCCAGCGCGCGCCCTGCGATCAGGGCGCCGTAGATGCGCGGGGTGCGCAGGCCCGCCTGGATGGCGCTGGCGAAATGTTCGCTGACGGCCGTGTCGCGGAATTCTTCTTCAAGCTGGACCGGCGTAACGTTCTGGGCGGCGAGCGCCTGTTCGTACTGGTTCTGATCGAACTGGCCGGTGATCTGATTGAAGAAAGCCGGGATTTCGCGAATCCGGCTCAACACCAGCTCCTTGCTGGGACGAATGCCGGCGTTGTAGGCCCAGGCCAGGAAACCCAGGCGTTGGGTCTGGCCTTCCAGATAACGGGTGTGAATGCCGGACTGGACCAGTTCCTCGGTCGTCAGAGGGCGGTTTTCCTGTTCCTGGACCTGGGCCCGAATGCGCTCGAAATCCGCTCGGAACTGCGTCGCATCCACAGAACGATCGCCCGCCGAAATGATGTGTTTGGGGCCCAGGCCGCCGAAGACATCCATCTGGGTGCCGCCGACCACCGCGAAGCTGAGGATCAGCAGGACGAACAGGCCAATGGCCCATTTGGACTTGGCGAAGTCACGGAACAGCGAAATCATGGACGGGCCTGACGGATCGAGCGGCGAGAAGCGCCATCGGGGCGTATAGGGGAGGGGGCATGGCCCTCGCAAGCGCCGGGCTTGGCGAGGGCCGTTCGCGTGCCTAAACAGGCCGAATGAAACAATCCGTGAAGTTGATCGTCGGCAACTGGAAAATGAATGGCGAGGCCGGGGGGCTGGCCGAGTTCGAGACGCTGGCGGCCACCCTGATCGAGAATCCGACACGCGTTGATGTGGCGATCTGTCCGCCGGCAACCCTGATCGAACGGCTTGTCCGCATCGGTGAGCCCGCCGCAATCGCCATCGGGGGCCAGGACTGTCATGCCGAGCCGAAGGGGGCGTTCACAGGGTCGATCTCGGGCGAACTGTTGCTCGAAGCGGGCTGCGAGTTCGTGATCGTTGGTCATTCGGAGCGACGGCAGGCCTGCGGTGAAACGGATGGCATCGTTGCCGACAAGGTCGCTGGGGCTTTGAGGGCAGGTCTGACCCCGATCATCTGTGTCGGAGAGACGCGCGATCAACGGCAGGCGGGAGATGCCGTCGCCGTGGTTCGCAGGCAGATCATGGGCTCGTTGGTCGACGCCCTGACCGGACAGGACTGGGCCCTGGCCTATGAGCCCGTCTGGGCGATCGGCACCGGCCTGACGCCGACGCTGGAACAGATCGCGGAGATCCATTCCGCCGCGCGCGCCGCCATGGTCGAACGATTGGGAGAAGGCGGACGCAAAGCGCCGATTCTGTACGGCGGCTCGGTCAATCCCGGAAACGCCCGAGACATCCTCGCCGTGCCTGAGGTCGGCGGCGCGCTGGTGGGGGGCGCCTCGCTGAAGGCGGCCGACTTCCTGGCCATCATTCGCGCGGCTGAACCGGCCGTCGTTGCCGCCGGCGGACAAGGGTGATAGAGGCCGCCGCTTGATCGGCGCCCGGGCGCCACACATGTAAGCGGCCATGCTCCAGACAATTCTCCTCGTCGCCATGATTTTGATCTCGGTCGCCATGATCGGGATCGTCCTGTTGCAGAAGTCAGAGGGCGGCGCCCTGGGTATGGGCGGCGGGCCTTCGGGATTCATGACCGCCCGCGGCGCCGGCAATCTTCTGACCGTGGCGACCTGGTGGCTGGCCTTCGCGTTCTTCGCTTGCGCCATCGGCCTGACCATCGTCGGCAACGTGACCCGGGGCAGCCGCTCCGTCGTCGATGCGGACGCCGTGGGCTCCATCGCCCTGGACACCGCCCCGACGACCGCCCCCGCGACGACCCAACCGACGGCCCCGGCCCAACCCGCCGCGCCGTCGCTGGACGATCTGGAGGCCAGCCTCCCGACCGCCGGCCTGACCCCGGCGCCCGCGCCGGAGCAATAGGGTGACGGCGGACCTTCTCCGCCTCTCTTCCCGCCACCATCGCCTCCGCACCGGTGCAAACCGGGGGCGGAGCCTTGGTTTTCGACAGCCGGACCGCCCAATGGTCCGCATGTTTCAACAGACGGATCGCGAAGCGATCCTCGACTGGCGCGAATCAGCGCTAAGGTGATGCCCCGTGGCTAGATATGTCTTCATCACGGGCGGCGTCGTTTCCTCGCTGGGCAAGGGGCTGGCGTCTGCGGCGCTGGGCGCACTGCTTCAGGCGCGCGGCTACAAGGTCCGCCTGCGCAAGCTCGACCCCTATCTGAACGTCGATCCGGGCACGATGAGCCCCTATCAGCACGGCGAGGTCTTCGTCACCGACGACGGGGCGGAGACCGATCTGGATCTTGGCCACTACGAGCGGTTCACCGGCGTTTCGGCCGCCAAGTCGGACAACGTCACCACGGGCCGAATCTATTCGACGATTCTGGAGAAGGAGCGTCGCGGGGACTACCTGGGCGCGACCGTTCAGGTGATCCCGCACGTCACCGACCAGATCAAATCCTTCTGCCTGACGCCCGCCCTGACCGACGAGGGCGAGGACGTCGACTTCGTGCTGGTGGAGATCGGCGGCACGGTCGGGGACATCGAGGGCCTGCCGTTCTTCGAGGCCATCCGCCAGCTGGGCCAGGACCTGCCGCGCGGCCGGTCCTGTTTCGTGCACCTGACCCTGCTGCCCTTCATCAAGACGGCGGGGGAGATGAAGACCAAGCCGACGCAGCACTCGGTCAAGGAACTGCGCTCCATCGGCATCCAGCCCGACATCCTGCTGTGCCGCTGCGAACAGCCGATCCCCGACGACGAGAAGCGCAAGATCGGCCTGTTCTGCAATGTGCGGCCTTCGGGCGTGATCCAGGCGATGGACTCGGCCGACATATACGCCGTGCCGCTGGACTATCACCGCGAGGGGCTGGACGCCGAGGTTCTGGCTCATTTCGGGATGACCGACGCGCCCGAGCCGAATCTGGAGATGTGGGAAGAGATCGCGCGTCGCCGCCTGCACCCAGACGGCGAGGTCACCGTGGCCGTGGTCGGCAAATACACCGTGCTGAAGGACGCCTACAAATCCCTGATCGAGGCGCTGCAGCACGGCGGCGTGGCCAACAACGTCAAGGTCAACATCGACTGGGTCGAGGCTGACACCTTTGAGGGTGATCGCGACGCCTGTGAAGAACGTCTGCAGGGCGCCCATGCGGTTCTGGTGCCCGGCGGCTTTGGCGAGCGCGGGGCCGAGGGCAAGATCGAGGCGGCGCGCTTTGCCAGGGAACGCAACATCCCCTATTTCGGTATCTGTTTCGGGATGCAGATGGCGGTGATCGAAGCGGCCCGGAACCAGGCGGGGCTGGCCAAGGCCTCGTCCACCGAGTTTGGTCCGACCGACGAGCCGATCGTCGGCCTGATGACCGAATGGACCCAGGGCAATCAGCGTGTGCTGCGTCAGCAGGGCGGAGACCTGGGGGGCACCATGCGTCTCGGCGCCTATGATTCGACCCTGGCGGCGGGGTCGAAGATCGCAGAAATCTATGGCGCGACCGATATCAGCGAACGCCACCGCCACCGCTATGAGGTCAACATCAACTATCGCGAGGCGATCGAAGATCAGGGCCTGATATTCGCCGGCCTGTCGCCCGACGGCGTTCTGCCCGAAACGGTGGAGCGCAACGACCATCCCTGGTTCATCGGCGTTCAGTACCACCCGGAACTGAAGAGCCGCCCGTTCAAGCCACACCCGCTGTTCGCCAGTTTCATCGGCGCGGCCGTGGTGCAGAGCCGGCTGGTCTGATCATTCGCTGACCCCAGGCTTGGCGTGAGCCGTGCCTGTGTCATGGTGGCGGCCAGTCGATACTGGACATCATCCATGGCGAAAGCCGAGCCTGTCATTTTGCCCGCGAGACCCGAACCGCGAGAGATCTCGGTCGACGACACGGCGGTGATCGTGATCGATATGCAGAATGCCTACGCCTCACCCGGCGGCTACCTGGACCTGGCCGGGTTCGACATTTCCGGCGCCGCCAGGGTCATCAGCAATACGAAAGGGGTGCTGGAGGTCGCGCGTCGGGTCGGAATGCCGGTGATCTATTTCCAGAACGGATGGGATCCCGACTATGTCGAGGCGGGCGGGCCGGGGTCGCCCAACTTTCACAAATCCAATGCGCTGAAGACCATGCGGGAGCGGCCTGAACTGATGGGCACGCTGCTGGCGCGCGGCGCCTGGGACTATGAGTTGGTCGATGAACTGAAGCCGCAGCCGGGCGACATATGCCTGCACAAGACGCGGTATTCCGGGTTCTTCAACTCGCAATTGGACAGCGTGCTGAGGTCGCGGGGTATCCGGAACCTGGTGTTCGTCGGCATCGCCACCAACGTCTGCGTCGAGTCCACGCTGAGGGATGGGTTCTTCCTGGAGTATTTCGGCATCGTTCTGGAGGATGCGACCCATCAGGCGGGGCCGGAGTTCGTGCAGCAGGCGGCCATCTACAACATCGAGAAATTCTTCGGCTGGGTCTCCAGCGTCGCCGACTTCAAGGGCGTCGTGGGACAGATCGCGCCCAGATCACAGGAGGCCTGAATGCCCAAGACCGTCATCACCCCGCCCGGCACCGTGACCCCGATCGCCCCCTTCTCGCCGGGCACGATGGCCGATGGCGTCATCTATGTTTCGGGCACGCTGGCGTTCGACAAGGACAACAATGTCGCCTGCGTCGGCGATGCGGCGGGCCAGACGCGGGTGGTTCTGGAGACCATCAAGTCGGTGATCGAGACAGCCGGCGGCACGATGGAGGACGTGACCATGAACCACATCTTCCTGTCCGACTGGTCGCACTATGCCGCGCTGAACAAGGTCTATGCGGAGTTCTTTCCCGGCGACAAGCCGGCGCGGTTCTGTATCCAGTGCGGCCTGGTGAAGCCGGACTTCCTGGTGGAGATCGCCACCATCGCTCATATCGGCAAACGGTGAGCGAAGGCATCACCGACGGCCTGTTCCACGAGGTCCACGATGGGCCGAACGGCGCCGAAACCGTTCTGTTGTCGGCCGGGCTGGGTGGATCGGCGGGCTTCTGGGCGCCACAGATGGAGGTGCTGGCGGAACGGTTCCGCATCGTCCTCTACGACCATCGTGGGACGGGTCGAAGCGACCGAAGTCTGAAGCCGGATCATTCGGTCGCCGCGATGGCGCAGGACATGATCGCCGTTCTCGACGCAACCGGCACGGACAAGGCCCACGTCGTCGGTCACGCAGCCGGCGGCAATGCCGGGCTGCAACTGGCGCTGGACCATCCGGATCGGCTGGACCGGCTGGTGGTCGTCAATGGCTGGTCGCGGCCCGATCCCCATGTCGCGCGGTGCTTTGCGGCGCGGACACGGTTGCTGGAGGCGTTCGGACCGGCGGCCTATGTCCAGGCGCAGGCCCTGTTCCTGTATCCGCCCGACTGGATCAGCGAAAACGATGCGCTGCTGAAGACGCAGGAGGCGCATCACATTGCGGGCTTTCCTCGCATCGACGTGATGCTGGCCCGGATCGGCGCGCTGCTGGCGTTCGACATCGACGACCGGCTGGACGAAATCGCCCATCCGGTGCTGGTCGCGGCCTCTGCCGACGACATGCTGGTCCCGCCGCTGCTGTCGCGCCGTCTGGCTGACGGTTTGCCGAACGCGACGCTCGATGTCGTTCCCTGGGGCGGTCATGCCTTTACGGCGACGGTTTCCGGTGCGTTCAATGCGCGCCTGGTCGCCTTTCTGTAAGGCGACGGCTGAGGGGCGGTCATCATGGAAGTCGGCGTCTTTGTCCCGATCAACAACAACGGCTGGCTGATCAGCGAGACCGCGCCGCAGTACATGCCCTCGTTCGATCTGAACAAGCGGATCGCCCAGCGCGCCGAGCACTATGGCCTCGATTTCCTGCTGTCGATGATCAAGCTGCGAGGGTTCGGCGGCAAGACGGAGTTCTGGGAGTACGGGCTGGAGAGCTTCACCCTGATGGCGGGGCTGGCGGCGGTCACGGAGCGCATCAAGATCTATGCGACCTGTCCGACCCTGGTGTTGCCGCCCGCGTTCGCCGCGCGGATGTGCAACACGATCGATTCGATCAGCCATGGCCGCTTCGGCCTGAACCTGATCACCGGCTGGCAGAAGCCGGAATACTCCCAGATGGGCTTGTGGCCCGGCGAGGAGCATTTCAGGAACCGCTATCAGATGCTGGACGAATACGCCCGGATCCTGCGCGAGCTGTGGGAGGAAGGGCGGTCCGACTTCAAGGGCGACTATTACCAGATGGACGACTGTCTGGTGCGGCCGACGCCATCCACCGACATGAAGATCATCTGCGCCGGGTCGTCGGACGAGGGTCTGGCGTTTTCGGCCCAGTGGGCGGACTACGCATTCTGTCTGGGCAAGGGGGTGAATACGCCGACCGCGTTCGCTTTCAACACTGTGCGGCTGGCCGAGGCGACGGCCAAGACCGGGCGCGACGTGAAGATGTTCGTCCTGGTCATGGTCATCGCCGCAGACACCGACGACGAGGCGATGGCCAAGTGGAAGCTCTACAACGATGGCGTCGATGTCGAAGCGATCAGCTGGCTGAAGGATCAGGGCGCGGCCGACCAGGTCAACGCCACGACGAACGTGCGCCAGCTGGCGGCGCCCGAGGGGGCGGTGAACATCAATATGGGCACGCTGGTGGGGTCCTACGCCTCTGTCGCGCGGATGCTGGACGAGATGTCCGAGGTGCCGGGCACCGGAGGCGTGCTGCTGACCTTCGACGATTTCGAGACGGGCATCGAGGACTTCGGTCGGAAGATCCAGCCTTTGATGACCTGCCGGGCCGGATTGAAAACGGCCTGACACGGGATGGCGGAAGCGGTGGGATTCGAACCCACGGACGGCTTGCACCGTCGCTGGTTTTCAAGACCAGTGCCTTAAACCACTCGGCCACACTTCCTTGTCCCTCGCGAGCGCCGGATCCAGCGGCCACAAGGGAATCGAGGGGATAGCAGCGCTGCGCCCGTTAACCAAAACGGAAATCGCAGCGGCGATGATCGGCCCATGTCGAAGTCCCGCTTTTTCCCCACGCGACCGGTGCGCCTGTTGGGCGTGATCGCGCTGATCTCGCTGCTGGGCGCATGCGCGAGCGTGGGACGCCCCGGTCCACCGCGTACCGGGGCCATGACCGTGGCGCCGGTCACGGACCCGGCGCCGATCGTGTCGGGCACGATGCGGCCGTATCAGATCCGGGGACGGTGGTATCGGCCCGAGGAACAGCCCGGATACGACGTGGTCGGCCAGGCCTCGTGGTACGGTGATCAGTTCAACGGCCGTCCGACCGCGACGGGCGAGCGGTTCGACATGCATGCCCTGACGGCGGCTCACAAGACCCTGCCGCTGCCCGGCCTGGTCGAGGTCACGAACATGGCCAACGGACGGGTCGTGGTCCTGAGGGTCAACGACCGGGGTCCGTTCGTGGATGACCGGATCATCGATCTGTCGCGCGGCGCGGCGGAGGCGCTGGATATGATCAACCGGGGCGTCGGCGAGGTCCGGGTGCGGTATCTGGGGCGGGCGCCGCGTCTGGGCGGCGGCCAGGTGATGCAACGCGCCGAGGCTCCGCCGCCGGTGATCGCGCCGCCCGCGCCTGTGGTCGTGGCCCAGGCTTTCTGGATCCAGGTGGCCGCATACGGGGATCCGGACGAGGCCCGGGCGGCCGCCGGTCGGGCGGGGGCTACAGCGCGGGTCCAGCAAGCGACGAACCAGCGCATGTTCCGGGTCTTGCTGGGGCCGTGGCCCGACGCCAACGCCGCCGAACAGGCCCGGCAGGGCGCCGTCGCGCGAGGCTTTCGCGAGGCGCAGCTGATTCCCGGGGGATAGGCCGCATCCGCCCTTGGCCCGGCGCGTCCGCATCGCCATTGTGCCGGTGTGCAACGCGGTAGATTCATAACATTCGAAGGCGGGGAGGGGACCGGCAAGTCGACCCAGGTCGGCCGGCTGGTCGATCGTCTGTCGGCGTCGGGACTGGACGTGCTGCGGACCCGTGAACCGGGCGGATCACCGGGCGCCGAAGCGATCCGTCAGTTGGTCGTGTCCGGGGCCGTCGATCGCTGGTCGGCGCGAACCGAACTGCTGCTGATGTTCGCCGCGCGATCCGATCACCTTGAGCAGACCATCCTTCCGGCGCTGAACGCAGGTCGCTGGGTCGTCTGCGACCGGTTCGCCGATTCCAGCCGGGTCTATCAGGGCACCGGGGGCGGGGTGGACGCGGCCCTGATCGAGACGCTGGACCGGGCCGTGGTCGGCGCCGATCAGCCGGACCTGACCTTGGTGTTCGACCTGTCCGAGGCGATCGGCTTGGACCGGGCCCTGGCGCGCGGCGCCGCCGAGACCCGGTTCGAATCCAAGGGCCCTGCGTTTCACCGCCGGCTGCGCGACGGGTTCGCCCGCGTCGCCGCCGACCACCCCGAGCGCTGCCGGATCATCGACGCCGACGGCACGCCTGACGCGGTGGCCGAACGGGTGTGGGCGGCCGTGCAGCCGGTGCTGCCATGACCAGTCACCCACGTGACCGGTTCGACCTGTCGCCTTCAGCCGCGGCCGAGGCCGCGTTCGTCGACGCCCAGGCGCGGGGGCGAATGCACCACGCCTGGCTGCTGTGCGGCCCCGAGGGCGTCGGCAAGGCGACCTTCGCCTATCGCGCCGCGCGGCGGCTGCTGGGGGCGGCGACGGATATTTCGCGCGGGCCGTTGGGCGCCCGACCCGGCGATCCGGTCAGCCAGTTGATCAGCGCCCAGTCGCATCCCGATCTGCTGGTGCTGGAGCGATTGTCGGACGGGGGCAAGGTCAAGAAGTCGATCTCGGTCGATCAGGCGCGCGACCTGCCGGAGTTTTTCTCCAAGAGCCCGTCCCAGGCGTCGCATCGTGTGGCCATCATCGATGCCGCTGATGACTTGAACATGAACGCTGCCAATGCCTTGCTTAAGGTTCTTGAGGAGCCGCCTGAACGCGGCGTCCTGTTCCTGATCAGCCACGCGGCGGGTCGTCTGTTGCCGACCATCCGGTCCCGTTGCCGCCGCCTGACCTTCGCGCCGTGGACGGACGCGGCCGTGGCCGACCTGATCGAGACGAAGACCGAGTTGGCGGGCGAGGAGGCCGCGCGGATCGCCGTGATGGCGCGCGGGTCGCCCGGCGCCGCGCTGGACCTGGCGTCCGCCGCGAATCTGGAGGTCGATCGTCTGGCCCAGGCCTGGGTGGCGGCGCCGGCCGTCGAGCGGGCGGAACAGATGGCGATCGCCGACGGGTTTCGCGGCGCCGAGGGACAGGCGCGGTTCGAGTCCCTGATCGATCGACTGGCGGCGGCGGTGAAGGCCCGGTCCCTGGCCGAGGGCGCTGCGGGCGCGGCCTGGGCCGATCTGTGGACGCGACTGAGCGATCTGCCGGATCGGGCGGCGGCGATCAATCTGGATCGCGCCGATCTGTTGAACGGCGCCCTGGCCGACCTCGCCCGGGTCAAGGCCCAGGCGGCGATGGGAGGCCGTTGATGCTGATCGACAGCCACGTCAACCTGCACGGACCCCAGTTCGACCAAGACCGCGACGACGTCATCGCCCGGGCCCGGGAGGCCGGGGTCGGCATGATGGTCGAGATTTCCGACAAGCTGTCGACATTCGAAGCCACACACGGCCTGGCGATGGCCCATCCCGACATCTGGTGCACGGTCGGGGCGCATCCGCATGAGGCCAAGGATCATCAGGCCGTCACGGCCGACGACCTGCTGGCGCTGGCGGCCCGACAACGCGTGGTCGGGATCGGCGAATGCGGGCTGGATTTCCACTATGATCTCAGCCCCCGCGAGGTTCAGGCCCGAGTGTTTCGTGTGCATGTCGAGGCGGCGCGCCGGTCGGGACTGCCGCTGGTTGTGCATACGCGCGAGGCGGACGACGACATGGTCCGGATTCTGGAAGAGGAACAGGCGATCGGACCGTTTCGGTTCCTGATGCATTGCTACACCAGTGGCGCGGAACTGGCGGAAAGAGCAGCGAAAATGGGCGCTTGGTTCTCGGTTTCCGGCATCGCGACCTTCAAGGCGGCCGAGGACGTGCGCCAGGTGATCCGCGCCATGCCCGCCGACCGGATCATCGTCGAGACCGACTGCCCCTATCTGGCGCCTGTGCCGTATCGCGGGCGGCGCAACGAACCCGCCTATGTCGGCCATGTGCTGCAGGCGCTGGCTGACATTCGCGGCTGGTCCCTCAAGGACGCCGAGGCGCGCACCACAGACGCCTTCTTCACCCTGTTCGACCGTATCCCGCGACCGGTGCCGGCATGACGCGGGCGAGCGGCGATCAGAACGAAAGCGCGACAAGAGCTGGGGCAGGGGACGCGCTGGAGGTCACCATCCTGGGCTGCGGCTCGTCCGGCGGGGTGCCGCGCGGCGATGGCGACTGGGGCGTCTGCGACCCGGCTGAGCCCAAGAACCGGCGCACCCGCTGTTCGATGCTGGCCCGCAGGCATGGGCCGGATGGAGAAACGAGCGTCCTGATCGATACGTCGCCGGACCTGCGCGAACAGATGCTGGCGGCGCAGGCCGGCCGCGTGGATGCGGTGCTCTATACCCACGACCATGCGGACCAGACCCACGGCATCGACGATCTGAGGGTCTTCGCCCTGCGTCGCCGTCAGCGGATTCCGGCCTGGATGGACGCGGCGACACGCGACGCCCTGGTTCCGCGTTTTCCCTATATCTTCGAGAGCATGGAGGGATATCCGGCCATCCTGGATCTCCGCGACATTCCCGATCACGGCGTGAGCTGGGCGATCGAGGGGCCCGGCGGGTCGATCCCGGTCGTGACCTTCGACCAGGCTCACGGGCCGATCCGGTCGGTCGGCTACCGGATGGGATCGATGGCCTATTCCAGCGACGTGTCGGGCCTGGACGATGCGGCGTTCGAAGCCTTGCAGGGCTGCGCGTTGTGGATCGTCGACGCCTTGCGCTGGACGCCGCATCCCACACACAGCCATGTCGACAAGGCGCTGGACTGGATCGCGCGGTCCGGCGTGGAGCGTGCGGTGCTGACGAACCTGCACATCGATCTCGACTATGACGCGTTGAGCGCTGTTTTGCCTGAGAATGTCGAGGTGGCGTTTGACGGATGGACCGCGACCGTGGCGCTCTGAACGTGCCCATGATTTCGCATAATATATCTTAGGCGATAAAAGGAAACGCCCTCATGGCCGGTCTCAAGGACAAGCGCGGCTTCATCGACAAGGACCGGCTGGACCTCTCCGAGCGTCAAGCCGTCGAATACTGGATGAAGCGCTGGGGCGTCACCCGCGACCAGCTCACCGCCGCTCACCGAAAGGCCGGCCGGATGGTCAAGGACATCGCGGCCGAACTGGGCAAGAAGCGCTGAACCCGATCACTCCGATTTCTCGGAGCGTCTCCAGGGCCAGCGCCCCTCGATCTCCGTCTCGAGCGCGAAACTCAGGAAGGTCCGGATCGCCACGATGGCCGCGAGCAGTCCGACGCTCTCGAACGTGAGTTCGGACGTCACGGTCGAAATGATGTCCGCCGCGACCAGCAACTCCAGACCCAGCAGGATCGCCCGCCCCAGATTGGCGCGATACTCGGCGTAGGCGGCGTCCAGGCTCCCGCCCCTGAGCCGCCAGACCATTCGCACGGTCGCGGCCGTCAGGCCCAGCAGCATCGCCCCGACGCCGATGAACTCCAGCCCGCGCGCGGCGACTTCGGCCCAGGAATGAAGGTCGCCGCCGGAAAGGAACATCCTAGATGTGGATCACGCGCCCGTAGGCGTCCAGGGCCGCCTCGTGCATGGCCTCCGACATCGTAGGGTGCGGATAGACGATGCCGTGGATGTCCTCCTCGGTCGCCTCCATGGTGATGGCGGTGACATAGCCCTGGATCATCTCGGTGACCTCGGCGCCGATCATGTGCGCGCCGATCAGAGCCCCCGTTTTCGCGTCGAAGATCGTCTTTACGAAGCCGTCCGTGTCGCCCGATGCGATGGCCTTGCCGTTCACCTTGAAGGGGAAACGGCCGATCTTGACCTCGCGTTTCGCCTCGCGAGCGCCCTGCTCCGTGATCCCGACCGAGGCGACCTGGGGCTGGGCATAGGTGCAGCCGGCGATCGGCGAGACCACGTTCGGGGTCTTGTAGCCGGCGATGTATTCGGCGGCGTGGATGCCTTCGTGGCTGGCCTTGTGCGCCAGCCAGGGCGCGCCGGCGCAGTCGCCGATGGCATAGAGGCCCTTCACGTTCGTCTGGCAGTGGCCGTCGATGTCGATATGACCCCGGTCCATTTTGACGCCCAGCGCCTCCAGGCCGATCCCGTCGGTGTTGGCGGTGATGCCGACGGCCGAGATGCAGACCTCGGCTTCCAGGGTCTCGGCCTCGCCGCCGGCCTCGATGGCGACCTGGACCCCCTTCCCGCCTTTGGACACCTTGGTGACCTTGCAGCCGGTGCGGAACTTCATGCCGCGCTTCTCGAACGACTTCTGGGCGGCCTTTGAGACCTCTTCGTCCTCGACCGGCATGATGCGATCGACCGCCTCCACCACTGTAACTTCTGCGCCCAACGCGCGGTAAAAGCTTCCGAATTCAATCCCGATCGCGCCCGAGCCGATGACCACGATCGACTTCGGCATCGACTTCGGCGCCATGGCCTCGCGATAAGCCCAGATGCGATCTCCGTCGGCCTCGAGGCCGATCTGGGGGATGGCCTTGGCGCGGGCGCCGACGGCCAGCATCACCGCCTTGGCCTCGACCGTGCGCGAACCGCCGGCCTTCAACGCGATCACGACCTTCGGGGCCGCCGCGCCTTTTTCAAGCTTCGCCGACCCTTCGATGACCTCGATCTTGTTCTTCTTCATCAGGAAGCCGACGCCGGAGTTCAGCTGTTTGGCCACGCCGCGCGAACGGGCGATGATGGCGTCGAAGTCGAAGCCGACCTTTTCAGCCGACAGGCCGTAGTCCTTCAGGTGCGACAGACTCTCGTATTTTTCGCCGGATTTCAGCAGCGCCTTGGTGGGGATGCAGCCCCAGTTCAGACAGATGCCGCCCAGCAGGTCACGCTCGACGATGGCGACTTTCTGGCCCAGCTGGCTGGCCCGGATCGCGGCCACATAGCCGCCGGGACCCGAGCCGATGACGATCAGATCAAACGTGTCGGCCATCAAAGCACTTTCTCGATTTCAGGGGCGAGCGTCGCGGGTTCGACCTGGGGCGCGAACCGTCCGACCACCCTGCCCTCGCGGTCGGTCAGGAATTTGGTGAAATTCCACTTGATGTTGCGGCTGCCCAGCAGCCCCTTCTTCTGGCTGGTCAGCCAGTCGTAGAGGGGGTGGCGGTCTGGTCCGTTGACCTCAATCTTGTCGAACATCGGGAAGTCGACGTCATAGGTCGCCGAACAGAACGAGGCGATCTCGGCCGCCCTGCCCGGCTCCTGGGCGCCGAACTGGTTACAGGGAAAGCCCAGCACCTCGAACGGCCGGTCGGCGTACTGGCGGTGCAGCGTCTCCAGACCCGAGTACTGGCCGGTGAAGCCGCATTTGGAGGCGGTGTTCACGATCAGCAGCGCCTGGCCCCGGAACCGGTCCAGCGGGACCTCGGCTCCGTCGATGCCGGTGGCGGTGAAGTCATAGACCGACGCCATGTTCGCCTCAGGCCAGCATCGTGACGGGGTCTTCGATCAGCGGCTTGAACGCCTGCAGGAAGCGCGCGCCGGTGGCGCCGTCGACGACGCGGTGATCGCAGGTCAGGGTGACGGTCATGACAGTCGCCACGGCCAGCTGGCCATTCTTGACCACCGGCCGCTGTTCGCCCGCGCCGACGCTCATGATGGCGCCCTGGGGCTCGTTGATGATCGAGGCGAACGACTTGATGCCGAACATGCCCAGGTTGGACACGCTGAAGGTGCCGCCCTGGAATTCTTCCGGCTTCAGCTTCTTGTCGCGGGCGCGTTTGGCCAGATCCTTGGCCTCGGTCGCGATCTCGGCCAGGGATTTCAACTCGGCCTTGCGGATGATCGGTGTGATCAGGCCGCCGTCGATGGCCACGGCCATGGCGACGTCGGCGTGGTGATGCATCGCCAGGCCCTCGGGCGAATAGCTGGCGTTGGCTTCCGGCACGGCCTTCAGCGCCAGGGCGCAGGCCTTGATGACGAAGTCGTTGACCGAGACCTTGACCCCGCGCGGTTCGAGCATCGCGTTGACCTTGGCCCGCACCGCCATCAGGCCGTCGATCTCGCAATCGATGGTCAGCGGGAAATGCGGAATGTCGCGGAAGCTGTCGGTCATGCGACGCGCGATGGCCTTGCGCATTCCGTCCAGCGGAATCAGGTCGTAGCTGCCGTCGGGAATGCCCATCTGGGCCAGAGACTGAACCTTGCGCGGTTCGGCGGCCGGCGCCGATGCGGACGCTGTCACCGGACGGGCGCCGCCCTTGCCGGCGGTCTCGACGTCGGCCTTGACGATACGGCCGTGTGGACCGGTGCCCTTCAGCGACGCCAGATCCAGACCGGCGTCCCTGGCCAGACGACGGGCCAGCGGCGAGGCGAAGATCCGCTCACCGGACTTGGCAGCGGGCGCTGCGGCAGGCGCAGACACAGGCGCGGCCTTTTCGGCTTGAGGCGCGGGTTTGTCGGCTTCGGCGGGCTCTGCCTTCGCCGGTTCATCCTTGGCTTTTTCGGCGGGTTTGGGCGCGGGCGCGGACGCACCGCCCTCTTCTTCCAGACGGGCGATCGGGGTGTTGACCTTCACGCCTTCGGAGCCCTCGGCCACCAGGATCTCGGTGATCGTGCCCTCGTCGACCGCCTCGACCTCCATCGTGGCCTTGTCGGTCTCGATCTCGGCGATCACGTCGCCGGCCTTGACCACGTCGCCGGCCTTCACGTGCCACTTGGCCAGAACGCCCTCTTCCATCGTGGGCGACAGGGCGGGCATCAGGATGTCGGTCATTGGCCGTTCCTCTGCTTTTGCGCCGCGTCGCCGTTGGCCTGACCTTCGACCCAGCCCTGTCTCAGGGCCGCCAGGGCCTCGGCGTGGCTCATCTTGCCTTCCTGGGAATAGGCCTCGGCGAAATTCCAGCACAGCTCGGCCATCACCTGACCCATGGCGCGGGGCTCGTCATAGGCCGGACGGACCATGATCAGCGGACCCTCGGGCGTGGCCCAGATGCGGGCCAGCTCCAGGATGGAGCCGTCCTCGGCTCCCGTCTGGACGGCGTCGGCTTCGGGCAGGGAGTATTTGTGCGTCATGCCGTCACCGCCTTCACGGCCGCGACGATCTTGTCCACGCCCGGCAGGGACAGGACTTCCAGATTGGCGGCGTAGGGCAGCGGCACGTCTTCCTGATGCACCCGCACCGGCGGCGCATCCAGATAGTCGAAGGCGTGTTCGATCACGCGGGAGACGACCTCGGCGCCGACGCCCATCGGACCCCAGCCTTCCTCGGCCGAGACCAGCCGGCTGGTCTTCTTGACGCTCTCGACGATGGTTTCGTGGTCCAGCGGACGCAGGGTGCGCAGGTCGATGACCTCGCAGCTGATGCCGTCGGCTTCCAGTTGTTCGGCGGCCTGAAGCGCGAAACCGACCATGCGGGCATGGGCCGTGATGGTGACGTCGGTTCCCTGGCGGCGGACCTTGGCCTTGCCGATCGGCACGACGTAATCCTCGATCTCGGGCACGTCGAACTCGATGCCGTACATCATCTCATGCTCGAGGAAGACGACCGGGTTCGGGTCGCGGATCGCGGCCTTCAGCAAGCCCTTGGCGTCGGCCGCGTCATAGGGGGCCACGACCTTCAGGCCGGGCACCTGGGCGTACCAGGCGGAATAGTCCTGGCTGTGCTGGGCGCCGACCCGCGACGCCGCGCCGTTCGGGCCACGGAAGACGATGGGCGCGCGGATCTGACCGCCCGACATGTACAGGGTCTTGGCGGCCGAGTTGATGATGTGGTCGATCGCCTGCATGGCGAAGTTGAAGGTCATGAATTCCACGATCGGCTTCAGCCCGGCCATCGCCGCACCGACGCCCAGACCGGCAAAGCCGTGCTCGGTGATGGGGGTGTCCACGACGCGCTTGTCGCCGAATTCCTGCAGCAGTTCGCGGCTGACCTTGTAGGCGCCCTGATACTGGGCGACCTCTTCGCCGATCAGGAAGACGTTTTCGTCTCGGCGCATTTCCTCGGCCATGGCGTCGCGAAGGGCGTCGCGAACGGTCGTCTTGACCAGTTTGGCGTCGGCCGGAATTTCGGGATCACGCAGTTCGGTCTTCGGCTTCACCGGAGCGTCGGCGGCGGACTTGGCCGGTTCGGCGTCCGCCTTGGGTTCGTCCCCGGCGGGTTCAGCCTTGGGTGCATCGGCCTTCGGCGCCGGAGCGGCCACGCCGTCTTCGCCGGCCATGCGGGCGATGGGCGTGTTGACCTTCACGCCCTCGGAGCCTTCGGCAATCAGGATTTCGGCGATCTCGCCCTCATCGACCGCCTCGACCTCCATGGTCGCCTTGTCGGTTTCGATCTCAGCAATCACGTCGCCCGCCTTGACGGTGTCGCCCGCCTTGACGTGCCATTTGGTTAGATTGCCCTCTTCCATCGTGGGCGACAGCGCCGGCATCAGAATGTCGGTCATGCTTGAACTTCCAGATCACGAACGAGCAAAGAACCGTCCTTCTCAAATTGCCGCGCCGTGAACAGCGCGTTTCCAGCGAGCATCAGATGCTCGCGCAGCTTCCTCATGGACATGAGCAAGTCAGACCACTCCGGATCGGCCTTGCGAATTGCATCGAAGGTGACGCCCCAACGCGCATCCGACCAACTATCGACTACCGCAAACGAGGCGTAGGCTTGGTCGCGATGAAGCAATTCATCGCCTGAATAGGCAAACAGACCCGTCGCGGCCGGAGCCTCGCTCATGTTGGTCAGATCAGATCTGTGCGGCGCTCTTCCCGTCGCCCAGCTCAGGAGTTTGCGCTGTGCACTTTGAGGCAGAGCCGAAAAAAGGAAGCTCAGCACCTACGCCTCCACATAAACGTCGGTATAGAGTTCGGACGGGTCCGGCTCGGGGCTTTCCTGTGCGAACTGGACAGCCTCGGCGACGATGGTCTTGATCTCGGCGTCGATGGCTTTCAGGTCGTCCTCGGTCGCCTTGGCCTGCTCCAGCAGCATCTTGACGTGGTCGATGGGATCACGGGTCTTCTTGACCTCGTCGACCTCCTCCTTGGACCGGTATTTGGCCGGGTCGGACATCGAGTGACCGCGATAGCGATAGGTCTTCACCTCCAGGATGAAGGGCCCCTCGCCGGCCCGCGCGCGCTTGACCGCCCGCTCGACCGCGTCCTTGACCGCCAGCACGTCCATGCCGTCGACCAGTTCGCCAGGGATGCCGAAGCTGGCGCCGCGCTGGGCCAGTTCAGTCGTGGACGACGAGCGCTCGATGCTGGTCCCCATGGCGTACTGGTTGTTCTCGATGATGTAGATGGCCGGCAGCTTCCACAGCTGGGCCATGTTGAAGCTCTCGTAGACCTGGCCCTGGTTGGCCGCGCCGTCGCCGAAATAGATGAAGGCGACCGAATCGTCGCCGCGATATTTGCCGGCGAAGGCCAGGCCGGTGCCCAGTGCGACCTGGGCGCCGACGATACCGTGACCGCCATAGAAGCCGGTCGGCACGTCGAACATATGCATGGACCCGCCCTTGCCCTTGGACGATCCGCCCGAGCGGCCGGTCAGTTCGGCCATGACCTCTTTGGGGTCCATGCCGGCGGCCAGCATATGACCGTGGTCACGGTAGCCGGTGATGATCTTGTCGTGGCCCTGTTTGACGTTGGCCTGAACCCCGACGGCGACGGCTTCCTGGCCGATATAGAGGTGACAGAAGCCCCCGATCAGACCCATGCCGTACAACTGCCCTGCCCGCTCCTCGAAGCGGCGGATCAGCACCATCTCGCGGTAGTAGGCGAGCAGCTCGTCCTTGGTGGCGGTCGGCGTGTTCGGAATCTTGTCCGAAGCCTTGGAATTGGTGGTCTTCTGGGCGGCTCTCGCCATCCGGCATCTCCCGGGAATGAACCCATGACGATGCACGCCGTCAGGGCCTCTTGTCGTTACGGAAAGCGGCTGTAGCAGCCTTCGTTCCCGAAAGGCAAAGCACGCAGACCGGCATGTAACAAGAGTTCAGGAGGTTGTGGCGCGGCCTTGCGGCGTTCTGACGGCCGCGACGCGGATCACATAGTCGCGGGGGTCGGCGAACCCGAGCACGGCGCGCGCGCGTTCCTCCAGCAGATCCCGCGACAGGCTGTCGGTGCGCAGATACCGGACGCGAACCTCCAGATCGGCGCGTTGCTCGACCAGGGCGTTCAACTGGGCTTCCCGCTGGGCCAGCCGCATGTCGCGCTCGCCGCCGCTCAGCAGACCGCGTTCGCCCGTCAGCGCCTGGACGCCCAGATACACGACGAGCAGAAAAAGAAAGGCGGACAGGGAGTAGGGCTTCATCCGTTCGGGCAATACGGACGCTCCTTCTGAGCGTGGTCACAGTTGATCGTTTGTGACTGGAAATGCCTAACGAACCGTAGCTTAGCCGTAACTACTTGAGCAGCATTCCATCGCCGTAATAGCTGGCCTGGTCGCCCAGAAGCTCCTCGATGCGCAGCAGCTGGTTGTATTTCGCCGTGCGGTCAGAACGGGCCAGCGAACCGGTCTTGATCTGTCCGCAGTTGGTGGCGACGGCCAGGTCGGCGATGGTCGAATCCTCCGTCTCGCCCGAGCGGTGGCTCATCACGGCGGTGTAGCCGGCGCGATGGGCCATATCGACGGCGTCCAGGGTCTCCGACAGAGTGCCAATCTGGTTCACCTTGATCAGGATGGAGTTGGCAAGGCCTTCGCCGATGCCGGCGGCCAGACGGGCGGGATTGGTCACGAACAGGTCGTCGCCGACGATCTGGACGCGCTCGCCCAAGGCATCGGTCAGCAGTTTCCAGCCCTCGAAATCATCTTCCGCGCAGCCATCCTCGATCGAGACGATCGGGAAACGTTCGCACAGGTCGGCGAGGTAGCCCACCATGCCCTCGGCCCCCAGGGTCTTGCCCTCGCCGGCCATGTTGTAGGCGCCGTCCTTGAAGAACTCGGTCGCGGCGACGTCGAGCGCCAGATGGAAATCCTCTCCGGCCAGATACCCTGCCGCCTGCCCCGCCTTGGTGATGAAGCTCAGCGCCTCTTCGGCCGAACCGAGGTTCGGGGCGAAGCCGCCCTCGTCGCCGACGTTTGTGTTGTGGCCGGCGTCCTTCAGTTGCTTGCGCAACGCGTGAAAGATCTCCGACCCCATGCGGAGGCCTTCCGAGAAGCTCTCCGCGCCGGTCGGCAGGATCATGAATTCCTGGATGTCGATCGGATTGTCGGCATGGGCGCCGCCGTTGATGATGTTCATCATCGGGGTCGGCAGAACCCGGGCCGAGATGCCCCCGACATAGCGGAACAGCGGCAGGCCGACCGAGATGGCGCTGGCCTTGGCCACGGCCAGGGACACGCCCAGGATGGCGTTAGCGCCCAGCCGTCCCTTGTTCTCGGTGCCGTCCAGGACGATCATCGCTTCGTCGATGCGGCGCTGGTCTTCGGCGTCCATGCCGCTGAGAGCGTCGAAGATTTCGCCGTTGACGGCGTCGATGGCGTTCTGGACGCCCTTGCCGCCCCACATCTCCTTGTCGCCGTCGCGCAGTTCAACCGCTTCATGCGCGCCGGTCGAGGCGCCGGACGGCACGGCGGCGCGGCCGAAGCTGCCGTCATCCAGAACCACATCGACCTCGACCGTGGGGTTGCCGCGGCTGTCGAGAATCTGGCGGGCGACGATGTCGGCGATGTCGGTCATGGGAGCCTTCGCGGATGCAAGGGGAGATCAGGCGCCGGGGTTTAGCCCGACGCCCGACAAACGCCAAGACGCGCGGACGGCCGGGTCCGCCCCTTGCTAGATGCTGAGGAGCGGACTGGAGGTCGGCGCTCCGTTGGATCAGGAGCAGCCTTCGACCAGCTGGATCGCGGGACCGCCGACGTGGATGAGCTGAACCTCGCCCTCGCCGTTGATTTCATAGCGGATGCCGCGCGCCGCCTCGTCCTGAACATAGGCGCCGGCGGTCGCGGGACCGCCCGTCGTCCAGACAAAGATGTCCTCGGCCGGCGGGGCCGAATATTTATGCGGCTGGGCCATGGCCAGGGGGCCGTAGGCCGCCTTGATCGCCGCCGCCGTGTCGCCGACCCCGAAGCCGCGATCGGTCTGCAGCGTCGCGGGCTCGGCCACGGAAATCCGGGTCAGGACGCCGTTCTGGATCATGACCAGTACGCCGTCGGGCGCGCGGGCGGGCCGCCATTGATCGCAGATCTCCGGCTCGGCGCCCCCGACCGCTCCGGGATTGGAGTCGTCGCCCAGGGCCGCGACGACCTCGGCCCTGGTCATGCCGATCCGCAGCGGACCGTAGCCGCCGGCCGTCAGGGCATTGGCGTCTGGCGCCGGGGGCGTCGGCGCGGGCGCGGGCGTTTCCGGGGCCGGAGCGGGTTCGGCCGGCTCCGGGGCGCCGCAGGCGGCGAGCAGGATGGCCGTAGCGGCGACGGCGGACAGATTGCGGATCATGAGAGGCTCCTCAGGAAGTGAGACGCCATCAACGCACGAAAACGGCGCGCGGTTGACCCGCGCGCCGTAAACTTCACAGTTTCGTCGCGAGACCGGCGTGCGGCCCCGTGATGAAAACCTAGTCTTCCTTGGGCGTCAGAACCTGACGACCGCGATAGGTGCCGGTCTTCAGGTCGATGTGGTGCGAACGGCGCAGCTCGCCCGTGTCCTTGTCCTCGGTGTAGGGGTTCGCGCCGAGGGCGTCGTGGGCGCGGCGCATGTTGCGACGCGAGGGGGATACTTTGCGCTTCGGAACAGCCATGTCCGTCTCGATCTCGTATACGGCGCCGGTTCCCTTGCGGGCCTGACGCAAAAAAGGAAGCGGCGGCCCTTCGGGAGAGCCGCCTGCGAGCGCGGGCTTATGCCTGAACCTTCCCCGGACTTCAAGGCCCGACCGCAGATCCCTCCGACCGCGCGATCCAGTTCCTCCGGCTCAAGCCATAGAACAGACTGTCCTTCCAGACGCCGCCGACATTCCAGGTCCGCTCGGCGGCGCCCGTGCCGACGAAGCCAAGCTTTTCCAGCAGCCGGATCGAGGCCTGATTCTCGGGATCGACGTCGGCGGTCAGGTCGTCGAGGGCACGCGTGGCGAAGACGTGGTCCACCGCCGCGCCGACCGCCTCCGACGCCAGCCCCAGGCCCCAGTGATCGGGATGAAGGATGTAGCCGACGTCGGGCAGTTTGAAGAACCCTGCCTTGCCGATGACCCGCCCGTCGCGCTCGATAACGAAGTCATCGCTACCTTCGGCGTTCCTGGCGATCATACCGTCGAGCCAGACCTGCGTTTCGTCCATCGAGGCGTGGGGCGGAGTCGACCACCACAGGGTGGCGCCGGGATCGGACAGCACGGCATGCATCGCGTCCAGATCGTCCGGCCGGGCGTGACGAAGCTTCAGCCGGGGCGTGATGATCTCCATGCCGCCAGCCTTGCCGCATCCCGCCGGACGGCGTCAAATGCCGCCATGATCGAGCCCGACACCCCTCGCCCGCCCCGCAGCAAGACCCTGCGGCTGTGGCTGATCATCGGCTCCGTCGTCGCGGTTCTGGCCATCTTCCCGGCGGCCATGATGGGGATGATGTCGGTCATGGCGAGCGACGCGGGCGTGAACACGATGATCTACGTGTTCATCTGGACGATGCTGACCTTTCCGCTGGCGATCGTGCTGGGGCCGGTGCTGGCCTGGGTCGCCTATGCCCTGCGGCGCGAGCAGGCGTCATGGATCCTGCTGTTCGCGCCGTTCGCGTGGGTGCTGGCCCTGATCGTGATCTTCAGCCTCGGATTCGGCGAGCCCCACCCAATCTGATCAGGTCAGCGTCTTCTCCATGACGACGAAATAAAGGTCGTCGCGCAGCGCCACACCCAGCCTCAGGTTGCCGTAGTCGAAGTCCAGCGTCCGGCCGGTGTCGGCATAGCCCAGCCGCTCGTACCAGGCGATCAGGGTGTCACGCTGGGGGAAGACGGAGATGCGAATCAGCCGCGCGCCGAATCGCTGAGCCAGAGTGTCTTCCGCCGCCGCGACCATGCGTCGTCCCAGGCCCGAGGCCTGCCGGGTCGGGCTCACCGACAGCATGCCGAAATATCCGGCTCCGTCCGGCTGACGCTGGATGCGGATGCACGCCAGCAGATCGTCGCCGTCCCAGGCCGTCAGCATCGCCTGCTCTGGATCGGCGAGAATGTCGTCCAACTCCTCCGGATCGGTGCGCTGTCCGGCCAGCAAGTCGGCCTCCGTCGTCCACCCGGCGCGGGAGACCTCACCCCGGTACGCGCTCTCGATCAGGGCGTGCAGCGCCGGGATGTCGCCGGGCGCGGCGTCTCTCACGGTCGGGTCAGTCATGGGTCAGTCGCTCCGCGACCGCCTCGCCGATGGCCAGCGAACTGGTCAGGCCCGGGCTCTCGATGCCGAACAGGGCGACCAGACCGTCGATGCCGTGCACCTCGGGACCATAGAGCTGGAAGTCCGGTTGAGGCTCGTCCTTGCCGTGCAACTTGGGCCGGATGCCGGCGTAGTCCGGCGTCAGGGCGCCGTCAGGCAGGCCGGGCCAGAAGCGGCGGATGTATGTCGCGAACCCCTCCGCCTTCGCAGGATCGACCGAATAGTCCTCGGTCTCGACGTATTCGAGGTCCGGCCCGAACACGGCCTGGCCGCCCAGATCCTTGCGGTAGTGGGTGCCCAGGGCGCCCGCGATGGGCGGCGGATAGATCAGCCGCTCGAACGGCGCCTTGCCCGTCAGCCGGAAATAGACGCCCTTGCCGAAATGGCCGGCGGGGATGTGTTCGGCCGGAAAGCCTTCGATCAGGCGGGCGACGGACTGGGCGCCCAGGCCCGGCGCGGTGACCAGAAAGCGGGTTGTCAGGGTTGCGCCCCCCTCCCCGCCCGCGGTGATGCGAAAGCCGCCGCCCGGCAGGGGTTGGGCCCGCTCGAATGGGGTCGAGACCACGACGGACCCGCCGCCGTCCTCGATCTCACCCTCCAGGGCCAGCATATATTCGTGGCTGGCGAACAGGCCGCTTTCGGGCGACAGGATGGCCGCGTGGGCGTTCAGCTCGGGCTCCATGGCCCGTGCCTGTTCGCCGCTGAGGTGCTGCAGCCCCTCGACCCCGTTGGTCGTGGCCTGTTCGAAGATTTTCTCGATCAGGGGGACCTCATCGGCCTGGGTCGCCACGACCAGTTTGCCGCATTTGCGGTGGTCGATCTTGCGGCTGTCCAGATAGGCGTACAGCGCCCGCCGTCCCTCGACGCAGAACCGCGCCTTCAGCGAGCCGGTCGGGTAATAGAGCCCGCCGTGAATGACCTCGGAGTTGCGCGACGACACCCCCTGGCCGATGTGCGGCTCCTTCTCCAGAACCAGCACGGTCAGGCCCCGCTTCGACAGGGCGCGGCCGCAAGCCAGGCCCACGGCCCCCGCCCCCACCACGACGGCGTCGAAGTCGAAATCGGTCATTGCGCCCGGCCGTAGCGACGCGCCGCCTCGGCTTCGAAACTGCCGATCAGCAGGGAAACGGCCCGGTCGAAATTGGCCTGGAGCGCCGCGTTCAGCAGCGGCGATTTGAAGGCGAAATCAATCATGAACTCCAGCCGGGTTCCGCTCGCATCCGGGAAGAACTCCCAACGGTTCTTCAGGTGCCGGAAGGGGCCGCGCAACAGGCCGACCTCGACCAGCGGCGCATTGCGATCATGGCGGACCCAGGTCGAAAATCGCTCCTTCAGGAACGAGAACCCGACCGCCGCCTCTGCATCCAGCAGGGAAACGCCGGCGGCCTCCTCTCGTCTGTTCCAGACCCGCATGGCCGTCACCCATTTCACGAAGCGTGGATAGGACTCCACGTCCGCGACCAGCTCGGCCAGCTGGGCGGGCGTATAGGGCAGGATGCGGGTGACGCGATGGACGGCCAAGCGGTCGTCAGCGTCCGGTCTGGGCCAGACGCGCGGCTTTCAGCCGGGCGAAGTCGTCGCCCGCATGGTGCGACGAGCGGGTCAGCGGCGAGGACGACACCATCAGGAAGCCCTTGGCCCGGGCGATCGCCTCATAGGCCTTGAACTCCTCCGGCGTGACGAACCGGTCGATGGCGGCGTGTTTGCGCGTCGGCTGGAGGTACTGGCCGATGGTGATGAAGTCGACGCCGGCCGACCGCATGTCGTCCATCACCTGCATGACCTCCTCCTTGGTCTCGCCCAGACCGACCATGATGCCGGACTTGGTGAACTGATTGGAGTCGCGTTCCTTGACCTGCTGCAGCAGGCGCAGCGAGTGGAAGTAGCGGGCGCCGGGCCGGATTTTCAGATAGAGCCGCGTCACGGTTTCCAGGTTGTGGTTGAAGACGTCCGGGCGGGCGTCGATCATCACGGCTGCGGCGCCGTCCTTCCTCAGAAAGTCGGGCGTCAGGATCTCGATCGTGGTGTTCGGCGCCTGGAGGCGGATCTGGCGAACCACCTCGGCGAAGTGGGCCGCGCCGCCGTCGGACACGTCATCACGGTCCACCGAGGTGATGACGACGTGGTTCAGGCCCAGCTGCGACACGGCCAGGCCGACCTTGGCGGGCTCTTCCGGATCCAGCGGCTGGGGCAGGCCCGTCTTGACGTTGCAGAAGGCGCAGGCCCGCGTGCAGGTGTCGCCCATGATCATCAGGGTGGCGTGCTTCTGGCTCCAGCACTCGCCGATGTTCGGGCAGGCCGCCTCCTCGCAGACGGTCACCAGACCCTTGGAACGGACGATGTCCTTGGTGGCGTTGTACTGGCCCGATCCCGGCGCCTTGACCCTCAACCAGTCGGGCTTCTTCAGCACGACGGATTCCGGCCGGTTCTGCTTCTCGGGGTGACGCAGTTCCGACGGTTTGCGCGTCAGAGTGTCGATGAGGGTGACCATCGAGGCGGGCCGGGCTCCAGGGACGTGAACCCGGTATGTCGTCGTTCCGCCCCCGGAAGGCAAGTCACGGCCTGTGTCGACGCGCCAAGGCGCGCAAGCTGGATGCCCCCGGGGTTGGCTCATCACCGCCCCCGGGGGATGGAAATCAATAGTAGGTCAGGCCCTGGTCATCACTGATATCGATGCCCGTGAGGTCGCAGTAGTCCACGATCGCGGCATACTCGGTGCCGTCCTCCATCACGACGGAGGTGGCGTATCGGCATTCATCGGCATCAGCCGCGAACTCCATGTCGAGCGAGTCGCCTGCCCCGATGATCGTGTCCGGGATCAGGTCTTCGCTCCAGCCGGAGTCGCTTTCGGACGCCAGGTGGAAGGTGATGATCGCCATTTCCGAGCTGTTCGAAATGGTGAAGGTGTAGCTGTCGCCGTCGGCGTCCTGGGCCACGGCAGGTGCGCCCACGGACAGCATCATCAGGGCGCAAACAGCGGCGCCAATCATCGTTTTCATTGTCGGAACTCCCCCGACGCGGCGGAGATCGCCGGGTCTTTCTCGAGATGCGTTCAAGGCGCGACCCGCGTCAAGCAAGCGCCGTCAGGCAATCAGAAATCATCATATTCACGAGGCGCGCAACCAGGCGCGAAGGCGCAGCAACGCATCCTCACGCCGCATCGAAGCCTCACCCAACGTAACGCATCTTTTCATCGCGACGGGGCTTAACTAGGTTCTGCCCCCTGACAGCGAGGGGGCGACGCGAAAGCCCTCCGGAGGAGACGCGTATTGCTTAGGCCCGGCCTCGACCCATCGGCAGGCGAAGAATCCCTGTTCGACGCCCTGATCGCGGCCCGCGCGACCTATGGCGACAAGGAGATTCTGGAGGACCAGGATCGCAAACCCCTCACCTACACCGGCCTGATCCGCGCCGCCTTCGTCCTGGGTAGGAAGATCGCGGCGATGACCCAGCCGGCCGAGCGGGTCGGCATCCTGCTGCCGTCGTCGATGGGGGTGGTGGTCACCTTCTTCGGCCTGCACGCCTTCGGGCGGGTGCCGGTGATGCTGAACTTCACCTCGGGCGAGCGGAACCTGAAGGCCGCCATCGAGGCCTCGGGCCTGAAGAAGATTCTGTGCGCCCGGCGGTTCGTCGAACAGGCCAAGATCGACGATCTGATCGAGGCGCTCGGCGCCGTCGCCGAGATCGTGTGGCTGGACGACGTGCGCGAGACCATCGGCCTGCCCGACAAGCTGTTCGGCCTGATGGCCGGGCTGATGCCCAAACGCTTCCGCACCCCGACCCGACCCGACGATCCGGGCGTGGTCCTGTTCACCTCGGGTAGTTTCGGCGCGCCGAAGGGCGTGCTGTTGAGCCAGAAGAACCTCGTCGCCAACGCGCGCCAGGTCGCGACCCATATCGCGCTGGACCCCGACTGGGTGATGTTCAACCCCCTGCCGACATTCCACTGTTTTGGCCTGACCGGCGGCGTCATCCTGCCGCTGTTGCAGGGCATGAAGGCGTTCCAGTATCCATCCCCCTTGCACGGGAAACAGATCGTCTCGCTGCTGGCCGAGGTGAACACTTCGATCCTGTTCGCCACCGACACCTTCCTGAACCAGTGGGCGCGAGTGGCCTCGCCGGACGATTTCCGCACGCTGAAGTTCGTCGTTTCGGGCGCGGAGCGAGTGCGCGACGAGACTCATCATCTGTTCAACACCAAATTCGGCGGCGTGAAGCTGCTGGAAGGCTACGGCGCGACCGAAGCGGCGCCTGTGGTCGCGGTGAATCATCCGGACCGCAACCGCCCCGGCACGGTCGGACAGCTGATGCCGGGCATGGAGGCTCGTCTGGAGCCGGTCGAGGGCATTGCCGATGGCAAACGCCTGTTCCTCCGCGGCCCCAATGTGATGGCGGGTTACATGACGCCGGAGGATCCAACCCGGATCGAACCGTTGGCGGGCGGTTGGCATGACACCGGCGACATCGTCGACCTGGACGAGGAAGGCTACATATCCATCCTGGGCCGGGTGAAGCGGTTCGCCAAGATCGGCGGAGAGATGGTTTCGCTGAGCGCGGTCGAGGGACTGGTCCAGTCCGTCTGGCCCGAGGCGCGCCACGCCGTCATTTCCATCGCCGACGCACGCAAGGGCGAGAAGCTGGTGCTGGTGACCGAGCGCGGGGATGCCGACGTCGGACGCATCGCCGAATGGGCCCGCGAACACGGCGCGCCGGAGCTCGCCGTGCCCAAGAAGATCGTCAGGGTCCGGGAACTGCCGGTGCTGGGCACCGGCAAGACCGACTATGTGGCGATCCAGTCGCTGGTGGACATGGCCGAGGCGGCCTGATCGACGACCGGACGTCGGCCATCAGCCGTGCAGCTTGGTCGCCAGTTCGGCGACGTATTTGCCCTGGAAGCGCGCGCCCTCCAGTTCGTTGTCGCTGGGCATCCGTTTGCCGTCCCCGCCGGTGATGGTCGAGGCGCCGTAGGGGCTGCCGCCGGTAACCTCGTCGATCCGCATCTGACCCTGCCAGGCATAGGGCAGGCCGGCGATGACCAGCCCATGGTGCAACAGGGTCGTGTGCAGCGATAGAAGCGTCGATTCCTGACCGCCGTGCTGGGTCGCGGTGGAGGTGAAGGCGGCCCCGACCTTGCCGACCAGCGCGCCCTTCATCCACAGGCCGCCGGTCTGGTCCAGAAAAGCCCGCATTTGCGAGGCGGCGACCCCGTAGCGGGTGCCCGCGCCGAGGATCACCGCGTCATAGTCGGCCAGTTCATCGACCGTGGCGATCGGGGCGGCCTGGTCCATCTTGTAGCCCGAGGAACGCGCGACCTCGTCCGGCACCGTTTCCGGGACGCGCTTGACGACGACCTCGGCGCCCTCGACCTGACGCGCGCCCTCGGCGACGGCGTTGGCCATGATTTCGAGGTGACCGTAGGTGGAATGATAAAGGACCAGAACCTTGGCCATGACGCGCTCCTTCTGACTATCTGCAACCAATGCAGTATCAGAAATATGGCCTCGCTCCGGCAGTTCAACCCTCCCGTGGCGAATTTGCTCCGATCGGACACAGCCCTCCGTAAGCAGCCGCAGCGTCCGGGACGCGCTGACCGCGTCGGGCGCGAAACCGGTGCTCGACCGCCATGGCCTGCTGCTCGATATTCAGGTCGTCCCAGCCGCAGGGCGCGTCGGGGTAGCGGTAGGCGGCCGGGCCGTCCCCTGCCCTGATCTTTCCGGCTAGTAGGTTTACCCCGGCCTGGGCCTGCCAGACGTGCACCAGTTCGTGAATCAGCACGGCCTGAAGCGACAGGGGGGCGATGGCGAAATCTGCGGGCAGGCTCCGGCCCGGCCACAGTATCCAGTCCCGCCCGAACCAGCGCCCCGGTACGAAGGCGCGGTCGAACGGCCAGGGCGTCGCCAGGATCCGGATATGATCCAGGTCCAGAGCATGTCCGAAATCGCTCTGGGCCAGCCTGCGTTCGGCCTGGCTCAAGGCCCGGATCACGGCGTGCCGTAGCTGGCGGGCGGTCCAATCCATTCCCAGTGCCAAGGCTCGTACAGATAGGGCACGAAGCCGAACCGGCCGGCGTTCTTCACCAGCCAGCGATAGGATGGGCCTTGCGTCATATGCTGGCGGCTGGCCGCGCTGGTGTTGTCGACGCCCATGTCCAGCAACTGGCCGACGTACAGATCCACGGCGGTCCCGGTCCGGTGCGGCGAACAGACGGCGCGGCGCAGGCCGTCGCAGTTGCGCTCGGTCGCACAGCGGGCGGCGTCGGCCTCGGGGTCGCGGAAGCCCGAGAATATCTGCAACAGCTCGCGGTCGGCGTTGACCTCCGGAACCTCGGCGCGGGCGGCGGCGACCATGCGGCGGTAGGCATCCAGCACGTCGCGACGCAGCAGACGCGTCAGTCGGTCGGCATGCTCCTCTGGCGCTTCCAGATAGCCGAGGTCGCGCAGGGGCGGCGGATCGGGGCATTCGTCGCGGACCCGCGCCATCACGAAGGGCCGGCGTTCCTGAAGCACCCCCTTCAGCACGTCGAACGTGGCCGGATCGAACAGACCGGTGCCGGGCAGGCCGTAGCGGATCTGGAACCCGGCCAGGGCTGCGGCGAAATCGGATGTGCCCGGCGCGCAGTCCGATCCGATTTCCTTCTGCAGCAGCGGCAGATAGGTCCCCCAGCCCCACTCGGACCTGCCGAACGGCGACCATTCGAGCGAATAGATGGAGACCGCGTTGGCGAAGGCCTGACCAGCCCACTGGTCGCGCCGGGTCTCGCATCGCGTCTCGGCGGAGGCGGCGTTCGCCAGACCCCAGGCGAGAGCCGCCGCCATGATCAATCCAGCCGTCCCTATCCGCATGGTCCAAGGAAGCCTGACGGTTGTGGCGCACGCAAGACCCCTCTTACGGGCCCCTCTTGTGAAGCGTGCAAAACTGGCATGGTGACGAGGTTGCCGACTCAGGGGTGACGCCGCTGGACCTCCGCATGATCGACGTCATCGCCGCCACGACGCCCCGCCGCAGCAACGCGGTGCTGGCCGCCTTCTCCGGGCCGTGCCTGCCTCTGGCGGCGTTTGGCGTGGCCCTGCCGGTCACCCTGCCGGAGTTCTACGCCACCCACGTCGGGCTGGAGTTGGGCGTCGTTGCGGCGGTGTTCATGGCGGTGCGGCTGATCGACATCGTGTTCGACCCCTTCATCGGCTGGGGCATGGACCGGACGCGGACCCGGTTGGGCCGCTATCGCCCGTGGATGGCGCTGGCGACGCCGATCCTGATGCTGTCGGCCTTCATGATGTTCGTGGTGGTCCAGCCGGGGGCGGGCGCGGCCTATCTGTTTGCCTGGCTGCTGGTGCTGTATCTCGGGTTCTCGATCGGGACGCTGGGCCAGCTGGGCTGGGCCTCGGTTCTGGCCCCCCAGTATGACCAGCGCAGCCGGGTGTTCGGCTGGTGGCAGGTGTTCAACATTATCGGGGTGATCCTGATCCTGATCCTGCCGACGGTGGTCGTTCAGACGGGCATCGGCGACTATGCCGACGGGGTGCGGATCATGGGCTGGGCCATATTGATCGCCCTGCCCGTCACCATGGGCCTGGCCATGTTCGCCGTGCCCGAGCCGGTCAATGCCGGGGCCGCGCCGCACGGGGGACCGCGCGCCTATCTGGACCTGTTCAAGCGGCCGGCGGTCAGGAAGCTGCTGTTCGCAGACCTGCTTCTGGGCGTGGCGCCGGGCATCACCGGGTCGCTGCTGTTCTTCTTCTTCGGCCAGATCAAGGGATACGGCCACACCGAGGCGTCGCTGTTCATGCTGCTGTATTTCCTGGCCGGACTGGTCGGGGCGCCGTTCTGGGCCTGGCTGGCGACCCGGATCGGCAAGGACAAGGCGCTGGCCGTCGCCAGCCTGGTGTTCGCCGCCTTCTACATCGGCGCGACCCTGGTTCCGGGCGGCAGTTTCGCCCTGACGGCCGTGGTCATGTTCATCGCCGGACTGCCCTATGCGGCCGGGCTGTTCCTGCTGAGGGCCATGATGGCCGACGTGGGCGACGAGGTGCGGCTGGAGACGGGCGTGGACCGGACCGGGCTGATGTTCTCGATCCTGTCGGCCACGACCAAGATCGGCCATGTCGTGGCGCTGATCCCCTATCTGGTTCTGCAGGTCGTGGGCTTTCAGGCCATCGCACCAGCGGGCGGCAACAGCGCGATGTCGCTGATGACGTTGCAGATCCTGTTCATCCTGGTCCCCGGCCTGCTGCTGGCGGCGGCGGCGCTGGTGCTGAGGAAATACCCGCTGACGCCCGAACGGCACGACCGCATCCGGCTGGAACTGGAAGCCCGCGACGGGGTGGCGAAAGCATGAGCCCGACCGAGCGGCTGCGCGACATCATGGTGCGGTTGCGCGACCCGGACGGGGGCTGTCCGTGGGACGTCGAACAGACCTTCGCGACCATCGCCCCCTATACGATCGAGGAGGCCTATGAGGTCGCCGACGCCATCGACCGGGGCGACATGACCGAGCTGAAGGGGGAGCTGGGCGACCTGTTGTTCCAGGTCATCTTCCACGCCCGCATGGCGGAGGAACAGGGGCTGTTCGCGTTCGACGACGTGGCCGAGGCGATGGCGGACAAGCTGATCCGGCGCCATCCCCATGTCTTCGGCGACGAGGCGGCCAAGCCGGACGGCCCGGCGCAGAAGCTGCGCTGGGAGGACATCAAGGCGGCCGAGCGGGCGGGCAAGGCCCAGCACGGCGTGCTGGACGACGTGCCGGTGGGCCTGCCCGCCCTGCACCGGGCGGCGAAGCTGACGAAGCGGGCGGCGCGGGTCGGGTTCGACTGGCCCAGCACGGACGAGGTGTTCGACAAGCTGGACGAGGAGGTCGCCGAGCTGAAGGTCGAGATCGCCGCCGGGGACCTGGACAAGGCCCGCGAGGAGATGGGCGACCTGCTGTTCGTGGTCGCCAACCTGGCGCGAAAACTCGGGGTCGAGCCGGAGGATGCCCTGCGCGGGGCGAACGCCAAATTCGTGCGGCGGTTCGGGTTTATCGAGGCCGAACTCGCCAGGGACGGCCGGACGCCGGATCAGAGCGATCTGGCCGAGATGGACGGCCTGTGGGACGCGGCGAAGGTAGCGGAAAGGGCGTAGTGTCTCCTCCCTGCGCCGAAGGCGTGGGGAGGTGGATGCGAGCCCTTCGCGAGCAGACGGAGGGGCACTTCGTGCGGCCAGAACCCCTCCGTCACGGCGCGAAGATGCGCCGCGCCACCTCCCCATTCGCCAAGCGGCGAACAGGGAGGAGACGGATTAGCCGTTGGACTCCGGGCGCACCGGGTGCAATGAGTCCAACCTCTGCGGTTCAGAATCTGAAGTTTCCGATAGCGCGTTGATATCGTTGTCAGTCGCGCTCTCCACCGCGACCAGCTTGAGCGGTTCGCGTCTGGACTCCAGCAGCGGCGGCTTGATGTCCGGCAGGTCGGCCATGACCTCGAAGCGGGCGCGGTCGGCGAGGCTGTCGTAGACGCGCATCCAGGTCGAGGCCTCGGCCGCGCGGCCCGAGCCCAGCGCGCGGCGGATGTTGAGGAAGGCCTGGTCGGCCAGTTCGGCGAAGCTGACGGGGTCGTCGGGATGATATTCGCCGAACTCCGGCGGAACCTCGCACACCGGCTGATCCACCCGCCGCCAGCCCCCGGCCCGTGCATGCATCCGAAACGAACTGAGCGACATGCCGTATTTCTGGCAGATCGTCGTCGCCTTCACCCCCGCGAGATACTCGCGCCGGGCATGGTCCCAGTAGGTCCCGCCGTCGTCATCGAGGAAGGCGGGGTCGAGTTGAGTGCTGGAGGTCATGCCGGGGAGGATGGCATGGGGGTGCGTCAGAAGCGGACGTGGAAATGGACAGGCCGCCTGCGAGAGAGCCTTGTGTCGGTTCGGGACACACCTGCGGCTCAGCCGGCAGCACAGGGAGCGCGAACTGCAAGCGACGTCACACGCCGCAACTTGAAATCATGTGGGTAAGCGAATCGCAGGGGTGCGCATGCCGCGAATCACCGGCAAACTCGTCGCTGATGAACACCGTCGTCTGATTCGGACCGGCCATCAAAACCGAACAGACGGCCCACAAGGTGTAGGAGCCCGGGCCGCCTGTCCTTCACCCCCACGACCTCCGAGGAGGTCCCATAAGGATCGGCTTATATGACCACAGATTCGAAGATCGTCCAGCGTAAAGCTCTCGCTGCATCAGCGTTCCCGAAGGTGCGCGGCCACGCGATCCGGACGGATGAAAACGGGCTCGTCTGCCTTAACGACATCTACAAGGCCTCGGGCTTCACCACCGAGCGCCGCCCAAGCCAGTGGCGCGACAACGCCAGCACTGGTCCGATCCAGATCGCGGTCCTCGAAAGAATTACCGGCAAAACCGGTAACTGGACAAAGGCCGAATGGCGGCAGGCGATCTACGCTGATCGCGGCACCAACGGCGGGACTTACGCTGACGTGCGGCTGGCCTTGGCCTATGCCGAATATCTGAACCCGAAGCTGGCGCTTGAAGTGAAGGAGGTCTTCCTCCGGTACAAGGCTGCCGATCCCACGCTCGCTGACGAGATCCTCGAGCGCGCGACCCCAAGCGCTAACGAATGGGCTGGTACGCGCGCGCTCGCCCGCAGTGCTCGGAACTCCTACACGGACGCCCTTCGCGATCACGGTGCCAAAGGTCACGACTACGGCGCTTGCACCAACACGCTGTACAGCGAGTTGTTCGACAAGAACGCCAAGCAACTCCGGGAGGCGAAGGGCCTGCCCAAGAAGGTCACGCTGCGCGACGGCATGACCAGCCCGGAACTAGTCTTCGTCATGGCCGGAGAGACGTTGTCGCGAGAGCGGATCATTGAGGAGGTTTGTGATGGCGGCGAGGCTTGCCGGATCGCCACCGGCAAGAGCGCACGCTTCATCCGACAAGCCATTGAGGCTGATCGCATGGATCGAAAAGGTCGCCAGCAACAGCTGATCTAGTGACCACTCGCACGATTTTTAACAGTCGCCTCGCGGGTATAGTTTCGGCACCTGCCCTGACGAGTGTGGGTTATCGTCAACATCGGTGATGGCCTGAGCGGCAAAGTGCGACCCCTCTCCCGGCGGGAGAGGGCTTGAGCGTCCAGGAGCGGAGCGATTGGAAACGCGAAAGGGTGAGGGGCGGATTTGGCCTTCGGCGTAAGCCGTCGCACGGGAAACGGCTTACGCCGACTTCAGCGATAGCCCCTCACCCTTTTGGCCAAGGCGCATCGCTGCGCTCTGCGGGCCTCAAGCCCTCTCCCGCCGGGATAAGGCGAAAAGTCTAACTTACTAGAATAAAACGACATTCTGCGCTACGATCTTCATACACGATGTATGCACGTCACGGCATAACAATGACTTAGCGCCGCGATGTGCACGAAATCTGCACGACGATGGAGGCTGTCATGGCGTTTGTCACGGACAAGGAAGAACTGAAACCCGGCTTGGTCATCTTCCGGCGGGGCGATTTGCAGACCCGGGATTGGTACTGCCGCGTTCGGTTGCCGAAGGCGACGCGCTACAAGACCATCGCCTTGAAGACGCCGGACATCACGACAGCGCGGACCTTGGCTTACGACCATGAAAGCGAAATTCGCTTTTCGCTGAAGCGCAATCTGCCGGTATTCAACCGTCCGTTTTCGGCGGTGGCGAAGGACTACATCGCGGAACAGAGGCTGCGCGCACAGCGCGGCGAGATCACGATGGGCCGGGTGAAACTCATCGAGTCGGTCGTGAAGAACCAGCTCAACCCCTATGTGGGCAAGACCCAGATTGATCTGATCGCTCTGGACCGTTGGCAGAACTACCCGTCGTGGCGGCGGTCGCTCGGTCAGGGCCGAATGACTCGCCATGGAAATGTGCGTCCGATGACGCAGGCGGAACGCGCTGTCGCCAAGGAGGTCGCCGACAGCAAGGCGAAGCAGAAGGCGCGCCAGGGCGGCGGGCCCGAGGCGGAGACGCCAGAGCTAGAAAACACCGACTGGATCATCGTCAGCGACGCCACCATCCGTTTCGAGATGAAAATCTACCGCGCCATCATCAATGACGCCGTTTCCAAACAGGAAGCCCCGCCCCATCACCGCATTGAGGGGATGCCGTCGCTTGAGAAGCAGCGCCGTGATGCGTTCTCGCTGGAAGAATACCGCAGGCTACACACCCACGCTCGCACCAAATGGGTCGATGCCGCAAAGACCAAAACCGCCCGGTGGTATCGGGCCATGGTTTATCAATTCGTCCTCATCATGTGCAATACGGGCATGCGGCCCTCCGAGGCGCGCAACCTGCGTTGGCGCGACGTGACGGAGGCGACGGACAAGAACGGCCAGCCGGTCACGGTGTTGTCCGTGCGGGGCAAGGGCAAGTCCCGGCAGCTTGTCGCGCCGAGCAGCAATGTCGGGAAATACCTGGACCGCATCCGCGCCATCGCGGTGAGTACCGCCCCTGAGACGCCGGTATTCAGCAACGCCGCCGGCGCGACGGAGCGCACCCTCTACAAGGCCTTCATCGCCGATCTTCTGAACGACGCCAAGCTACGGGTCGGTCCTTCCGGCATTCTGCGCTCGACCTATTCGTTCCGGCATACCTACGCCACCATCCGCCTGACGGAGGGCGTTAGCGAACTGCTGCTGGCCGAGCAGATGGGGACGTCGGTGCAGATGATCCAGGAGCATTACGGCCACGTGGACACCATCAAACATGCCGACCTCGTGTTGCAGGGCATGAGCGACTGGGAGCCGCAGGAGCCGGTGCCCCCGACCAACGAAAAACAGTCCATTCGGGTCAAACGGAACGCTCGTGCGAAGATCAGCACCGAGCCGCGCAAGCCTCATTGATGTCCTGCCCGTCGCCACCGAGGATCACGCGCCGAGTTCGGGGCGCCGCTGGTGGCGAAGGGCTGGTCTGTACCTCTGCCAAACGGCCGATGCGCAGCCTGCGCTCTTAATCGGACGTCTGGCGAAGCAGCCTGGGGGAAGTAGTCGCGTCGAGTTCGATGCGGCCCGCCAGTCTGCGTCTTCCGCCGCTTCGTCCCGCGCGCCGTGGCGCTCTTGGAGGGGCGATAGCAAGGGGTTAGGAATCGGCAATACCGCGAATAGCTGACGCTGACTTACAGAGACCTTCATGGTGGCCGCTCTCAGGTCGGCATAGGACGCAGTGTCCAACATGTTCGGCTACCGCCTAGCGGGGATAGGAATTCCCAGCTCTAGACAGTCTTTGCTCAAGCAGTTTGGGTAGTACCCAGTGCGGCTAGATTGAGCCGATGGTCCTGGCATTCGCTTTTACAGATTGAAGACCGGTCATTGGCACGACCTTCTTTAGACTCGAGAGGGCACCAATTTTTTCGTCAACATCCAGCGAGAGCGCTACGTGAATGGATCGACGCGCTCGCCTATTCGGGGTATCTGGCACATGGAGTTCGGGTCTAAACACGGCGGAAGCTCAAGGAGAGCGATTGGCTTCTCCCGCGAGGTGTGATCGATGGCCGAGACCCAGATCGAATGGACGGACGCAACCTGGAATCCGGTGGCAGGCTGCGCCATCATCACCGCAGGCTGCACCAATTGCTACGCCATGCAGATGGCCAAGCGGCTAGAAGCGATGGGCGTCGCGAAATACGAAGGACTGACGAGGACAAGCGGGGGGCGCACGATTTGGAACGGCGTAGTCCGGGAAGATCCCGCAGCGCTGGAGATTCCCTACGGCTGGCGCAAGGCACGCAAGGTCTTCGTCAACTCCATGAGCGACCTCTTCCACGAGGCCGTCAGCGACGACTTCATCCTGTCGGTCTGGAAAGTGATGCGGGAGACGCCTCATCATAACTACCAGATCCTGACGAAACGGCCTGAGCGTATGGCCGCGTTCGTGTCAGGACGCGTCCCGGACGTGCTCCCCAACGTCTGGTTAGGCACCAGCGTAGAGAACGCAGCCGTGGTCGATCGCATCGACCACCTGCGATCGGCCCCGGCGGCCATCCGGTTTATTTCATTCGAGCCGCTTATCGGCTGCGTCGGAGACGTCGATCTGACCGGCATCGACTGGGCGATTGTTGGAGGCGAGAGCGGCGCGAACGCGCGACCTATCCGCGAAGATTGGATTGACCTGATCTACGAGCAGTGCGCTACTTATAAAACCGCGTTCTTCTTCAAACAGTGGGGAACGTGGGGCAAGGACAACAAGAAGCGGTCCAAGAAGGCTAATGGGCGCGAGTACCGTGGGCAGGTCTGGAACGAGATGCCCGCCGGATTAGAGGCGAGCTGAGGAACTCAGGGGCCCGCATCGTGTGGGGCCAAGACGGAGAGTATCCGAGCCGAATGGCCGTCAAACACTACGACTGGAAGCTGGGCCAGCCCCCTCCCAAGATTGGCGCCCATAGCGTCGCCAAGCATGATGTCTTCGCCAGCTACATAGAGCGATACATCGACATCCTGTCATCGAACCCGCGGCGCCGGGAGCTGAACCTGACGATCGTGGACGGCTTCTGCGGCGGCGGGGCCTATCAGCACGGCGCGGAGATCATCGCCGGCTCGCCGCTAAGGGTCCTTCGAGCTGTCCAGACCTCCGGTGCGCGGCTGACGCTTGCACGGCAGAATGGCTTCACCATGAAGTCCCGCTTTTTCTTCGTCGACAAACAGAAGGAACACGTCGAGTTCCTCAACCACGAACTGGGGCAATCCGAGTTCAGCGCCGAGGTCGGACACTCCATCTCGCTCGCGACTGGATCGTTCGAGGACGAGGCTCCCGGCATCATCCAGGCTATTAAGGATCGCGGACCTAGCCACCGCGCGCTTTTCTTCCTCGATCAGTACGGCTGGAGCAGCGTGGCGTTCGCGACCATCCGCCAAATCTTCGCGAGTCTGAAAAATCCGGAGGTGCTGATCACCTTCTCGGTCGACTCCCTGATCGACTATTTCTCCGGCAAGACCGCCAGGACGGCCGGTGGCCAGGCGATTGAGCTCGATCCAGCCATGGGCGAGGTTATCAAGGCCCTGAAGACCGAGCAGGGTCAGCGTCATGTCATCCAAGGCATGCTGTACAAGCATATCATCAGCAGCACGGGCGCGGACTTCTACACGCCCTTCTTTATCCGCTCGGCGGACAGCCGCAGGTCCTACTGGTTGCTGCACCTCTCAAAGCACGGCCGCGCGCGCGACGAGATGGCTCGCCTGCACTGGGACAAGAGCAACATCTTCGTCCATCCGGGCGACGCGGGGTTCAACGCCTTGGGCTTCGACCCCAATGTCGATCCGAATCAGAAGACGCTGGAGTTCGATTTCGGCTCCGACGCGCGGGCGGACTCTCTCTCCGCCGCCATGGACCAGTTGCCCAGGATGATCCGGGACGACGCGGCGGATGTCGCGACTCCGGTCACGATCGGTGACCTTTTCCGGGCGAACTGCAACGAGACGCCGCTGACGTTCGATCTTGTCTCGGAGGCTGTCATCAGATTGCGGGACGAGTACGGGGAGATTGACATCTTCACCGATGCCGGCCGTCTTCGCCCTACTGCGAAGTCCCTTGACTGGAGTGATCGCGTTCGGGGGCGCCACCAGAAAACCTTCATGAGGCTGCTCGGGCAGTCCGGCCGCTGAGCGCAGTCGCCCGGGCAGATGCAAAGCTGTTCCAAACAGCGATAAAGATCAGCTATGACGGCCGCAGCCTCTGACCAAGATCGAACAGCCGACCGGAGTGGAGCTTCGCTTCCAGGCGAAGGGCCTGATGGGAGTGGCGTTTCTGCATTGATACAAAATCGGACGCCATGCTGACCCCCGGGGAAATATACTCAAATCTCGATGATCTCGCCGCCGAGCCGCCGGCAGGAGGTGAGTTCGGGTTGGCCTTGATGGAGGCAGTAGGCGCTCCCCGCTCTACGATCACGAAACTTCGGGATGCAGCGAAAGGCGGCGCTTTCACTTGGGCGAGGATGCTCCGTTTCGAGGCGACAGAGCCTGGGGGCGCGGATGCGGCGCTGGATCGGATGCGTGCAGAGGCGGAGGGCTCGCCCAAGGGACGGCGTCCTCGTGTGCTGCTTGCTTATGACGGCGATCGAATTGCCGCCATCGATACGAGCCCGAGGTTTGATGAAGAGCCCTTACGCGTCGGCCTCGATATGCTCTCATTGGAGGGCGATGTGTTCTTCCCCCTTGGCGGGCACGAGCGCTACGTTCCGAAGAAAGAGCGCATGGCCGACGTTCGGGCAACGCGCTTTATTTCGCGCTTCCACGACGCGGTTCGCGACGCCAATCCTGGCTGGACGACAGAAGCGGATAGGCACGCGCTCAATATCTTCATGGCGCGCGTGTTGTTCTGCCTGTTCTCGGACGATGTCGGCATTTTCGAAAAAGATGCATTCGAAACCGCCGTGCGTAGGTCGACGGACGTAGGCGGGGCGGATCTTGCCGAATTTCTCGATGGCGCCTTCCGGCACATGAACACGAAGCCTAGCGAGCGGTCGCCTGAGACGAAGGGGTGGTCCAAGCTGCCCTATGTCAACGGCTCCCTGTTCGAGGAAGTTGTCCCCATGGCAGTGCTGGACGGACGCTGCCGCAAGCTGCTTCTCGACTGCGCCGGATTGAACTGGAAGCTCATCAATCCTGACATCTTCGGCTCTATGCTTCAGGCCGTAGTTGACGTCGACAAGCGTGGCGAACTGGGGATGCATTACACCTCCCCATCGAACATCATGAAGGTGCTTGAGCCCCTTCTGCTCGATCCGCTGAAACGCGAACTGGATCAGGCGGGTGCCAATAAGGCGCGGCTGCGCGCGTTCCTCGAACGGCTCAGCCATATCCGCGTGTTTGATCCAGCTTGTGGCTCTGGCAACTTTCTGATCCTCACCTACAAAGAGTTGAGGGCGCTGGAAACGGAGGCGTTCCGCCGCCTCGCCACGCCCCGCTTGTCGGGCATCGCGCTGGAACAGTTTTTCGGAATTGAGATCGACGACTTCGCCTGCCAGGCGGCACGGCTGGGCCTCTGGATCGCCAAGTATCAATGCGACCAGCAGCTGGAGCTTGACCTCGGTCAGCGCACCGACTTCCTCCCGCTCCAAAAGGCCGGTGTGATTGTGAAGGGCAACTCGGCAGAGGTCGACTGGCTAGAGGTTTGTCCCTTGGTCGCTGAAGCGGAAACGCTCGTGGTCGGGAACCCGCAGTTCCGAGGCTCATCCTACTGGTCGCCCGAGCAAAAGGTGGACATGGCGCGCGTGTTCAAGGGCCGCGTGAAAAACTGGGGCAATCTCGACTACGTGACGCTCTGGTTCGCCAAGGCACGCGATTACGCGCTAGCAACTGGCGCGCCCTTCGCCTTCGTGGCGACCAACTCAATCGTGCAGGGTGTGCAAGTGCCCGAGCTCTGGCCTCACCTGCTGGAATACCTCGAAATTCGCTTCGCCCACCGTTCATTCAAATGGTCGAATCTCGCGGCTCAGAATGCGGGTGTGACTTGCGTGATCGTCGGCATGGGACTGCCCAGCGCCGCGCCCAAGCGCCTGTTTGATGGTAGTACTGTGCGCGACGTAGATGTTATCGGCCCCTACCTCGCACCCGGCACCACGGCGATCGTGGCGAAGGCGAGCAAGCCGTTGGCGCCCGACCTCGATCCGATGGTTTTCGGCAACAAGCCGACCGACGGCGGCAATCTAATTCTCGACCGAAGCGAGCGCGATGCGCTGCTGGAGGCGCACCCGGATGCAGCGCACTTCATAAGGCGGCTCTATGGCTCTCAGGAGTTGATGAAGGGTATAGAACGGTATTGTCTATGGGTGGCAGACCACGAGGTCGAGCAGGCGAAGGCTATCCCCGAACTAGCGCGACGGTTCGAGGCAGTGGCGCGGGATCGCTCCAAGGAAGATACCTCTGACATCTCGAAAGCATACGCAGACAGGCCCCATCGTTTTCTGCAACGTGCTGGCGCAGCAACATCGCACACGATCATGGTGCCGCGTCCTGCGAGTAAGGACCGCGAGTATCTTCCCGTCGACTTGAAGGACGACACCAACATAACGTCAAGCGAAGCGTTCGGTATCTTCGATGGCGCGGTGTGGCAGGCTGCCATCCTGTCCTCGCGCATGCATCGGCTATGGCTAGAGACGGTGGGCGGGCGCCTCAAAGAGGACCCGCGCTACTCTAATACTCTGGTCTGGAACACCTTCCCGCTGCCGCCTCTGTCGGATCGCCGGAAGGCGGACCTCGAGGAGCACTGGTGGGCAATAGACGAGGCACGCAAAGAAGCGGGGTTCGGCCGTTCGCTAGGCGATCTTTACGCACCTGCGACCATGTCGCGTCCACTTCGCCTCGCACATGAAGCGCTGGACGAGACTATGGAGACAATTTTCGGTTCGCGTCGCTACCGCTCGGACGCCGACCGGGTCGAGCACATGCTGCAACTCTACGCGCGCATGGCGGTAGAAGAGGGGCCTACGTCTAAGAACAAGCAAGAGGTGTCCGCATGACCGAGACAGAAAACAAGGCGGGCGAAAACGGCCTCGGCTCCATCACGCTCAACTATGACGGCACAGGCGCGTCCAAAGCGATTAACCACCTCGGCATGCGCGCAATGCAGGCCCGTGTTTGGGACAAGCGGGACGCGCAGCACTTGCTGGTGAAATCGCCACCCGCATCGGGCAAGTCCCGCGCGGCAATGTTTTTGGGCCTGGATAAGCTCCGCACCAACGTTGTCGACCGCGTGGTAATCGCGGTGCCCGAGCGATCCATCGGCTCCTCGTTTCGGAACACAGATCTCGCAGCAGGCGGTTTCCACTCGGATTGGCGGCTTGACCTTGATCTCTGCACCGTCGGCTCCGAGACGGGTCGAAAGGTGGAGGAGCTAATCGGATTCCTGCGCGGCGAGAGCGGCGGGAAAACGGCGCTGTGCACCCACTCCACCCTGCGCGCCGCTTACGCCAAGACCGATGACGTGACGTTGTTTGACCGTGCGCTCATCTGCGTTGACGAACTGCACCATGCCTCTTCTGACGAGAACAGCAGGCTCGGCAACTTGTTGCGCGGTCTTGTCGACCGGGCTGGCGAGGCAGGCCCCGACGCCGCGCACATCCTCGCCATGACGGGGTCCTATTTTCGCGGCGATGGCACGGCGGTGCTACACCCCCAAGACGAGGCTCGTTTTGAGAAGGTGATCTACACCTACTATGAGCAGCTTAACGGCTACGAGTACCTCAAGACGCTGCGCATCAACTTCCGTTTCTATCAGGGCAAATATTTAGACGCGATCGGCGGTGCCCTGGACCCGCAAATGAAGACGATCGTGCACATCCCGCATGTCGGTTCGGCTGAGGGTAGCGGGGTGAACAAGATGTTTGCAGTGGACGCCATCGTGGATGCGATCGGCGACCGCTTGGGCGACAGTCCCAAAACCAGCATTGACCCCGCCACCGGGTTTGTCCGCCTTACCGCTGGCGATCGTACGCTCAAGATCGCAAACCTCGTGGACGATAGCGCCGACCGCGAGAAAGTGCTGGCGAGCCTGCGCGCCGTAAAGGACCGTGACGATGTCGACATCATCATCGCGCTTGGCATGGCCAAGGAAGGCTTCGACTGGGTGTGGTGTGAACACGTTCTCACGGTCGGTTACCGAGGCTCGCTGACTGAAGTCGTGCAGATTATCGGCCGAGCGACGCGCGATGCGCCGGGCAAAGAGGAGGCGCAGTTCACCAATCTCGTCTCTGCCCCCTTCGCAAACGACGACGCGGTAAGCCGCGCCGTTAATGACATGCTGAAGGCTATCTCGGTGTCGCTCTTGATGGAGCAGGTCATGGCGCCTGTCTTCAAGTTCCGCACGCACAAGGGCGCCGACCAATTTGATGGTTCGCCGAGCGACAAGTCGAAGCCGGAGCCGGTAACGAATGCGGGCGAGATCGAAATTGTCGGCATGCCGGAGATCGACGGGAAAGCCGTCGAAGCGATCGAGAACGACTTCAACGACCTGTTCGCAGATGTGCAAAGCGATCCGCGCACGCTGACGGTTATGATCAACCCTGACGATCACCACACGGACGTGATGTACGATCTAGTCGTCACTGACGTGATCAAGCGTCGCTATCCTAGCTTCTCGCCAGAACAAGTGCAGGATACGGTTGGGCTGTTCGGTGTGCGGGCCGGATTGGGTCGCGAAGTCGCCAAAGACCCGAGCATCATTCAGACGCCCGGAATGTCTGAAGGGGAACAGTCGACGTTCTCCGGCCCAGATGAAGGTGATAGCGGTCGCGACACCACAGGTCCAAACGCCGGCGACCGTTTCGTGCAACAAGCCGCGCGGTTCATAAACGTGAGGGAGCTGCAGGTCGATCTGCTCGGCGGCCGCCGCGACTTCGATGACGCCTATGAACTGTTGTCCAAGGAGCTCTCTGAAGAACTGCTCGCGCGCTTGCACGGCGAGGTTCGTGCCCTGAAGGTGAGCATGACGCAGGAAGAAGCTGAAAAGCTCTATTCACGCGTTAAGGAATTCGTCCAGCGAGAGGGCCGCGAGCCCAATCTCAATTCCCCTAATGGCCGCGAGGTGAGGCTGGCAGATGCCTTGGCGTTCTTGCGCAAACTTTCGCGAGAGAAACGCGCTGCCATGGCCGGTGCTGACGAAGGACAAGTCGATGCCTGAAGCGATCGACTACCTCAATGACGAGCTTCTGCTAACACCTGATGAAGCGCCCAAGGCGGCGCGAACGCCCCTCATTGATCGCGCAGTCGAGGTGATCGAGCGGATCAATGCCTTTATGGACGAGACAGGTGCCGAGCCGGTCTCTGAGCCAGGGCGCAGTGTTCGAGAGCGCATGCTTGCCAATGAGCTTGGTGGGCTTCGGGCATCAAAGACGGACCTCTCTGAGCTTGTGCCTTACGATACTCGCAACCTTGTGTTCGGCGGGACGACTGTCAACGATCCTCTCGATGATCCCCTGCTTTCCGATGGCCTCGACATCTTCGAGGTGCGGGAAGAACTGAGGCCGATAGCACGACCAGACTTCGTCGCCGACCGACGCCCGTGCCCGGACTTTGAACGTTTCGAGCCGCTGTTTCAGAGCATTCGAACGGCCGTTGATCAACGGACGCGCAAGCCCCAACCCTTCCGGCAGGAACGTGTTGAGCTAGGCGAGTTCTTTGTCCTCAAGGGCCAACTCGTCCATGTGGCGGACCTTCGCGATGAGCACCAGCGCAATGGCAAACCTGACGCCCGATTGCGTGTGATCTTCGACAACGGCACGGAATCGAACCTGCTAATGTCGTCGCTAGTCCGGCGGCTTTACGAGGATAAAGATGCCCGCCGAGTAGGGACAAAGGACGCGGGCCCTCTGTTTAGCGGAGCCCGGACGGGCTTCGTTTACGTCCTGCGCTCTCTGTCAGAAAAACCTGAGGTCCAAGGACTGCTGAAGGTCGGCACCACATCAGCAGCGGTCGAGGACCGCATAGCTCATGCCGAAACGCAGTCTACATTCCTCTTCGCGCCTGTGGCGATTGTGGACACATACGAGTTGGTGGGCCACTCGGCAAAGGAGGTCGAACAACTCATTCACCGTGCTCTTCAACGCTATCACATAGCTCTGCGGGTGACGGGACCGGACGGGCGATCTTTCAGTTCCACAGAATGGTTCAAGGCAACCCCGGAATTAGTGGCGGAGGCTATTAAACAACTGCTTAGCTAGCCCAGAGGCTCAAATATGTAGGCTTCTGCAGCACGCTGAAACCTATCCGCTCAGCTGATAACATCGACGAACTCCGGATCACTGAAATATCGCACCTTGAGCGCAGCGACCGGCGCCTGCCCTTGGCGCAGCAGGATCTCCAGACTGGGATCCAACCGCATCACCTCATCCGGCGTCAGCAGTTCGCGCTTCGCCAGATGGTCTGTCGTGGAGGCGTTGGTCGACGTCTGCGAGAACATCATCGGCCCCGGTGACTGGGATTGGCCGCTACTCGCCGTACGGTAGGCGACGGTGCCCGAGCCCATCGACCGGGACACCCAACTCGCCGTCTCCACATCGCCGACGTTGAAGATCTGGATCAGCCCGGCGTTCGACAGAAAGGTCCCGGCCCGTTCGCCGTAGACGCTGCGGAGCTGGTGCAGGTCCTGAAGGATCGGCCACAGTTGCAGGCCATAGCCCGCCATCAGACCGAAGGCCTGCTCCAGCGGCTCCAAACGCCCCAAGGCGGCGAACTCATCCAGCAGAAGCAGGACCGGCCTTTCCGGTCGATCTGTGGATTTGGCGAGGTCGCCGATGGCTTGGGCCACCAGCAGACGCAGCCAGCGCGCATGAGTGCTCAGCCGCTCTGGCGGCAGAACCAGAAACACCGTGCAGACCCCGACCTTCAGGTCCTCGAACCGAAAATCCGAATGCGCCAGCACCGCCGCTATCCGCTGGCTGTCGAGGAAATGGGTATGGCGCTGGGCCGACGACAGCACGCCCGCCGCCTCCCGACCGCTCTTGCTCAGATGACGATTAGCGGCGCGGGCGACGAGGCCGCCGGCGCAACGCGACTTCTGCATGACCGAGAGCATCTCGGCGAAGGCGTCGGGCGCAGCCGTGAGTAGATCCCGCACTGTAATAAGGTTCTGGCCTCCCGGATGTGCGGAACAGACGACATGGAGGATGACGCCGGTGATAAGCGCCTTGGCCTCCTCATTCCAGTGCGCCTCGCCAGTCTGGCCCGGCGGATCGTAGACCAGGGCGTCGGCCAGCAGAGCCGCGTCCTCGGCCAGCTCCAGACCATCCGGATCGAGGCCGTCCAGCGGATTGAAGGACGCGGACGCTATGCCCGAAACACCGAACGGGTCCAGTACCTCGACCGGCCCGAAGCCGAGCCGCGCCCGCACGGTGATCCGCGCATTCTCCCCCTTTGGGTCGATGCAGAGGATCGAGCGGTTCGCGGTCAGCAGGTTAGGAATGATGGCGCCGACGCCCTTGCCAGACCGGGTAGGCGCTATGGTGATCAGATGCTGCTCGCCATCGTAGCGCAGAAGCTGACCGCCCCGCCGGTTCTCACGACCGACGATCAACCCGTCCGACCCACCGAGTGACGCCCAAACCTCCCGCTCGCTCGCCCACCGGGCCGATCCATGCACGTCGCCGGTGTCTTCGAGGCCCGCGCCCGCCGCCCGCCGTTTGAGCCAGGCGATGAGAGCTCCCGCGGATCCGGCCGCGAGCAACAGCCAGTTCTGCTCAGTCTCATTGGTGTGCCGGACCAGGATAAACGGGATGATGAAGACTAGGCCGACGATCGTGCCCATCAGGTAGCCGCCGATCAGGGTGACGATCAGCCCGACGAGTCCGAAGAGCCGGCGCAGCACTCCAGCGCCCCAATCAGGTCTTGTCTGTCAACGGCACCGCGCCGCTCTCGCCGATCAGATCGGGGAACAGGGCGGCGTCGTCGTCGCGGGTGATGAAGCCGGGCAGTTCGCGCCGAAGCCAATCCGGAAGTTGGTCTTTGGAAAAGGCGTCCTGCCCCTTCTCCAGCCGGTGCAGGACCAAGGCGCCGAGCAGGATCTTGCGGCGCGTATCCTTGGCCCGCTCCTGCTTGCCGAGCTTGGTCTGTAGCGATTTTCGCTGGGCCTCCAGTTGAGCCAGCCGTTCGGCGATTGACCGCCTCGCCATCGTCTCCTCCGTGCTGCCGCTCCTTGTCCGGAACCCAAGGTAGCACGACAGCGCCATGCCGTCATCGGTCTCCAGCGACACGCCCGGTAAGGCGTCCAGCAACACCCTAGCAACACCCCGCTGCTCGCCGCGCCATTGCGAAGGCTAATAGGCCTATTCATGCTCTCGCAACGATGCGGACTCGATTCGCAAAGAGGCCGATCCTCCATTGCTTATCGCCCTTTCCCGATTGCTGATCCGCTTGCTCACAAGCGCGCCCCACCGAGCCGATCGAGCGGAGTGAAGATTAGCGAAGGGCGCACTTACGAGTTGCTGCGCAACTCAGGGCTTGGTATTTTGAGAACGACGGACCCAGGTTGTGTCCTGGCTTTGCGTAATCTTGGCCCGCCAGACCGGCCGCCCCCATAACAATCGTTGGGGCGGCTGCAATCGCGGTTGCTGGGAGGTCGTCATGGCGATCTATCATCTGGCGATGAAGCCGATCAGCCGCGCGAGCGGGCGTAGCGCTGTCGCGGCGGCGGCCTATCGCGCGTCGCAGAAGCTGACGAACGAACGCGACGGCCAGACCCACGACTTCACCGCCCGTCGCGGCGTCGAGCACACCGAGATCGTCTTGCCCGAAGGCGTGGACGCGGAGTGGGCGAAGGACCGCTCGACCCTATGGAATGCGGCGGAGTTCGCCGAGGCGCGCAAAGACGCGCGGGTGGCGCGCGAGGTGGAGGTGGCGCTGCCGCACGAGCTGACGCCCGAGCAGCGGCTGGCGCTGACACGGGAGTTCACTCAAGGACTGGCCGATCGCTACGGCGTGGCGGTGGATTTTGCGATCCACAGTCCGCACGGCGACACCGACGTGCGCAATCACCACGCCCACATCCTGCTGACCACCCGCAAGGTCGAGCGCGAGGGGTTGGGCGAGAAGTCCGAGATGGAGCTGGAGAACAAGCGGCTCATGGCCCTTGGCCTGCCGACCTCGCACGACCAGCTCCGGGAGATCCGGCTGGATTGGGAAGACCGGGCCAATCGTCATCTGGCGTTGGCGGGTCACGACCTGCGCATCGATCATCGCTCGCATCAAGCCTGCGGTCTGGAGATCGAGCCGACCCAGCATATGGGGGTGCACGCCACCCAGATGGACCGGCGCGGCAAGTCCGTGGTCCGCGCGCGTCAGGACGCGGAGCAAGCCCAGAGGAACGCCAGACTGATCCGCGAGAAGCCCGAGCAGGCGCTGACGCTGGTCACGAACGAGAAGAGCGTGTTCGACCGCACCGACGTGGCCAAGGTGATCCACCGCTACGTCGATGATCCAGACGCGTTCCAGCGGGCCTTCGCTAGGGCGATGGCCTCGCCCGCTCTCGTCGAGCTCCGCCCAGAGCAACGCGATGAGTTCGGGCGCACCCTGGAGCCCGCGCGCTATTCGACCACGGAGATGATGGCCGTCGAGAAGACGATGGCCGACAGCGCCGACCGCATGGCGGACAGCCGGACGTTCGGCGTCAGTCCCAACCACACCGAGCGAGCGCTCGCCGACCGGCCGTTCCTGTCCGGGGAGCAGAGCCAGGCGGTCCGCCACCTCACCGGCCCCGAACGGATCGGGGCCGTGGTCGGCATGGCGGGCGCCGGCAAGAGCACCATGCTCGGCGCCGCGCGTCAGGCGTGGGAGGCCGAAGGCTATCGAGTCATGGGCGCGGCCCTGGCCGGCAAGGCGGCCGAAGGGCTGGAGGAGTCCTCAGGGATCGCCTCACGGACGCTGGCGAGTTGGGAACGCAGTTGGGAGCGGGGTCGTGACACGCTCGACCCGCGCAGCGTGCTGGTTATCGACGAGGCCGGGATGGTGGGGAGTCGCCAGCTCTCGCGCGTTCTGGCCGAAGCCGATCGGTCCGGCGCCAAGGTGGTCCTGGTGGGCGATCCCGAACAGCTCCAGCCCATCGGCCCCGGGGCGGCCTTCCGCGCGGTGGCCGAACGGGTCGGCTTCGTCGAGCTGGGCGAGGTCCGGCGCCAGCGCGAGGGCTGGCAGCGCGACGCCTCGGTGGACTTCGCCCGCCACCGCACCGCCGAGGGTCTGACGGCGTACGCTGAGCGCGGCGCGGTGCGGTTCGAGGCCGACACGGGAGCGGCCCGCCAGGCCATCGTCGCCGACCTGATCGCCGACATGGACGCGCGGCCCGACGGATCGCGGCTGGCGCTGGCCCACCGTCGCGTGGACGTGGCGGAACTGAACGACGCGATCCGCGCCGCGCGTCAGAGCCGGGGCGAGCTTCGTGGCGAGCAGGTCTACCGGACGAACGAGGGCGAACGCGCATTCGCCGTCGGGGACCGCCTCTTGTTCCGGGAGAACGATCGCGACCTTGGCGTGAAGAACGGCATGCTGGGCACGGTGGAGCGGGCCGAGCCCGGTCGGCTGGAGGTGCGGCTCGATACCGCCAAGGGACCGGGCCAGGGCCGCGCGGTGTCGGTTTCGATGGCGGACTACGCCGCCGTCGATCACGGCTACGCCACCACCATCCACAAGGCTCAAGGGGCCACCGTAGACCGGACCCATATGCTGGCGTCCGCCACGATGGACCGCCACCTGACCTATGTGGCCATGACCCGCCACCGGGAGGCGGTCACCCTCTATGCCGGGCGCGAGACGTTCCGAGACCTTGAGACCTTGTCGGCGCGGTTGTCCCGGTCAGGGCTGAAGGAGACGACACTGGACTATGCTGCGCGACGCGGCCTTGAGGCGCCGACCCGCGCGCCGGGTCACGACGCCGAACCCCGCAGCCGGGGACTGTTCGACGGGCTGACCCTGAACAAACGTGCGACGGCCCCGCAACTGGATCGCATCGGAGACCTGTCGTCGTCTGGGCTGGGGCGAACGGCTCCCGTTCACGCGCAAACGCTGGAGGTCTCGGTGGAGCGCTATGCGAGGGCCATGGACGACGCCGAGCGGATGCGCACCCATAAGCTGCCGGTGCTCGAACATCAGAAGCGCGAACTGCGTGAGGCGGGGGCGGCGCTGGATCGGACGCGACCGGGCGCGACGCGCGACTTGCATAACGCCCTGCGTTATGAGCCCTCAACCTGGCGCGCCATGCGGGATCTTCGCGGGTCTGAACGCGGTGCCGAGCTTGCGGGTGCAATCCGCCACGAAGCGCGGGTGCGGCATGATCCGACGTTGAAGGCTGACCGGTTGGTGAAGGACTGGAAGCGGCTGGAAACGCAGCATGACCGGCTGGACGGCTGGCGGCAAAGAGGCGAACGCCAACGCGTGGAGGCGCGCATGAAGGCGATGGCGGGCACGCTAAAGCGCGATCCCCAGTTGGCATCGCTGGTGCGGTCGCGGGCGCAGGACTTGGGAATGGGCCAGAGTTCGACCCTCGGTCGGGTGATCTCGGCGCGCAGCGTGCAGCAGGCGACCCAGCAGATCGGGCGGGACTTGCATCGGGGCCTGTCGTTGTAACGAAGTCAGGAGGCGAGGATGGCGGAGGATCAGGCGGGCGACCCGGCCCAGGCGTTCGAGGACCTGCGGGCCGAGGTCTCGGTGCTGCGCCGCGCGATCGAAGGCCTTCCAGCGGCGATCCAGGAAAACCGGCCGCCTGACTACAGTCAGGATCTCGCGATACTCGGCAAGGGTCTCGACGAGATCAGCCAGTCGTTGGAGATGGTGCTGGCCTCGCCGGCGCTTAGCCTCACGCCTGAGCAGCAGGGCCAAGGTATCGCGAGGGCGGGTTCGGCACTTGTGCGGGAGGCGGCGCAGAGGCTGGATCGTGCGACGCAGGAGACGGAGCGCGAGCGGGCGCGGCTGTCGAGCCTCATCGGTCAGGCGTGGGCAAAGGATCACCAGTTCCGGCTGCTGTGCTGGACCGGCGGCGTCGCGTTCGTGGTCGGGCTTCTAGTGGCGCCGATCATCGCCAGCGTGGCCCCGTTCGGGCTGAATACGCGGGTCGCGGCCCTAGTTATGCGGGGGGACCGGTGGACGGCGGGTGGGGAACTGATGCGAGCGGCGAAACCGGCGAGCTGGGATCGGGTGATCGCCGACACGCGGCTTGCTGACGACAACCGGGACGCCATTGACGCCTGCCGCGCGGCGGCGGTTGAGAGTGGGAAGACGCAACGATGCACGGTGGTGCTGGCGGCACCCCGAGTGTCGGTGTCGGAGGGGGAGCCGTAAAGGCCATTGAAGAAGACGGCGTTGGCTCAAATCAGTCTTCTTAGGACACGATCCAAACGCGGCGGTCATTGAGATGACGGCGCCGTCGATGGTCGCTCGCAAGCAGCCGTCTACTTCGCAATTCGATCCATTGCGGACGTACGCATGCTCGACCGCATTTAAATACCTATCGGTCGCGACGCGGTTTGAGCCGAACACCTGGTCCTGCATCGCTCGTGTCGTCAGCTTCTAAAAAGATGACGCCAGCGTCCTCCAGAGCACGTTGGACAGCTCCGACGTTGGCGGCCGAGCTGCGCCCGGGTCCCACATCACTTTCCATTCGCCTGATCGTTTGGAGCGAGACCCCCGCCGCTTGAGCGAGTGAAGCTCCGTTCCAACTCAACAGGGCACGCGCCGCACGGATTTGAGCAGCCGTCAACACGGATAGTCACTTTTTGTGCCGGTCATGGTATTTTTAGATTGATATCGGAGCGTCTTATTGGTACTAAAAGACTAACACAGAGAGAAAGGTGGAGTCATGGGCTCGCGTCGAAAGGCGGGCGTCGAGGACGCGCGCCTGCCTGCACTTTCCAGGCGCGCACTCATCGCCGGCACATCGGTCGTAGCGTTTGGGGCGGCTAATCCTGCTGCCGCTGCCGCTGCCGCTGCCGCTTCCGTCGCCGTGCCTTCCGCCGCAGTTGTGGCCTCAGACGTAGCGACTCGGCGATGCAGAAACTGGCTGGCCCTCGATGCCCAGATCGAGCGTCTCCAGACCCGTTGGGCGAAACTGGAAGGCTGGCTGATACGGGAGCATTCGTGGTGCAAACTCACGCCGACTGAACAGCAGGCATTGCCATGGTCCAAAGAGCTTCGCGACATAGACGGCATCTTGACCACGTTGTTTGACAAGCGTGAGCGTCTTCTAGAGGCGATCCCTGATTCCAGCGCGGTGACCTTGGAGGCGATCGTTGCGCGACTCGCGGTCGTTGAGCGTCTCGTCTGGCCCGAGGATCACCCGGAGGCACACGCAATGATCACGAGATCGCGGATGGACCTCATCGCGATATCCCGAGGAAATTCCATGAACTTGATGGACGCGTAGCCGGAAGGCGATCGACGCCGTGCTGATCATGATCGAAGCCATAATCGGAGTCGGCTGGAGGACGAGCGGATGACAGCACCAAGGCCTCGGCCAAAGCGCCGGCGTACAAGAAGCTCTGCGGATGTCCTTAAGGCGGCGATCCTGCGACTGCCTACCAACCTTCGCGACGTGTTCGTTCTCCATCGTTTCGGGGGGCTCACCTACGGCGAGATCGGATCGCATCTTGGGATAGCACCGGAAGCTGCGGAGGCGGCATTTGCTGCCGCACTGGCTCGCCTCGCTCGGGCGGTCAGGATTTCGGAGGAGTGATGCTCCGCCATTTTCTGGAGTTGAAGCCCACTCGGCTGATAACCAGCGGCCAGATACGCGGCGGCCATTGAGCCGTAGCGACGGTAGATCGTGTAGGTGCTGGGCGTACCGTAAGCGTCCAGTATCTCACGCGACAGGCTGCCATGCTCGGCAAAGGCCCGTTTCAGGTGCTGGTACAAATCGTCCATCGAATATCTCGGCTTGCCTCGGCCGTGACGGTTCATGTCGCCCTTAAATAGGTGATGGTTCGCGAACTTGGCGGGCACAGGCAGGTTCAGCAGATCGCGAATGACCGGCATAGGGCCGACTTGCCGGTAGTAAACGCCCGGGCTCCATCGGCCGAAGCGTCGAATGAGGCCCTGACTGATGTAGCCATGGTCGGCACCAACGCGCCGCAGATCGGCAAGCGCGGCTTTAAAAGCAACAGGAGTTCGGTTGCGCTGGCGCTTTCGTTGTGCGGCCTCGAAGACATCCTTTGTCACGATCGGGGGAACGCCGTCATCCACGACGATCCAGTCGGCGCGAGGCAGGGCGCCCCCAGACTTGACGCCGACTGGTCTGGAGTAACGCCCGCCGATGAGTTTGCCAATGTAGGCTTGGTTATCGAGGATGTACCGCACTCGTCTGGCTGACCAATCACCCCATTCAGCATTCACGTCCGGATCTGCCGTCAGTTTTCGCGCGACGCTCACAGTGGTCGCCTTCGGACGAAGATAGAGCGCGAATATTCGACGCACGAAGTCCACCTCGGCGTCCGGGCCCAGGATGAGCTTGGTTCGCACACCTTGCTGTTTACGGACGAACGAACCCGATGGTGCGGCGAGCATCGTGCCATCACTGCGCGTGAATATCCGCCGCAAGCCAAGCGGAGCCCGCCCTCCGGTCCAGAATCCTTGGGCCAATAGCCCACGCTGAGCGCGTGTGACCTTCTCGGAAAGGTCATGGCTGTACTGTCCCGCCATGGTCCGTTTGATATGCTTCATCAGTTGCGACATCGGACTGCCGTCGTTTTTAAAGCCGTCAGCGCAATAGAGGACAGGTACGCCCGCCTGAACGCACATGAACTCGTAGTAGGCGGCCTGGTCGGAATTTTGGAACCGGCCCCATCGGCTGACGTCGTAAACAAGGACGCAGGTGAACCCGCTGTCCCCTGAAAGCACGTCGGCCAAAAGGGCTTTTAGACCGTCTCGCTTACGGAGAGAGACCCCGCTAACGGCGGCGTCTTCGTAAGTCCGAACGATCTGCATCCCATGCTCGATCGCAAAGGCTTCATTGGTCGCCTTCTGGAATGTCGGCGAGTATTCCTGTCGCTCTGTCGACATACGCACGTACTGCGCCGCTCTGATTGGCGAAACCTGCATTTTCATCTCCCGCGTCATCTAGGACTTGGGACATCAGCACTCGCCCGACCTTTGCTTGTCAAAGCATGCAACGCAGGCGGCCGAGCTTCCGGCCGCGCTGGCGATCACATTCCACTCGGGTGCTAGCCCTATCCCTAGCGGCCTACGGAACGAAGGTCGTGACGCCGATCGGGCGCCGTAATGGGGTGGTTATCGCAACGGGCGATCCGCGCCGTGCGCGGCGGGCTTTAGGCTGTGCCCCGAGCTTCCGGCTGCGCCGGCGATCTCGTCCCATTCGGGTGACGATCCCTATCGCAAGAGGCTTGGGGCGTTGCCCCCTGCGCACTCCGAAGAGGCATCCGCCCAGCTTCTCTCACCGAGTTCGTTGCAGCCGGGTCCCCGCGAAGCCTCCCGCTCCGTTTGCTCCCCCAGTCTCGCCGACGGGCAAGGGTTCAGTACGAACCCAAAGCCCAGAGGCGGATATGAAGAATGACTACTCAATAACTCGGACACGCTGGAACGGCATCGAGATCGAAATCCGATGGAACGCCGACTATCTGGTCTATGACGACCGAACCCATATGGCCCATCTGGAAGTCGTGAGCGTGTCACCCGAGCGAGCGCCATTACCAATCACCGAGACGGGATACAGGTCACACTTCACTCCCAGGGCAGCGATGGACGGTTACGACAGCGCGGAAGCCTTCGTGGAGGCGTGGCTTGATCAAGCGTCGCGTTCGCGGGAATGGAAGGCTTTCGATCAGGCGAGCAGGCAGTTGTCGCTGTTCTAGGCGGGCGGACGTTCACGCGGTTGCGCGAACGTCCGCTATTGCCATCAGGTCTTGGGCTGGCGGGGTTTGCGGGTCTTGGGCGCAGGAGCGGCGGCTTTCGCCTGACGCCCTTTTGAACCCAAACCGATGGCGCGAGCTAGCTCCGACCTCTGGGCGCTATAGGCCGGATGGACCATCGGATAGTCCGAAGGCAAACCCCATTTGGCGCGGTAGTCCTCAGGCGTAAGACCGCGCGTCCCAAGGTGGCGCTTTAGGCTCTTGTACGGCTTGCCGTCTTCGAAGCTGATCAGGGCGGCGTCGCCAATCGACTTCTTGATCTCGGCTTTGGACTTACGATCCGGCGCCGTCGCTTCCAGCTCGGCCCCAGTCGGCGAAACATCGAGGCTCGAAAGCGTGGCGAAGGTATCGCGGATCAGGGTCTGAAACTCTTCAGCCGTGAGGCGCGTGTTGGCGTTCGAGACATAGGCGCTGACCAGTTCGATTGTGCCGTCCCGCGCGTCGGATGCGGCGGTGTAGGTGTCATCAGCCATGGGCAGACCTTCATATCCAAAAACAGATCCTGCTTAGGACGATGTCTGGCGCCTTGCCAAGCTGGTCACGCCCCACCGTCAATATGGATGAAGTGGCTCCACCCCATTGGACGCTGCCGTCGATTCAGGCCATCTTTCGAGGCTGCAATGCAGAATAATCTACACGATTTCTGCACGGCATTTGTGCGTACAGAAATCGTGTTACTTTACAATCCACTATGCGGACGAAAGACGTCTATCTTTCTCCCACTGGGAGAGGGATACTGCTGGGCTACCCGAACTGCCGCTCGAACCGCCCCATCGCCTGCGGGTCCAGCCGCACGGTCAGGTGCATCCGCCCCTTCCCGTCCGTGTCGCGCGCGGTGACCCGGCCGTGCTCGTAGAGCCAGGCGAGGGCTTCGCCCTGTGAAGGCTGGAGGACCAATTCAGTCTCGGGGTCGTCGTCGATCAGGTCGGTGATGGCCTGGCGCAGGGTCTCGATCCCCTGCCCGGTCCAGGCGGAGACGGCGACGGCGGTGGCGCCGCTGCGTCCTGCTTGCGCTTCCACGGCCTCGCGGGCCTCGTCGTCCAGAAGGTCGGTCTTGTTCCAGACTTCGAGGATGCGGCGGGGTTTGACCGCCCCGTTCGCATCAACGGCCTGTTCGATCTGTTTCAGGACGTCCTCGACGTCTTTGGCCTGGGCGGCGGTGTCGGCCGAGGCGATGTCGCGGACGTGCAGGATCAGGTCGGCCTCGCCCACCTCTTCCAGCGTGGCGCGGAAGCTCTCGACCAGTTCGTGCGGCAGGTCGGAGATGAAGCCCACGGTGTCGGCGATGATGGCCGGGCGACCGGCAGGCAGGCGGATGGTGCGCTGGGTCGTGTCGAGGGTGGCGAACAGCAGGTCCTTGGCCAGGACTTCGGAACCCGTCAGCCGGTTGAACAGGGTCGACTTGCCGGCGTTGGTGTAGCCGACCAGGGCGACGGCGGGGAACGGGGCCTTCTTGCGCTGTTTGCGGTGCAGGCCGCGCGTGCGGCGGACCTCCTCCAGTTCGCCCTTCAGCTTGACGATTCGGTCGGCGATCAGGCGGCGGTCGAGCTCGATCTGGGTCTCGCCGGGGCCGCCGGTCGAGCCGGTGCCGCCGCGCTGGCGTTCCAGGTGGGTCCAGGTGCGGACCAGACGCGAACGCTCATAGTCGAGCCGGGCCAGTTCGACCTGAAGTCGGCCTTCCTTCGTCCGCGCGCGACGGCCGAAGATTTCGAGAATGAGCCCGGTGCGGTCGATGACCTTGCACTCCCATTCCTTTTCCAGATTGCGCTGCTGGACCGGCGTCAGGTCGTAGTCGACGACGGCGGCCTCGGCCTCGGCGGCGCGGATCAGGGCGGCGATTTCCTCGACCTTGCCGGCGCCGAACAGGGTGGCGGGGGCGGTCTTGCGCAGGCGCACGACCTCCTCGGCACGGACGTCGAGGTCCAGCGCGCGGGCCAGGCCTGCGGCTTCCTCCAGCCGTTCCTCGGCCGGACGCGAGCCGCGCTCGCCCATGTCGGGATGGATGACGACGGCCCGGATCAGCGGGACGGAATGGTCGATGAGTTTGGTGTTCAAAGGGTCTCGTTCAGTTGGAGATCAGGCGAGCGTGTGCGAAACGCGCGAGCGTCACAAGATGGGCCGCTCGGCGGATTTTTCAACCGCGAGGCTCGGAGCGCGGACATCCAGGTCCGCAACCGCAACGACGCCAGGGGCGGACCTGGAGGTCCGCGCTCCTTCGTCAGTCCTCGTCGGCTTCCGGTTCGTACAGCTGGACCGGGGCCGACGGCATGATGGTCGAGATGGCGTGTTTGTAGACCAGCTGGCTTTGACCATCGCGGCGCAGAAGCACGCAGAAATTGTCGAACCAGGTGACGATGCCCTGAAGCTTGACGCCGTTGACCAGGAAGATGGTCAGGGGGGTCTTGGTCTTGCGGACGGAGTTAAGGAAGGTGTCCTGAAGGTTCTGACGCTTGTCTTGCGACATGGCAGGTTTGTCCTGTTCTTTGTGTTTTGCCGCGTCGGGGAGGAACGCGGAACCGGTTACATCCGGCGTGATCAGCTTAGACGCCGGTTTGGCGACGCCGCAATCCCTAGATGGAGTCGCGTTTGGCCTCTTCAAGATAGCGGGCGCGCAATCGGGTGGCGATCGGGCCCGGCTTGCCGTCGCCGATCTTCGCGCCGTCGATCGACACGGCCGGCATGACGAAGGCGCCGGCGGCGGTGAAGAAGGCTTCTTTCGCCTCCTTGGCCTCGTCGACGCTGAACGGGCGCTCATCCAGTTCGATGCCCTCCTCGGCGATCATGGCCATGATGGCGGTGCGGGTGATGCCCTTCAGGATATTGGCCTGGGTGTCGCGGGTGCGGAGTTTTCCATGCTTGTCGACGATCCAGGCGTTGGTGGACGAGCCCTCGGTGACCAGTCCCATCTCATCGACCATCCAGGCCTCGTAGGCGCCCTTGTCGCGCGCGGCCTGTTTGGCCAGGACGTTGGGCAGCAGACCCACGGTCTTGATGTCGCAGCGGCCCCAGCGGATGTCGGGATGGGTGACCACGGCGACGCCCTTGGCCGCCTGGGCGTCGGACTTGCGCGAACTCAGCGATTTGGAGGTGACCACGACGCTGGGCGGCGTGCCGGGCGCGGGGAACGGGTGATCGCGCCGGGCCGTGCCGCGCGTGACCTGCAGATAGACGATGCCGTCGCGGACCCGGTTCCTGCGGATGGTTTCCTTCAGCACCCGAGTCAGGGCCTCGACCGACATGGGAATATCGATCTGCAACTCGTTGAGGCTGCGATGAAGGCGGGTCATGTGGCCTTCGAAATCGGCCATCCGGCCGCCGAACACCGACCAGACCTCATAGACCCCGTCGGCGAACTGGAAGCCGCGATCCTCGACATGGATCGTCGCCTCCGAATGACGCTGATAGACCCCGTTCACATAGGCGACCCGCGACATCAGTCCGTGCTTCCTTCTTCGTCGTCCCCGCCGCGCGAGGGCGAGACGCCCAGCGACTTCAGCTTCCTGTGCAGGGCCGATCGTTCCATGCCGATGAAGGCGGCTGTGCGCGAGATATTTCCGCCAAACCGCATGATCTGGGCGGCCAGATATTCGCGCTCGAACACCTCCCTCGCCTCACGCAGCGGCAGGGCGATGGTGCGTTCGGCGCCCATGCCGGACGCACCCGTGGCGGCGACCTCCTGCGGCAACATATCGGCCGAGATCGGGTCGTTCAGGTCGCCGGTCGCCAGGATCAGCAGGCGTTCGACGTTGTTCCTCAGCTGACGGACGTTGCCGGGCCAGGGATGGACCTGAAGCACGGCGATGGCGTCGTCGCCCAGCCGACGCCGCGGCAGGCCCTGCGACGCGCTGAGGCTGTCGATGAAATAGTCGACCAGTTCGCCGATGTCCTCGCGGCGTTCCGACAGGGCTGGAACCCGGATCGGCACCACGTTCAGACGGTGGAACAGATCCTCGCGGAAGCGGCCTTCTGCGATCTCGATCTTGAGGTCGCGGGACGTCGAGGTGACGACGCGGACATCGACCTGGACGTCCTGCTCGCCGCCGACCCGGCGGAACCGCTGCTCGACCAGGACGCGCAGGATGCGGCTCTGGCTCTCGCGCGGCATGTCGCCGACGTCGTCCAGATACAGGGTGCCGTTGTGAGCGCGTTCGAAGACCCCGATCTTGCGCGGGCGGCCGTCGTGGCCCTCTTCGCCGAACAGTTCCAGATCGAGCCGTTCGGGCGTCATGCCGGCGGCCGAGATGGCCACGAATTCGGATTTGGCGCGCGGACTGGCCTCGTGGATCTGGCGCGCGACCAGTTCCTTGCCCGAGCCGGGCGGACCGGCGATCAGGACGCGGCTGTTGGCCGGCGCGACCTTGACGATCGTGGTGCGCAGAACCTGGGCCGCCGCCGAGCGGCCGATCAGCCCCGAGGGGGTCATGGCCTGGGTCCGCAGCCGGCGGTTTTCGCGCTTCAGCGAGGCCGCCTCCAGCGCCCGCTCGATGACCACCACCAGGCGGTCGGACTTGAACGGTTTTTCGATGAAATCGTAGGCGCCGCGCTTCAAGGCGCTGACGGCGGTTTCGATATTGCCGTGACCCGAGATCATGACGACCGGCAGGTCGGCGTCCAGACCCTTGACCAGGTCGAGCAGCTCCAGCCCGTCCATGCCGCCGCCCTGCATCCAGATGTCGAGGACGATCAGGCTGGGCTTCCTGGCCTTGATGCCGGCCAGGGCCTCTTCAGAGCTGGAGGCGACGCGCACGGCATGGCCTTCGTCCTCGAGCAGGCCCGAGACCAGGTCGCGGATGTCGGCCTCGTCGTCGACGACCAGGATGTCGGCTCCAGTGGAACGCATATCGCCTCGCTATTCGCTGGCCAGCACGCCCGCGCCCTGGGGCACGGCGTCGCGACTGGTCTTGCTGGTCGGGTTGAGGGGAAAGATCAGACAGATTTTCGCGCCGTCGAGACTGTCGGCATCTGACAGCTTCAGTTCGCCGCCGTGGTCCTCGCAGATCCGCTTCACGATCGCGAGGCCCAGGCCGGTGCCCTTCTCGCGCGTCGTGACATAGGGTTCGGTCAGGCGGTCGCGATCGCGAACCGGCAGGCCCTTGCCGTCGTCCTCGATGACGAAGGTGGCGATGTCGCCCTCGATCTCGAGGCTGGCGATGACGGCGACCTGGTCGTCGGCGGTCGGCGTTCCCGCACGCCGCGCCGAGACAGCCTCGCCGGCGTTCTTCAGAATATTGGCCAGGGCCTGACCGACCATGCGGCCGTCCGCCTTCATTTTGGCCTTAGGCAGGGGCTCGACCAGTTCGACCACCAGATCGGGCGCCGCGACCCGCTGGGCGAAGACGGCCTCGCGCAGAAGTTCGGCCGGGTTCTCGGCGGTGAAGCGCGGCGCCGGCATCCGGGCGAAGGAGGAGAACTCGTCCACCATCCGGCCAATGTCCCCGACCTGACGGATGATGGTGTCGGTGCAGCGATCGAAGATTTCGACGTCGTCCGTGATTCCCGGGCGGAATTTGCGTTTCAGCCGCTCGGCCGAAAGCTGGATCGGCGTCAGGGGGTTCTTGATCTCGTGGGCGATGCGGCGGGCGACGTCGCGCCATGCTGCGTTTCGCTGGGCCGTGACCAGACGGGTGATGTCGTCGAAGGTCAGCACCATCTCGCCGCCGACCCCGCCTTCGATACGGACCCGCAGGCGGCGAGTCTCGCCCTCGCGGGACACGTCGATGTCCTCTTCGATATGGGCCTCGACCCGACCCACCAGTTCGGACAGCTCCGGCGCCACGGCGGCGAGAGCCTTGCCCCGAACCTCGACCTCGGAGATCGAAAGCAGCTGCAAGGCGCTGTCATTGATCGCGGAAATGCGTCCGCGCTTGTCCAGACCGATCACGCCGGCGCTGACCCCGGACAGAACGGTTTCGATGAACCGGCTGCGGTCCTGGGCGTCCTCGCTGGCGGTCTTCAGCGCCGCCTGCTGGGCTTCGAGATCGCTGGTCATGCGGTTGAAGGCTTCCGACAGAGTGGCGATCTCGCCCGGGGCGCCGTCGCCGTCGACCCGGGCCGTCAGATCGCCCGCCGCGACCTGATCCGCCGCCTTGACCAGACGCCCGATCGGGGCGGAGATCGCGTTGGCGGCCGACATGCCGAGCCAGACGGCCCCGACCAGAACCAGCAGGGCCGTCTCCAGATAGCTGAGGGCGAAGGCGCCCTGGATGCGGGCGCGGCTCTCCTCGGCGACGCGGTAGGCCTGGATCGATTCCTCGCCGACGCGCATTCGGGCGACGATGCCGGGCGACAGCGGCCGCACGACATACAGATAGGCGTCGCCATAGTCGGGCAGCGGATAGACGGCCCGCACCGTGTCGGGTCGCTCGGTCACGGTGACGGGCGCCACCTCGCCCTCGGCCGCCGTCTCGAACACCTCGCGCGGCGGCGCGACATAGGGGGGCGCGCCGGGCAGGACGCCCTGGGCAAGCACCTCGCCCTGCCCGTTCAGGATGTAGACGGCCGGATAACCGAAGAACTCGGCGATCTGGGTCAGGGCGCTGGAGAACTGGATGCGGTTGTCGAATACCTCGCGCACGCCGCCCAACTCGTTGGCCATGACGCCCAGGTCGCGTTCCAGGCCCTCGCCCACGTCGCCGACATAGGCGCGTCCGATGGTGGCGCCGTTCTCGACCGCCGAGCGGACGTTCTGGCTGAACCACTGATCGACGCCCCGGTTGACCAGAAGTCCGAACACCAGGGCGATCAGAACGGCCGGCACAACGGCGACGAACGAGAACAGGGCCACGAACCGCAGATGCAGCCGGGCGCCCGGATCCTCCTTGCGACGCTGGGACAGGCGCATGACCCGGGCGCCGATGATGGCCGCCAGTCCGCCGATCAACAGCAGGTTGGCCAGCAGAATGAACAGCACGGCCCGGCCGGCGGTGGCGCGGGCGTCGTCGCCCGCGCTGGCGCCCGGCGCCACGGCCACCAGCCAGATGGCCGCTGCCGTGATCAGAAAGGCGGTGACATAGGCCGCGCCGAACGCCGCCCGCACGCGACCGGCCGCCAGTCGCCCCCACAAGGAGGCCTCCTCTTCCGTCGAGGGCTGCGGGCGGGCGGCGTCGGTCATACGCCGGCAGCTTCGGTCAGCTGTTGCGGAAATTCAACAACAGAGTTGCCGAAATGCTGCGACGGAGTCGAGACGTCCCAGAACGCCGCCAGTTCCGCCGCGACATGGGCGGGATCGTCCAGTCGGCACAGCCGGCTCTTGGCGGCTCGCCTGAGGTCGGGATCATCCGGCCACGGGGCCTGTTCGACATACCAGCCCAGGTGTTTGCGGAACATCTTCAGGCCCAGCGGATAGCCGTAGAATTCCAGCGACGCGGCGAGATGGGCCACGACGATGTCCAGCCGTTCGGCGCGATCAGGCTCTTCGAGCACAGTCCCGTCCCTCAGGGCCCGATCCAGATGCGCCGCCAGCCAGGGCCGGCCATAGACGCCGCGTCCCAGCATGAGGGCGTCGGCCCCGGAAAGGTCCAGCGCCTGCCGGGCCTGTTCGGCGGTGACGATGTCGCCGTTGACGATGACGGGGATGTCGACCGCCGCCTTGACGGCTCCCACGGCGTCCCAGTCGGCGTTGCCGGTATAGAACTGCTGGCGGGTGCGGCCGTGGACGGTCACGGCCCGGACGCCCAGATCCTGGGCCCGTTTGGCCAGTTCGGCGGCGTTTTTGCTGTCGTCGTCCCAGCCCAGTCGCATCTTGACGGTCACGGGCCGCGAGGTCGCGGCCACCGCCGCCGCCATGATCCGGCCCGCCAGATCGGGCGTCCGCATCAGGGCCGAGCCCGAGGCCGAGCCCGTGACCTCCTTGGCCGGACAGCCGAAATTCAGGTCGATGATATCGGCGCCCGCCGCCTCGGCCATGCGCGCGCCCTCGCCCATTGCGGCGGGGTCGCGGCCGACCAGCTGGATCACGGTCAGGGGCAGGCCGTCGCCGACGGCGGCGCGGCGCACGACGTCGGGGCGGGCCCGCGCCAGCTCCTTCGCCGCCACCATCTCGGTCGCCACATAGGCCGCGCCCAGCCGGCTGGCGAGCAGGCGGAACGGCAGGTCCGTGATGCCCGTCATGGGCGCCATCAGCACCCGGCCGGGAATGGCGACGTCGCCGATCTGAAGTCCTGCGCTCATTTGCTCGTCAACACGCGAAGCCTGGCCCCTCGTCAACCGCCATGATGGCCCCTAGAAGGCGAAGATGACGTTCGCAGGCATCGTGGTGGCGGCCGGATCGGGTTCCCGGGCCGGCGGAGACAAGCAGTGGCGCGACCTGGGCGGCCGCCCGGTGGTGCGCTGGTCGGTCGAGGCGATGCTGGACGCCGGGGCCGAGGAGGTCGTGGTCGTGATCGCGCCGGACGGGATGGATCGCACCGGGACGGCTCTGGCGGGCCTGTCGGGCTGGCGAGCGGTTCAGGGCGGCGCCGAGCGGGCCGATTCGGTGCGCGCCGGGCTGGACGCCCTGACCGGCGCGCCCGACCGGCCTGTCCTGGTCCACGATGCGGCCCGCCCCCTGTTGTCCCGCGCCGTGATCGATCGGCTGCTGCAGGCCTTGTCCGGATGCGACGGCGCCATCGCCGCCCTGCCCGTCGCCGATACGCTGAAACGCGGCGAGGCCGCCGTCATCCGGGCCACGGTCGATCGCGACGGCCTGTGGCGCGCGCAGACGCCCCAGGCGTTTCGCGCCGGCCGTTTGCAGGCCGCATACGCCATCTGGCCGCCGGGCCAGACCCCGACCGACGACGCCTCCGTGGTCGAGCGGGACGGCGGCGACGTGCGGCTGATCGAGGGCGATCCGCGCCTGATGAAGCTGACCTATCCGGAGGATTTCGCCATGGCCGAGGCCCTGATCGCCACACAGACCCGCCCCACACAGACACGGGTGGGTCAGGGCTTCGACGCCCATCGCTGGGGCCCCGGCGACACGGTCTGGCTGTGCGGGGTCGAGATCGCGCACGACCGGACCCTGGTCGGTCATTCCGACGCCGACGCCGGTCTGCACGCCCTGACCGACGCGGTTCTGGGGGCGATGGGGGACGGCGACATCGGCGACCATTTCCCGCCGACCGATCCGAAATGGAAGGGGGCCGCCTCGGACCAGTTCCTGATCCACGCGGTCGAGCGGCTGACGGCGCGCGGCGGGCGGCTGGTCAATGTCGATGTCACCCTGATCTGCGAAAGGCCCAAGGTGAAACCGCACCGTCAGGCGATGCGCGAGCGGCTGGCCGACATCCTGCATCTGCCGCTGGACGCCGTCAGCGTGAAGGCGACGACGATGGAGGGAATGGGGTTCACCGGGCGCGAGGAAGGGCTGGCGGCATCGGCCATCGCAACGATCGAACTTCCCGCCTGATCAATTGGTTGCGGCTATCGCCTGAAGTGGCGCCACAATGAACCGAACAGGTTCACATAGTCGTCGGTCCAGGGTTTGACCTCGGTGTCGGCCGGGGTTCCCCACAGGGGATCGCGCCGAAACTCCGCCAGGCCCGCCTCGGTCGGCGACAGGATCAGGGCCTCGGTCGAGGCCTCGGTCATCACCGGCAGATCGTCCCGCTCGGCGTAGAGCTGGTGCAGGTTGGGCGCGGCCAGAGCCTGGGCCGCGGCGGCGGCCGGCAGGGTGATGTCCAGGTTCCGGTTCGACAGGTGCAGCAGGACGACGCCGTCCGGCTTGAGCAGTTTCAGGTAGCCGTCGATGGCCTCTACCGTCAGCAGATGGGTCGGCACCGCGTCGGAAGAAAAGGCGTCGATGATCAGCAGGTCATAGGTTCCGGCGGACTCGCGTCCCATCGTCAGCCGCGCATCGCCCAGCACGGTGCGGATCGGGCCGTCGGCGCAGTCGGAGATGAAGGTGAACCACTGCGGATCGCGTGACAGGCGGTCGACCATCGGGTCGATCTCGAAGAAGGTCATCGTATCGGAGGCGCGCTTGTAGCCGGCCATGGCGCCGGACCCCTGCCCCACCACGCCGATGTTCAGGCCGGGGCTGCGCCGCTGGAGAGTCTGGGTCGTCTGGCCGATCGGCGTCGACGGCGCATAGTAGAGGGTCGGCATGCAGGCGAAGGCCGGCGCGCGGGGCTGGGCGCCGTGCAGGGTGGTGCCGTGCATCAGCACATGGACCTCGCCGCCCAGTCGCGGATCCTGGGTCACGCCGACCTTCATCACGCCGAAGAAGCTGCGGTCGGTGAAGGCCGCCTCGTATCCCCGGGCGATATACTGGGTCGACAGGGCGATCATGGCGGCGATGGCGACATAGGCCGGCATCCGGTCGCGCAGCAGGAAGCCGATGACGATGGCGCCGGTCAGGACCAGCTGGGTCAGCCGCGGCATGTCGGCCGAGACGTTCTTCGAGAACCACCAGGCGAAATCCCAGTCGGCCTGGAACACCGCCGACAGCATCGGCGGCGTCGCGCAGATCAGAACGGCCCCGACGAACAGATAGACCTCTCGGTTGCGGATCGGCGCACGGCTGATCGGTCGGGCCAGGCCGACCAGGACCAGCATCAGCGGATACTCCCACACCATGTCGAAGATCACCGGCGCCAGCAGGGCCGTGAAGGCGCCGCCCACCACCCCGCCCAGCGACATCAGCAGATAGAACTCGGTCAGCCGGTCCGGCGCGGGCCGCCTCGCCGCCAGCCGCTGATGGCACATCAGGGCCAGGACAAAGAACGTCGCCAGGTGCAGACCGAACATCATCGGCCAGGCGCCGGTGCGGAAGGCGGTGAAGGCCAGACAGACCAGCCCCAGGGCGCCGGCGATCACCAGGGTGATCGGCAGGGGGATCAGCGGCCGGTTCTGGAAGGCGATGACGAAAGTCAGAAGATACAGGGCCAGAGGCACGACCCACAGGAATGGGGCAGAGGCGACGTCGGTCGACAGATGAGTCGTCACCCCCAGCATCAAACTGGACGGGGCGGCGGCCAGCAGGACCAGCACCGCCTTCTCGCGCCAGGCGATCGGCGGGCTGACCGGCAGGGCGGCGGCCGCGGACGCGCCGATATGACCGCGACGCCAGGCGACAGCGGCCAGGGCGACGACCATCAGCATGAAGGCGGCATAGCCCCCGCTCCACCCCGCCCGCTGGCCCGACAGGGTCGCCAGCGGCTCGATCAGCAGCGGATAGGCCAGCAGCGCCAGAAAGCTGCCGAGGTTGGAGGCGGCGTAGAGGACATAGGGGTTGCGGCCGTCAGCGTGCCCGGCCCGGACCCGCGCGAACCAAGCCTGCAACAGGGGCGCCGTGGCGGACAGAACGGCGAACGGCGCCCCGACCGACAGGGCCAGGGTCAGCAGCAGCCAGCCGATCGGCGCCGCCGGATCCGGATCGCCCAGCAGACCGCTGATCCGCAACGGCAGGAACAGGGCGGCGAGCAGCAGCAGAACCAGATGCACCGCCATCTGGGCACGCATCGACGACAGTCTCTGCAGGCCGTGGGCGTAGCCGTAGCCGGCCAGGAGGGCGGTCTGGAAGAAGACCATGGCTGTGTTCCAGACCGCCGGTGATCCGCCCAGCATCGGCAGGACCAGCTTGGTCACCATCGGCTGGACGACGAACACCAGAGCCGCCGAGGTGAAGATGGCCAGGGCGAACAGCGCGGGGATCAGCCGGTCGCGCGGCGCGCCGTCCTCGGCAAGGTCGGCGTCTTGCGGCAGGGCGGTGTCGCTCATGAAGTCCCCGGAGGTCGCCGACCGGTCGACAGACCCGCGCGCGAAGGCCAGTTTAGACCGACTCGACGCCGGTTCGGAAAGCCCCATGTTTCCAGACGATATCCAGACCCTGGCCGCCGCCGTGATCGCCGCCGCGACGACGCGCGGCTGGACCGTGGCGACGGCCGAGAGCTGCACCGGCGGACTGGTGGCGGGCGCTCTCACGGCCGTGGCCGGGTCTTCGGCGGTCGTGAATCGCGGGTTCGTCACCTACAGCAACGCCGCCAAGACCGAACTGCTGGGCGTGCCCGCCGCGCTGATCGAGGCCGAGGGCGCGGTGTCCGAACCGGTCGCGAAGGCGATGGCCGACGGCGCCAGGAGCCGTGCGGGCGTGACCCTGGCGGTCTCGATCACGGGGATCGCCGGGCCCGGCGGCGGCTCGCCGGACAAGCCCGTCGGCCGGGTCCATTTCGCCTGCGCCGCTCCGTCCGGCCTGGTCCACGAGGTCCGGTCGTTCGGCGATATCGGGCGCGAGGCGGTGCGGCTGGACAGCGTCAGGGTGGCCCTGAACATGCTGCGCGCGGCGTGCGAGGCGGGATGAGCCGGGTCGTCGACGCCCGGGGACATCGCTGTCCGGTCCCCAGCCTGCGCCTGAAGAAGGCGTTGCTGGATCGGCCCGCCGCGACCCCGGTCGTGCTGCTGGCGACCGACCCCATGGCGCGGATCGACGTGCCGTTCATGATGGCCGAACTGGGCGGGCGAGTCCTGTCGATCGAGGAGGCGGACGGCGTCCTGACGATCACCGTCGAATCGAGCGGCGTTCCGACAGATTGACCACCGAGGCGCCGATATCCGGCTCGATATCGGGGGCGCCCCTGGACCGCGAGGCGATCTCCATCTCGGTGGCGAAGGCGCCGCCGTAGAAGATGGCGTTGACGTTCCACGACAGCCAGATCAGCAGCACGACGACCGCGCCGACCGAGCCGTAGGTGGCCCCCAGTTCGGCGATCTGCTCGACATAGATGGCGCACAGCCACGACGAGATCATCGACAGCACGGTCGCCACCGTCCCGCCCGCGATCGACGGCCCCCAGGCCACCGGATCCCGGTGCGACATGGCGTAGCGGTAAAGAAGCGTCAGACCCAGGGCGAGGCCCGACGCGGGCAGCAGGCCGTTGAACGGCAGGGCGCCGGGGCCGACCGCCGGCTCGGCATGCTCGAGCAGGCGCGCGGTGACCACGGCGCCGGACACGATGGTGAACAGGGCGAAGGCCACCAGGGCCACGAAGAAGGCCAGCATGTTGAACTTGAAGAAGCCGTGCGGCTCGGTCTCGTCATGGATCAGGTTGAGCCCGGCCAGCAGGGCCTTGAAGCCGCGATGCGCGGCATAGGCGCCGACCACCAGGGCGAAGGCGCTCTGGGTCGAGACGGTGCGGGCCGAGGCGTCAGACAGGCGTTCGATCTCGGCGCGGAAGATGGCGCGGGCCGCGTGGGGCATGACGTCGGCCAGGGCCGCCGCCTGCTCGCTGACCTGGCCGATCGACAGAACCGCCTTGTAGAAGCCGATCAGGATGGCGATCGCCGGGAACACCGCCAGCAGGGCGAAGAACGATACGCCCCCCGTGTAAAGCATGACGTCCCGGCCCCAGCTGCGGGCAAACGCCCGCCCCGAAAGCCGCGCCCAGAAGCCGGGCGACGCCATTTCCGTCCGTTGTCCGCCCAAGCCGGTACCCGCAGCCGCTGATCGATCGACCTTTAGCCTAAATTCCCGGATTGAGAAGCGGAATGGCCGGCAGTGGTTTTCGCCTCGCGCGCGCATCAGGGCCGTTGCGCCGACCGGTCACGCCTCGGTATGGAGGGTTGGTCCCGGTTCGGGGCTCGCGGGCTGTCGGCCGCGCAGGGGGAGACTTCGATCTTGGGTTCGGATCCACGCGTGCTGGTCGTCGCCGAGACGGATGGGCGGGTCGGCGCCCTGTGCCGGGGGCTGGACAGTCTCGGCTGGCGCACGATGACGGCCCGCACCGGCGCGGCCGCCGTCGCGGCCCTGACGGACCTGAAGCTCGAAGCCGCGATAATCGACGCGGATCACGCCGAGTTCACCGCCCTGCCCGATGCGCTGCGACGCGCCGCCGGCGCGCGCCGGCTGCCCGTCATCGCCCTGGGAATGACGGAGCCACAGGCCGCGGAAGGCGCGATATTCGACCTGGTCATGGCCCAGGCCCCGCACCCCGCCCAGGCCGCCCTGCGGCTGGAACAGCTGGTCAGGGCGGCGATCGCCGAGGAGGAGTTTCGCCTGCGCCAGGCGACCTTCGCCCTTCACGGCGCGACCCTGGACCCCGGCACCCCGGACCCCAGCCCGGTCCGCGTCCTGATCGCCGGCGCCCCCGATCATCGCTTCATCGCCCTGTCGAACACCCTGATCGCCGACGGGGCCGAGGTGGTCGCGGCGCCGACGCCCTACACCGCCTTCGACTATCTGCATGAAAGCGCGTTCGACGCCGCCGTGCTGTGGGGGGCGCCCGATCACGCGCCGGCGCTGTCGATCGCGTCGGGGATGAAGCGGAACACCCGGCTGTATCACATACCGCTGGCGCTCTATCTGCGGTCCGAGGGCGAGATCAATCTGAGCGAACTGTTCAACCGGGGCTTTTCCGAAGTCGCCGCCGCCGACACGCCGGAGCCGGAAGCCGCCGCCCGAGTCCTGGCCCTGGCCCGGACCCATCGTCGCCATCTGGCCATCCGCAAGGCGCTGGAGGGCGCGCGCGGCGCCGGGATCATGGACCCGTCGACGGGCCTGTTCACCCGCAACCTGTTCGCCAGCCATCTGGGCCGGGTCGCCGAGGCCGCGACCGCCCGCCGTCGGCCCCTGTCGGTGTGCGTGATGCGCGTGGCCGAGACCGAGGGCCTGACCCTGGCGCGTCAGGGCGGCTGGCTGGACCGCGCGATGCCGCAGATCGGCGCCATGGTGTCGCGTCTGGTGCGGGTCGAGGACACCGCCGCCCGCCTGGCGCCGGAAGTCTTCGCCCTGGCCCTGCCGGCGACGCCCGGCCCGGCGGCCCGGCTGGCGGCCGAGCGGATCGCCGCCGTGATCGGCTGCACCGCGTTCGACGCCGGCCCCGACCGGTCGCCGTTCGTGGTCGAGTTCAGGGTCGGGGTCGCCGAACTGATGCCCGGCGAAAGCGCAGCGGCCGTACTGGAGCGCGCATCGGCGAACCTGCAGGCCCAGGCGGCCTGACGCCCCTTGCAAGGCCCCACGCGACACTCATAGTGCGCAGGGTTCAATCCCCGGGAGGTCCACTATGGCCGGTCGCGTCGGCGCCCATATGACGATCTCGCTGGACGGCTTCGGCGCCGGTCCGGACCAGACCCTGGCAAACCCGCTCGGCATCGGCGGCGAGACCCTGCATCGCTGGATGTTCCAGGACGCGGAGAACAACGTCGCGGAGCGTGACGCGATCTGCGCCTATTCCGCCTTCATCATGGGACGCAACATGTTTGGTCCGATCCGGGGCGAGTGGACCGGCGACTGGCGCGGCTGGTGGGACGAGGATCCGCCCTATCACGCCCCAGTCTACGTTCTGACCCACTATCCGTGCGAGCCCTTGGTCATGGAGGGCGGCACGACCTTTCATTTCATCACCAGTGGGTATGACGCGGCGCTGACGGCGGCCCGGGCCGCCGTGGGCGATGGCCCCATCGCGATCTGCGGCGGGGTCGGGACGACGCGTCACTATCTGAACGCGGGCGTGATCGACGACCTGCATCTGCAGATGGCGCCGATCGTTCTCGGCGCGGGTGAGCGGCTGTGGGACGGGCTGACGGCGGAGCTGGAGCCCGTCTCCGCCCGCGCGACGCGGCTGGCCACCCACCTGCACTACAAGGTCCGCCGGTGATCCATTGGAGCGCGGACCTCCAGGTCCGCTCCGTGGCGACGAAAGAGCGGACCTGGAGGTCCGCGCTCCGGAATTCTCAAGCCCCCGCCACGCGCGCCAGGTCGGTGGTGATCCTCTCTGCGACCTTCAGGCGATCCTCGGGCGTGGGCCAGTCGCCCTTGACCACGATCTTCTGGTCCGGCCGGATCTTCCAGCTGGCGTGGTTCTTCTGGATCAGCCCGACCAGGCCGGCCGGATTGGGGAAGCGATTGTCGCGCAGGGTCAGGACGCAGCCCTTGGGCCCGATGTCGATGCGTTCGATGCAGGCCGTCTTGCAGTTGGCCTTGACCCCGACGATGCGCAGCAGCTGTTTCGCCTCGTCCGGCAAGGGGCCGAAGCGGTCGATCAGCTCGGCGGCCAGGGCCTCGCGGCTCTCGGTGTTCTCGGCGTCCGACAGGCGGCGATACAGGCTGAGACGAACATTCAGGTCCGCGACGTAATCCTCTGGAATCAAGACCGCCGCGCCGACATTGATGGCGGGGGACCAGCCGCGATCGACGACGCCCTCGCCGCCGTTCTGGCGCAGCTCGGCGACCGCATCCTCGAGCATCTGCTGATACAGTTCGACGCCAACCTCGCGGATATGGCCCGACTGTTCGTCGCCCAACAGGTTGCCGCCGCCGCGCTGGTCCAGGTCGTGACTGGCCAGCTGGAAGCCGGCGCCGAGGTTGTCGAGCGACTGCAGCACCTGAAGACGTCGCTCGGCCGACAGGGTCATGGGCCGTTTCGGATCGGTGGTCAGATAGGCGAAGGCTCTAGCCTTGGACCGCCCGATCCGGCCCCGGATCTGGTGCAGCTGGGCCAGGCCGAACATGTCCGCCCTGTGCACGATCAATGTGTTGGCGGTCGGAATGTCGATGCCGCTTTCGACGATCGTGGTCGAGACCAGCACGTCGTAGCTGCCGTCGTAGAAGGCGCTCATCACGTCTTCCAACTGGGTCGGGCTCATCTGGCCGTGCCCGACGACGAATTTGATCTCCGGCACCTGGACGCGCAGGAATTCCTCGATGTCCGGCAGGTCCGCCAGACGCGGACAGACATAGAAGGCCTGACCCCCACGGTATTTCTCGCGCAGCAGGGCCTCGCGCACCATGACCGGATCCCAGGGCGCGACATAGGTGCGCACGGCCAGGCGATCGACCGGCGGGGTGGCGATGATCGACATCTCGCGGATGCCGGACAGGGCCATCTGCAGCGTGCGCGGGATCGGCGTGGCGGTCAGGGTCAGCAGGTGGACGTCGGCGCGAAGGGACTTGAGCTTCTCCTTGTGCTTGACGCCGAAATGCTGCTCCTCGTCGACGATCACCAGGCCCAGGTCCTTGAACCCGACCTGTTCGGCCAGCACCGCGTGGGTGCCGACGACGATCTCGAAACTGCCGTCCTTGAGGCCCGCGCGCGTTTCGGCCGCGTCCTTGGCGGTGACCATGCGCGACAGGTGCCGCACCTTGATCGGCCAGCCGGCGAACCGCTCGCTGAAGGTCTTGAAATGCTGGCGCGCCAGAAGCGTCGTCGGGCAGACGATGGCGACCTGTTGCCCCGTCATCGCGACCACGAAGGCGGCGCGGATGGCCACCTCGGTCTTGCCGAAGCCGACGTCGCCGCAGATCAGCCGGTCCATGGGCGTGCCCTTGCCCAGGTCTTCCAGCACGTCGCCGATGGCGTTCAGCTGATCGTCCGTCTCCTCATAGGGGAAGCGGGCGCAGAACTCGTCGAACAGGCCGTGCGGCGGGGTGATGGCGTCGCCGACGCGCAGGGCGCGCTTGGCCGCCAGAGCGATCAGACCCTCGGCCATGTCGCGCAGGCGGGCCTTGGCCTTGGCCTTGCGACCCTGCCAGGCCGCGCCGCCCAGCCGGTCCAGCTGAACGCCCTCGGACTCCGCGCCGTAACGGGTCAGGAGGTCAATATTTTCAACGGGTAGATAGAGTTTGCTCTCGCCCGCATAGAGCAGTTCCAGGCAGTCGTGCGGCGCCTCCTGGATGTCGAGCGTCTTCAGACCCTCGTACCGGCCAATGCCGTGGTCCAGGTGAACGACCAGATCGCCGGTCGTCAGGGCCGAGGCCTCGGCCAGGAAGTTCGACGCGCGGCGCTTGCGCTTGGGTCGGGCCAGCCGGTCGCCGAGGATGTCGGTCTCGGAGATGACGGCGATGTCGGCGGTCGTGAAGCCGTGCTCGACCGGCAGGACCGCGCGCAGATAGAGGTCTTTCGACGCCGCCTGCACATCGGCCCAGTCGCGCACGGCGACGACGTGGTCGAGCCCGTGGTCGGCCAGCATCACGCCCAGGCGATCGGACGAGCCTTCCGTCCATGAGGCGAACAGCACGCGCTTGCCGTCGGCCTTCAGCGCCGCCGCATGGGCCGCGACGGCCTCGAACAGGTTGACGCTGTCCTGCGCCCGCTCGGCCCCGAAGGTCCGGCCCAGCCGGCCGCCCGCGTCGTCGACGTCGGCATCGAAAGGGGTCAGGCGTCGCACTGACCGGCCCGCGAGCGCGGAATGCCAGTCCTCTTCCGGCAGATAGAGGCGGCCGGGCGGCAGGGCGCGGTTCGCGCCGCCCCCCTTGGCCTTCGACGCCTCCTGCCGCGCCTCATAGGCGTCGCGGGTCAGGGCCCACCGTTCCGCGCGCGCCGCCTCCGCCTGATGGTCCAGGAAAATCGTCGCCCGTTCGGGCAGATAGTCGAACAGGGTCTCCAGCCGGTCGTAGAGCAGCGGCAGCCAGTGCTCCATGCCCTGACGCCGGGCGCCCTCACTGATAGCGGCATACAGGGGATCGTCGCCCGCCGCGCCGAACAGGTTCAGATAGCCGGTGCGGAAACGGCTGATCGTCTCGGGATTCAGCAGCGCTTCGGACACGGGCGACAGGGCGACGTCGCGCCTCTGGCCGGTCGAACGCTGGGTCGCGGGGTCGAAGGTGCGGATCGATTCCAGTTCCGACCCGAACATGTCGAGACGCACCGGCTCCTCGAACCCCGGCGGGAAGACGTCGATGACCCCGCCCCGGATGGCGTACTCGCCGCGGTCGTTGACGGTCGAGGCGCGCATATAGCCGTTGGTGGTGAAATAGGTCTCCAGCGCCTGGGCATCGAGTTCCAGACCGACCACGGCGTCGAACCCGGCCGAGCCGGTGACCTCGCGCGGCGGCGTCCGCTGCAGGGCGGCGGCGACCGTGGTCACGACCAGAATGGGCGTCCGGTCGTCCGCCTCGCGCCGCGCCAGAGCCGACAGGGCCGCCATCCGCTCGGCCGACACGCCCGACGTAGGGCTGAGCCGGTCATAGGGCAGGCAATCCCAGGCCGGAAACTCAATGACCTCAATATCCTTGGCGAAGAACCGGAACGCCTGAACGAAGGCGCTGGAGCGCGAGAAATCCCGCGCCACGAACACGCCCACGCCGCCAGCCGCCGTCAGGCGCTCGGCGACGACTAAAGCGTCCATGCCCTCGGGCGCGCCGCCCAGGTCGTGATCGGAGCGGTTCTGCAGGTTCGCACCGTCCATCAACCGGCTCCTTCGGCGACGACGGCCGCGACGTGGGCGCGCATGAAGACGCGCAGTCTGTCCATCAGCGGGGTCGCGTGGCGTTCGGGCGTCGGCGCCCCCTCGATGATCCAGGCGTAGATGTCGTGATCGTCCTCGCTCAGCAGAGCCTCCAGCTTGTCCAGTTCGTCATCGCTCAGGTCCGGCCCCTCCCGCTCCATGAACGGCCCCAGGACCAGATCGGCCTCGCGAAAGCCGCGCCGCCACGCACGGAAGGTGATCCGGCCCAGCCGCTGTCGGCGGGTTTCGGTTTCGCCACGCGCATCGTTATCGGCCACAAGAATCCTTGCCCGGTCCAGCTCATTCAACACAGCTGTGAGATAGCGGGCCTGTTGCCGTTTCGCCAGCGTCGCGGCGCCGTCTAATGTCATCAGCGATGCGGCCCCAGATTCTCTTTCCCCTGTTCGCGGATGTCGACGGCCTGAAGGGCGTCGGCCCCCGCACCCTGCCGCTGATCCAGAAGCTGGCCGGACCGCTGGTGCGCGACGTCCTGTTCCTGTCGCCCGTGGGCGTGATCACGCGCCGGCGGACGAATGCCGCCGACGCGGTCGAGGGCGAGGTCGCCGTGTTCGACGTCGTCGTCGACCGCATGATCGCACCCGGCAAACCCGGCGTGCCGCTGAAGGTCCGGGCCAGCGACGAGACCGGCTTCGTTCATCTGATCTGGTTCGGCGGCAGCCCCCAGCATATCGACCGACAGCTGCCGCGCGGCGAACGGCGGCTGGTGTCGGGCAAGGTCGAACGGTTCAACGGAGAGGTCCAGATCGTGCATCCGGACTGGATCGTCCCGCTGGACAAGGGCGAGGAAATCCCCGCCGTCGAACCAGTCTATCCGGCAACGGCCGGGCTGACGTCCAGGAACGTCCGCAAACTGGCCCTGGGGGCGCTGGCGGCCGCGCCGGAACTGGACGAATGGCAGGATGCCGCCTGGCTGACGAAACAGCAGTGGCCGGGCTGGCGGACGGCGCTGGAAGCTCTCCATGCCCCAACGGGCGAGGCCGATCTTTCGCCCGACGCCGCGCCGCGCCAGCGTCTGGCCTATGACGAACTGTTCGCCCACCAGATGGCGCTGGCCCGTCGCAAGCGGGCGCGCCAGGTCACGCCCGCCCCGATCGTCGCGCCCGGAGAGGCGTCGGATGCCCTGCTGACCGCCCTGCCCTTCAGCCTGACCGGCGCCCAGGCCCAGGCCATCGCCGAGATTCGTCGCGACCTCGCGTCCGGCGAACAGATGGGCCGTCTGCTGCAGGGCGACGTGGGATCGGGCAAGACGGCCGTCGCGGCCCTGGCCATGGCCGATGCGGCCGGGTCCGGGTTCCAGGCGGCCCTGATGGCCCCGACGGAGATCCTGGCTCGCCAGCATTTCCAGCGTCTTTCGCCGATGCTGGAAGCCGCCGGCCTGCCGACGATCCTGTTGACGGGGCGCGACACCCCGGCCGAGCGTCGCGACCGTCTGGCGGCGCTGGCCTCTGGCGAGGCGAAAGTCGCCATCGGCACTCACGCCCTGTTCCAGGACGCGGTCCGGTTCGACAGACTGGCCCTGGCGGTCATCGACGAACAGCACCGGTTCGGGGTCAACGAGCGGGCGCGGCTGCAGGCCAAGGGCGATCCGCGCACCGGCGGGGTCCATCTGCTGACCATGTCGGCCACGCCGATCCCGCGCACGCTGGAGCTGACCCAATACGGCGAACTGGAGGTCAGCCGGCTGACCGAGAAGCCGCCGGGCCGCACGTCGATCTCCACTGCCGTCCTGCCTCTGGCCCGTATCGGCGAGGTGGCGCAGCGTCTGAAGGCGGCGGTCGAGGGCGGCGCCCAGGCCTACTGGATCTGTCCGCTGGTGGCCGAATCCGAGGCGAGCGATCTCGCCGCCGCCGAGGAACGCGCCCGCGACCTGTCGCGGATTCTGAACATCGAGGTCGGTCTGGCGCACGGCCAGATGCCGGGCGCCCAGAGGGAGGCGGTCATGGCCGACTTCGCCGACGGGCGGATCTCGGTGCTGGTGGCGACGACTGTCGTGGAGGTCGGGGTCGACGTGCCCAATGCGACCATCATGGTGATCGAACACGCCGACCGGTTCGGCCTGGCCCAGTTGCACCAGCTTCGAGGCCGTGTGGGGCGTGGGGCCAAGTCGAGCGCCTGCATCCTGCTGTACGGCGGTCAGGACGGAGGCCCCTCAGGCAAGGGTCTGGGCGACACGGCGCGCGAACGGCTGGAGACGCTGCGCCGCACCGAGGACGGGTTCGAGATCGCCGAGGAGGATTTCCGTCTGCGCGGGGGCGGCGATCCGCTGGGGCTGAAACAGAGCGGCTTTCCGGCCTATCGGTTCGCCGATCCGATCCGGCACCGGTCGCTGCTGCTGGCGGCCGCGGACGACGCCCGGCTGGTTTTGAATCGAGATCCGGACCTGACCACGGCGCGCGGCGAGGCGATCCGGGTGCTGGAGGCGTTGTTCGACTGGAAAGCCGATCGGAGGGGAGCGGACTAGGAAGCGTTCGACGCCGTCCAGACATTCAGCCGGCGCTCAACATCGGCTTCAATATCCGCGTAGAATAGATTGTATTGTCGCGCTTTTCTACGGTCAGCCCAACCGCCGACCTCGCGAAAGGATTCTGTCTTCAATTCGGTGTGACGCAGGATGCCGTCCACGCACCGGGTCGCGACGGCGCGGTCGATGAAGGCCGGTCTTACCCCCCATTCGAGCCCGGTGGCGTTGGCGGCGCCGTGATGCTGACGGGCGGGCACAATCGTGTCGTTCCGGGCGCCGCTGACCGGATTGACGCACAGGGCAGGCCGCCCATCCAGATCGACCAGCCGGCCCTGGGCGTTCCAGACCAGGGCGCGCCTCAGCCGACGCCGCGCGGCGCCTTCGTTGTCTTCGTCCACCTGTGACCAGCCGATGACGCAACCGGTGCTGGTCGCGGTCACACAGGCCGGCACGAGCGGCGACAGGTTGTCGGCCGCGACGATGACGTCGATCAGGTAGACGGCGACAATCCGGGCGCGAAGCGAGGCGTCGCCCGCGACCCGTTCGCGAACCAGCCGATCAATCAACTCGCCGCCCTGTTCCACCCCGGCCAGCACCAGGGGTCCGGTCGGATGACCGGCGAGCCATGCGTCGAACGCGGCCAGGGCGTCGCCATAGGCGAAGGCCCTGGCATCGCGTGCATCGTCGCGCAGGGTCAGGCGGGTGTAGAGCGAGCCCTGGCGATACCGGGGCAGGCTGATCGCCCCGGCGCGGGCGAACGGCCCGGCGTAGTTGGGCACGACCACCCGCTGCAGATAGGCGTCGGCCTGTGGATCGCCGATCGGGCCGTTCCAGTCGGAACCGCCGTCGAACGTTGTGGAATGCAGGAAGAAGATCGCGGCCGACCCCGCGCCATCGACCCGCGTGTCGCGCATGACCCAGGCCGAAGCGGCGTCGTAGTCGGGCGCGGCGGGCGGGTCGTAGGCCTGAAAAGGGATCTGCGGATCGAGCCCCGCCTTCAGGATATCGCCGCGCCAAACCGCGAAGGCCGCCAGAATGATGAACACCAGAGCAAAGCCGGTCCAGCCCGCCCACTGACGTAGACTCAACCGGGGGCGGGTCAACGGTAGGGGTCCGCCTGGGACAGGAAGGACTGCACGTAGCGACGGACCCCCTCCTCCAGCGGCGTCGACTGTCCGCCGAAGCCGAGGCCGCGCACTCGGTCCATCCGAGCCTCGGTGAAATACTGGTACCGGTCGCGGATCGCCTCGGGCATGTCGATATAGGTCACTGCGGGTTCGCGGCCCGCAGCGGCGAAGGTGGCGTTGGCCAGATCGAGGAAGGAACGCGCCTGTCCGGAGCCGGCGTTGAATATGCCGCTGATGCCGGGGGTGCGCAAAAGCCAGTCGATGATGTCGACGACGTCCTCGACGAAGACGAAATCCCGCAACTGTCCGCCGTCGGCGTAGTCGGGATGGTGGGACCGGAACAGACTGACCGTCTCGCCCGCCGCGACCTTGGGCCAGATCTGGGCGATCACCGACTTCATCCCGCCCTTGTGACCCTCGTTCGGGCCGTAGACGTTGAAGAATTTCAGCCCCGCCCACTGGCGCGGGGCATGATCGCGGGACGCCTCGCGCACCGCATACTGATCGAACAGCTTCTTCGAATACCCATAGGCGTTTAGCGGCTGAAGCTTCGTGATCGAGGCAAGATCGTCGGCGTCCTCGAACCCGGCCTCGCCATCGCCGTAGGTTGCGGCCGACGAAGCGTAGATCATCCGCTTGTCGTTCAGCGCGCACCAGTCCCAGATGTCGCGAGACAGGCTGAAGTTCGTCGTCAGAATCAGGTCGGCGTCGGGCTCCGTCGTCGAGGAGATGGCTCCCATGTGGACGACGGCGGAGATGCGGTCCGCGTGCCGTTCCAGTTGGGCGAACAACTCCTCGGGAAGCCAGAAATCGGCGATCGGAGATTTCGCGATATTGCGCCATTTGCCGAGGTTCGCGTCTTCCAGACGGTCGCACACGACGACGTCCCAGCGGTCCTCGGCGCACAGGCGCGAAACGATGTTGGAGCCGATGAAGCCGGCGCCGCCGGTGACCACGATCATGCGCCGCATCAGCCGGCCTCTCCCAATGACGCCAGAGGGGGAGCGCTCTCGGTCATCTTCGCGATGGTGCGGGTGGTCGAATAGCCGTCGGCGAATTCCGCCAGGCGAACCTGTCCGCCCCAGCTCTCGACCAGATCTCCGCCGACCACGCCCTCGCGGGTATAGTCCGCGCCCTTGATCAGCACGTCCGGCCGCAGTCGCTCGACCAGGGCCAGAGGCGTCGGATCGTCGAAGGAGGTGACCCGGTCGACGCTGGCGAGGCCGCCGATGACCACGGCGCGGCTGTCCAGGTCGTTCACGGGACGGCCGTCGCCCTTGAGCTTGCGAACCGAGGCGTCCGTGTTCAGCGCCACCACCAGCCGGTCGCACCAGGACCGGGCCTGGGCCAGATAGGCGACGTGGCCGCGATGCAGGATGTCGAAACAGCCGTTGGTGAAACCGACCTTCAGTCCCTGCCGACGCCAGGCCTCGACCTCGGCGGCGAGATCGTCGAGCGCCGTCACCTTGGCCAGGGCCGCGCCGGCGTGCTGGCTCATCTCGGCCTCGATCAGTTCGGCCGGAGTAACGACCGCCGTGCCGCTCTTTCCGACGACGACGCCGGACGCCAGGATCGCCAACTGCACCGCCTGCTCAAGCGACGCGCCCGCGCCGAGCGCCAGCCCCAAAGCCGCCAGGCCGGTATCGCCCGCGCCCGAGACATCGAACACCTCGCGCGCCCGGCCGGGGAAATGCCGCGCGGCCGTGTCGCCCCGCCGCATCAGACTCATGCCCTTGCCGGCGCGGGTGACGACGATGGCCTTGGCCGTCGTGGTCTGCAACAGCGCCGCCAGCGCCGCCTCGATGTCCTCGTCCGTCTCGACCGGCAGGCCGGTGGCGCCGGCCAGTTCCGACGCATTGGGCTTGATCACGTCGACGGCGCCATAGCGCGCGAAATCGCGCCCCTTGGGATCGACGATGACCGGGACGCCGCTGTTCTGGGACTGCCACAGCGCGGAACGGATCATCCGCTCGGTGACGACGCCCTTGGCGTAGTCCGACAGCAGGATCGCGCCCACATTCGAGAAGACATCGTCGCGCTCGAAGGCGCCGACCACCGGGTCTTCCTCGTCCAGACGCATCAACTGCTGACCGCCCGACACGTACCGGGTCTTGACGATCGTACTGGCCCGTTCGGGTCGATGGATGAAATCGCGAATCCTGTCGTCAGCAGAGACGAGCAAGGCCAGTTCGGCGCCCGCCGCGTCAGCGCCCGCGACGCCGCCGAGCCGCGCCGCCCCGCCGAGCGCCGCGACGTTCCTGGCGACGTTGCCGACGCCGCCCGGCATCGCCACGGTCCGTCGCGCGCGCAGCACAGGAATCGGCGCCTCGGGAGAAATCCGGCTCACCTCGCCGTAGACGTAGCGGTCCAGCATGAGGTCCCCGACGCAGGCGATCTCGAGCGTTGCGAACCGGTCAAGCAGAAGCTGAAGCGCGCCAAGGTCGAGCGGGGTCGACGTGTGATCCATCGTCATGCTTGCATCGGCTTTCCAGCGCGCCGCCTGTCATGGCCGGCCGGCGCCATCCCGGCGACCGCCGTGCGGACGCGAACTTCGAAAGCCTGCTGCGACCATTTTTCCGCGATCGCGCGACCCGACCCGGCGCTGGACGACACCGCACGTCCAAGATGCCGCGAAAGCGCGACCGCGCCCGCCCGGGGATCGTCCATATCGATGGTCGTCACGGCGTCGCCAAAAATCATCGGATATATCTCTGCGGTCGAGGGCGCAAAGACAGGCTTGCCGAAGGAACAGGCCTCCGCAACCGGAATGCAGAAGCCCTCGTCATGTCCGGCCGCCACCAGCGCCTGGCTGTGTCGGTAGAACCACGCAAGCTGGCCGTCGGAAACGTCATCGTAAAGTCTGACCCGGTCCTGAAGGCCGAGCCGCATCAGCTCGATCCGTGTCGCGTCGCTGGTGGAGCCGGCCAGGACCAGGACCGGCAGGGGGCAGGCCTGATCCGACGCGGCCCAGAGGCGAAGCAGATCCCCCTTCCGCTTGCGCCAGCCGTCGCCGCCGACATTGAGGACATAGGGACCGGTCGGAGCCCCGTCAGGCGCCACCGGTTCGGACAGCCGGTGCGTGTCCACCGGGCATCCCACCATTGCGCAGGGCGCCGACACGCCAAGCTCGGCGAGCTGCCGCTCGACCGGGCCGGGGTTCAAGAGCAGCAGGGCGGCCCTGCGCAGGCCGGCGAGAATCCGGCGCTGAAGCAACCGCCCCGTCGCCCCGACAGGCGGCGCTTGTTCGATCTCTCCCCGGGCCTGCCGGATCGCGATCGTATCGTGGACCATGACGATCAGTTTCGATCGGGGCACGAGTCCGGCGGCCGGCGCATTGGAATGATCGGCGACGACGATGATGTCGTGGCGGCTGTGAATCACGGCCAGCCACAGAGTCAGGACGACATATTGATCCAGATAGGCCAGCCATTTCGCCGCGCCCGCATCGCCGGGCGCGCGCTTGAAAACGGCGGGGGCGCTGATCCGACGGACGGCGCCCAGCGGTCGCAGGGCCTGTTCGAACCACGTCGCGAACTGCGACATGCTGGGCTGGTTGGCGTTCGGATGGGTGCCCACCACGAGGATGCGCAGGGCCGTCGATGCGGACGCGCCGGGCGGTGGCGGCGCGGCGCGGCTCACGCGGCCTTCGCCATCCGGGCCTTGGACAGGTCGTCATAGGCCAGCAGTTCGGCGGCGAGGCCTTCGAACTGCGACAGGGGCACCATGTTGGGGCCGTCCGAGGGGGCGTGGTCGGGGTCCTGATGCGTTTCCATAAAGACGGCGTCGACGCCCACGGCCACGGCGGCGCGGGCCAGGACCGGCACGAACTCGCGCTGGCCGCCCGAGGAGGTCCCCTGCCCGCCCGGTTGTTGAACACTGTGGGTCGCATCGAAGACGACGGGACAGCCGATGTCGCGCAGCACCGGCAGGGCGCGCATGTCGCTGACCAAGGTATTGTAGCCGAAGCTGGCGCCCCGCTCGCAGGCCATGACGTTCGGGTTGCCGGCGCCGACAACCTTGGCGATGACGTTCTTCATGTCCCAGGGCGCCAGGAACTGACCCTTCTTGATGTTGATCGCCTTGCCGGTGGTGGCGGCGGCCAGCAACAGGTCCGTCTGGCGGCTGAGGAAGGCGGGGATCTGCAGCACGTCCACGGCCTGGGCGGCTTCGCGGGCCTGGTCCTCGGAGTGGACGTCGGTCAGGACCGGGAGGCCGGTGACCTGGCGTATCTCGTCGAAAATCGGCAGCGAATCCTTCAGGCCCAGACCGCGCGCCGCCGATGCGCTGGTGCGGTTCGCCTTGTCGAAACTGGTCTTGTAGATGATCCCGACGTTCAGCCGCTGGCCGATTTCCTTCAGGGCGTGAGCCATTTCCAGAGCGTGCTGGCGGCTTTCCAGCTGGCACGGGCCGGCGATGAAGGCGATGCGCGCGCCGCCGCCGATGACGACCGGCGTCGTGATGCCGTTTCCGGAAAGGGTGATGACGGAATTCGGTGCGCTCACGGCAGGCTCTCTATGGGACATTTTGACGGGTGGCGCGTTGGCATGGCCACGCCTATGCGCGGTCAGGTGGCCTCGCGGGCCCTGAGTTGCAACCTATCACGGAGATCGACGGCGTGACCACCGAGGACCGGCCCCCCGTCATCCTGTGGTTTCGCCGCGACCTCCGGCTTCACGACAACCCGGCGCTGAACCACGCCCACGCCGCCGGGCGTCCGATCGTGCCGGTCTATATCCACGACGAGGGTTCCGCGATCCGGGCGGCGGGGGCGGCGTCCCTTTGGTGGCTGGACAAGTCCCTGAGGGCCCTGTCGGCGTCGCTGGCGGAACGCGGCGCGACCTTGATCCTGCGGCGCGGCGATGCGGAGGCCGAGCTGCGGCGTCTGATCGAACAGACCGGCGCAGAGACGGTCTTCGTGAACCGTTTGTTCGAGCCGGACGCCTGGGCCCGCGACGCCGACATCGCCCATGGGCTGAAGACGGACCGCGTGGAGATCAAGGGGTTCAACGGCGCATTGTTGTGTCGTCCGGGCGGGGTGCTGAACGGGACCGGCGGTCCGTACAAGGTGTTCACCCCCTTCCTGAAAACCTTGCGCGACCGGATCGAGGCGCCGCCGCACACGATCGGGCCGCGCGCGTTCGACGCGGCGCCCCGGCTGGACAGCGACGACATCGACGACTGGGGGCTGCACCCGACCCGGCCCGACTGGTCGAAGGGTTTCGACTGGACGCCGGGCGAGACCGGCGGAGCCGAGGCCCTGTCCCGGTTCGTCTCGACGGCGCTGAAATCCTATTCGAAGGGCCGCGATCATCCGGCCGAAGTGGGCGGCAGTCGCCTGTCGCCGCATCTGCATTGGGGCGAGATCAGCCCGTGGCGCGCCTGGACCGCTGTCGAGGCGGCGGGCGCAGACGGCAGAGCGCCCAAGACGGAGGCGGACAAATTCACCGCCGAGCTGGGCTGGCGCGAGTTCTCGGCCCACCTGCTGCACCATTTCCCGACCCTGCCGGACCGGGCGTTCAAGCCCCAGTATGACGCCATGCCCTGGCGCGAGGACAACGCGGGGTTCGACGCCTGGACGCGCGGCCGGACCGGTTATCCCATCGTCGACGCCGGAATGCGCCAGCTGTGGACCACCGGATGGATGCACAACCGGGTGCGAATGATCGTCGCATCCTTTCTGGTGAAAGACCTGCTGATCGACTGGCGGCGCGGTGAATCCTGGTTCTGGGACACGCTGGTCGACGCCGATCTGGCGTCGAATGTTCAGAATTGGCAGTGGATCGCTGGATCCGGAGCCGACGCCTCACCGTATTTCAGAATCTTCAATCCGATCACCCAGGGACAGAAGTTCGATGCCGACGGCCGATACATCAAACGCTGGGTTCCCGAACTATCCGCCCTGCCCGCCCGCTGGCTGCACGCGCCGTGGACCGCGCCGGGCGAGGTTCTGCGCGATGCGAAGGTCCGGCTGGGCCAGGACTATCAGCGCCCGATCGTCGATCACGCCATGGCCCGCGATCGCGCGCTGGACGCCCTCAAGACCGTCAGCAGAGCGGGCGCCGATGACGATGATGATTGACCGCCGTTCGGCGATGACCACAGGTTCGTTGCGATGACCGTGTCCACCGCCCACGCCTTTCCCGCCGCGGACCGGACGCCGCGGGTCTTCGCCCTGCTGGTGCGGCTGCTTTCGGCCAACTGGACCTATGGGCGGCTGACCCTGACCCTGCCCAACGGCGAGGTGCACCGACTGGAGGGCGACACGCCGGGGCCCAGCGCCATCATGAACGTACTGGACTACCGCTTCGCCGGGCGCGTACTGGCCAATGGCGATATCGGCTATGCCGAGGGATACATGGCGGGCGAGTGGGACAGCCCGCATCTGGCCGTGCTGCTGGAGACCCTGGCCAACAACTACGACCATATCCGCCGCCTGTTCGACGGCAATGTCGCCATGCTGGCGTTCAACTGGGTCAGCCACAAGCTGAACCGCAACAGCCGACGCGGGTCGAAGAAGAACATCACCGCCCACTACGACCTGGGCAACGCCTTCTATGCCGAGTGGCTGGATCGCTCGATGACCTATTCGTCGGCCAAATTCCTGACGCCGTCCGAGCCGCTGGAAGTCGCCCAGACCCGCAAATACGCCGCCCTCGCCCAGGCCATGGGCCTGAAGCCCGGCATGAGCGTGCTGGAGATCGGCTGCGGCTGGGGCGGGTTTGCGGAATATGCGGCCAAAGAGGTCGGCGCGGTCGTCACCGGCGTCACCATCTCTCAGGAACAGCACGACCTGGCGCGCGAGCGGCTGTTCAACGCCGGTCTGTCGGACCGCACGAACATCCAGATGATGGACTATCGCGACGTCAGCGGCGCCTTCGACCGGGTCGCCTCGATCGAGATGTTCGAGGCGGTCGGCAAGGAATACTGGGGCGCCTATTTCGACAAGGTCCGCGACGTGCTGAGGCCCGGCGGCCGCGCCGGCCTGCAGATCATCACCATCCAGGACGAACTGTTCGAGGAATACAACGCCCGCACCGACTTCATCCAGAAATACGTCTTCCCCGGCGGCATGCTGCCCTCGGAGGCGCGGCTGCAGCCGGTGGTCGAGGCGGCGGGCCTGACCTGGGACAGCGTCGACCGCTTCGGCATCGACTACGCCGACACCCTGAACCGCTGGGACCAGCGGTTTCAGGCGGCGTGGGACGATATCCGCAAGATGGGCGGCTTCGACGAGCGCTTCCGGCGGCTGTGGCGGTTCTACCTCGCCTATTGTGAGGCGGGGTTCCGGTCACGCCGCACCGACGTGATCCAGCTGGCCCTGACGCGGGGGTAGGTCACGCAGCCGCGGCCGGTTCGGGATGTCGGCGTTCGTAAGGCACAGGCAGGCGAAATCGACGATGCAGAACGCGGTCGCGCCGCCTCCCTGTGGCGCGGTGATTACGCCGTCCATCCATTGAGCCACATTCTCCCCTGGCCCCCCACGGGGAGAAGGATTCGCGCCCATTAGGTTCTTGCTTTGTTCTCTTGCGACGCCTAGCCTCTGTTCATGCCCTCCCGCCCCCAGTCGACGAAAGGACGCGGCGCCCGCACCAACGCCTCCGGCCGGTTCGAACCCGTCATGCACGAGGATTTCGACGACGGCTGGACAGATGATGACCAGACGCCCGCCCCGCTCCGCACCACCCTGACGCCCGAACACGCCCGCACGATCATCACGAAGAACACCAGCCCCGACATCGGCTTCGACCGCTCGATCAACCCCTACAAAGGCTGCGAACATGGCTGCATCTACTGCTACGCCCGTCCGTCCCATGCCTACATGGGCCTATCCCCGGGCCTGGATTTCGAAAGCCGGCTGTTCTTCAAGCCCGAGGGACCGCGTCTCCTGGAACAGGAACTCATCGCGCCCCGCTACGTCTGCAAACGCATCCACATAGGCGGCAATACCGACCCCTATCAGCCTGTCGAACGCACGCAGAAGATTACGCGCGGCCTGCTGGAGGTCTTGCAGAGATTCCGACAGCCCTTCTCCATCATCACCAAATCGAATCTGATCACCCGCGATGTGGACATCCTTGGGCCGATGGGCCGCGACGGCCTGGCCAGCGCCTTCGTCTCGATCACGACGCTGGACCGCGACCTGGCCCGGACGATGGAACCCCGGGCGGCCGCTCCGGCGCGACGGCTTGATGCGGTGAAGCGGCTGGCCGACGCGGGCGTGCCGGTCGGCGTCGGCTTCGCTCCCGTCATTCCCGGCCTCAACGACCATGAGCTGGAAGCCGTGCTGGAGGCCGCCGCCAAGGCCGGGGCGACCACGGCCATGTATGTGACCCTGCGCCTGCCGCTGGAGATCACCTCCCTGTTTCAGGAATGGCTGGCCGACGCCCGACCCGACCGCGCCGCCCGCGTCATGTCCCTGATCCGCCAGACGCGTGGGGGCAAGGACTACGACGCGAACTGGAACACCCGGATGAAGGGGACCGGCCCGGTCGCCGACCTGATCGCGGCTCGCTTCAGGGCCGCCGTCAAACGCTATGGTCTGGACGGCCCGCGCCACGTGCTGGACGAGACGCAGTTCCGCGTCCCCGCCGACGCCCGACCTCAGCTGGAGCTGTTCGGCTAATCATCCGCCGCCGACGGATCGACCGCCCGCGTCACCAGATCGCGCCACGTCGGGTCAGTGTCATCCACCAGATCGACATCCTCCAACAGGACCACCACCCCCTCGCCATCCGGCAGGACGACGCCCAGAACCTCCATGGTCTCTCCGTCCGGGCCGATGTGGGTTTCGGCCTGAACCGCGACCGCCGCCTTCTCGCCGTCGTCATCCCACCAGATCAGCGGCTGGGGCAGGTCCATCGCCAGCGGGCGGGGATCGTCGGTCTCGCCCAGCGCGAAGATCGCCCGGCGCGCCTGCACATCGTCCAGCGTCGCCACCGCCCCGACGAACGGCGTCAGTCGGGACCAGTCGTCGGCGTCGAAGCCGCCGCCGTCCTCGAACGCATCATCCTGGTCCATCGTCATCTCCGAAACACCCCGACCAGTTCGACATGGGCCGACCAGAGGAACTGGTCCACCGGCGTCACCGTCTCCAGCCGGAAGCCCGCGTCGATCAGCACCCGTGCGTCGCGCGCGAAGGTCTGGGGATTGCACGACACCCCCACGACCACGGCCGCCTTCGTTTCCGCGATCTGCGCCGTCTGCTCGGCGGCGCCCGCACGCGGCGGGTCGAACACGATGGCCTCGCACCCCTTCAGGTCGTAGGGCGTCAGAGGCCGCCGGAACAGGTCACGCGCCTCGGCCGTGATCTGTTTCATCCCCTTTGCCGAACCGACAGCGGCCTTCAGGGCTGCGATCCCCGGGGCCGAGGCATCCGCCGCCAGGACACCGGCCACAGTCGCGAGCGGAAAGGTGAATGTCCCCGCGCCGCAGAACAGGTCGGCGACCTTTTTGGCCCCCTTCACCGCCGCCACCGCCCGCGCCGTCATCGCCGCCTCGGCCTCCGGCACGGCCTGCAGGAAGCCCCCGGCGGGCAGGGCCACGGTCGCCGGCCCGAACAGCACCCGGGGCTGGCGCGCCATCATCAGGGTCTCTCCGGTCAGACTCAGCCGCGCGATGTCCGTCTCCCGCGCCGTCCGGATCGCCTGCATCTGCCGATCGCCCGACAGGCCGCCCGAACGCCGCTCCACCCCCGTGACATCGACGTCCAGCCCATCCAGGGTCCAGGTCACGTGAAGGGTCGGCGCGGATTTGGGATGCTCCAGGAACGCCGCCGCCAGCCGGCCCAGTCCTGGAAACGCCGCCACCAGCCGGGGATCGGCCACGGGACAGGCCGACACCTCGACCAGCCGCCAGGACTTTCGCGCCTTGAACCCCAGCACGACCCGGCCATCCTCAAGCCGCCGCGCATGCAGGGCCAGTCGTCGCCGCGTGCCCGCAGGCACCGCCACGGTCGCCTCGACGTCGGTCTCGATCCGTTCGCGGGCCAGGGTCGCGATCACCTGATCGCGCTTCCAGTCCAGATAGGGTCCGCTCGCCCAGTGCTGCAGAGAACACCCGCCGCAGTCGCCGTACTGCGGCGACACCGGCGCGATCCGGTCCGGGCTGGCCTCAAGGATTTCGGGCGCCGCCATCCGGCCGTCCACGACCTCGCCCCGCACCATTTCGCCGGGCAGGGTCAGGGGTGCGAACACCGGCCCGGCGTCGGTCTCGGCGACGCCATCCCCCTGCCCGGCCACCCGTGCGATCTTCAGCGTCGTGATCATCGGCGGCTTCTAGCGGTCATGCGGCGCAATCGGAAACCTGAACGAAGATGAACGGCCCGCTCAAAGGGCGTTCAGGTTGATAGGCCCATAAGTCGGGACAACAAGCCGCCGGACCTTCCCGGCGCAGCAAGACAGGGGTTCGATCAATGTCCGTCTCCTTCATCAAGACCGCATCCGCCGCCGCCGCTCTCGCCGCCGCCGCGACGCTGGTCCCCGCCGCCGCCTCGGCCCAGTCCTATGGTTACGGCGACCGCTACAATCAGGGCTACAGCCAGCCCTACGGCTACAACCAAGGTTACGCCCAGAGCTACGACAATCGTTACGACCGCTGCCAGACCCTGGGTCAGGGCCGGACCGGCGCGGGCGTGCTGATCGGCGGAGGCCTGGGAGCCGTGGCGGGTTCGCAGATCGCGGCCCGGGGCAACCGCACCGAAGGCTCGATCATCGGCGGCGTGCTCGGCGCCATCGTCGGCGCCCAAGTCGGCCGGTCCTCCAATGATCAGTGTCGTTCGGACTATCGCGGCCAGACCTATAGCCAGGCCCCGACCTATTACAGCTCGAACGATCGCTATGACGACCGCGCCTACAGCTCAGGCCGTTACGACGATCGCGGTTACCGTTCGGATCGATACGACGACCGTCGCGGCCATGACGCCGGCTATCAGATCAGCCCGGACGGCCGATATTATTACGATCCCCGCCGCGGCTGGTTGCCGCGCTGAGATCAGACGGATCGCGGCCTCGGTATTTTTCAGCCCCCCTGTCGATCGGGGTCGTGACGGAGCCGCCGGTGGAGCAATCCACCGGCGGTTTTCTTTTTTGGAAGGATCGCTACCGCTCGGCTTGCGGAGCCTCGCTGCTTGAGCGTGTGGAAGGGTCGCTACCGCTCGGCTCGCGGAGCCTCACTGCTTGAGCGTGTGGAAGAGTCGCTACCGCTCGGCTCGCGGAGCCTCGCTGCTTGAGCGACGGGCCCACAACAGAAACTCGACATTGCCGTCGCCGCCGGTGATCGGGCTTTCGGCGGTGGCCCGGACGGACCAGCCGACGCCCTCCAGCCATTCCGAAACGCGACGGACCGCCTCGGCACGGGCCATCGGATCCTTGACCACCCCCTTCTTACCGGCGTCCTTGGGACCCTCGCCCTCGAACTGGGGTTTGACCAGGGCGATCAGGTCAGCGTCGTCGGCCGCCAGGTCGAGCGCAGCCGGCAGCAGCTTGGCCAGACCGATGAAGCTGGCGTCGCAGACGATCAGATCCGGCGTCTCGTCGATCACGCGGGTATCCAGCGTACGGGCGTCGGTCTTTTCCAGATTGGACACGCGCGGGTCGTCGGCCAGCCGGGCGTGCATCTGGCCCGTCCCGACGTCAACCGCGAACACCCGCCGCGCGCCGCGCGCCAGACACACCTCGGTGAACCCGCCGGTCGAGGCACCGACATCCAGCACCACCCGTCCCTCGACCGCAACCGGCCACAGGGTCAGGGCGTGATCCAGTTTCAGCGCGGCTCTGCCGACCCAGCCGTGCGCCTCGATCACTTCCAGAACCGCGTCCTGGCCCACGCCTTGGGACGCGGCGCGGGCGGGCAGACCGTCGACAGTCACGCCGCCCGCCTCGATCGCGGCCTTGGCGCGCGACCGGCTGTCCACCAGACCGCGCGAGACCATCAGATGATCCAGCCGGGTCCTGGGGCCGAAATCAGCCAAGTTCGGCCAGCCGGGCCAGGGCCGCTTCCAGACGCGCCTTGCCCGCCTCGGCCTCGGCCAGCTTGGCCCGTTGCTCGTCGATGACGGCCAGGGCCGCACGCTCGACGAAATTCGGGTTGCCCAGCTTCTTCATCACGTGGCCGACGTCGCTGTCGAAAGCGGCGATCTCCTTGGTCAGGCGGGCGCGTTCGGCCGTCAGGTCGATGATCCCGGCCAGCGACAGTGCCGCCGCCGAGCCGCCCGACACGAAGGTCACCGCCCCGGCCGGAGCGGTCTCTGCCGACGCCACATCCGACACTCGAGCGAGCGTCAGGATCAGGTCGCGATGTCGCGTCGCCCGGTCCGAGGTCGCCGCGTCCGGCGCGACGAAGGTCAGAGGCGGCTTAGCCCCCGGCGGCACGTTCATCTCGGCGCGCAAGGCCCGCACCTCGCCGACCAGATCGACCAGCCAGCCGATCTCGGCCTCGGCCTCGGCGTCGATGAAGGCGTCCGGCAGCACAGGCCAGGCGGCGCCGATCAGGGTCGCCTCGGTCCGGGGCGCGCCCTCCTTGCCGAGCTCGGCCCACAGTTCCTCGGTGATGAAGGGCATGACCGGGTGCAGCAGCTTCAGCGTCTGATCCAGGGTCCAGGCGGTCATCGCCCTCGTCTCGGCCTTGGCCGCCTCGTCGGCGCCGTTGAAGACCGGCTTGGCGAGCTCCAGATACCAGTCGCAGAAGACGTTCCAGATGAAGCGGTAAAGCGCCGAGGCCGCGTCGTCGAAACGACCGCCCTCGACCGCTTCCGACACCGCCCGCTCGGCCTTGGTCAGCTCGCCGCGAACCCAGCGGTTGATCGTCTGTTCGACGGTCGCCGGGTCGAACCCCTCGACGCGCCGCGCCTCGTTCATCTCGGAGAACCGCGCGGCGTTCCACAGCTTGGTGCCGAAATTCCGGTAGCCCTCGATCCGCTGCTTCGACAACTTGATGTCGCGCGTGCCCGACAGGATGGCCATGGTGAAGCGCAGGGGATCGGCCCCCAGCTCATCGATGATCACCAGAGGATCGATCACGTTCCCCTTGGATTTGCTCATCTTCTGGCCCTTCTCGTCGCGGACGAGGCCATTGATGATGACGCGCTTGAACGGAACCTCTTCCATGAAATGCAGGCCCATCATCATCATCCGGGCGACCCAGAAGAAGATGATGTCCGCCGCCGTGACCAGATCCGAGGTCGGATAGAACCGCTCCAGATCCTCGGTCTTCTCCGGCCAGCCCATGGTCGAGAATGGCCACAGGGCCGAGGAGAACCAGGTGTCGAGAACGTCCTCGTCCTGGGTCAGCGCCTTGCCGCCCGATTGTGCGACGGCTTCGGCCTCGGTCTCGGCGACATAGATCTTGCCGTCGGCGTCGTACCAGGCCGGGATGCGGTGCCCCCACCAGAGCTGGCGCGAGATGCACCAGGGCTCGATGTTGCGCAGCCATTCGAAATAGATCTTCTCGTACGATTTCGGCTCGAAGACTGTGCCGCCCTGCTCCACTGCTTTCAGCGCCGGCTGGGCCAGGGTGTCGGCATCGACGTACCACTGGTCCGTCAGCCACGGCTCGATGACGACGCCGGAGCGGTCGCCATGCGGGACGACATGGCGGGTCTTCTCGATCTCGCGCAGCCAACCCTCAGCCTCGGCGCGGGCGACGATTGCTTTACGGGCAGCGAAGCGGTCGAGATAGTGAAGGTCATGCGGAATAGCGGCGATCGCGTCGTAGTCCGCCGGCGGAATCTCGGGATTTTCGGCATCGTCGACGTAGCCGTCCCGATCTTGGTCGAAACGCATATCGGTCTGAGCAAGACCGAGAATGCGTCCGTAGCGATCCATGACGTTGAGCGTGCGCAGCCCGGCCCGCTTCCCGACTTGGAAGTCATTGAAATCGTGAGCCGGCGTGATCTTGACCGCCCCCGACCCTTTCGTCGGGTCGGCATAGTCGTCGGCGACAATGGGAACGCGCCGACCCGTGATCGGAAGGACAACCTCTGCGCCCACGATCGACGCATAGCGCTCGTCATCCGGATGCACGGCCACGCCCGTGTCGCCCAGCATGGTCTCGGGCCGTGTCGTCGCCACGACGATGAAGTCGCGGGTCTCATGCTCGGTCGCCACACCCTCGTCGGTGAAGGCGATCGGGTGTTCGTAGGTGACTCCGTCGGCCAGCGGATAGGCGAAATGCCAGTAGAAGCCGTCCATCTCACGCTGCTCGACCTCCAGGTCGGAGATGGCCGTCTGGAACTGCGGGTCCCAGTTCACCAGCCGCTTGTCGCGATAGATCAGCCCGTCCTGATGCAGCTTGACGAAGACCTTGCGGACGGCGGCGTTCAGGCCCTCGTCGAGGGTGAACCGCTCGCGCGACCAGTCGCACGATGCCCCGAGCCGGCGCAGTTGCTGGACGATCGTCCCGCCGCTTTCGGCCTTCCAGTCCCAGACCTTCTGGACGAAGGCGTCGCGGCCCATGTCGCGACGACCGATATTGCCGGCGGCCGCCAGCTGACGCTCGACCACCATCTGGGTGGCGATGCCCGCATGGTCCGTGCCCGGCAGCCACAGCACCGCCTTGCCCCGCATCCGGTGATAGCGGGCCAGGATGTCCTGCAGCGTGTTGTTCAGCGCGTGGCCGATATGCAGGCTGCCCGTCACGTTCGGCGGCGGGATGACGATCGAATACGCCTCGGCCGCGCCGTCCGTGCGGGGCGCGAAGGCGCCGGAGGCTTCCCACGCTTCGTAGATGCGCGTCTCGGCGGAAGCGGGGTCGAAGGTCTTGTCGAGCATGGTCAGGGCCTGGTCGGGGGCGAAACGAGAGCTTCCGTCTTTCGTCATTCCGGGCGGAGGCGCTCTTGCGCCGTAGACCCGGAACCCAGCGGCCTGCGTGAGCAGGATCCTGTTGCAGACACAGGCTTCGAACACCTTGGGTGAACAGATCGCCTTCGGCGCCGCTGAGTTCCGGGTCTCCGCTGCGCTACGCCCGGAATGACGAAAGAAAGAAAAGCAGAAGGGGCGGCCCCGTCGGAGCCGCCCCTGGTGATCTAGTGGCAGTCGGGCGCGGGGGCTAGGCGGAGCGGGAAATCCGCTCGACTTCCTTCTTCACCGCCGCCTCGACGATGCCCGGCAGGTTGGCGTCGAGCCAGTCCTTCAGCATCGGGCGAAGCAGGGCGCGGGCCAGGTCGTCAATGGTCGGACCGACGCCGCCGGTCGGGATCGGCTCGGGCTGGCGGAAGGCGGCGGACAGGCCGGCGAAGGCCGAGGCGGCGCTGGCCGAGGCGGTCTCGCCGACAAGAGCGTCATGATCGACGGACGAAGCGCTCGGCGAAGGCTCCTTCGCCGCAGGGGCGGGCTCCGGCTCAGCGAAGGCGGTGGGGAAAGGCTCGGGTTCCGGCTCTCCGGGGCCCGAGACGTCCAGATCGCCGATCGATTCGGTCGGCGGCGCCTCATAGCGGTCAGTCAGGTCGAGGATTTCTTCTTCCGGTTCCGGCTCGGACGCGGGCTCGTCTTCCTGCATCGAAGGCGTGGCGTCCATCAGCGCCGGCGACGGCTCGTCGGTGGACGGTTCAGATTCAGGTTCAGGTTCGGCGGCCGGCGCAGCGGCGTCGGCCGGGGCGTCGTCCTCGGAGATGATTCGGCGGATCGACGCCAGAATCTCTTCCATCGTCGGCTCTTGGGCGGTGGTGTCGGTCATGATCGAGCCTTCGAAGAACCTGTGCCGGCGCATCGAACCCGCGCGCGCGACGACTATTCGGGGTGAGGCCGATGTTCGATCGCGCCCCGTCCAATTGGTCGCATCAACGCCCGTGGGAATCAACGGGCGTTTTTCGCCTCGCTGGCTAATCCGCCGTCGGGGCCGTCTGGATCAGCTCTGACTTCAGCTGGGCGTCGATGGGCGCATCCTCGGTGTCATTGGCCGGGGTGACCGGCGGCGAGGCGATCCTGTCCAGGCTTTCGACCAGACCGTCCCACGGCAGGCCGCCGCGATTGCGAACGCGCGCGGCGTTCTCGGCCGGATCGTAGATTTCGATGCCGGGGCTGAGATCTTCGCCGCTCAACCGGCCCATCGCGCTCAGCAGCGAGGCCTGGGCGACATAAATGTTGCGACGGGCGACAGCCAGGTTGATCTCGGCGTTGCGCAGTTCCAGCTCGCCGTTCAGCACGTCGAGCGTGGTGCGCAGGCCGACCTGCTGTTCCTGACGCACGCCCTCGGCGGCGACCCGCGCGGCGGCGACGCCCGCCTCGCCCGCCTGCAACTGGGCCTGGCTGGAGATCACCTGGGTGTAGGCCGTGCTGACGTTCTGCAGCACGACGCGCCGCTGGCGCTCGATCTCGATCTGGGCCGCATTGGCCTGTTCCAGCGCCTGAACGACGCGCGACCGGTTCAGGCCGCCGGTGAACAGGGGCACCGAGACGCTGACGCCCGCCTGGAAGCTGGTGGTCCGGTCAGACAGGTCGAAATCCGAGATCTCGGTCGCGCCGCCATAGGAACTGGTCAGGCCGACCGACGGAAGATACGCCGACCTGGCCTGGGAATGACGGGCCTCTGCAGCCCGCAGGTCGTATTCGGCCGCCAGCACGTTCGGGTTCTCGGCCAGGCCGATATCCATCGCGGTTTCGAAATCGTCCGGCACGCCCGGCAGGGCGGGCGGATCGACCAGGCCGGCGGGGGCCTGGCCGACGATGGCCGCGTATCCTGCGCGCGAGGCGGACAACTGGGCCTGGGCGCCGGCGAAATCGGCTTCGGACTGGGCCAGACGGGCCTCGGACTGGGACACGTCGGTGCGGGTGATCTCTCCAACCTCGAACCGGGCGTTGGATTCGTCCAACTGGCGACGCAGCACCGCGACATTGGCCTCGCGGATACGCAGGATCTCGATGTCGCGCTGGACATCGACATAGGCCTGGATCACGGCGGCCAGAACCTGTTGCTCGATGCTGCGCAGGCTTTCGCGTCCGCTCAGCACCCCGGCCTCGGCGGCGTCGATGCCGCGCGCGATTCGACCGCCCGAATACAGAGACTGCGACAGGCTGATCGTCGCGCCGGCGGAATCGGTCTCGCTGAGGCCGCTCACGCCCGGAAAGTCGATGATTCCGTCGCCGTCCGTGTCGATGCCGGCGGAACTGGGTCCGTCCCGGCGGGTGTAGCTGGCGTTGCCGCTGACGCCCAGGGTGGGTCTCAGCCCGGCGCGCGCCTGGGGGACCGTCTCGTCCAGCGCCCGCTGATTCGCCCGCTGCGCCTGCAACGTCGGATTGGTCCGATAGGCCAGCGCGATGGCCTCCTGCAGGGTCTCGGCCCATGCCGGCGCGGCCAGGGCCGTGGTGACGGCGACCAGTGCGACGGAAGCGAGCGCGCGCGAGCGTTTGAACATGACTTTATCCTGATGGGCGTCGCGAACGGCGCCGGTATCCCTCTGGACGGCGTAGTGCGGGAAATCGCCCCCCCTGCGCCAGTTAAGTTTTTTTCACGCGGCCGCCAGCCCGGTCCGTCGGACGAAGCGCCTCTACAGGGCGAAAGCGGGCGCCGGTGTCATTTCGGCCAGCATCGGGGGCGCCGCATCGAACAGCTCGCGCCGCGAAACGCCTTCACGGCCCTTCACATACAACACCGCCCGACCGTTCGGGCCCGAGCGCTCGACCACGGCCAGACGCCCGCCGACCCTGAGTTTGTCCAGCCAGACCGTCGGGCGCACGGCGACCGCGCCTTCTGAAACGATCATGTCCCAGTCCTGGCCCGTCGGTTGTGCGAGGGGCGCGACGGAGACGGCGACGCCGGCATCGGCCAGCGCCGGGCCGACGACGGCCGCCACGGCCTCATCAGCCTCCTGGGCGGTGACAGCGACATCCATCGCCGCCAGGACGGCGGCGGCGTAGGGGGCGGCGATCGCCAGGGCCGTCTGCCCGGCGCGCGCATCCAGCGCCTGGATCAGCTTGGCCACCTCGCGCGCCTGCATCAGGCGGCGGCCGCCCGCGATCTCGACCTCGACCTCGCCATAGGCGGCGAACGCCTGGTCCGGCGCGCAGTACCGTTCGCGTTCGACGCTCAGCAGCGCGGCTTGCAGGCCCCGGTCGGTGACGTCGTTCACGCGGACCTGTGAATCCACCATGACCTTGCGCGCGGCGACATAGTCCATCTTGAGGCGTATCCTGAGCAGGTTCGGTTGGAAATCTCGCGCGCTTATAGGTCCGTGCGTTGCACGCGACAATCCGCGTTGCAGCGGCTGGGCCGATCTGATAGCGAACGCCCCTCGCGATCTGGGGGCCCGTTCAAACGGCCCTACGGCCTGATGGCGGAGTGGTGACGCAGAGGACTGCAAATCCTTGCACCCGGGTTCGATTCCCGGTCAGGCCTCCATCGCGATCCTTCTGGAATCGCTGGATTTTTATCAGATCGGTGCGGTCAGCCAGCCGATCGCGCCGGCGCCGCCGACAGCCGCCGCCACAACCGCGATCGCGATCGCGATGCGCATGTTGCGGCTCATGAAACCCAGAATACCTGTCATCGCGTCCTCCCCGACGACCCAGAGCGCCACAGAATTCGCCGTTCATCAAGGTGTAGGGAACGTTAACGGGCTGATTTCACGCAACTGTCAGCGCCCCGCCACGGTCACTTGATGGAGGGCCAGGGCGCTGGTGACAGCGACATTGAGAGAATCGAAGCCGCCCGCCATCGGAATGCCGACGGTCCTCAACCGGGTCAGCGCTTCTTGCGGCAGTCCGGGACCTTCGGAACCCACCAGCACCGCCTGCCGACCGCCGCCTCTGACGGCGCTCAGCGGTTCGCGCGCGCCGGGCGAAAGGGCGATCACCTCGAACCGTTCCCGCTCCAGCGCCGCCACCAGCGCCTCCAGCGAGGCGGCGGCGGCGCTGGGCGTCCTCAGCACTGCGCCGACCGAGACGCGGATCGCCTTGCGATAGAATGGATCGCAGCATCGTTCGTCACGCAGCACCGCCGCCGCCCCGAACGCCGCGGCGTTGCGAAACAGCCCGCCCATGTTGTCGTGATTGCCGATGCCCGAGCAGGCCAGGATCGCACAGCGTTCCGGCAGGTCGGCCAGCAGGTCCTCAAGCGAACGCGCAGGCGGCTTTTCACCCAGCCCGAGCAGACCCCGGTGCAACGGAAACCCGGCGATCCGATCCAGCACGGCCTGGGACGCTCCATAGACCGGCACGCCCTCCGGCGCCTGCGCGATCAGGTCCGCCTGGGCCTCAAGCCGGTTCTCCGCGATCAGAAGCGAACGCGGCGCACACAGGGACGCCGGCGACAGCAGGGTGCGCAGCACCACCTCGCCCTCGGCCACGAACAGGCCCTGGCGGCCGGTCAGGTCACGCTCCCGGATATCGCGATAGGCCGCAACGCGCGGATCGTCCGGGTCTGAGATAAACTGGACGGCCATCGTCGACATTTCCCGTTGCGCCGCGAACGCGCCCGCTGCTATAGGCCCGCCTCCCGAGCCTCTGTTCCGCGGTAGCTCAGTGGTAGAGCAGCCGACTGTTAATCGGCTGGTCGTAGGTTCGAATCCTACCCGCGGAGCCACTCTCGACCTTAAGGCGCTGTTTTAACAGCGCCTTTTTGCTGTCCGGCAGGCTACCCGCCAAATGACCCCTGAGGCGGTTCAGTTTCGCAGGCCGCTTTTCGGGGCGGTTCACAGGGTTTCAGCTGGCTTCTTCCAAGCCAAGCGAAATTGCCGCATCCCCTGCGCGTCAATCCACGACAAGCCTTTGCCGACCAGACAGGGTGCTCCGAGACACCTACTCGCACGGCGGCGGTGCGCCACTCGCGAACCTTTAGTTCAGGGTCTCATCGCGCGATGGTGGTCTCTTCGCGCCAACGAGTGATTCGGACTCGATGACCAGCCAGACCATCAACTTCCGTGCGATTCGGCCCCACGGCGCCGACCAGAGGATCGGCTTCGAGGAGCTGGTCCGCCAGCTGCTGATCGCCAATCCGCCGCAATCGTGCGTCCATCTTGAGCATAAGGGACCCGGCGCCGACGGCGGGGTCGAGGTGCTCATGCACCGATCCAACGGTCGGGTCTGGGGCTACCAGACAAAGTTCTTCGTCGACGGGTTCGCCGCGAGCCAGATCAGCCAGCTGTGGGATTCGTTCAGGAGCGCCCTCGCCTCCCATCCAACGTTGGATCGCTACATCGTCGTCCTCCCGATCAACCTGGCCGGTGGCGTGCGCGTGGGTCGGGTGTCCCAGCGCCAGAAATGGGAAAACTTCGTCGCCGAAGCCGAAGCCGAAGCCGAGGCGGTGAAGGCAGGACGACAGGTCAAGATCGACCTGTGGGACGAGAAGGACAGTCGCTTGGACAGACCTATCAACAGCGACGAATTGGGGGAGAAGGGCGAGAAGCGTTTTGCTGAGCTCTGCGCTGACGCCAGACTCATTGCGAACGCATCGACCCGGGATCGGGCGGGCTGGGACTATATCGTCGACTTCAAGGTCGAAGGGGCCACAGGACGCTTGGACGCCCGCCCAGCTCCGGCTTCCGCCCGCGTCCAGGTGAAGACCCAGTGGGCTGACAACTCGATCATCAAGCTCAGGCTCCGCACCCTGCCCGGCCGACTGGAGTATCGTATCGTCACAGGGGTCTACTCTGAACAATCAGCGACGATAACGCGGCGAACGACGCCCTGAGGCGGCGGCGCCATCTCGCCGTGAGCCTAGCGCCCTTCAGCCGGGAAGTAGTCTCTCGGCGCAATGTCGAGGTCACGGAGTCCAAGGCGTTCGCCCAGCTCCTCCAACTCCTTGCCAAGCAGGTCGTCGAAGAGCTTAAGATTGCTGGCGCGCAGCGCCGGCGAGGCCCTCTCCAGGGTCTCCAGCATCGTCGCGATCTCGCCCTGCATGAAGTCATCGAGCAGGTCCACGGGTACGCCCATTTGCGTGAAGAACGCCCTGAGGTCGTCAGCTGTCATCGTGTCGAACGCCGTCGCGGAGCCGACCTGGAACGCCAGCTCGTGGGTGAACTCACGACTGAGCCGGATCGGCAGCATGTCGTAGAGCGGGGCGAAGCGGGGCGCTCCCGGCCCGTCGTAGAGGATTGCGTGGTTCTTAGCGTGGTTGTCGGTGTTGCCGATGCACAGGTTGAAAATCGTAGCCCGCAGGAAGGCCAGCCGGGCGCCGCCCGGATCCCGCGTCGAGTCCAGAACCTGCAGCGCGGCCTCGACATCGAAGCGGCGACCCGGGCGGCCGCGCCGCTGGTACTTGAGCTCTGAGGGCAGGCCCAGCGCCTGTGCGAAGTCCTCCTGGTGGATGCGCGAGACCACTCCATTGCGGACTACGCGGTCGAACCGGGTGATCACGAGGGCGTCCATGTCGCCGATCTTGACCGCCTCGGGCACGGAGGCGTCGAGGCCCGCTGACCGCGCCAGGATGGCGGCCGCCTCTTCATGGCGCGCGTCGCGGAAGTCCCGCCGGGCGGGGACCTTGAGGATGTGGGTGGTGGGGACACGAGAGCCGGGCCTCGGCAGGGCGAAGGTCCCGTCGGGCATCCGGGTGATCGCGACCTTGCTCTGAACGCCCGCCACAGGCGAGGGGTCGCGGACATCGGCCGGCAGCCGCCGTTGATCGCGCAGCGACCGGACAAGGTTCTCGAGCCTCCGATCGTCCAGGACCTCGTAGTCCTCCGCCAGCACACCCGGCGTCTTGATCGGCGGGGCATCGAGAGGAAGGCAAGACACGCTGCCAGCGCAGTCCGCGCCAAGGTGGCGCAGAAGGCCCACGACGTCATCACGCGCCAGGCCCTCGCGTTCCATGACCCTCTGGAGCTGGGCGTTCTCGGGAAGGAGGTTGGCGAAGAAGGCGCGGGTTTCCACGTCGCCGAAAGCCTCGTCCTCGAACGGCATGGACAGAGACAGGGCCGTTCCGCCCCGGGCCACATAGCCGGCGTCATAAGCGAATGCGGTGTCGCCATGATCCGTGCGCACGAGGCGGCCCGCAGGGACGGCGTGGCCGTCCATCCAAACCGTCAGGATTTCACCGGGCATCCGACGTCTTCACGGTCAGCACCAGGCCCAGCACCTCGCAGGCCGCGAGGGCCTTGCCGAGCTCGACCGTAGGTTTCCCGGCCTCGAGTTCACCGATGAAGCGGCGACCGACCCCCGCGAGGTCCGCCAGACCTTGCTGGCTCAGCTTCTTCATCTGCCGCCGGATCCGGATCACCTCCCCCAGGCTCGCGCCATCGGCCAAGGTGACGGGCTCGAGCCGGGGGAGCTCGCGCGACGCGGACGCCGCCGGGCGGATCTGCTCCACGTCCATGGACCCTGCGACAGCCGCCAGAAGGCGCATCGCGCCTGGCGAAGGCTTCGACCGCTCGGACGGAGACCGGCGTGAGTTCTCCGACCGGTCGAGGAAGGCGAGTGGAACATAATGGTGCCTGCGGTGATAATCCGGATCCTCCATCACCACTTCCGGGATGATGGTCCGTAGGGCATTGGTCGCCTTCGGGTAACGCACCAGAGCTGGGGTCTTGCCCGATCGACCGGTCGCCCCGCCGCTCGCTCGTTCATGCTTGGCCATCACGTCCTCCAACAAGGGCGACATAATACCTAATGCGCTAAAAAACAATCAACATGATCCCGTTCGGGATCATGTTGCGCTGATTGAGGTCTGCGTTACCAAGGAATGAGCGCGTCAGAAGCCAAAATCGATCTGGTCCGGTGACACCGCCCGCTTCCGTTTACGCGGCTGGGTTTCAGCCGCCGAGACCGCGTCAGCAACCGGAGCCTCCCGGAAGACGACGGGAGCCGCGGGCGGGTCCCGGTACGACCTGACCGTCTCGATCAGCCTGGGTGACCGAGGCGGCGGTAGCGACGCTCCGCCCCTGGTCCCGGCGGCCTTGCGCGCCTTCCAGGCCGTCAGCTCGCTTTCCCACCAGCCGACGCGCTGGGCGGAGATCTGCACGGGCTCGGGGAATTCTCCGGTTTTCTGGAGACGCCAGGCCGTCGTTCGGCTGATGCCGGCGATCTCCTGCACCCTCGCCCACGGCAGGAGCCGGCCCAGTCACGGAACGTGGAGCGCATGCCGTGGGGCGTCGCGTTTGCGTCCAGGTCCCTCAACACCTTGTCGATAGCTGAATTCGACAGGACGCCGCCTTTGAGCGGCCCTGGGAACAGCAGCTCGTTTGGCCTAGCGCTCGCAGGCCTCACCGCATCGAGAACTGATAGGGCGCCAGAGGAAAGCGGCTGGCGGAAGGCCCGCATCTTCATCCGCGAGCCCTCCAGGCTCCAGAGGTCGTCATGGACCTCGCGCCAGGTCGATTCCAGCGTCATCGTCTCGCGGGCGATGGTCAGGATGGAGAACTCCAGCGCCCGGGCGGCCATGCCCTCCCTGGACTGGAGCCGGGCCATGAACTCCGGCATCGCCTGGTACGGCAAGGCCCGCATGTGGCCGCGCTGGAGCTTTGGCCGGGGCGGCAGGAGGTGGAACAGGTTGCCATTCCAGACGGCCGGGTTGTCGCCGGAGCGGTATTTCTTCACCCCCGCGTAGTCGAGGACCCGCTCGAGCCTGTCGCGCAGCTTGCCCGCGCTCTCGGCCTTCGTCGTCCAGAGCGGCTGGAGCACCCCGAGCACGGCCTCGACATCGATCTCGTCGACGGGCCGATCCTTGATCGCGGCGGCATGGCTGTCGATCGAGCGCAGCCAGCCTTCCCGGGTCTTGGCGCCCTTCCAGACGGCCTCCTGGCCCGCGACATAGTCCATCCAGACCGTGCGTAGGCTGGGCCCCGCGCTTCGCCGGACTCCGGGCACGACAACCGGAGCCCAGGATGGCGTCGGAACAGCCGCCGGCCCAGGCGAGGCCCGCCTCGCCTCGATCGGGTCCTGCCCCGACCTTGCGACCTTGCGCGCCGCATCGCGAAGGTCGCGCGCCTCCGCGAGCGTCACGTCCAGCAGCGAGCCGAGCCCCATCTCCCGGCGGCGGCCAGCAAGCATGTAGCGATAGATCCAGCTCTTCCCGCCGGTCGCCTTGACCTGGAGGTAGAGGCCGTTTCCGTCCGGCAGGTCGCCCGCGCCCCGGGCCGCGCGGACGGCTCGATCGGACAGGCGATTGACGTGGTGTGACATCGAGAACCACTCCGTGACAAATCACTGGAGTCAGACTCCGACGACAGGAGCCACTCGGTCAATGACCCGCCAAATGACCTGTTTGGCGGGTCAAACTCGCTGAAACGCCCTGAAAAGCCCTGAACGGCGATTGACGCTATCACATTCACATGATTGAAGGATCGGACGTTTCAAGCACCGGGCTGAAACGCCGTGCACGGACTAAATTCGCCTACCCGCGGAGCCATCTCGCCTTTCCGGGCGCGGTTGTCATCAACCGAGGGCGCACATTTCCTTGGTGACAGAACAGATATCCCCGGCGCTGGCGCGGCGCATGGCGTTGGCCGCGCAAGGGTTCGGACGCCCGCATCCCGACACGCCGGGCTCCCGCCAGGTTCGCGGCACGGCGCGCCGCCTGGGCGTAATCCAGATCGACAGCGTCAATGTCGTCAGCCGCACCCACTATCTGCCCGCCTTCTCCCGCCTAGGCGACTATCCCCGCGAAGCGCTTGAAGCCGAGGCCTGGGGCCGCAAACCCTCGCTGTTCGAATACTGGGGTCACGAGGCCTCGCTGATGCCGCTGGAAATGCATCCGCTGATGCGCTGGCGGATGGAGCGTGCGCGCGCCGGCGACGGGGTCTGGAGCGGTCTTTCGCGGTTCGGGCGCGAGCGACGCGACTATATCGACGGGGTTCTGGCCGAGATCGAACGACGCGGTCCCGTCACCGGAGCCGATTTCGCCGCCGGGCCTCGCGGCAAGCCCGGCTGGTGGACCTGGTCCGACGGCAAACGGGCGCTGGAGTGGCTGTTCTGGGCCGGACTGATCACGACGAAGACGCGGCGCGGATTCGAGCGCGTCTACGACCTGACCGAGCGGGTCATCCCCGGCCGGGTGCTGGACCTGGCCACCCCGACCGAGGCCGACGCCCAGCGCGCTCTGGTTCGAATCGCGTCCCAGGCCATGGGGATCTCGACCGCAGCGGACATGCGAGACTATTTCCGCCTGCCGTTGAAGGATTCGCGCGACCGGATCGCCGAACTGGTCGAGGTCGGGGCGTTGCAGCCCGTGACAGTCCCCGGTTGGCGACATCCCGCCTATGTCGCTCCCGACGCGCGACGGCCCCGCAAATCGACGGGCTGCGCCCTGCTGTCGCCGTTCGACAATCTGATATGGACCCGAGACCGGACCGAGCGGCTGTTCGATGCCCGCGTGCGACTGGAAATCTACACGCCGGCGCACAAACGGACCCACGGCTACTACGTCCTGCCGTTTCTGGAGAACGAGGCAATCACCGCGCGGGTCGATCTGAAGGCTGATCGCCAGTCGGGGGCGTTGCGGGTTCAGGCGTCCTGGCGGGAGCCTCAGGCCGGGCCGGACACGGTCGATCGGCTGGGCTGTGAGTTGCGCCGCATGGCGGGCTGGCTGGGTCTGGATCGGGTCGATGTCCAGGACCACGGCGACCTTGCGGCCGAACTCGCCGTCGCCCTGCGCCCCTGAACCCGGAAAAAAGCCCGACGCGAACGCCGGGCTGAAAGGTTTGGTGATGGTGGGTGTCCCAAAAACAGGACTTGTCCACGGTTGGGCCGAATTGGTTAACGACCTCTTGCCGGCCTACCGACGATCCGGGAACCAGGTCGTCTGACGTCCGCCGCCGGGCGTCGACCAACTGATGCGCCAGCCATCGACGACGCGCTCCAGCATGTCGTCGGCCGTGGACCGACCGGCCGGGGGCGTCGAGACCACCCCCTCCACGGCGACAGGCGACGCGCCATTTCCGGGCCGGGACACGCTCCAGCGGCCGTCGGGCCCGGCCGTCACCGTACGCGGAACTCCGGCCTCGATCTCGACCACGGAGCCGGCTTCCGTCCGTCCGGACAGAAAGGCCGACTGACCGTCGCTGTCGATCGCGTCCAGCCCCCCTGCAACGTCCAGGCGCCGGGTCGGCGCTCCGATCGTCAGCAATCCGATCGGACCAGCGGGATCGGCGGCGACCAGCAGTCGATAGGGCGCCGGATAGCCGACCTGGCCCGACCGAGCCTCGACGATGAACAGGGCGTCCATGCGCGGCCGGGGAATCCTCAGCTCGAAGCGGCCGTCGGCGTCCGCGCCGGCCGCATAGGCCGGCCCCTCGGCCGCCCTGACCACCACCCGTCCGGACGGCGCGGCCTGTCCGCGAACGATCAGTCCAGCCTGAGAAGGCGTCACCGCATCGATGATGGGCGGCATGACCCAGCCGTCCTGGGCCGGCTCCGCCACCGCAGCCGGCGACGCGGGCTGGCGGCAGGCGGTCGGCAGCACGGCGGCGGCGACGATAAGAGTCAGAGCGATCCGTCGTTTCATCCTGTCCGTCTGGTCTATAGGACTGTTCACCCAGATAGCCCGGTGCTTCCCGGCCTGTCTCCCCCTTCCAGTTTCTCGAGGCTTCATGTCGGCGTCGCCCCCCTCCATCGCCCCCTTCGACGGTTCGTCCGTCTGCCTCTTCTGCGGATCCTCCGACGCCGCCGATCCCCGCTACACCCACGCCGCGGCCGCGTTCGGTGCGGCGACGGCCCAGGCCGGATGGCGGCTGGTCTATGGCGGCGGCGGCGTAGGCCTGATGGGAGCCAGTGCGCGCGCGGCGCATGAGGCGGGCGGGCGGGTGCTGGGCGTCATGCCGGGCTTCCTCCGTAGTCGCGAGCGCCTGTTCGACGAGGTCGAAACCCTGGTCGTCACCTCGATGCATGAGCGCAAACAGATCATGTACGACCAGTCCGACGCCTTCGTCGTCGCGCCGGGCGGCATCGGCACCCTGGAAGAGGTCGTCGAGTTGCTGTCGTGGAAGCGGCTGGACCTGCACGGCAAGCCGGTGATCTTCCTCAATATCGACGGCTTCTGGGAGACCTTCTTTGCCCTGATGCGCCACAGCGTGGAGACCGGGTTCACGCCGGCGTCATTCCTGGAGGCCTGGATCGTCTGCGACAGCGTCGAGGCTGCGATCGCGGCCATGCGACACGGTGACGCCTCGCCGGGCTTGAAACATGATCAGCGATAAGTAATCATCGGTCAGTCGGAGGCCGGACGGTAACGTCCGGTCCATTGCGTTTGAAAACGCATGTTGACAGTTTCCAATAACAACGCACTATGCCGGAGTTGACATTCGGGCCGCCTGTGGCCCCGTCCTGCACCGGAGTCTCCCCCATGCGTGCTGTTCTTTCCGCCGCCGCCCTCTGCCTGGCCCTGGCCGCCCCCGCCGTGGCCCAGTCGCCCGCCGCCACCCGGCTGGTTCTCGCCGACGCCGATCGCGCACCGGCGCGCGCCACAATCATCGATGGGGCCAGCTGGCGCTGCGAAGGCCAGACCTGCATCGCCTCGGGCGGAACGGCCCAGCCGGCGCCGCGCGCCTGCCGCCGCGTGGTCGCCCGCTTCGGCGCGGTGACCGAATTCTCATGGAAGGGCACGACCCTGACGGCCGACGAGCTGGCGGCCTGCAACGCCTGATGTGACGACGGGGCGGCCCCCGCCGCCCCGGTCTGTCAGGCGACCTCGCCGCGCAGTCGCTTCTCGATCCGTTCGCGGCCGATCATGGGCACGATCGTCGCCATGTCGGGTCCGTGCGGCTGACCCGTCAGAATGTGGCGCAGCGGCATGAACAGGGCCTTGCCCTTGGCGCCCGTGCTTTCCTTGACCGCATTGGTCCACGCCGACCATGCGCCCGCATCGATAACCTCTGGCAACACGGCCAGCGCCGCCGCCGCGAAGGCGGGATCTTCGATGACCGGCGTCACCGGCCCCCGAACCATCCGCGCCAGATCGACGACGTCGCCGAGCTTCGTCAGGTTGGCGCGGACCGCCTCCCAGAACGGCGCGCCCAGATCGCAATCCAGCGTCGCCAGACGCGGCTTGGCGGCCTCGTATGACATGGCGTGCAGGGCCTGGGCGTTAAGCCGGTCCAGATCCTCGGTGTCGTAACGCGCCGGCGACCGGCCCATCTTGTCGAAGCTGAATCCCTGCCCCAGCGCCTCGATGCCGTCGGCGACTTCCAGCGGGTCCGACGTCCCGATCCGGCCGAGGTGGCTGGTGATGGCGATGGGCTCATAACCCTGATCCCGCATCTCGGCGACAGACAGCGACCCCAGACGCTTCGACAGGGCCGCGCCATCGGCGCCGACCAGAAGCGGCATATGAGCGAAGTTCGGCACGGTCGCGCCCACCCCGGCGGCGATCAGCGCCTCGAAGATCTCGACCTGGGCGCCTGTGTTGGTGGTGTGGTCCTCGCCTCGAATGACGTGGGTGATCCCCATGTCGATGTCATCGACGACCGACGGCAGGGTATACAGATAGAGCCCGTCCTCGCGGATCAGCACCGGGTCCGACATCGAGGCGGTATCGACCTCGGCGTGGCCGCGCGACAGGTCCTCCCAGGACACCCGGCGACCGTCCAGCTTGAAGCGCCAGTGGGGTTTGCGACCCTCGGCCTCGAACGCGGCCTTCTCGGCATCCGTCAGCGACAGCGCGGCCCGGTCGTAGATCGGCGGCAGACCACGCGAAAGCTGCACCTTGCGACGACGATCCAGTTCCTCGGACGTGTCCCAGGCGGGATAGAGCCGGCCGGCGGCCTTCAGCCGCTCGGCGGCGTCGTCATAGCGATCAAACCGTTTGGACTGATTGTACCGCTCGTCCCAGACCAGCCCCAGCCAGGTCAGATCGTCCTCGATCCCCTGTTCGAACTCGGGCGTCGAGCGCGCCAGATCGGTGTCATCGATGCGCAGCACGAACGAACCACCCTGCCCTTTGGCGTACATCCAGTTGACCAGGGCTGTGCGGACATTGCCGACGTGCAGCTTGCCGGTGGGCGACGGGGCGAAACGGACCTTGACGGGCGGGTTGGCGGACATGGGAGAGGGAGACCTTGAAAGCGAGGCGCGTAGGTCGGTCACGCGCCGCTCCAAGTCAAGGATGACAGCCGCGGCCGCCTCGGGTCGATTTTCGGGTTTTCCGGCAACGATCTTGCGGCATAAGGCCCCGATGACCACGCCCGCCTCTCTGACCGTCGATCTGAACGCCTTGTCGCACAACTTCCATGCACTGGAGGCCATATCCGGCGCGCCCGCTCACCCGGTGGTCAAGGCCGACAGCTACGGGTTGGGGGCCGTTCCGGTGGCCAAGCGGTTGATGGCCGAGGGCGCGCGGACCTTTTTCGTGGCCCGACTGGCCGAGGGCGTCGCCCTGCGCGCGGCCCTGGGGCCCGAGCCGACGATCTATGTGCTGGACGGTTGCGTCGGTGACGCGCCGGCGGCGCTGAAGGCCGCCGACCTGCGCCCGATCCTGAACCACGGCGACCAGCTGACGGCCTGGAGGTCGGCGCACGGCGGCGCCTGCGGCCTGCAGATCGACACGGGCATGAACCGGCTGGGATTCAGGGTCGAAGACGCACCCGAGCCGTTCGAAGGGCTCGAACTGGTGATGAGCCACCTCGCCTGCGCCGACGACCCGGCCGAGCCGATGAACCGGCGCCAGCGCGACGCCTTCGCCGCCGCCGCGACCCGCTATCCGGGCGTCACTCGGTCCTTCGCCAATTCCGGCGGATGTTTCCTGGGGGCCGACTACGCTTTCGACACGGTCCGGCCAGGCATCTGCCTCTACGGCGGCGGACCCGAAGCTCGCCCAGACGACCGGCTGAAACCCGTCGCCGCCCTGACCGCCCAGGTGCTTCAGCTCCGCGATGTCCGGGCCGGAGAGAGCGTCGGCTACTCGCGCGGCTTCGTCGCCTCAATGCCGCGCCGCATCGCCACCTGCGGTGCCGGCTATGCCGACGGCGTGCTGCGCAGCAACGGTGGCGAGGGTCAGGTCTGGGCCGCCGGCGCGCTTCGGCCCATTCTCGGTCGTGTGTCGATGGACGTTATCGCCGTCGACGTCACCGGCGCGGACGTCACGCTTGGCGATACCGTGGAGTTGTTCGGCGCGAATCGGATGCTGGACGACGCAGCGAGGGCGGCCGGCACGATCGGCTACGAACTGCTGACCTCCATCACGCCGCGCGTTCCCCGACGCTACGTGGGCTAAAGCGCCGTCGCCGCAGGGGTCGGATCGGGTGTCGCCGGGGTGGTCGGCCATCCGGTTACCGGCGCCGTCGCTGGTGCATTCGGTGTCGCGTGCATCGCGCGACCAGCCTCGACCATCGCCATCTTCTCCCCGTCCCAGCGCCAGCGCATGGTCCTGACCTGCGTTGCGGGTTCCTCATCGCCAGGGGCGAGCGTGTAGGCCCACACCAGTTGCCTGGCCGTCGAGTCCCAGCGGGCTTCCGAGGTGGGACTGACTTCCCAGTCATAGCCCTCGTCGTATTCGGGGCCGTTGTAGATGATCAGCGGCTGGGCCTTCAGCACGCCGTCTGCGCCCTGAACGTGCAAGGTCTTCCACGCGGGTTGATCATCGTTCGGATAGCAGTCCGTCAGCACCGCGAAGGCCCCCTCGCCGAGATCGATCACCTGATGCGCGGTCGGCGGCGTGTGGCCGGGCCAATCGCTTCCGCAGCGCTCCATCACCGGCATGGCCAGGATGCGCTCGACGGCGGCGGCCGAACCGGCCGGCGCGTCTGCGGAAGCCGCCGAAGGTTCAGTCGTCTCGGCCGCCTTCTGGCAGGCGGACAGGCTCATAGCGCCAGCAAGAGCGGCGGCCAGATGATAGCTTCGCATCGATATTTCCCCCAATGGGCGGCCACTAGACTTGCGGGATCGAACAAGGTCAACGCGGCGCGCCCGGTCGTCCAATATTGCCGGACGGCCCCGATAGACGACAGCTTCGGTCGCATCCTCGGCGACGCCCCCTGCCCGATCCCGTCCGACTGTTGTAGACCCGCCCGATGGCCAGAGACGGTGCGATCTATGTCTGTCAGTCCTGCGGGGCGGTCCACGGAAAGTGGGCCGGTCAGTGCAATGCCTGCGGCAACTGGAACACCATCGTCGAGGAAAGCCGCTCCGCCCCGCCCGGCGCACTGAAGCCTGCCGCCACGGCCAGGGCGCGCGGCCTGCAGTTCGAATCCCTGCTGTCCGAAACGCCTGAGCCGCCCCGCATCGTCACGGGCGTAGCCGAGTTCGACCGCGTTTGTGGAGGCGGAGTGGTGCCGGGTTCGGCCATCCTGCTGTCGGGCGACCCCGGCGTCGGCAAATCCACACTGCTGCTGGACGTCGCCGGTCGCGCAGCGCTCAAGGGCGCCCGCGTCGCCTATATTTCGGGCGAGGAGGCGATCGAACAGATCCGCGCCCGCGCCAAGCGGATGGGGCTGGCCGAGGCCCCGGTGAACCTGGCCTCCGCCACCGCCCTGCGCGAAATCCTCGGCACGCTGAAGCGCGAAAAGTTCGACATCGTCATCGTCGATTCCATCCAGACCCTGTGGTCCGATGCGCATGAGGCCGGTCCCGGCTCGGTCACCCAGGTCCGTGCCTGCGCCGGCGAAATGGTGCGTTTGGCCAAATCTCAAGGCACCGCGGTCGTCCTGGTCGGCCATGTCACCAAGGACGGCCAGGTCGCCGGCCCCCGTGTGGTCGAGCACATGGTCGATGCGGTCCTGAACTTTGAGGGCGAGCGCGGCTATCCCTTCCGCGTCCTCCGCGCGGGCAAGAACCGCTTTGGCGCGACCGACGAGATCGGCGTGTTCGAAATGGGCGACACCGGCCTGCGCGAGGTCACCAACCCTTCCGCCCTGTTCCTGGGCGACCAGAATGGTGACCGCGCCGAGCGTGAGCCTGGCACCGCCGTGTTCGCGGGAATTGAGGGGTCCCGCCCCGTGCTGGTCGAGATACAGGCCCTCTCGGCGCCCTCCGCCTATGGCACGCCGCGCCGCGCGGTCGTGGGCTGGGACTCGGGCCGGCTGGCCATGGTTCTGGCAGTGCTGGAGTCGCGCTGTGGCCTCGGCTTTGGCGACCGCGATATCTATCTGAATGTGGCCGGCGGGCTGAAGATCAATGAGCCTGCGGCCGACCTGGCCGCCGCGGCCGCCCTGATCAGTTCGGTCTGCGATGTGCCCCTGCCCAAGGGCTGTGTGGTGTTCGGCGAGATCGGCCTGTCGGGCGAGGTCCGCGCCGTCGGACGGGCCGAGGCCCGCCTGCGGGAGGCCATGAAGCTGGGCTTTGACAAGGCGCTCTGCCCCCCGCTCAGCCACGAGCCGACCGACATCGCCGCCACCTCCCTCAGCCGTCTGGCCGAAGCGGTCGAACGAATCTCGCAAAACCGGTATTAGACGCCTGTCTCCTCCCTGTTCGCGCAGCGAATGGGGAGGTGGATCGGCGGCGCAGCCGACGAGACGGAGGGGTTGTATGACGAGCACGAGCAAGTCAGTGGGGCGGAAAGAGCCCCTCCACCGCTTCGCGGTCCCCCTCCCCATTTGCAATGGGGCGGAGACGCTATGACCGCCTGGGACGTCTTTTCCGTACTGATCCTTCTGGCGTCCGGCGCGGCGGGCTGGATCCGCGGCGGTACGCGTGAGCTGCTGACCCTGCTCAGCTTCGTGCTGGCGGCCTTTATCGCGCTGATTGCCCTGCCGTTGTCGGCCCCGGTGGGCAAGGCCATGATCGACCCGGACTGGGCAGGGACCCTGCTGGCCGCGCTGGCCACCTTCCTGCTGGTCTATTTCGGCGTGCGGATCGTGGGCTCGACCCTGTCCCGCCGGGCCCAGGCCCATCCGCATCTGGGAGGTATCGACCGCGTCTTCGGCATCGTCGTCGGGCTCACGCGGGCGCTGGTCCTGCTGGGCGCCATCCATCTGGTCGTGGTCGCCGCCATGCCGGGCGAGCGCACGCCCCGTTGGTTGGGCGAGGCCAGTCTTTACTCCGTCAGCGCCGGCGCGGCGCGGGCCATCCAATTTGTCCTGCCGGGCATTGGTCGCGGGGCCGACGCCCTCGCCCCGGTGGTCAATTCCTCCGTACGCCAAGGGTTTTCGGGTGAGGATGCCTTGCCGAAAACACAAACAGGGCCTAACTCGCCCGACACCGCCCGCTAGTTCTTTCCCCCTAGGTCATCGGAGCCGCCGACGATGTCCCACCGCCTCG